>NZ_WVIC01000041.1 GCF_009939295.1 Petrachloros mirabilis ULC683
AATGCCCTACTATACAAGAATCTTAGCCTACCTGTCTAGAATGAAATAACCCTGGTCATGAGCTACGTATTCGAGATACGGATAAAAATTGGAGGATCATTTATCGGATTGATGACGATGCAATCTTGATTGTCGAGGTTTTTAACAAAACAACGAGATCAACACCCAGAAACGTAATTGAGATTTGCAAAAAGCGTTTGAGAAAATACGATACTGACCAACAGGAGTAAGGCGATGGAACAAGCTAAGAAAGAACGTTTGGAATCTAAAGGCTGGAAAATTGGAACAGTCTCAGACTTTTTAGAGTTAGCACCGGAAGAAACCATCTTTGTTGAAATCAAGCTAGCTCTTAGCCGTGGCTTGAAGGATCGTCGGCAAAAAATAATGACTCAAGTTGAACTCGCTTCTAAAATTGGCTCCAGTCAACCTCGGATTGCTAAGGCTGAAAATGGTGACACTTCAGTCTCAATCGAATTATTAATTCGAGCAATTTTGGCAACAGGTGCAACTCCTAAAGATATTGGACAGATTATTGCTAGTGTCAGTTAACAGCATTCACACTAGATTCAGTTGACTCATCACATGGTTCCGAAAGGCTTCAAGCCCACCCTTGCTTTCCCAGTGCTTGGGAATAATGTTTTCTAATTCCATCACATTTCCACCTTGATAATTGAGAACTTCTGAATATCCGAAAACTTCGTCCACTTTTGCCGAGACAGGCGGATTATTCCAGGCAATGACCCAAAGCACCTCTACAATTCGATAAATATCAAATTTGCCTTTGCAATTCTTAGCGCGGGCTTCCAAAATTTCGGCTATACAGTGACCCCTGGTATCCCATCGGGCGTTTCCTGTACTTTGTTTATCCTCCGCCTAAGCGCCACATCGGGCAGTTTACCCCAGAATATGCCCAGAATATGCCCAGAATTAAGCGCTACCCCCTATGCTGAAAAGAACGCACTCAATTTCTCATGGGGCTTCAGTACTCCGTTCACCGTCCCAGTGGCTTTATTTTGGCGCATGGACACCAACTGTTGCCAGAGTGGCGGCTGCCGGTGCAGTCAGTCTTGGTGGTGCTGCAACACTGTCAGGTGCCCCTGGTGCCAATGACCCCAGAGACAGAGCGACAAAAGCAATCTTTGCGCTTGCAGTTTCTCAGCTTTGCTAGGCCCATTGTGCAATCCCTGCAAACCCAAGGGTATGAGGTTGATCTGTTTGATCCCAAAACGGGACAGCCCTTGTTGTCCTTAGCAGGCATCTTGACCTTAGATGATGTGGCGGTGGTGCAGTCCCTCTTGGGCTATCCCTTTCTCCCCCAGGGTCAGTGCCATGTGCTGGCGCATCCCCAGTGGGGAACTGCGGTGTTTCCCTCCGTGCTGGTGTCTACTGCCCCGCCCGAACAGTTGGCGGCGGTGGTTCAAACCGCTTGCCCCAGCAGTTGCAGTTCATAGAGACTGGCGTAGAGTCCCCCTTGTTGGATCAGGGTCTCGTGGCTGCCAAACTCAACCAGTTGTCCTCGCTTTAGCACCAGAATCCGATCTACGTTGCGAATGGTGGAGAGGCGATGGGCAATGATGATGGCGGTGCGTCCTACTAACAGTCGTTCCAGGGCTTCTTGAATCATGGCTTCGGTGCCCACATCTAGATTGGCCGTGGCTTCGTCTAGCACCAGAATGCGCGGGTTGCGAATGGCGGCACGGGCAAAGGCCAGCAGTTGCTTTTGGCCACCGGATAGGTTAGTTCCCCGCTCTCGAAGTAGGGTGTCATAGCCTTGAGGAAGTTGCTGAATGAACTGATCGACGTTCATTTGCTGAGCAGCGGCTTTAATCTCTTTCAGGGTGTAGTCTTCGCCCAGGGCAATGTTACTTTTGACATCCCCTGCAAATAAAAAGCTATCTTGTAAAATCACCCCCACATGCCGCCGCAACTCGGCTTGGGTCAACTCACGAATATTGATGCCATCTACTAGAATCTGACCTTGGCTGGCTTCATAGAGGCGGCACAGTAGCCGAATAATGGAACTTTTGCCAGCTCCGGTGGGGCCAACAATGGCTACTTTTTCACCCGGATAGATGACGAAGTTCAGATCATGGAGCACATATTCATCCGGCTTGTAGGCCAGTGAGACTTGTTCAAAGCGCACTTCACCGAGAGACTCTGCTGTTGCGGGGAGTGTCTGGGGATGCTCTGGATCTCGAATTTCTACGGGGCGGTTCATCAGGTCGTTAATGCGTTCTACGGCAGTAAATCCGGCCTGGATGGCGGTGAATTTTTCGGCCAGTTGTTGGAGGGGGTTAAACAGGCGTTGCCCAAATAAAATAAAGGTGGAAAGGGTGCCAAAGGTGAGGGCTTCTTGAAGGATGCGCACACCCCCTAGCCAGAGAACGCCTGCGATCGCAATTAAAGAAATCCACTCCAGGGTGGCGGACACAGCCGAGTCATAGAAAATGGTGCGATCCACTTCTTTGACGTAGCGCTGATTGATCTGGCGAAACAGTTCAGCGTTGAAGCGCTCCCGCCGAAATAGTTGCACCACATTGATGCCCAAGATATTTTCTTGCAAGTTGGCGTTGAGTGCCGATAATTCTTCCCGCGCTTTGTAGTTGGCTTTGCGGTACTGGTACTGAAAATAGACAATCACCCCGGCAATCGGCACCAGCATTAGCACTAGCAGTAGTGCTAACTGCCACTGGATGGTAAACATGGTCACCACAATCACCAGAATCGAAAATAAGTCGCTGACAATGCCAATGGCTCCCGTGGAAAAAACATCCCCTAGCGCTTCAACATCACTGGTGAGTCGGGTAATCAGTTGTCCCACGGGGGTGCGATCAAAAAAGGTGGCGGCCAGGGAGGTGACATGGTGGAACAGGTCATCCCGAATGTCGGCGGTCATTTCCTGGCCGACGCGCTGCACCAAGTACCCTTCCACGGCTTGAAGGCTAAACCGAACCAAAACGGTCAACAGCAGCAGCCCACTGAGAATATCAATGCCCGTGGTCAGGGTGCGATCGCGCAAAAAAGCGTAGGTACTCGGTTCATCGCGCAGGAAAGAAATGGCCTGTCCAATTAAAATGGGCTGCACTGCCCCAGCCACCGACAGCGGAATCAGCAACGTCAGTGCCACAGACAGCAGCCGCAAATGCCGACGGGCATAGGGAACAACCCGTAAAAACAACCGCCAGTCATTTTGGGGTGAGCGAGATGATAGGAGCGTAGAACCAGTCATGGATTTAATGCAGCAGAACAGTTGCAGGCACTCAAGCACCCTCTGACACTGTGCCATAGAATCCCATTAACCGGACAGGGGTGCGATCGCAAAGTTCCCCCGAGCCAGAAATAGCCATAAGAAAACCCTTAAGTCAGTAAAAATTAATACTATTTTTGCAAAAGTTTAGGCATGATGGAGTTAGCGTATCGCATCAATATTGCTGAGTGCGTGGGCTGAAAAGCTTCCTTAAGAGCCAGGAGAGTGTGGTGTTGATGCGAACTGCGTCAATTCTGTACAGACTAGGAGGCCGATATGTTGGCTCAAGCAAATGCAGCTCGACTGTTGAAAACATTGCGTCAGTCCCAAGCACAAACGCTACGGCAGCAAGCCTTAGAAGATCCCCAGGACTTTATTCGGCGCGCCACCCAACAGGGATATTCTCTGACTCAGGAGTCCTTGCCAGATCAGCTTGGCGAGTTGACCGAAGAAGACCTAGCCGGGATCTATAACCCAGGCGTGGGGCCGCGGCGGCACCTATGGCGCAAGTAAGTTCATGAGTTGAGCGCGAGGGTAGCGGCTGCCAAGATCCTAAAGATCCGCGTCGGTGCAAAGCTAGGCTCAATTTCGCCACCGGTTTCTGAGACAATCCGTGGCAAAACTCTGTGGCGAAACTCTGTCCCATGACATGTTCTAATGCCTCGCCAATTCGCTACTCTGAAAAGAAAGCGGGGTGGGCATCGTCCATCAGCGCAGGCAAGCGTGCTGGAGCGGCGACATGAATAGGTCTAACTATTTTCAGTGGTGGTACAACTTATCTGTACCCTCACGGTTGTTGATGGTCGGCCTCGCTGCCCCTATTCTGGTGCTGAATTTTTGGGCTGTGGCCACAATTGCCAATTTCTTGGGGGCGTTGATCACGGTGATTGTGGTGGCCTCGCTGCTGGCGTTTTTGCTGAACTATCCCATTAGCTGGTTGGTACAGCGAGGGGCAAGACGTGAACCCATCTCAATAGTTGTCTTTTTACTGGCTCTATCGTTGCTCTCAGGACTGGGGATTGGCTTTTTCCCCTTGGTGCTCAATCAGGCGCAGCAGTTAATTGCCCGCTTGCCCGATTGGATTGAGTCAGGTCGGCAACAGCTTATGCTGCTGAGCGCCGAAATTGAAGCTCGGGGGTTAGAACTCAATTTAGATGTGCTCACCGCGCAAACCTTTGATCGCTTACAAGGGCAATTACAGGCATTGACCAAGAGCGCGATCAACATTGCCCTAGGAACCGTTAGCAGCCTCGTAGATACCCTTGTGGCTGGTGTGATCACCATAATCTTGACCTTTTATCTGGTTCAGCACGGGGATGAGCTATGGGGAAGCTTAATTGAGTGGTTGCCCCAGAAGATGCAACATCCGGTCTCAGACACCCTGAAGCTCAGTTTTCAAAATTACTTTATTGGCCAGCTCATTTTAGGAATCTGCATGGCGTCAGCCCTGATTCCTACGTTTTTAATTCTGAAGGTGCCCTTTGGGCTGTTATTTGGCCTTACCATTGGCACTATGGCGCTGATTCCCTTTGGGGGAACTGTGGGCATCATCCTGGTGACGTTGCTGGTGACGTTGCAAAATATCTGGCTGGGCGTCAAGGTGCTGATTGCTGCGGTGATTGTGCAGCAGATCTTAGAAAACTTTGTCGCACCGCGCATCCTGGGTAGTGTGACAGGACTCAACCCGGTTTGGGTGTTTATTTCCGTGTTGATGGGTGCCAAGGTGGGTGGCTTGATTGGGGTGCTGGTGGCGGTGCCCACCGCAGTGGTGATTAAAACTGCCCTGATGGGGGTGCGATCGCAGATCACCGCCTTACCCCTATCTGAATCCATGTCTGAAACCGAAGTTGAAGTGGTCGCCCGAGACAGCTCCCTCTCAGCACACCCTCCAGAGATGTCGCAAGTGCCCTAGCAGTCCGGTTGATCGAGACAGGTAGATTTAGTCAGAGCAGGAGGATGGGGTTAAATTTTGAGGGGCGAAGACCCTCAAAATTTTCCTGACGGAACCCTAAGGATTTTGCAACCTCTTGAGCAGCTCATAAAACGGCTGCCAGTCATCCTCCGTCGCAATTGGCTCCCAGACAGCTTCAATTTCAGAGCGCAGCAGCACCGTCAGTGGATTATGCTGCCGCAGACGCTCAGCCACAACCTGCAAGTCTGACTCCCTTAGACCCTGTAGGTGGTGATAATACAACTGTCGCCAAGACTCAAGGGCTGGCACCCCTCCAGACTGAGCCAAAAACAGCGATTCGCTGAGAATATGTCCGACATCCACCTGCCACAGCGGCGAAAACTGTTGCCGCAACTCAGCAAAAAAGTCGTGATAGCCCATTTGGGTTTTTTCGAGCATCGCCAACGTCTGTTGCACCAGCTTCCCCGTCTCAGGAGTCAACAGGGGGTCTAGCCCCAGCTTTTGCAGCATTCGTTGAACGTAGGCTTGAGCATAGATAGCGTCAAACTCAGCCAAACTGGCTTGCATATCAGCCTCTAGAATCAACATCGCCAAGGGGCGCTGCAACATCTCTAGGTTCCAGCGGCAGATGCCAGGCTGATTGCCGAAGCGATAGCGACCCATCTCATCAAAATAGGCAGCCGTAAACTGCGGATCGTAGGTCGGCATAAAAGCATAAGGGCCATAATCAAAGCTTTCCCCCGTAATGGACATATTGTCAGTATTGAGAACAGCATGACAAAAGCCCACAGACATCCACTGTCCCACTAAAACCGCCGTCCGTCGTACCAGTTCTGCATAGAAAAGACCGTAGCGCTCTGTAGCATCCTCCACAGCAAGAAGCCCAGGATAGTAAATCTCAATCACATGATCCAAGAGGACTTGAATCAAATCTGGTCGCTGCAAAAAGCACAGCCGCTCAAAAGTGCCAAAGCGAATATGCGACCGACTCACCCTAACCATCACCGAAGACCGGGTGGGGGAAGGCTCATCACCCCGCCATAGCCTCTCACCGGTTTCGATCAGACTCAGACACCGACTGGTACAGACCCCCAAGTGATGCAGCGCTTCCGAGGCCAACACCTCCCGCACTCCGCCCTTTAGCGTCAGCCGACCATCTGCACCCCGCGAATAGGGGGTTGAGCCTGACCCCTTAGTGCCCAGATCGTAAAGCTCCCCATCAACGCCCCGCACCTGACCATAGAGAAAGCCCCGTCCATCCCCAAGGCGGGGATTGTAGATGCCAAACTGGTAGCCGTGATAACACAGCGCCAGCAGGGTGTCTCGACCCTGAAACTGCCCTAGAGCCTCAATCAAATGGTGATCTGTGACCCTATTGGCCGCCAGCCCCAACTGCGCCAGTACCGCATCATTGCGAAACCGCAGCCAATGCTGCGGAAACTCTGCAGCGACCACCCGGCTATAGAAAGCAGACCCCAGAGATTCCAGGGCTGGCTCAAAGGTGAGCGCCAGAATCGGATTGTTCACTGCACTCAAGATCTCGTTTCCAGAGAAAACGTCCTTAGCTCAGCCCCTAGAAAAAGGGACGAATGATCGAGAAGATGCCCCCCGTGAGCGGTGCCGTGATATTGCTCAGGGTGTCGGAGAACTGAGTGAGACCCGAGCGACCAATCACCACTACATCATTATTGCGCAGGGGTGGATTGGAATCTTCATTGACGGCCTGATTAAAATCAACTGCGATCCGACGCTGCACCACCGTGCCATCTGGATTGAGCCGAATTAATTGAACGTTACTCTTGTTGGCGCGGCGGTCATCAAATCCCCCTGCGGCCAATACTGCTGTATTCAAGGGCGTATTGGGGGGAAGCTTCACGGTGCCAGGGCTTTTGACTTCGCCCACCACATTCACATCAATAGTAGAGGGGGCAAAGCTAGCAATGGCAAGCTGCTGCATTTCTGGTGGGGTGAGGGCAGTGGCCGTCGGGATGATGACGGTGTCGCCTTGCTGGAGGGCAATGTCTTGGGAGAGATCGCCTTCTTTTAATAGCTTCCAGAGGTCTACGTCGATGAGTTGAATTTCGCCAGTGCGTGTCGAGCGTCGCACTTGAACCTTGCGCACATCGGCATCAGGTCTGATGCCGCCCGCCAATTGGATGGCCTGAGTGACTCGGGGAAGCTCTCGACTACCAGCACCTCGGGTTGCACCCGTTTCTCCGGCTTCACGAACAAAGGAGTCACTGGGACTCACGGTGTAGGGACCCGGTCGATAGACCTCTCCAATGACCGCAATGTTCAAAGGATCAGAGGCATCAGCGGCAAAACTGGCTTCAGAGGTAAGTCGAGCCACGGTTCGATCCATTTGGGTCGTGGCCGGAATCACCACAGTGTCGCCATCGCGCAGATCCAAATCTTGGCTGAGGTCACCCTCTTGCAGCAAGCTCAAGAGGTTGACTGAAATGACTTGATTACTGCCATTACCCTGACTGCGGCGAATTTGGACTTGACTGAGGTCTGCCGATTGGGTGGTGCCACCTGCTAACTTGATCAACTGGGTCACGGTGGGGATCCGGTTGGGTTCTTCTAGAGGGTAAGTTCCAGGACGACGCACTTCCCCTGACACAGCCAAGGTGACAGTCCGGGGACTCATCAACACCATGGTCACAATGGGGCGTCGGAAGAATCGAGTGTAGCGCTGGGTAATATCTTGCTCCGCTTGTCGCATGGTTTTGCCCGCAACTGGCACCCGACCAATGAAGGGTAGACTGATGGTGCCATCGACCAAGATGCGATAGGGGGTTGAGAACAAGTCGGCCTGACCAAACATTTCTAGTTTGACCTCGTCTCCGGGGCCAAGGACATAGTCTTCTTGGTTAATACTGGCGGGGTTAAATGGAGCTGCTGGTAACGACTGGGGCATTGTCTCTGTCGGAGTCGTCGTGAAAGCAACTTCAGCCGCAGCGGGGCGGGAGGCCAGTTCTCCTACGGCCATCCAAGCTGAGGCGGCTAAAGTGACACAGGCAAGCGGACGAGTCAAACGAACCATAGTCTTAGGTAAACCCCAAAGCGTTAAATCCACTAGCATCTTGGCACTCATCAGGGTAGCGTCTGCTGGGATGACGTTATCGGTGCCAAAAAGTTTCTTTATTAAGTTCCACTCTGTTTTAGACTCTACTCTGGCATAGACTTTAGGATTTGACAATCCCGATGACGCGCAGCATTTTTATGGCATCAAATATCGCAATGGCAAGGTCGCTAAGCTAAAAAAGATTTGAGGGGCTCTCACCAGCCTGTCTGTTCTCTTCTTTGCCTCTGTGGGTGGATATTGAATAATGAGTAAGCAGCCTAGTATAACGTCAACGCAACGGGTGGTTGATCTGTTACGGCGGGGAGAACCCAATCAAATGGTTAAGGTTCAGGGCTGGGTGCGCACCAAGCGTGAGATGAAGTCCCTGGCGTTTGTGGAGGTGAATGATGGCTCTTCGCTCCAAGGCTTGCAGGTGGTCTTAGATCCATTGGCCTTGCCAAATTATGAGGCGGTGCTCCGAGATTTGAATACGGGCACGTCCGTGACGGTGCATGGAGAGTTGGCGGCGTCCCAGGGTAAAAATCAACGCATTGAGTTGCGGGCACAGACCCTTGAGGTCTGGGGAACAGCAGATCTAGAGACCTATCCCCTCCAAAAGAAGCGGCATTCGTTTGAGTTTCTGCGCACCATTGCCCACTTGCGATCGCGCACCAACACCTTAGGAGCCGTATTTCGAGTTCGCAATACCTGTGCTAATGCCATTCACCAGTTTTTTCAAGAGCGAGGCTTTTTGTGGGTGCACACGCCCATCATCACCACCGGCGACTGCGAAGGTGCCGGAGAGCAGTTCATCGTTACGAGTTTGGACTTAAATCGCTTGCCCCTCACCCCAGGACAGCAAGTGGACTACACCCAGGATTTTTTTGGCCAGCCCACCTATCTCACGGTCAGTGGCCAGCTCGAAGCTGAAATTATGGCCATGGCTTTCAGCAACGTCTATACCTTTGGCCCGACCTTTCGGGCTGAAAACTCAAATACCTCCCGGCACCTGGCTGAGTTCTGGATGGTTGAGCCAGAAATGGCCTTTTGCAACCTAGATGGGGATATGGACTTAGCCGAGGCATTTCTGAAGCACATTTTCCGCACCGTGCTAGAAACCTGCCCAGAAGACATGGCATTTTTTGATCAGCGGATTGACAACACGGTGCTGGCCACGGCTGAATCAATTTTGTCTCACTCGTTTGAGCGCATTACCTATTCAGATGCCATCACTTATCTGGAAAAAACAGATCGTGTCTTTGAGTATCCGGTGGCCTGGGGACTCGATCTTCAGTCTGAGCATGAGCGCTACTTGGCAGAAGACCTCTTCGAGAAGCCCGTGATCGTGACAGATTATCCTAAAGAGATTAAAGCCTTCTATATGCGTCTGAACGACGACCACAAAACGGTAGCGGCCATGGATATCCTCATGCCCAAGATTGGCGAAATCATTGGCGGGTCTCAGCGGGAGGAACGCCTAACGGTTCTAGAAGCCCGAATGCAGGTTCAGGACTTAAATCCTCATGATTATGGGTGGTACCTCGACCTCCGACGCTATGGAACGGTTCCCCATGCTGGATTTGGACTTGGGTTTGAGCGGTTGGTACAGTTTATAACGGGAATGACGAATATTCGAGATGTGATCCCGTTTCCTCGAACCCCTCTGAATGCGGAGTTTTGATTGGGTCTTGCCATGACCCTGGTGCCACAAGGGGCAAAGGATGGGAGATTGGGGGATGGGTGCGCTCGAAACTGACTCAAATTCCCTCCAGATCCTGGAGGTGTAATCGTGCTGCCTTCTGATCTGCTCATGCATCGCTATGCGGGTGAGGCGCTGGTGCCGAAACGCCTGCCCCTCAATGCAGTTACTGGTGCGATCGCACAACAACTGATCGACTGTTTTACAGCAGCCCAAGGTCAAACCCGAGGCGCACTGAACCGCCACCTGCAAGAACTCGAAGGAGACAGCACCGACTATCGCATCAAACGCGGCCTAGCCCATTTGCTCAGCCAAAGCTTTAGCACCTTTGAAGTAGTTAGCCCCCTGGATCCCCAAGACCTCCGCCAGCGGGTGTTTGCCCTAGCAGCTCAACGACCGCCTAGCCTCCAAGCAACCCAAGCCAGCCTCCAACAGCTCACAGCCCAACTCACTGAAGAACTAGGTCGAGAAGTGCTGCCTGCCCACATTCAACAGGGGCTTTATGCCGATCTTGCCGAGCACCATCTCCTCACCCAATTTGAGCCTCCCACCCCAGATACCCTGATTCATCGCTACAACCTGTCGCAAGTCCAGGGCATTTTCTATCGCGCCAGCCAAGTCGTGATTCAAGCCCACCGCAATGATCCAGGGGAATACAAGCTGTTATTTCGCTACCTCAAGCTCTTTGGCCTCATGAGCTACATCGAAGGCGAAGCCGACCAGGGCTTTACCCTCACCATTGATGGTCCAGCCAGCTTATTTAAGACCAGCACCCGTTATGGGCTAGCCCTAGCCAAATTGATACCAGCACTCTTACATGTCACCCGCTGGCAGATGCGGGCCACCCTCCAAATTCGTGATCACTACAGCGACACAACCCAGACCCGCATCTTTACCCTAGACTCAACCTGTGGCCTAGTCAGCCACTATCCTCCGGGCAAAGTCTTTGACAGCATGTTAGAAGCCGGTTTTGTCGAGCGCTGGCAAAAGACGAAAACAGACTGGCGACTGGAGCGCGAAGTAGATCTGATTCCGATTCCGGGCAGCGTCATGATTCCTGATTTTCGCTTGGTTCACCCTGATGGCCGCACATTTTTACTAGAGATTGTGGGGTACTGGCGACCTGAATACCTCCAGAAAAAGTTTACCCAGGTGCGTCAAGCCAATCGGAGCGATCTGATTCTGGCCATCTCAGAGCGCTTAAATCTGGCTAAGGCAGGGGTAAAATTTGAACAGACCCCGGCTCGGCTCGTCTGGTTCAAAGACAAACTGACCCCCAAAGCCGTGTTAGAGGCTTTAGAACTCCCAGAATAGGGGGGTCAACGCAGGGGAACGATGGGGTGGACACCCCAAGGGTTTGCTAAGAACTGACGCGATGATTGTATAATCTTTGACAAAATCTAATTCTCCTGACGCTGCTGTCGAGAAGGCTTTTAATTTTATGAATCGTGCAATGCCTGAAGCTGCCTTAGATCCGGAGACGGTGCGACAGCTTCTCAATCATGCGATTTCACTGGGGTTCGCCTGTGATCGGGTACATCTGAGCGACACCCCTCACGCTCCGGAAGAAACCTGGCAAGTCACTTCCGCTCCTGGGCACCGTCAATGGGTACTGCAACTCAGCCATAGTCGCTGGCTATTAGTAATCCAGGGAACGTCTCAAATTCGATTTTCTCATCAAGAAGCCCTGGTCTTTCTAGAGCGTTTAAGTCGAGACACTCAACTTAGATCTCAGGTTGCATCTGCTCGAACCCATCGAGCGAGGGCGACGGTCTAGTTTCCGCTGGCAGACATCGTGCCGCTACCTGAACGCGCCGGAGGCGGCGTACTAGTCTTTGTGCCTGGGGTTTGTAGAGCAACATTGAGAAAGTGCCTGGAAGCTGCGCCATAACGTTTCGGGCAACATTGAGCGGGCAACCCGATATGCGAGCGATTTCATTAGCCCCCTCAAAAATCGCTTCAGATGTTTGTGCTGCTTGGATCTCGACCTGCCAAGCTCGGGGGGCTTGCTCACCCCGTTCGATATGCTGAAGTCCAGCAATCGTGGCTAAAACCACCAGCCGATCGCCAATGTGGAGGCGTAGATCATCAGAGGGCATGAAGCTGATGGGGGTTGAGGATGATTCCGGCAGGTCGATTTTTGTGCTTCGCTGGTGCATCAACGGGACGACGCCATACCCATAGGCTACTTCTGCGAGCAGCAGCCCGTTGAGCGTGTCCCCAGCTTCAATACGATAGTCCGTGATCAAAATGGTTTGCTGATCGATGCGAAAAAGGCTCAGGACATTTTCACCAAAGGCCGCTGCCACAAACGCCTCAGCAGAGAGCGCTGAGGTACACAGAGATTGTGCATAGGGAAACAACCGCCGAATCTTTTCGGTAAAGCGCTGATCGTAGGTGCGAATCACTAGGCCACAGTTAGGGTTAGTGCGATGGGCATTTAGCCCCAGCTCCAGATTTTCAATTTCATCGGCTGTGACCGCCACCACGCTCTTGGCGGTGGCCAGATTTGCCAGGGTGAGGCTTTCGGGGGTGGTGCTCGCCAGCAGCGGCAACCGGGGAAGTAGTTGTCCTGCGGAGGCGTCATCCGTGAGCATCACGAGAGGCTGGCGTAGTTTCTGTAAAAGCTTGACAACGCTCTGTCCTACGGGATCTAGTCCAATCACCAAAACATGGTCTGATTGGGGGACAGGCGGTCGCTGGGGCAAAAATTGCAGTCGCCAGGTCAGCAGTTTTTCCGTTAACAGGGCGTAGAGAACCGCAATAAAAGCCGTACCGACAATGGTTAGCCCCAAGCCAAACAGCCGCAGCCATCCTGGAATGGGATAGTCCAGCTCAAAGCCATCAAATAAATCGCCATAGCCCCCCAGTAGCAGTACGGCGGTGGCATAAAATGCATCAATCCAGGAGACTTCGGGGTAGAACAGGTCAAAAAAGATCGTGCCCATTAGCCAAAGAATCACCACCGTCAAGATACAGGTCAGCACAACGCGGCGAATTTGATCGGGGCCGCTGCCTGGACGGAGCGCTCTCCAAAACTGGCGAAGTCTAGCAGCAGCATCTTGCAGTCTTTGCCAAGGTTGATTGCTGGTTGGTTGGGAAGCATCATGAACTTGGCGGGTGAGCTCTGGTAGATGGGGGGTTCGCTCAAGGGTAATCAGGTGATCTCCCACCTGCAGCGGGGCGTCTGATTCCCATTGGTGAAAGCCTTGAAAAGGGGCAACCTGAGCCAACTCATGCGCCAGTGAGCTAGGGTTGCTTGGCTGATGACTTAAAACACGACGCAGGCGGCTGTTGAGCTCATGGGCATGGGAGCGTTGCAGCCAGCGAGAGTCTGAGATGAGGTGGTGTTTCATCACCTGAAAGGAGTCTGCTTCGACTTGGAAAAAACCCAACAGCTCAGTTGGGGTTGTGCTGGGTTGATGACCGGGGCTGAGGGCTGCTAGGGCAAAGGCAGGAGCTGATAGTTGGGTTGGTTCAAAGGCAATATAGTTGCCCAACTGCTGGGCGAGGAGTTGATTAAAGTTCTGCTTGGCGGAACGCACCACCAGACGCAGGTGCGGATTGAGCAGTCGGGCGGCAAAGGCGGTTTCGAGGTTGGTGCGCTCGTCGCTGGTGACGATTAAAATCGCTCGGCAGTGCTGAATTTGAGCCTCTAGCAGCACCGAGTTTTGGCGGCAGTCCCCGATGTGGAGCTGGCTGAGGAGTTGGGGGCATTCGGTCAGCTCCCAGTCAATGGGGGTTTTGGCCTCAATGGCATGGACGATCACTCCAAAGGTTTTGAGAATTGTGACACAATGCTGTCCCAAACTGCCTAGGCCACAGACCAAAAATTGATCGAGCCATCTTGGGTGAGGCGGAGAATCATCCACAGACATAGGTTCTAGGCGCAGTGGCAAGACTTTTTTATCTACAATAGAGCGACCTTTGGTTCGAAGTCGGATTCTAGTTGAGATTCTTTATTTTTGTAGGGTGTTTATCGCTCTTGAGCCTGGGATGTGAGATCTTGGTAGTATCAGGCACTCAGGATTCAGCTCGGGGCTGGCTCTCTGCGAACATGGCGAGAATGGATCTCACAGAGTAGTCGGCGAGGATCCTCCATGGATAGGAACGTGCACAGATGACAAACTCAACGATTCAAGCTTCTGCCCAGGAAGACCTGCGGGGGCGAAAGACTAGCCTACGGCTATCGGAACTCATGGTAGGTGAGGCCGCGCATCAAGCGATTCACAAGCATTTTCACAAAGCCATTAAGCAAGAAGCCAGCGTCCTTAAAGATGAAGACCCAGAGCCACTGCATCAGATGCGGGTCGGAATGCGGCGACTGCGGACGGCTTTACAAGTGTTTGCAATGGCCGTGGATCTGCCCAAGCATGCCCAGGATGCCAAAATTCGTAAACTTGCCCGACAGCTCGGAACCGTGCGCGATCTAGACGTGTTGCTGCTCTGGTTTCAAGACTATATCCAGACTACCCCGATGCCTACGACCGAAACCGCAGTCGTAGAGGGGGTGATGCAGCAGTTGGGGCGCGATCGCACCAAACGAGCCAAGCAGATGTTCAAACTGCTCCGGGGAAAACGCTACCAAAACTTTCAGTCCGCCTATGAAAGCTGGCTAGCACATCCCACCTACCTACCCCCAGCCAACCGTCCCATGGCTCTAATGGTGCCAGACCTATTGCTGCCCCTGGTGTGTAATCTATTGTGCCACCCTGGCTGGTGGGTGGGCATTCACTGGACAGAGCGCACCGCAACCCCACAATCACTACCAGACGATGAGACCTATCACCGAGACTGGGGGCCACCCCTACATGACCTGCGTAAACAGATCAAACGGGTCCGCTATCAAGCTGAGTTTTTGGTGGACTTCTACGAGACTGATATTAGCGAGTACACCCAAAGCTTTCGCCAGATGCAAGATCTCCTGGGCGAACTGCAAGATAGCGAAGTGCTGATCCATTTTCTCAAGCAGCAGTTGGGTGTAAAATGGGCAGCCGCAGCCCCGTCCTTGAGCCAATACTTTCAGCGCCAGCGGCTAGACTTGTGGCAGCAGTGGCAACCCTTCCAGCAGCAATATCTAGATCTAGGCTTTCGCGATCGCCTCCGCACATCCTTAGCACAAGTGCGTCCCCCGTCCCAACTGCCACTGACCAAAACCCCATTAAGTGGGTAGTGGTGGAAAAGCCGAGGCATGTCACCCTGTGCAAAGATCTTTAGAGAAACAGGCTCAAAGTAATCAAGAAAACCGGGCGAGCCAGGACAGCAGCCACCGGGTTCGGGGTGTGAGCAGGGTGCGACGGTACAGATCTGCGGCCTTCTTAATCCCCTCGGCCTGGGTGGGGTAGGGATGAATCACACCGCTGAGGGCACTCAGCCCCAGCTTGCCTACCATCGCGGTCGTCACTTCGGAGATCATCTCCCCCGCATGACGGGCAACAATGGTGGCACCTACAATCTGATCCGACCCTTTTTTGTGGTGAATCTTAAAAAATCCTTCCGTCTCACCGTCCGCAATGGCTCGGTCAACCTGACTCAAGGGAATCAGAATCGTGTTGATCGAAAGCCCCTGCTCTTGAGCATCTGCTTCTGATAGCCCCACGTGGGCAACCTCTGGATCGGTGAAGGTAACCCAAGGCATCGTCAGGGCACTCAACTTCGAGCGTCCCAGACCCCAAGGGGAGAAAAGGGTATTTTTGATCACGATGCGAGCCGCCGCATCGGCAGCGTGGGTGAACTTCCAGTCCATACAAATATCCCCTGCCCCATAGATTTTAGGGTTCGTGGTCTGCAAATAGTCGTTAACCGTCACCCCTCGCCTAGGATCGTAGACGACGCCAGCGGCCTCCAGATTCAGTCCCTCCACATTGGGGGCACGACCCGCCCCCACCAGAATCTCATCCACCGCGATTGACAGCCCATCACCCTGGCACTGGAAATACAGGGTCTTGCCAGCCGGGGTGCGCTCAACCCGCTCCATCTGGCATCCCAGCACCAGACGAATGCCCTCCCGCTCAAACCGCTGCTGCACAATTTCAGCCGCCTCAGCATCTTCTTTGTTGAGGAGGTGATGCCCCCGATGCAACACCACCACCTCGCAGCCCAGGCGACGAAACGCCTGGGCTAATTCACAGCCAATGGGCCCCCCGCCAATGACCGCCAACCGCCGGGGACGCTCGGTGAGCGAGAAGACGGTTTCGTTGGTCAAAAAACCAGCGGTTTCTAGGCCCTGAATTTCAGGCTGTGCCGCCCTGGCACCCGTGGCAATGACCGCTTTTTTGAACCGCAGGGTTTGCCCCCCGACCTCCAGGGTGGTGGGGCTGCCAAAGCGTCCCTGACCCAAAAAGACATCAATCCCCAGCTTTTTAAACCGCTGGGCAGAGTCGTGGTGGCTGATCCCGGCCCGCAGTCGTCGCATCCGTTCCATCACGGCTGCAAAATCAACCTCAATGGCATCGGGTATCCGCACGCCATAATCCTTGGCGTCCCACAACTCTCCCACCACTCGGGAAGAGCGAATAATGCACTTTGACGGCACACAACCCACGTTTAGGCAGTCGCCGCCCATTAAATGCTTTTCAATCAGGGCAATTTTGAGCCCAATTCCCAGCCCGGCCGCGCCAGCAGCCACCACCAGTCCGGCTGTTCCGGCACCAATGACAACTAAGTCATAGGTCTCAGTTGGCATTGGATTGACCCAATCCGCCGGATGGACATGGGACACCAGGGTCTGGTTGTGGCTATCTAGGGGCAAAACCGTCACCGGTTCGGTAGGGCGGCCAACTTGGGAGGGGGACATGGGAGATTCCTTATTCTGCAACAGTTTCAGCAAGCGCCTTGCGGGCGACACGGGTCACATAGACCGTCACCGCCACGGTGGCCATAAAACCAATAATGCGAATAGTCCACTCAACGGTTGGATTGGTAGGCTGGGTACCGGTTCCCAGGGTGGCAATGTTTCCAGCCAGGGAACCCAGATAAACATACATGATGGTGCCAGGAATCATCCCCACCGAAGCCAAGACGTAGTCCTTGAGAGAAACCCCTGTGACCCCGTAGGCATAATTCAGCAAGTTAAAGGGAAACACGGGCGACAGGCGGGTGAGCAGCACGATTCTGAAGCCCTCTCGCCCCACGGCGGCATCAATGGCGTGAAACTTGGGATTGGCCTCAATTTTGCGGGAAACCCACCCCCGAGCCCCATAGCGCCCTACCAAAAAGGCGGCAGTCGCCCCCAAAGTGGCTCCTAAAAAGACGTACAGCGAGCCCAGAACAACGCCAAAGACCACCCCTGCCCCCAACGTCAAAATCGATCCTGGGAAAAAAGCCACCGTGGCGGCGACGTAGAGGCCGATAAAAACCATGGCTCCGATGGGTCCTAACCCATTGACCCATGCCAACGCCGAACGCAAGAGGTCTTGGGGGTTGAAGCCTGAGGCAGTCGCAACATCCTGAGCAAAGGCAGCCTCCTCAGGCCAGAGCAACGCAGTGGCAAAGCCCAGCAGCGCTAGGTGAAGGATGCCTTTCCTGTGACGCATCAGCCTGGAAACATGAGGGATGGATTGCTGAATCATGGGAATCAATACCGATGAGGATTTTAGAGCGTCGTTTTCTTGGCTAATTTAGAATGAGTTGATTGGGCGTTCAGGTGGCGTTTTAGAGCCTGTTTGGCAATGCGATTGAGGTGGAGTGTCACGATCAGGGTGGCCACCAGCCCCACCCCGCGCAGTCCCCACTGAGCCATCACCAGACTGAAGGGCATGGGCGGAGCAGATAGATCAACCTGTTTGAATTCATGACTCAAGGCACCCATATAGGTGTAAAAAAGCGTTCCTGGCAGGATTCCCAGTGATCCCAAACTATAGTGTTTGAGGGATATTGGGGTGAGGCCAAATATGTAGTTGGTCAAATTAAACGGAAAAAGGGGAGAGAGGCGGGTCAGCAAGACAATCTTCCATCCCTCTCGGGTCGTGGCGTCGGCGATCGCCCGAAACCGCACATCACCCTGCACTTGGCGCTGTAACCATGGGTGAGCCAGATGGCGACCGATCAAAAATGCCAGGGTTGCTCCCAAGAGAGCCGCAACCAAAACATAGGCTGTTCCCCCAATCAACCCAAAGGTATAGCCAGCCTTGATAGCCAGCAGAGAAGCCGGAACACAGAGCAACGTGGCGACGTTAAAGGACAGGATAAACATAAGGGGATTCTGTATTATCCATGCATTGAAGAACGCCTGCCAATCGATCTGAAACACCCTTTGCAGGTTCAGTCCATGAAAGGCGATCGCTCCTCCCCCAGCCAGGAGAGCTAGCAGCCAAAGCCGGAGTTGCCAGAAACGTTGCAGAAGGCGCTGGACGCTCATACCAGGGTTAGGGCAATGGGTTCACTGCCCACCACGCTACTGCACACACCTGAAGAGAGGCTGAGAGTTCCCCAAGTTTTTGCTGATGCGGGTGAGGCGGCAGGAAACCCTCTCTGCAACACTCAGCAGATCGACCCACCGGTCTACCGAGAACCGACCAGTGCTAAGCGCCATAATCTTTGATTTGGCTGGGGGTGTAGGGCACGTGAGGTGAGGAACTTCCCGAGAGTTGAGTTCCCAGCGGAGCGTCGAACAGCGGCGGGGAGAGTGCCGAGACGAACAAACCCGGATTACATCTTGTCCAGAAAGGGGCGTGCTAAAAAGTAACTGGCAATGGACTTGGCATCGATGACTTCACCGGAATGAATGGCGGCCTCCAACTCCCCAGGGGTCATCAGCACCGTTTCCATATCCTCATCTTCGTCCTGGATTGGCGGCACCGGGAGAGGCTCTAAATCTTGGGCCAGAAAGGCATAGATAATTTCATCGGAGTAACCCGGTGCCAGGGGAAACTCGCCTAGGACTTGCCAGCGATGGGCCCGGTAGCCGGTTTCCTCTTCAATTTCGCGGCGAATGGTAAGCGCGGGGTCTTCGTCTTGCTCGACCGTGCCAGCCGGAAACTCCAGGAGACGACCTTCCAGGGCAAACCGATATTGCCGCAGTAAGACAAGCTGCCCCTGGGGTGTGACCGGAACGGCCAGGGCACCCCCCGGATGGCGAATGCACGACCAATCCCCCTGGCTGCCGTTGGGAAGCTGGAGGCGGTTCACTTCATAAGAAAACTTGCGGCAGCGGTAGAACAGTTGCTGTTGAAGGATCTGAGGGGGCTCTTGAAATAGGGGCATGGTAGGCTGGGCGGCAGTTGGGAGCAGATCAACACCCGTACAGTCTACCGCCTCCAGGAGTTGTGTGAGCGTCTGACCCGAGCGGGGATCGACCCAGGTGGGGCAGATAGCCGCCAGCGGCACCAGGACAAAGGCACGCTCCTGGAGACGGGGATGGGGCAGGGTCAACTGAGGCGAGTCCAGGATCCAGTCCTCGTAAAAGAGTAAGTCGAGATCCAGGGAACGGGGTCCCCAGCGGCGGGTGCGGGTACGCCCATACTGGACTTCAATCTGATGCAGAATCCCTAACAAAGTCACCGGATCTTGACGCACGCGCAGCAGGGCACAGCCATTGATATAGTCAGGCTGCGGGGGGCCAATAGGCCGGGTCTGATACCATCGGGACTGAGCCAGTAGCTCGATGCCTGGGGTTTGACTCAGGGTTAGTAATGCCGTGTTGACAAGCTGGTAAGAATCCCCGAGATTACTGCCGATGCCAATACCTGCTTGGTAAAGGGACGGGAATTGAGTCATTGTGGGCGAACCACCAGAATATATACTGTTAATGCAGACAGCTCAGGCAGTGGCTGGATGGCAACTGTAACGGCTCAAGCCCTTTACGACCGCCTTGTTCGCACTCAGTGTAGTGGATTTGCTCCTATTTTTTACCGCATTTGACTCAGTGACCCGTGGATTTACAAACTATTTTTAAATCCTCTCATCCCATTATTGGTGTTGTACACTTGCTGCCACTCCCCACCTCGCCCCGTTGGGGGGGGAGTCTTAGAGCTGTCGTAGACCGTGCTGAACAAGAGGCAGCAGCCCTGGCCGCGGGTGGGGTCGATGCCATTATTGTTGAAAACTTCTTTGATGCGCCTTTTCCCAAGGCTCAGGTTGATCCTGCTGTCGTCAGCGCCATGAGTTTGGTTGTGCAGCGACTCAAGAACTTAGTGACACTGCCCATTGGCTTGAATGTGTTACGCAATGACGCCCACAGCGCCATGGCCATTGCCGCCTGTGCCGAGGCTCAGTTTGTGCGTGTGAATGTGTTGACGGGGGTGATGGCCACTGATCAGGGGTTGATCGAGGGGCAAGCCCATCAGTTACTACGCTACCGGCGGGAACTCGGATGTGATGTCAAGATCTTGGCGGATGTCTTAGTCAAACATGCCCGACCTCTGGGGTCGCCCAACTTGACCACAGCGGTGCAGGAAACCATTGAGCGCAGCCTAGCCGATGGAGTAATTCTGTCTGGCTGGGCCACGGGCAGCCCCCCGAGTTCAGAAGATTTGGAATTGGCCATGAATGCAGCCAATGGGGTACCCGTCTTTATTGGCAGTGGGGCAGATTGGGAAAATATTCCTCGTTTGATCCAAGCTGCTAATGGGGTGATTGTGTCTAGCTCTCTGAAGCGCCATGGCCGCATTGAGCAGCCCATTGACCCGATTCGGGTGAGTCGCTTTGTCGAGTCTATGCGCCGCAGCCTCTCTAGTCAGGCCACAGGTCAGATGAAGCCTTCATTGGCAATGCGCTCGGATAGTTAACAAGGCGTTTCACAAGTAGCTGGGGATTAATCTGAAATTCAACGATCAGCAGGGCAGCGCGATCGATTCTAGGGGAGGGGGCAAAATCCATCATTGCTATACTAGGTGTTCCGTCAGGAAAATTTTGAGGGGTCGCAGACCCTCAAAATTTAACCCCCATCAACTTCTGGGGACTCAGCTATCCTTAAAGACAAAGCTGACAGACTACTAAGCCTATCGTCAAGCAGTGGTGCCATGATTAACTTAACCACACCGGACAAAGGATTGTACGAGCAAGATCTGGCGCTCTGGTTTGCGAATACGATCACCCAATTAAAAACAGGCGATTTTGAGCAGATTGACATCAAACATTTAGTCGAGGAAATAGAGGGTTTGGCAGGCAGGGATCGGCGAGAGCTGCAAAATCGTTTGAAAGTTTTGCTGGCTCATCTGCTCAAGCGAATCTACGTTGATTCTTCTTACGACTTTCGCGGTTGGGAAAATACAATTCGAGAGCAGCGTGACGAACTCTTGGTGCTATTGGAACAATCCCCTAGTCTCAAGTCATACTTTTCAGAGGTGTTTGACAATGCATGGCAGCGGGCGCTAACGGATGTTCGAGCGAATTATCCAGAGGTGATCTTTCCCGATAAGTGGCACTTTGATCGGGATGTGGAGACAATCCTCACAGGAGAATTTTTATGCAACCAGTTGTAAACGGCATACAGTGATTTGAGGATGACTGATCGCTCCCGAACATATTGAGCATAAGCCACCTGATACCGATCAGTTACTCCAGTAAATCACAACGGACAAATACAGATATAGCGGTTCTCACCTGAGTGAGGTACGGGGTGTGGGGGTTCCACCCCCACGCAGGGGGCACTGCCCCCTGCACCCCATGTACTCCATTAATCTGTAAACCGCTATATAAGCTCAAAATTATTGTAGCGGCTGCGTTATGACTGCGATCGCGTCCCAATCCACTCAATAAATGCTGCGTGTTCGGGTGAATTTAATCCTTGCTGGAGTATCGATAATACGGTTGGCATCTCTCCAGACAACAATGCCGCTCCTGCCAGCCACAACCCTGGAAATACTGCGCTCCGCAGAATCCCCTGAGAATCGGGCTGCTGCAACACATACTCATCTGCTTTCAACACAAACCAATCCAGTTGATTATCCAATGTGCGCCAAACGATATATTCCTGAACCCCATTGCGCCGATATGCCCGCTTCTTGTCATGCAGGTCGAGCGCCGCACTACTCGCCGCCACCTCAATCACCAATTCTGGCGCACCTTCGATGTAATCATCTGCGCTAATCGTGGCTTGTCTCCCTGGCACCAGCAGCATGGCATCCGGTTGGGGTTCATTCTCCAAATCCAGCCGTATGGTGGAATTATCACCCAAGACAATGCCAGGAGTGAAGGCTCTGTAGGTTCCCAGCCAGGTCATCAACAACCCATGTGGCTCACCATGACTTCTAATCCGCAATGCTGCTGCCATGTAAACCACTCCTTCAATCAATTCTGCTTTTTTCAACTCAGGCAGAGCATCGTAACGCCGCTCGAATTCAGCGCGAGACAAGCGATCCCCATTTTCTAAAGGAGGAATTGCGAATTGAGGCTTGGGAGTGGTAGCCATAGCACGGTGCTTGAAGAATTCTCTTATTCTAGGGGTCTGTCAGCTTTGATTTGAGGGATAGATTGAGCCAGAGAAGGAGAATGGGGGTGCGGCTTCTTACAGGCGAGACTTCATAAAGTCGGCAAGCCGATCGAGTCCTTTTTCCAGAGTGTTCATGTCCGTCGCGTAGGACAGGCGAATGCAGTCGTCTGCGCCAAAGGCCAATCCTGGCACGGCGGCAACGCGGTGTTCTTCTAAGAGTGTCTGGCAGAAGTCCATGGAGGACAGGCCAGCGGCACTGATGTTGGCAAAAACATAAAATGCCCCTTGGGGTTGAGGACAGGTCACCCCTGGAATGCTTCGGAGCCGCTCGATGATGTAGGTACACCGCTGGGCGAAAGCCTGGCGCATGATTTCCACGCAGTCTTGGGGGCCTTTAAGAGCTGCGATCGCACCATGCTGAGCAAAGCTACACACATTGGAAGTGGTATGACTTTGCATCCGGCCAACGGCTTGCAGCGCCTCCAGTGGCCCAGCCAGATAACCCACCCGCCAACCGGTCATCGCATAAGCTTTGGCAAACCCATTACTAATAAAGGTACGGCTGAGCATCTCTGGGCTGAGGGCACCAATGCTGTGGTGTTGGGCACCGTCATAGATTATTTTTTCGTAAATCTCATCGGAGACCACCCACAGATCATGGGTCAAAATTACCTGAGCGAGTGCCTCTAACTCCTCAGCAGTGTAGACCATCCCAGTAGGATTGCTTGGGGAATTGAGAACCAGCAGTTTTGCCTTTGGGGTAATGGCCTGTTGTAACTGTGCTGGCGTAATCTTAAAGTTCTGCTTCAGCGTTGTGGGCAAAATCACCGGCACACCTTCGGCCAACTTCACCATTTCGGGATAGCTCAACCAGTAAGGAGCCGGAATCAGCACCTCATCTCCAGGGTTGATCAAGATCTGCATCAAATTGTGCAGTGAATGCTTGCCCCCATTGGTGACTACAATCTGGTTGGCAGCATAGGCAAGCTGATTATCCTCGCTGAGCTTTTGGGCGATGGCTTCTCGCAAACGCAGTTCGCCAGCAGCAGGGCCGTAGCGGGTTTTACCTTGATCCAGCGCATCCTTGGCCGCCTTTTTAATATGCTCTGGGGTCTCAAAGTCTGGCTCTCCAGCACTAAAGCTACACACATCAAGGCCATCCGCCTGCATCGCCTTGGACTTGGCGGAAATAGCGAGGGTCAACGAGGTCGGGATTTGGGTGACGCGAGCGGCCAGGTTCATGGGACTTTAATGGCTGGAAGAACAAGATCGGTTTCTTCTTTATGATTGCCTTAAGCCGTTGGACACCGCGAACAGATGATAAATTTTGTAATGATTATTTTGGCGCGATGGCCGAAGGCCGGTCGGAGACCATCGCAGCCCCCATTGTGGGAGCGGAATCTGACTAGCAGGCTTGGGAAAGCTCTCTATGTCAGCCTATCGGAGCGTAACGACTGGCTGAGCAGAAAAAATCCCCCCAGAAGAGCCAACTTCTCAGGGGGATAGTTCGTTACAGGAGCAGAACAATCAGAAATGGACTACAGCGCCTTCGCTTTCGCCACCACGTTTTCTACGGTAAAGCCAAACTTCTCTAAGCAAACACCACCGGGTGCAGATGCCCCAAAGCGGTCAATACTTACGGTATCACCTTCTGTTCCCACATAGCGACACCAGCCAAAGCTAGCAGCCGCTTCAACGGCCAGCCGCTTGGTGACCGCCTTGGGCAAAACCGACTCTTTGTAGGCAGCATCCTGTTCCTCAAATAATTCCGAACAGGGCATCGACACCACCCGCACATTTTTGCCCTCTGAGCGCAGTTGCTCAGCCGCTTGGACGCAAAGCCCGACCTCGCTGCCGGTGCCAATCAAAATCAAGTCTGGGGTGCCGTTGCTGTCAGAGAGAATGTAAGCCCCTTTACTGACCGCATCAATGGAAACATTGTCAAAGTTGGGCAGGTTTTGCCGCGACAAGGCCAGGAGGGTGGGGCGCTTGCGGTTGGCGATCGCCACCTTATAGGCTCCCGAAGCCTCATTGCCATCTGCCGGACGAATCACCAATAGGTTAGGAATGGCGCGCAGTGACGCCAGGGTTTCCACCGGCTGGTGGGTGGGGCCATCTTCGCCCAGACCAATGGAGTCATGGGTCATGACGTAAATCACCCCAGACTGGGACAGCGCCGACAGCCGAATGGCCGCCCGCATGTAGTCGGCAAAGACCAAGAAAGTGGCGCAGTAGGGAATCAAGCCCGAATTGTGCAAGAGAATGCCATTGCAGATGGCTCCCATGCCATGCTCGCGCACCCCAAAGCGGAGATTGCGGTTGCCGTACTGTCCCTTCTGGAAGTCACCTGCCCCTTTAATTTCTGTGAGGTTGGAGTGGGTGAGGTCAGCAGAGCCACCGATCAGCTCTGGAATAGCCAGGGCTAAGGCATTCAGGCAGATTTCCGAGTGCTTGCGGCTGGCCACCCCTTTGTCTGCACTGGTGTAGGTGGGCAGGGTTTTGTCCCATCCCTGGGGCAGTTCACCTCGCAAGCGACGCTCAAAGTCAGCCGCCTCTTCGGGGTAGCGGGTGCGATAGGTGGCCAGGGTTTCCTGCCACTCAGCCTCTAAGCTAGCGCCCCGCTCTACAGCCTTACGGAAGTGACTCAGCACATCGCCAGGAATTTCAAACGGCTCGTAGTTCCAGCCCAGGTTTTCACGGGTAGCTTTGATTTCATCTCCCCCTAGGGCGGCACCGTGAACCCCAGCGGTATTGGCCTTGTTAGGGGATCCATAGCCAATGGTGGTCGTGACCTTAATCAATGAAGGTCGATCGCTCACCGCCTTGGCCGCTTCAACAGCTTTTTGAATGGCATCTAAATCGGTGTTGCCCTCGCTCACATGCTGGACATGCCAGCCATAGGCTTCAAAGCGCTTACCCACATCTTCTGTGAAAGAAATATCGGTAGAGCCATCAATGGAAATATGATTGTCATCATAGAGGGCAATCAATTTGCCCAATCCCAAGTGCCCAGCCAGAGAGCAGGCTTCCCCAGAGACCCCTTCCATGTTGCAGCCGTCGCCTAGGATGACATAGGTGTAGTGATCTACCAATTTCAGATCGGGTTTGTTGAACTTGGCTGCTAGATGAGCCTCGGCCATGGCCAAACCGACTGCATTGGCAATTCCCTGGCCCAGGGGACCAGTGGTGACTTCGACCCCGGCGGTTTCAAAGTTTTCGGGGTGGCCGGGGGTGCTGGATCCCCACTGACGAAAATTCTTGATTTCTTCTAGGGGTACACTGTCAAAACCCGTCAAATGCAGCAGCGCATACTGCAACATACAGCCGTGTCCAGCAGAAAGCACAAAGCGATCGCGGTTAAACCACTGGGGGTTTTTGGGATTAAACCGCATGATTTTATCCCAGAGCACAAATGCCATGGGCGCTGCGCCCATAGGCAGTCCTGGGTGACCTGACTTGGCTTTTTCCACCGCATCGATAGCCAGGAAGCGAATGGAATTAATACAAAGTTCTTCAAGGGACTGGGTGGCAACAACCATAGATCTAGATTCTCTACTGTTAACTGAACGGCAAGGAGCGATTGAACATCAAAAGCGGGACAAAATAAACAAGGGGCAAAGCAATGAGTCCCATGGCAACGTCCTGCTGGCGCGTGACAGAGACTCATTGCTCACGATGCTGGGCACTTCACCCCCTAAACACAAGTCACACCAGTTTCTCTGCTTTAACCAACATACTTTCTAAAGGCCAAGGTAACGTTATGCCCCCCAAATCCAAAGGAATTAGACAAAGCCACCTCTACGGTTTGGGCACGACTGGTGTGGGGCACATAGTCTAAATCACAGTTCGGGTCGGGGTTATCCAGGTTGATGGTGGGGGGAATCTGATCATGGGCAATGGCCATGGCCGTCGCTACTGCTTCAATGCCCCCAGAGCCACCCAACAGATGCCCAGTCATTGACTTGGTGGAGCTAATGGCAACTTGATAGGCGTTGTCGCCCAGGGCTTTTTTGATGGCAGCCGTCTCGGTGGGGTCGTTGGCTCCGGTGCTGGTGCCATGGGCATTAATGTAACTAATCTGATCAGGCGAAAGATTAGCGTCTTTGAGACATTGCTCAATGGCTCGTGCCGCCCCCTCACCCCCCGGAGTGGGAGCGGTCATGTGGTAGGCATCACAAGTCAGGCCATAGCCAACAATTTCAGCGTAAATACGGGCACCTCGCGCCACAGCAGAGTCCAGTGCTTCTAGGAACAAGATACCGGTTCCTTCTCCTAGGACAAAGCCGTCGCGATCGCGGTCAAAGGGGCGACTGGCTCGGGTGGGATCATCATTGCGGGTAGAGAGTGCCCGCGCCGAGGCAAACCCCGCCAAGGACAAGGGCGTCACCGCTGCTTCGGTGCCACCGGAGAGCATAGCCGTGGCATAGCCATTCTGAATCAGACGAAAGGCATCGCCAATGGCATTGGAACCCGCCGCACAGGCGGTGACCGAGCAGGAGTTAGGTCCTTTCGCCCCCGTGTGAATCGCCGTCAACCCCGCTGCCATATTGGCAATCATCATCGGAATCATAAAGGGGCTACAGCGATCGGGTCCGCGATTCAGGTAAATTTCTTGCTGATCTTCTAAAACCTTGATGCCGCCGATGCCTGTACCAATCAACACCCCCACTTGGGTGGCATTCAGATCATTGATTTCAAACTTGGCATCTTCTAGAGCTTGCTTGCTGGCCGCCACCGCAAATTGGGCAAAGCGATCCATGCGCTTAGCATCTTTGCGATCCATGAAGTCAATGGGGTCAAACCCCTTCACTTCACCCGCAATTCGGCAGGCGTGTTGAGTGGCATCAAACTGTGTGATGGAGCCAATGCCACTGCGACCGACCAGTAAACCCTCCCAATAGTCCGAGAGAGAATTGCCAATGGGGGTAATGGCACCTAGCCCCGTAACAACAACGCGCTTGCGATCAGAATTCGTCATAATGCTTAGATTCAAGGGGCCAAAGACTTACGAGCCGCCCCGGAGCGCTCCACTCGGTGCAAGGGTCAGCTCCAGGGGGGCACCAATGAAACAGTTGGATGCCGGACTAAGCGGCTACTTTGCCGCCAATGTAGTCTACGGCATCTTGAACCGTCTTAATGGCCTCGGCAGCTTCGTCGGGAATTTCAATATCAAAGGCTTCTTCAAGAGCCATCACCATTTCGACGACATCCAGAGAGTCTGCATTCAGATCGTCTTGGAAATTCGCCTCTGCGGTGACCAGATCGGGTTCAACACTGAGTTGCTCAGCGACAATATCTTTGACTTTGGCAAAAATTTCAGCTTGGCTCATAGGATTTCTCGATTCAACAACTAACAAGCAATATGACGACGGGCCGAGTACCGAACAGACATCCAGTCTAAATACTGCGGTCAGCATCTTTAATCAGGAGGCTGGCTGACTCAAATCTGGGTGGCAATAGCTGAAGGTTCAATCTATCATCCCAGGATTTGTCTCATTCTTTCCATAGTAATCCCAAAGGGTTCCACTCAGAGGAGAAGTCCGATGGGGATTACGCTCAAAGGTGGGGCAAGCAGGTGCGCGCAATTCCTAAAGAATGCACTAGCATTTGAATGGGAGTTCTGGGCTCTTGGTTCTTTAATCAGAGATGGGCAAGAGAAATGGCGGCTGCGCTCAAATATGCTTATTATCCAGGCTGTGTGGCTCAAGGAGCCTGCCGCGAGCTAGACCAATCGACCCAGGCGCTCACCCATGCCCTTGGCATTGAGTTGATTGAGCTTAAAAAAGCATCCTGTTGTGGCTCCGGCACGTTTAAGGAAGAGTCGCGGCTGTTAGAAGATACTGTCAATGCCCGCAATATTGCCCTAGCGGAGCAGTTGCAATTGCCGCTATTAACTCATTGCAGCACCTGTCAGGGGGTGATTGGCCATGTGGATGAGCGACTCAAAGAAGCACAAGCCCAACACCCTGACTATTTGCAAGAAGTCAATGATTTGCTCCAGCAGCAGGGCTGCGTGCCCTACCAGGGCAGCACAGAGGTGAAACACCTGCTGTGGGCACTAGTAGGAGACTACGGCTTAGAACAACTCCACCAGACAGTATCTCGTTCGCTCCAGGGGCTAAAGTGCGCGGCTTTTTATGGTTGCTATCTCCTGCGTGCCCAGAAAACCCTACCCTTTGATGATCCCATCCATCCCAATTCCATGGAGCAGGTCTTCGAGGCGGTGGGGGCGACTCCTGTCATTTATGAAGGACGCACCCAGTGCTGTGGTTGGCCCCTGTCGAGCTATGCCACTCGGGAGTCGTTTCTGATGGCAGGGAAACGGCTGAAAGCTGCGATCGCAGCCGGAGCCGATTGCCTGGTCACCCCTTGCCCCCTGTGTCACCTAAACTTAGATTCCCGGCAGCCCGAAGTTGAACAAGTGATTGGAGAGTCTTTAGGATTGCCCGTCCTACATTTACCCCAACTGGTTGCCCTAGCCGTCGGTGTACCTCCCAACGAGCTGGGACTAGACCGACACATTGTCTCAACCCAGCCCGTTCTTGATCGGTTGGGGATAGCTGTTTAATTGCAATCGGCGAAGCAATTGGCAAAATTGGAGCCAGAGCAAAATAGCGCAATAGCCACAGGCCGTTCGGAGACCATCGCGGGTATTCGCTACCAAAAAACTCCAGATCTAGGAGATCTTTATGGTTCAAACCCAACCCCGTTTATTGACCCCAGAGGAATATCTTGAGTGGGAGGCCAAAGCGGACTATAAAAGCGAATACCGTAATGGAGAGATTGTCCCCATGACAGGCGGTACGACCAATCATAATGAATTGGCGCTGAACCTGGCCGCAACTCTAAAACTGTCATTGAAAAGTCAGGGCTATAAAGTCTACATGGGGGATGTGCGCTTGTGGATTCCTGAGTACCGCCAATACACTTATCCCGATGTCATGGTTATCCACAGACGCCCTGCCTACGCTGACGACAGCAAAACCACGGTCATGAACCCGATACTGATTGCTGAGGTGCTCTCAAAATCCACCCAAAACTACGATCAGGGTGATAAGTTCATGTACTACCGCGCCATCCCAATCCTGCACGAGTATGTGCTGGTCGATCAAAAACAGCATCATGTCATTCAGTACACCAAAACCAAAACTGGACAATGGTTGTTGACCGAATACCAAGGCGAAGACGCTAACTTAGTTTTCCAAAGCCTTCCGTTTACAATGCGCCTTGTTGATCTTTACGAAGGTATTGACTTTGAGAATTCAGAACAATAGAGCCAAGCAAGAACTCGGCTTGGCCTCGGGGTTTTTCTGTCCTGAGTTAATCGCTTTCTCAACTGCAAATTTTGAACTTAGGACATTTTCATGCTAATTCCTGCCGGATTTACCCAACAATCTGTAACCACACCCTTGGGGGCGATGGTCTACTACACGGCAACCTCTCCTTGGCTGGTGCCTGAAATTGCCCAGTCCCCCCTCCCAGAATTGCCCAAATCGGCTGAGACGCTGGTCTTTTGTCACGGGTTTGGGGGCGGTTCTTCGGCTTACGAGTGGTCACAGGTTTACCCAGCCTTTGCCGGAGAAGCCCGAATTGTTGCGCCTGATTTAATTGGCTGGGGACGATCAGCCCATCCCTCCCGACGCTATAGGGCTGAGGATTATCTCACCACATTGACGAGCTTTTTAGAGCAGACCTGCGATCGCCCCGCCACCGTCGTAGCATCTTCCCTAACGGCTGCGCTGATCATTCGGGTGGCGATTCAGCGCCCCGATCTATTTCGAGCCTTGATTTTGACCACTCCCTCGGGGTTGTCTGACTTTGGCGAAGACTATTCGCGCAGTTTAATTGCCCAGGTGGTCACTACCCCAGTTGTGGATCGGTTGCTGTATCAGTTGGGCATTGCTAACCCTGCCGGGATTCAATCATTTCTGGCGCAGCGCCAGTTTGCCAACTCAGAGCGGATTTTCCCGGAAATTGTCTCGGCCTACTTGGCCTCAGCCAAGGAGCCTCAAGCCGAAGATGCAGCCCTCTCCTTTGTGCGGGGGGATCTGTGCTTTGATTTAGCCCGGTATGTGCCCCAACTGACGACGCCAACCGCCATTCTCTGGGGCGAAAAATCTCAGTTTACCTCACCGGAACTGGGACGACGATTGGCGAACCTCAATCCCACGGCAATTCGCTTTTTCCATCCCCTGGCTGGGGTGGGGCTAACCCCCCAACTGGAGCAACCAGCGCTCACCATTGCCTTAGTGCGTCGCTACTGGTCACTGCTCACTGGTGATGTCTAATTTCCAGTCATCGAGTCAAGCCGATGGGGCACTCCTGCGTCTATTACAACTGGCTAGCCCTGCCCTGCCTGTCGGAGCCTATAGCTACTCCGAGGGCTTGGAAACCCTGGTCAGTCAGGGGGTGATCGGCACCGCAGCAGATTTAGAGCAATGGTTGTCTCAGGAACTGCGTTGGGGGGCAATCCGGGTAGATGCTGCTGTAATGCTGCGAAGCTTTGAGGCGGTTCGAACCCAAAACTGGGCGCAAGTTACCGATTGGAATCGCTGGCTGTCGGCAGCGCGAGAAACCGAGGAGCTGCGATCGCAGCACTGGCAAATGGGACGCTCCCTCCTCCACCTTCTTTTAGAAACCCAGGCCGCTGTATCCTTGCCCCCCACCCTGGTACAAACCCTCGAACTCGAAAGTTGCAACTATGCCATCGCCTTTGGAGCCATGGCCGCCACCTGGGAAATCACAGCCCCAGCAGCCCTCTTGGGCTATTTGCAAAGCTGGGCCACCAACTTAGTGAATGCGGGCGTCAAACTCATCCCCCTGGGGCAAACCGTAGGTCAGCAGTTGCTGCTCTCCCTGCACTCGCCACTCTTACAAGCCCAGGCAGACCTTCTGCACCTAGCTGATTCAGATTTAGAAAGCTGGAGTTGGGGTCTATCTCTAGCTAGCATGGCTCACGAAACCCAATACAGCCGACTTTTTCGCAGCTAGTATAGCAATCCTACTTGAGTCGTAAATTAAAACGCTCTGATTTTTGCGTCTCTGTTCTAATCGAAAACGATGTCAACCTTGACCTGCGATAGAAGTTTCGGACAAGGCAAGCTGCTAGGGTCGATGTCTAGAGGATGTCACAAGCTAAGCTAGGGGCAGGGGTTATACAACAAACTCCAGGGAGGAACTGCCATGGATACCCGCTTTCGGAATCGCACTGAAGCTGGTCATCAATTGGCGCAGCACCTCAGCGCCTATGCCCACCGTGCCGATGTTTTGATTCTAGGGCTACCCCGAGGGGGCGTGGTGGTGGCAAGTGCAGTGGCCCAGGATCTCCAGGTTGCCATGGACATTTGGTTGGTTCGGAAGCTGGCCGCACCCACCCAACCGGAGTTGGCCATCGGAGCTATTGCCTTGGGTGGGGTGCAGGTGCTCAGTCCAGATTTAATTCAGTGGTTACAAGTCAGTGATCAAACCCTTGCTCAGGTCATCGCCAAGGAGCAAAAAGAGCTAGAACGCCGCCACTATACCTATCGGCAGCAACGTCCTCCGCCAGCGGTGCGCGATCGCACCTTGATTGTGGTCGATGATGGCATTGCCACCGGCTCAACCATGACCGCTACCCTGCAAGCTCTGCGAACCCAGAACCCACACCAAATCATTGTGGCAGTTCCGGTTGCCCCCCCCGAAGTCTGTGCCCAAGTTCGCACTTGGGCCGATGAAGTGGTGTGCCTGCAACAGCCCAGCACCCTTCATGCTATTGGCTACTGGTATAGCGACTTCACCCAAGTTCCCGATCAAACGGTTTGTCGGTTGTTGCACCACCAATGGACGAACGCCTTACTCACGCCTTCAGCAGAGCACTTTCCGACCAGGGATCCATAAAGCTAAACTAACCCCAGCGCGGTTAAAGGTCATCTAGCTCATCCTCTTCAGGGGCATCGCCCTTTAACCCCTCCCGAAATCCCCGCAGGGACTTACCCAGGGAGCCGCCCAGCTCGGGTAATTTTTTAGGGCCAAAGATCACCACAACTGCCAACAAAATCAACCCCACTTCCGCCCATCCCAAACCAAACATGGTAGTCTCCTTCTGGGTTATGCAGATTCACGGTTGAGTGAGGATTCTACTTGCTTAAACTGCTGCTCAAGCCGACTCTTCAGCTTCTCAGGTACAGGACGATTGGGATAGGAGGCATAGTGACCCGCCAACCCATTGAGGGCTGTGGTCATTGTTGAAAAAGATCCCAGACCGGAGTAGGTATTATCGCGGCGATAACGAGAGATAAAGTCGTTGATTTTAGTGCGCGCATCAGACTGTGCCAAACTCTTATCAGAAGTCCCTTCTGGCAACTCAATGGCTGTGCGGAGGCTATCAATGAGGGCGAGGGTGTCTTGACGGTAGTTCCCGGTTAAACTAGCGGGATTGGACGAACATCCCACTAGAAAAACAGCCACCACCAGGACTAAACTCAATAAACGGGAAAACAAACGTTTCATAGGTTGAAAATCTCTTCGACGTTGCAGCACCTGCTTGTGCCAGTGTTTACAGAATAAAACATTCTGATCCCTTTGCTAGGGTTTGCGGAGGATGCCCGGATGACTCTTGTTCCGCCCCGTTCTGGCTACACCCTGCCTGTGTTTGCCTGTGCTGCGGCTGTTGCTGCCTTACAGCACCTCTACGATCTGGTCTGCAGCGATGAGGTGACCTTAGATTTGGTGCACCCTGCTCAAGCGGTGCAAATCCCCATTGAGCAGGTGGCAATGCTTAAGCCGGGTCTGGCTTTGGCCATGACCCGCAGTGATCCCGGCGACAATCTCGATCTCACCCGCGATACCCCCCTATGGGCTTTGGTGGAATGGGGCAAGAGCGATCAAGTCCAGCCCATTGTAATTGTGGGCGGAGAAGGGATTGGCATTGACCGAGAGCAGAACCAATCTGCCATCTATGAGTACGCCCAGGAATTGTTGCTCACCAATTTGCAACGATGGCTTTGCCCTGGAGACTTGATTCAGGTAACCCTGATTTTGCCGGAGGGCAGAGCCTTGGCTCAGCGGACTTCCAATGCCGCCTTTGGCATTGTGGAGGGGCTCTCACTGTTGGGCACCTCTGGGCTCTCCCAGCCTTTGAGCGCACCAGCCCAGCTAGAGCAGTTTCGAGATGAGTTAAAGGGCAAGGCGGCACAGGGATCAACGCTTGTCTTTTGTATTGGCGAAAATGGCTTGGATTTGGCGCGATCGCAGGGCATTCCCGAGTCTTATTTACTCAAAACCGCCAACTGGCTGGGACCCCTGCTGGTCGAGGCTGGACTCCAGGGCATAACCAGCCTCTTACTGTGGGGATACCACGGCAAGCTGATCAAATTGGCCGGGGGTATTTTTCATACCCATCACCACCTAGCAGATGGCCGTCAGGAAATTTTAAGCGCCCATGCAGCCTGCCTAGGCATTCCCCCTCAAGAAATCCAGATACTCCTGAACAGCAAGACCACCGAGGCTGGACTGCAACACCTCCGGCAGGTGGATGCACAACAGCATCGCCAGTGGGCACCCCAAGTCTACGCCAGTCTATGTGCCGCCATTGATCGCCGCGCCCAAGACTATATCCGAGTTCACAGCAACCGGGGGGTGCAGGTGGGGTCGGTCTTGTTCGATCGCCAGCGTCAGGTGTTTGCAGTCAGTGAGGCAGGGGAGAAAATCCTCCAGGAAATTCTGGCAGCTTCCCCAGGATTGGCCTAAACTTGATAAATATTTATTTATTGACCTTTATCTGAGCTATCGTCTGCTACAGAAATCCTGAATCAGTTGTGAATAAAGACATCCTGCATACCCCCCGGCTGTCGCCGTCCCCTGCGCTTCGCGTCGCTGCGCTAGAGCCAAGGGGAGACTATAGGGGGCAAGCGCAAGGGGTTAGACACTTTTCAAACCGCCTCTGAAGCAAGCGCTAAACAGCTCACTTTTTAGTATCGATCCCTTCGTCTTGCTCTTGTGAGTATTGACAGTCTGCGACTGACTCAACCTGGGCTGTGCTCAGGCTCAGTCATCGCCTCTGGGAGTTGCGGCTAATCCTCTCGTTTTGAAATCTAGTTTTGATCTTGAGTCTCCCCCGAACAACTCGGGTTTCTTGCGTTACAGGAATGCTTGCAGTGCTTACCTCAACTTCACAAACCCTCCCAACCCCGTCTGCGCCATCCACAGCCCCGGACGCCCTGGATCGGCAGATGATTGCCATTCTGGACTTTGGCTCTCAATACTCCGAGCTGATTGCCCGTCGAATTCGAGAAACTCAGGTCTACTCTGAGGTGCTCTCCTATCGCACCTCCGCTGAACAATTACGACAGCTCAACCCCTGTGGCATCATCCTCTCGGGGGGGCCAAATTCGGTCTATGACAAGTTTGCCCCGCTCTGCGATCCGGAAATTTGGAATTTAGACATTCCAGTTTTGGGGGTTTGCTACGGCATGCAACTGATGGTGCAGCAGTTGGGCGGCCAGGTAGAGCGCGCCGCCAATGCGGAGTATGGCAAGGCGGCACTGTTCATTGACGACCCCACAGATCTGCTCACCAATGTGAGTCACGAGTCTACCATGTGGATGAGCCATGGCGACTCTGTGACGCAGTTGCCAGACGGATTTAAAACCCTGGCGCATACCACGAATACCCCCTGTGCTGCGATCGCAGATCACGGTCGTCACTTTTATGGCGTGCAGTTTCACCCCGAAGTCGTCCACTCTGAAGGTGGGTTAGCACTCATTCGTAACTTCGTCTACCACATTTGCGAATGTGAGCCCACCTGGACCACAGCCACCTTTGTCGAAGAGGCGATTCGCGAAATCCGCGCCAAGATTGGCAGCAAACGGGTGTTATTGGCGCTCTCAGGGGGGGTTGACTCTTCCACCCTCGCCTTCTTGCTCTATAAGGCTATTGGCGATCAGCTCACCTGCATGTTTATCGATCAAGGCTTCATGCGCAAGCGGGAACCTGAACGCCTTGTGAAACTGTTTCGAGAGCAATTTCACATCCCCGTAGAATATGTGATGGCTCGGGATCGTTTTCTGAAGCAGCTAGAGGGCGTGAGCGACCCCGAAGTGAAACGCAAGCGCATTGGCCACGAATTCATTCAGGTCTTTGAAGAAGAATCTCGCCGCCTTGGCCCCTTCGACTACTTAGCCCAGGGCACCCTCTACCCCGATGTCATTGAGTCGGCTGACACCAACGTCGATCCGGAAACAGGTGAGCGGGTCGCAGTCAAAATTAAGAGCCATCACAACGTCGGTGGTTTACCCAAAGATCTCCGCTTCAAGCTGGTAGAACCCCTGCGTAAATTGTTCAAAGACGAAGTGCGCCAGGTTGGACGAGCCTTGGGACTACCAGAAGAAATTGTTAAGCGCCATCCATTCCCCGGCCCTGGCTTGGCCATTCGCATCATTGGAGAAGTCACCTCTGAGCGGCTGAATATCCTCCGAGATGCCGACTTTATCGTGCGCCAGGAAATTAATCGCTCGGGACATTACAACGACTTTTGGCAAGCCTTTGCCGTTCTTCTGCCGATTCGGAGCGTTGGCGTTATGGGTGATCAGCGAACCTATGCTCATCCGGTGGTATTGCGTCTGGTGTCCAGCGAAGATGGCATGACCGCAGACTGGTCCCGCGCACCTTACGAATTGCTAGAGAAAATCTCTAATCGGATTGTCAACGAGGTCGAAGGGGTTAACCGCGTCGTTTACGACATTACCTCGAAACCCCCTGGCACCATTGAATGGGAGTAGCCTAAACGTAACTACTCAGGCTGAGGCAGTGGTGCTTGAGGATTGCCAGCAAACAGGTTG
>NZ_WVIC01000042.1 GCF_009939295.1 Petrachloros mirabilis ULC683
AGTACTCGATTAGATATTTTTGCTAGTATGTAGTTTGCATGCTTAACAGCTTAGGACAAGATCGTGCAGCGTGCTCAAAATGGTTGGATCGGCTAGTCAGTAGATTTGCATCAGTTGAAGAAGCTCTGCACCAACGGTTCTAGTCTAAAAGCGTTTCATAGGCTGATGAATATAGGGCAAAGATGCAGTCCTTCTAAAAGCACTCTTAAACACCAACGTTTTTAATGCCGACTGAATTCATCATAAGGGTGACTTTCTCTAAAACCAAGAACGATCCAACTTTTTCCAATATTTTCCAATTTTTTAGAAAAATTGTGAACAAATTTATCTTCAGGGCTCTTCCGGATTAAGTATGCCGAAACACTCTACGATGACCTGAAAGTGTTGCTAGACAGGGCTTTCAACTAAAATTAATTTTTCAAGGCTCCTTTTGTGAAACAAAGGCTTATAAGCATTGGCATAAAAGGGTGTTATACCTCTTGGGTCTTAACACCCTATGGTCAGACTGGAAGAGCCATTTTTTCTCCTTTTCATAGATCCTATAAAATCCTATTGCTCAATCGATGATGAGTTGGCATTATGAACCTATCGACTTAAACAGCCACAACCTTACAGACCATCAAATTACATCCACGATGTTACCTGATCGAAAGGTTGGCACTGGTTCTAACTAATGGTAAAAATCACTGAATTGCTTTCAAGTCAAAGGATTCAGCTATCTGACTCCGAAATGACTATAAGTTTATGCATCAAGATTTTCAGACTATTGATTCCATGTTGCGGAACCAGTGCCGAAAGGTTAAATAAGTTCTTTAATACTAACTTCCAAACGGAGACTCATCATGTTGAATTGTATTTCCACAAAATTCCTCGGCACAAGATTTGCAATTTTAACGGCAATGTCGCCTCTGTTTCTCACGATATCTTCAGCCTCGGCCTTTCGACCTAGCTGCAAAGATGTTTATTTGAAAGTCCAGAACAATACTGGAAACCCCATCAAGGTGATTGACTTAGACTATTGGGATCAGAATTCTGAAAAATGGCGCTCAGAACTCGTGCCCAACGAGATCATTCCCAACGGACAACCTTGGCAGGCAACCAGGAATCTAGAAAGAATCAATAATCTCACAACCAAAGTTAGGGTGGACTACCGAACCCGTACAAAAAATATATTCGGTAAGGAGTCCTGGAGTTTCAAGGTCAGTAAGGCCGAATCGAAGAGTGAAACCTGTAAGAAAGGCCAAATATTCCAGATCACCCTTGACTAGCAGATTCCTTCGCAGTACTCCAGCCATAGCTGTTGGCGAAGCCTGCGGCAGGCCTAAGCTTGGCTGGGGGTGTAGCGGAGTATTTATCAAGCGGCTCAATGCCTTGTAGGCAAACAGTTTCAGCCATGTTAAGCTTGACCTGTATCGATTGGGGTGACGACCCACGCAGGGTATCCATACCTGGATCCCGAGGGCAGAAACGTACTCGCAAGAGTCGCGCTATATAGTTCAAAACATTTCCAGAAAATATCCGCCCTGGGGCACAGGGTAGATCTCAGTAAAATGCCTGCGGAGATAGTCTGACAGGGATTTAAGTTCATCGGAGTTTAAGTCTAGTTAAGAGTCTGAGAAACAGGAACCCTAGATCGTGAGGTTTAGAAATCTCCCTGTGTACCGCTTGAGCGGTACACAGGGAGAGGATGTCAAGGAGTTACGGTATATAACCCGGTGACAGCATGTCAGCCGTCACATCAATGACTTGCTTTTGAGTGCAAACGATATTGGAACCCATTGCACCGATGACATTTTAAGAGATCCCCTAGCGATAGTTTTGCGCTTGGGTTTCAAACAAATGGGCGTAAGTGCCCTGCAACGCCATTAACTGCTCATGGGTGCCATGCTCAATAATCGACCCCTGATCCATAACATAGATTCGATCGGCCATTTTCACCGTTGAGAGACGATGGCTAATTAAAATGGCTGCTTGCCCTTCAATTAATTCGCGAAACTGCCGAAAAATCTCATACTCTGCCTTGGGATCCATCGCACTAGTCGGCTCGTCTAGTACAATCACCTGAGAATCTCGCAAAAAGGCGCGCGCCAATGCCACTTTCTGCCATTGCCCGATACTCAGTTCTTCGCCCTGGTCAAACATCTTCCCCAGGATAGTGTCGTATCCCTGAGGCAAACGCTGAATCACAGCATCAGCCCCCGAGCGTCTCGCCGCCGCCAACACCCGCTCATCGCTCGGCGGTAAATCTACATTCCCCAGCCAAATGTTTTCCTGAGCAGTGAAGTGATACTTAACATAGTCTTGAAAAATCACGCTGATTTGACGGCGTAAGTCTTCTTGACTGACTTGTTTGAGGTCAATTCCATCAATGGAAATTTTGCCCGCCGTTGGGTCGTAGAGGCGGCAGAGCAGCTTAATCAGTGTCGTCTTGCCAGAGCCATTTTCGCCCACTAACGCAATCGTCTCCCCTGGCCCTAAGGTGAGTGAAATATTCTGCAACGCTTGGCGATCGCTGTTGGCATAGCTAAAGCTCACCCGGTCAAACACAATGCCTTGGCGTATCGGTTGAGGAATCAAGGTAGGTTGGACAGGTTCTACCACCGTTGGCTTTAAGTCTAAAAACTCGTAGAGATTGGCCAGAAATAAGTTGTCCTCATAAAGCCCAGAGATGCCAACCAGGAAACTTTTCAAAGCTGACTGCCCCCGTTGCAGGGCTTGATGATAAAGTACTAAATCCCCAATTTGCAACCCACCCCAAACACTTTGATAGGCAATATAGCCATAGACACCAAAAGTGACCACACTAGCAAATGCCTCGGCCACCAAAGACGCCATCGACTGGCGGGTAATAATAGCCAGATTTTCGTCGTAAATCTTCTCGCGGAGACCTCGAAAGCGATCACGGAACAAGACACCGAGGCTAAAGAGGCGAAGTTCTTTGGCATGAACATCTGCGGTCATCATGTAGCCTAGATACATAGCCTGACGCTCCATCGCTGTGCGTCGCCGTCGCCAGTCGTACATGACCCGAGCAAACTTAAATCGCACAAACATAGCCGGAAGGGCAGCTACGAGTAAAATACCAGCCAGACCCCAGTAGAGAGCTAGTAACAACCCGACTACGGCAACAAGTGTGATGCCACCCTGTCCCAACTGCACCAACCGATACAAGATTTGGTTCGGGCGATAGGATGCCTCCTGCTGCGCCCGCTGCAAAGCATCGTAATAACGGGAATTTTCGTAATACTCCAGATCGGCCTCAATAGACTTATCATGCAAAATTGTTTGCATGTAGTCTGTCACGCGCTGACTTTGAGCCGCATTGGCCAGTTCTGCTAAAGAATTCACAATAGAGGTCGCTAGGGTGACCACTCCAGTCAAAATCAGCCAAAAGACAACCTGGTTAAACGCCAAACTTTTGTCTGCTGCAGTGAGACTATCAGCAATGGCGTCAATCACCAGCTTGGTCAAATAAATAGCGGCAAGTGGCAAGATGCTTTGCAGCATCAACAGCAACACCCGCACGACGGTCCATTTGGGAGATCCTTGCCAAACGAATCTAAGCGCAGGCAGAATATGAAGCGTCGTTTTTAGCTTGCCTTTTAATTGACTGAACAGACTCATACAGTCTGCACCGACCTATTAAGATGCGTCTCAATGAGGCGAATTGTATCTGGAAGCAAATCCAAGTTGGATGGCCGTAATAAATGATGAATCGGAGTACAATTAGCAAGCTGAGTCAAATTCAGTAAATGAGTTGCCTCACTCTCTTGCAAAAGTTCTTGATCAAAACGGGTGACGTAAGAGTTTTTATATAAGTACCGCAGAATTTTCTGAGGGCTTAGTTCTGAAATTGAGAGTCGGGGCGCTTGCCCCAGAATAAAAATTTGATGCAGGGGCAACTTACAAGTGGAAAACCCTTCTGTAAGACACCAGTTTCGCTTTTCGAGATGGGGAACTAGCGAAGGAAGGGTACTGGGATCTGTTCCCAGAGACTTGACCGCATCAGGCCATAGCTTCAATTGCGGAAAGGCTGGAATCACCCAAGGCTGATGATCTTTACTGAGATCAAGGGCAATGACATCATCACCAATCAATTCATATCCTTGACGGTTAAGCGCAGCAGCAAGGGTGGATTTACCCCATCCCTTATCTCCTAAAAAGATAACTGCTTTGCCATTAATATCAACAGCACTTCCATGTAAGACAAGATAGCCTCTTTGGTGCAAGATTACGCCAATTGCTGCACCTAAAATAAAAAGTCTGAGCCGATCTTCATCAGTTTCTGGAGATGGCTCAATCGTGATAGAGTGTCCTTGGCTAACCAGGAAAGTTCCAACCCCTTCCCAAAATATATATAGCCCATCTGAAGTGAATTGAAAGGCATGAGGTAATGAAATATTCTCCAATGGAGAATATTTTAAATTCCTGACTTTAATCGTGACATCAGGTGCCACTTCAGAGCTTACAATCAACTCTGGCAGCTCAATTTCAGAATGAACCTGGAGATCGTAAGCAGAATAAGTATACATACGTCTCTACTCAAAATTAAAAGACTCAAAACAAATATAAAAAATATAGGGACAACAACCTTATTGGCAAGTTGTTGTCCCTATAACAACTACAGAACTGTAGCGCTAACAGAAATATCTAGCTAGCAACACTAGTGATGCCATCGGGACCTACAGGCGTTCCGAGAGGAACATCAGTTTGTGAAACTCCACCTTGTTGAGTAAGAACCTCAACATCACCATGGATGGTCAGAAAAGGCTTGGCGTAAGCTTTTTTGTTAGAACTCATTGGTTTCTCCTATGTATGGTATTGACAGGCTTCAAAATTGCCCTTAACTGGGCATTGATACAGCTTCCTCAACCTAGGTTTCTCAAGAGAGAGTCTAGTCTTTAGAATGGCTGTGCTATTGAATTAATCCATTCAATAGGGCAACCATCTGGTCGTTCGAGACAATTATAACCTAAGACATAGAGATTGTCTTCCTATCTGATGTTTTGTTTTCAACACTTTTATTAAGCCACAACGACAAGTTTAGCGCTTTCCACAGCTCATCATCACCTAATTTACTATCTGAACCAAAAAAAGATTCATATGCTTGATTTAGAGCAAAAAAGTCGAAAAAATGAACCATAGACTCGGGAGGATCATCCAAAAGTGCTTGGATTCGCTTTTGCTCGAATTTGTGGAAAATATATCGAAAGTTAGGTCCTAAGTTTGACTTGCCACCTCGCCACTGCACCTCTCTTGGTAAGATGCCGTCTAAACCCCGTCGCATAATCATCCGAGTCCATCCATCTCGAACTTTTTGCTCGGGGGGCAGCGACAAGCAGAATTCCACCAGTCGTTTGTCCCAAAAGGGGAAACGAGGCTCAATGCCAAAGGCTGCTGCACTCTTATCCAGCACCTCTAGGGTATAAGGCATCACGCCGCGCACCAGTGAGCGATAATGCTCTGCACGTTCACTTTGCAGGGCTGCTATTTCGGCTTGTTTTTGCGCGTTTAAGCGCTGTTCCAATGACAAGCGCTTAATCAGGTCAGGGTTAATCGTGTCTGGATAAGCGGCTGGTGGGGTGCGCTTAGATGTCCAAGCTTGCTTTTTTGTGATGGTTCTCCAGATGCGCTGCCCACCCCGAATTAATCTTGACTTGCGAAAGCCAAAATTCCATAGGAAGGGCCACAACCATTTGAATAGAGGTTCGTTGGAGTTTCGACAAAATCCTTGCAATTCCCGGATTAAGTCACCCCATCTGCCAGCAATCGCCAGCTCTCGGAAGAATCCTATGCCATGAGAAATAGTGCTATCCCCATCGAACCCATCCAAGATGACCCTTACCCCTTTGTGGTGAGCTATGTCGTAGATACCCCAATTCAGAAATAAGTTAAAGGAAAAGAGTGGCTCATCCTGATGCCAAAGGATTTGATCAATGTCAGTCAGTGGGCTGCGTTGATCTCCATGCAAGTAATGTGGTGTGAAGCCGCCTTGATCCAATACTGCATTGATATAGAATCGTTCGTCACACTCTTTGACCGTATCAAAAATAGCAGAGAAGGTAGGCAGAGGTGGCTGATGGCTTTCACTTTGAATGTGGCGGGCAGTACAGGTAATAGCAGAAGAATCTAGCCCTCCGCTTAACATAGATCCGACTGGCACTGCACTCCGTAGACGACAGGAGACGGCCTCAATAAAAATTTCTCGAAACTGATCAGCATAGGCTTGATCAGTCTCAAGGTGTAAAGTCTGAATGGCATCCAATGACCAATACGGCTCTAAGGTCACTGACTCTGCCCGAATAAGCAGGCGATGGGCAGGAGGAAGCCGCCAAATATCTTCATAGAATGTGATGGCTGTATCTTCGAATAAAGAAAGGAGATAATCGCCGATTCGGACTTCATTGATTTGGCGGGGAACATTAGTTTGACTTAGTAGGGCTTTAACCTCACTGCCAAATATAAAACTCTGGTCATTGAGATAATAATAGAATGGCTTCACGCCAAAGTGATCTCGGGCACAAAAGAGGTGTTGTTGTTGTTTATCCCAAATGGCAAAAGCAAAATCTCCAATCAAATAGTCGAGGCACTGCTCTCCCCAGCGCTGATAGGCTTTGAGAATGAGTTGACTATCTGAAATCTCAAAGCTGGAACATGGATCGATGTTCAAAGCCTGCATCAGTGCTTTGCGGTTGTCAATGCGGGCATCGGCAGTAATAACGTAGTCCTCACCAGGACTGACCAATGGGAGAACTTCGTGTTTTGACTCTGGAGTGGTATGCAACATACAATGCCCCAGGCCGATAGAGCCATGATGCCATTGCTGAATGCCATCTGGTCCTCGATGAGCCAGTGCCTGCGTCATTTGCGCTAAGTCACTTGGGCTGACAGCTTGCTGATTGCGATAAAAGAGACCTGCAATGGCGCTCATCTGCTTTATACCTTGTCGCCTACTACTCGTGTGCCAGCCATAATCGAGTTCTATAAATAATGTGCTTCAACGAAATTGCTCGGCTGTTGCCAGACTTGAAAAAGGGATAAAGCTTTGCAGCTCTGAGACTTGGCCGATAATGACTTGGTGATTTAATTCAACCCATGCATGAGCTTCAAGTTGATTGCCTAATCCCTTCTTAACTCCAATACGGAGTTCACTGGGATATCCCCGACGCCGCAACAGAATTTGAGTCGTGAGGGCACGTGCCAAGCATTTAGCCCCACCTGGCATGTATTGGGTTGACCAGTTAACAGCTTTTACACATCGACCAATTGCAAATTGGCATTGAGGAGAATTTTGGTTATAGTTCTCCTGCCCACTTATCATCTTGGAGTTTTCCATTTTTTTCTGGAACTCAAGCAGTGATTGAAAGGGCAAGCACCACAACCCAAACTTCATTAAGAATAGAAGGAAAAAGGCTTTCATAAATAAAGTTTTGTCCGAGGAAGAAAGGCGCAGAAATCTATAAATTTTTTTCATCACAAATGCTAATTAGCTTTGCGTCTAAAAGATTATGGAGCAACTGAAGCACATCATTATTGCATTGATTTATCTCAACATCGTAATTATTGATAACCTCATTGACAACTGAATTCACAGACTGAGGTGATTGAATAAACTTCCAAATAATGGATCCGACCTCATTCAGTCCATAGTACATGCCCGATTTTAAGTCTAATATTACTGATTCATTAACCAAGTCAGAAGAGACTTGCTCAGGTTTCGCAACAACGATAGTAGAATTTGTGATCATTTCTGGTTAATAAAAAAACTAAATTGCGAGTAAAAATTCAATGTTATCTCATATGGCGGTTCTCACCTGAGTGAGGTATGGGGTGTAGGGGTAGAACCCCCACACAGGGGGCACTGCCCCATGTACTCCATTGATCTATAAACCGCTGTATCATCTTTTGCCAAAGCTCGGATCTCTGCTATAGCGATCTGTCAATTATGAATTGACAGGCAGGTGAAATCCCGAAAGCTTACTGAGCCTGAGTTTTGATAGATCTTTGACCCATCAAAATTTTCTTGTAGAGCACTAGATTTCTAGTGTTCGGATCTCAACTATCATGATCCTCTAGTGGGTGCAGTATGTCCCGCACCCCAACCCCCTTGTTCATCAGGGCTTCAGGCGTACTTCATACCCATGAGAGCCGCAGTAAGGCACTCAAGAGGTGTGAACTCCAGGATCTTTGTACGCCAATTTTTGAATCCTCATGGGAGCCAGGAGCAGTTCAGGGGATCTAGGGATACACTGAGTTGTGAGCCAAGCATAGCCAGCAAGGCACTAACGACAAGCTTTGAAACGTCTTAGAAATTTAACTTATGACATGGGATTGCTTGACAAAGCCTCACAATTCTAAACAATCCCCCCCGCTGTTCCCTGAGGCTTAGCTTTAGTTCGCAGTTTCTAGCGATGTTGCTAGCCTTTGGTAAAACCCACTCCATGCTACACCATGTGAATTCTGAACTGCAATATATTGCCGCACAGAACTCTTGGCTCGCCAGCCAAAGCGATGAGCCAGAGCCGCTTGTTGCTGTAGAGATCATTGCGGTTGCAGGGCTTGTGCAGCGATTCGGAGACCCAGTAGGTTGATGAAGGTTTGGCTAGCTGAAACCGAAAACCTTCTCTGGAGATGCGTGTACTCTCTAAGAGAGTTATCATGGCCTTAAAACACCTAGAGCTTATGTCAGATAGGAGCTTGAAGAATTCATTTCTCACATTCTGTCAATTGACTCTATATTGAGCAGACTCCGCCATACACTAGGATGACGGGCTCTTGAGCCTCTTGTTAAAACAAGGGAACCATAGAAATTATTTGCAGTACTCATTATGCTTTACACAGGCAAATAGGCATTTCCGTATATCGTAAATCTAGGTTTCATCTTCTTTTGAAATTTATTAAGACACAACCGTCCATAGGCATTTTGAGAAGACTCGTGACTTAAGCGAATAAATTTCAGAAGTTTAGAATATATCTCCTGATTTGCTTTCTGTGGATGATTTTCTGGATGTCGCAAAAAACTTGATTGAGGGAATTATAGTCACATATCATTTGATAGGACAGCATTTATGGTGGGTACTAATGTGCCAAGAGAAATCGAACTGCTCTGCTGCTGCACACGTCCTAGGCTTGACTCAGCAACGTTAAACCAGATGCAATCACTGTTGTTATCTGGTATTGACTGGTCAGTTGCGGTTCGATTGGCTCGTCAGCACCGAGTACACCTACTTCTACATCAACGTCTTGAGAAAGCTGCCTTGGCGATGATGCCCCCAGATATATTGCAGCAGTTGTCTAATTTGGTGCGATTTAATGCTATCTCTAATGTTCGGTTGCTACAAGAGTTAACGCATTTACTGCACCTGTTTGAGTCAGAAAATATTGTTGCTATCCCGTTTAAGGGGCCTATGCTAGCCATAATGGCCTACGGCGACTTGGCGCTACGCCAGTTTGGGGATCTTGATATTTTGATTCCCAGTGGAGCAATGCTGACAGCTCAAGAGGTGCTGCTTAAGGATGGCTATGTTCAACAGCGGTGTGGGCGGGAGTTGAATCCAGGCAGCGCCAGCCAGCTTCTTAATTCTCAGTATCGCTACGATGAGTGGTACTGGAAAACATTGAACCAAAAGGATCGTTTTGGGGCTCGGGTAGAGCTACATTGGTCTACTGCACCGACGCATACTATTTTTCCTATGCATGCTGAGTTTATCTGGCAAAATCTAGAGCCGATAAAGCTTGCAGGCACTGAGGTGATGAGCTTATCAACAACCAATTTGTTGTTGATGTTGTGCATCAATTACTCGAAAGATCATTGGCGATACCTACGCATGATCTGTGATATCGCGGCAATCTGCGATCGCACCCCCCACTTAGATTGGGACACCATCTTGGGAGAAGCCGAATTTCTAGGTCGCACCCGCGCCGTATTACTAGGGCTAAATCTAACCCACCAACTGCTGAAGCTGCCACTGCCCGAGATCATCGCCCACCGAATTCAAGCTGACCCAGCCATAGCCAGTTTGACTCAGAACGTCTGCCAGCGTTTATTTTGCGATAATGGCAGTGAGCCCAGCTTAGCCGCAAAGATCCCCTACAACTTTCAACTCCGGGATCGCCTTGCAGACAAGTGGCGGTATAGCCTGTATAGCCTCCTCAAAGTCGTAGACAAGCCCAATGACAAGAGGGTTCAGCCCATAAAAGAAGTGAAATCCTTGGCCTGAGTTACCCCAACCGGTGCGTGGGTTGCTCTCAGCAAGTCAGAGGGGAATTCCGCGCTCAAGATACAATGAATGCGAATAACCCGTAACATTCGCAAAGGGCTGGCGAGAGGAGACTCATCTTCACATGGGCAAGATTGTGGGAATTGACCTAGGGACAACCAACTCTGTGGTCGCAGTAATGGAAGGTGGCAAGCCAGTTGTGATTGCCAATGTTGAGGGCGGACGCACCACCCCTTCAGTCGTAGCCTTTGGCAAAGAAGGGGAACGCCTCATTGGGCAACTGGCGCGGCGGCAAGCAGTCCTCAACCCCCAAAATACCTTCTTCGGGGTGAAGCGGTTCATTGGTCGCAAGTACGGAGAACTGAGTCCTGAATCCAAACGAGTGCCCTACACGATTCGTCGCAATGAGCTAGATCAAGTCAAAATCAAATGTCCTCGCCTAGAGCGGGAGTTTGTCCCCGAAGAAATCTCAGCCATGCTCCTGCGCAAACTAGCAGAAGAGGCCACCCGCTACCTCGGCGAACCGATCACCGAAGCCGTGATCGCCGTACCTGCTTACTTTAACGATGCTCAACGACAGGCCACCCGCGATGCGGGGCGCATTGCTGGCTTAGACGTGAAACGAATTATCAATGAACCCACCGCAGCAGCGCTAGCCTATGGATTAGAAAAACGCCGCCATCAGACCGTTTTGGTCTTTGACCTAGGGGGTGGCACCTTTGATGTGTCCATCCTAGAGATGGGCGAAGGCATGTTTGAAGTCAAGGCCACCAGTGGAGATACCCAGCTCGGGGGCAATGACTTTGACAAACTGATTGTAGACTGGCTGGCTGACCAATTCTTAACCCAAGAAGACATTGACCTTCGCCGCAATCGCCAGTCTCTACAACGACTCATGGAAGCGGCTGAAAAGGCCAAGATCGAACTATCCGGCTTACCAGAAACCAGCATCAGCCTACCCTTTATTACCGCAACAGAAGTTGGCCCCAAACACCTAGATGTGGTGCTGAGTCGGCAGCAATTTGAGCAACTCTGCGCCCCGCTGGTGCGACGGCTGCGACAGCCCATTGAACGGGCACTCCAAGATGCCAACTTATTTCCCGAAGATATTGAAGAAGCAGTTCTGGTGGGGGGATCGACCCGAATTCCCCTAGTGCAGCGGGTGGTGTGGGATCTTGTTAATCTAAAGCCCAATCAAAACGTCAACCCCGATGAAGTTGTAGCAGTAGGAGCGGCCATTCAGGCCGGGATTTTGACCGGCGAAATGAAAGACGTGCTGCTTCTAGATGTCACCCCCTTATCTCTGGGACTGGAGACTATCGGCGGGGTAATGAAGACCCTAATTCCTCGAAACACCACCATCCCCGTCCGGCGCTCTGACATTTTTTCGACATCGGAAAACAACCAAACTCAGGTCGAAATTCACGTCCTCCAGGGTGAGCGGCAGTTGGCCGAGCACAATAAATCCCTGGGGCGCTTTCAACTGCGTGGACTGCCCCCCGCCCCTCGGGGCATTCCCCAAGTACAGGTCGCCTTTGATATTGATGCCAACGGCATTTTGCAGGTCACCGCTCTAGATAAATACACAGGCCGGGAGCAAACCGTAACCGTCCAAGGCACTGCAACCCTTTCTGAAGGAGAAGTTCGGCGGATGTTACAAGAAGCTGAGCAGTACTCAGACACCGATCGGCTGCGGCGAGAGCAAGTTGACAAGCGCAATCGGTCACAGGATTTAATCACCCAGTGCGATCGCCAGTTGCGAGAAGCCGCCCTAGACTTTGGCCCCCAGTTTGCCGGGAATTTGCGCCGACGCATGGAGAACTTAATGGCGGATTTGCAAAGCGCCATCCGTCAAAATGACGATCGCCAAATTGATCAGAACTACGCAGCCCTTCAAGATGGTTTGCTAGCCCTCAAGCGAGAGATTCGACAAGCCTCTGATTTCTATGCCGAAGAAGATGAGCTATTCCGAATGCCATCCATGTCCTCCATTTCTGAGGCCGTCAGTCGCGGCGTTGACGCCGTGCGCGGGAAACCAGCACCCAGCCGACGCTCACTCCCCAGTCGCAGTAATGAAATGTGGGAAGACTGGGATGACGAAGACTGGTAGAAGGCACCTCTGCGTCAGGGATTGAGAGCGTCAGGTGACTTGGCGAACATTCCCCCTTGGTGCTAAGAATCAGGTTGTCGTTTTACCCTCTCTTTCCCCAGTTGATCCATGCGCAACTTCCGAAACTACTACGACATTTTGGGGGTGGCCAAAGGTGCCACCAATGACGAGGTTAAACAAGCCTACCGGCGGCTTGCCCGTCAGTATCACCCAGATTTAAATCCAGGCGATAAAGCCGCTGAAGATCGCTTCAAGGATATTGGGGAAGCCTATGAAGTGCTGTCGGATGTCACTAAACGCGCTCAGTATGACCGCTTTGGTCAGTATTGGAACCAAAATGGCTTCCAGGAAAGTGCAGCAGCGAAACCCAGAGGGTGGGGAGAGCGGGCAGCCGTCGCCGCCGAGGAACTAGACTTTGGCAAGTTCTCAGATTTTCAAGACTTTCTGGATCAGCTCTTGGGGCGGCGGAAAGTCAATGGAGCCAGTCGGGGACGCCCCAGCAGCCGATTTGGGACTGATAGTAGCCGTAAGGTTGGCGGGCGGGCGGTGCGGCGAGATGCTGAAGCTCGCTTACAATTGCCTCTGGAAAAAGCATTCACCGGGGGGCGGGAGCGCATTCGCCTAGAGGATGGTCGCTCTCTGGAAGTGACCATGCCAGGGGGGATGGTTTCAGGTCAACGCATTCGCCTCAAGGGACAGGGTGCTGGGGGAGGCGATCTCTATCTGCGCATTGAAGTCAGCCCCCACGACTACTTCAAGCTGGAGGGTGCCGATATTGTCTGTGAATTACCCATTACGCCCTGTGAAGCAGTTCTCGGCGGCCAAATTGAAGCCCCGACCCTAGATGGATGGGTGAAAATCCAGATTCCGGCGGGGGTGCGCCCTGGCCAGCGCCTGCGCTTAGGGGGTAAGGGCTATCCGTCTGAAACAGGGGAACGCGGCGATCAATTGGTGGAAATTCGCATTGAGGTTCCCCGCAATCTCAGTCCCCAAGAGCAAGCGATTTATGAACAGTTGCGACAGGTAGAGTCTTTTAAGCCCCGAGCGAGCCTACCGCTCTAAGAGGCTGTAAAAGCCTTCCATTCTCTGCGTTTGCCCCCCAACCCCCATTCTGGGGGGCTTCAGAGTGATTAAAGTCCCCCAGAATGGGGGATTTAGGGAGCGGGTGCAAGGCGTTAGAAAGTTTTCAAACAAGCTCTAAACGCCAGAGGGCTCTGAGGGCTGGAGAGACGGTGGTGTCGCTTCTGACTGGGCTGCCCCCAAGACCCGATAAACATGCACGGGTTTGGCTTTTCCTTTCAGGGTGATGGCTCCCCAGGACTCCACTTGGAACTGATCTTGGAGGTAGGTAAGGGTTTCTTGGGCAATCAAAATGCGACAGGGGGGGGCTTGCCGATGCTTTTCTAGGTTCTCTAGGCGCGAGGCGATGTTGACGCTATCTCCTAGGACGCCATACTCTAAGCGGGTTTTGCCGCCCATGCTGCCTACGACGACCGAGCCGGTGAACAGCCCTGCCCGCATGGAGACGGTCGGCAAGTTTCGACTCTGCCACTGGTGATTGAGTTGTTCTAGGCGTTTCCCCATATCTAGGGAACAGGCAACGGCACGCTGAGCATTGAGGGCGATCGCCGCTTCTCCTTTATCGGGAATGGGAACGCCAAACAGTGCCATAATGCCATCCCCCATAAATTTATTGATTACGCCGTGGTGGTCTTGAACCACTTGACTCATAGCTTCGAGATATTCATTGAGCCAAGTGAGCAGCATTTCGGGGGGCATCGACTCAGACAGGGTGGTAAAGCCCTGTAAGTCAGTAAACAGAAGGGTTGCGGTAACCTTTTGCCCCAAGAGCTTACCGTCTTCCAGGAGTTCATCTCGGCGTTGCCAGAGAGTTTCAGCAATGGCTGGCGAGGTGTTTTGACCTAAAAGGCGCATCACCATTTTCTGCTGGCGTTGGGCTTGTTGGGCGGAATAGGTGACTGTGCTGCCTCCTGTGGCCAGGAAGGCAATGGTGGGTGCGACCAAGGGCACCCAAAGGGCTGCATTAAAAAACAGAGCGGCGCAAGACATCCACAGGACAGAGAGTGCCGCACTGCCTGCTAAGGCCAGCCCCAGGGGATGACGAATGCCCCAGGCGAGCCCCCCTCCTAAAATGCCCCAGCCTAGAATCCAGAGTATTTCCCAGGACTGAGACCACCAGCGCAGTTGGGAGCGTTCCCCAAGGGCGGCATCGAGAAACTGGCTGACCATCTGGGCATGAATCATGACCCCAGCCATGCGCTGCTGGTCCCGCAGCCCTGAACTATAGGGGGTGTAAAAAAAGTCTTTGCCACTTTCGGCGACGGTGCCTACCAGCACGATGCGATCGCGCACCCACTCAGGGGGCACCGTGCCATCGAGCACTTGAGAGAGCGACACAACCTGGGCTGCCCGAAAGCGATTGCGGTAGTTCAGTAAAATTTGGTACCCCGACGCATCCACATCAATGTAGTCTCCGGCATGGGGAGTGAGGGGCACAAAGGTGGCGGCTCCAAGCTGCATATAGTCTGGGTTAATGTCACTGGCCTGGGCTTCAATGCCGTCGTCCTGGAGATACCGGCGAGCCAATTGCAGGGAAAAAGAAAACCGTCCGTCTTGAATCAACAGGTTGCGTCGAATCACCCCCCCAGGATCGACCGCCACGTCATTAAAGCCCACCTGGGCATCGGGCACATCAGGGGGCGGTGCGATCGCAGGCTCAAATTCAGAACTCAGCTTGGTCACCACAAACAAGCGATCCGATGCCTGAAACTGAGCCAGGAATTGGCTATGACCAGGCTCAACCGGCAGATCTCGGTAGACATCTAAACCCACCGCACGTGGCTCAAGGCGTTGCAAATTCCCTAGCATCTGGGCAAAGGTCTGATCGGAAATAGGCCAACGCCCCTGGGCCTGAATATCTTCTTCGGTAATACCCACCACCAGCAGGCGTGGGTCTGGCGCTAGATCGGGGCGAAGCTGAGTCAAGCGATCAAAGGCAATGAGTTGTAACAGTTGCATCCATCCCATCTGACGCACGCCCACCACCAGCAGCGGGATAACCAAGCTGGCCACTACCACTGCACTCCACTCCAGCCATTGGCGTTGCAACTGAGGCAAAATCTTAGATCTAAGCATCAATTCAGGGCTATCCACGGTATGAGTATAAGGGAGCAGACCGCATCGACCCCTAGCCTTCAACCCTGAGTTCATTTTATGACAACTGTTTTAGTCGCCACGATGGGCGATCGCACCCAAGCTGAAGCCGCCGCCACTGCCCTCGAAGCCGCTGCCATCAACGCACCAGCAGTCCAAATTGTCGGCGATGGCTATTCCCCCTTGGAGAGCCTCAGCCTCAGTGATCCAACCCAGGATGCCTGGACGCGGATCCAACGCATGATGTTGTGGTTGGCTCCCTTTGGCTTTTTTGCCGGATTTAGCTTTAATCAAATCACCCACCTTACCATTTGGCCTGTGCTCTCACCCATTGGCAACCATCTTCTGGGGGGCTTAATGGGTGCTGTCTCCGGCCTGTTGGGGGGCTTCACGGTCAATGGTGGGTTTCAGTTGTTGGCCAGTCCTGAATCACGATCGTTCCGCCAGCGATTGCGCCAGGGCAAGTATCTGATTGTGGTGGAGGGATCCGACCTGGTGATTCGACAGGCCATGCGGGTGCTTCAGACCTGTAATCCTGACAGTATTCAGATGCTTGAGTCCCAGGGTTCTTTGTAGTTGCCTGATGCGGCGGCAGAGGAACAAATCATTTTTGCCGATCCAGGCACTCAAGGGCTAGAGTGGCGTCTAAGAATCCCAGTCTTGTATCACCTTGATGAAGGAAAATTTGCCATGAACTGGAAGGCATTGATTGCCATGGCGGCTGCGATCGCAGCCCTCTCGTTCCCTGCCACACTCCACGCCCAGACCATTGGTGTGCCCGAGGATGGCAACACCCTTTTGACTGAGTTAAACCTTACTGAAGAACAACAGTCCCAGCTTGAGCATATTCGTGCCCTTGCCAAAGCGCAGCTTCAAGAACTCCTCACCCCACAACAATGGCAGCAACTGCAAGATCAAGCCAACGGTGCGCCAATCTCCATGGCGTCTCTGAATCTATCCCAGCAGCAGATGTCCCAGCTCAATGACATCCAAGCTTTGATGAGTGAACGGTTCTTCGCCATGCTGACTCCAGAACAACTGCAAAAACTACAAGAGTTGATGCCAAACTGAAGCAAATTCTTGAGGGAGATCACTGGTGCGACCTCACGGTCCCCCAGAATGGGGGATGTAGGGGGCGAATGCTGGGTGAAATCGTTTTTCTCAGACTTGTGTGTACACGGCAGCCCTTTTGGGAAGAAGGGAAACTGAGCCCTCACCCCAACCCCTCTCCCAGCTTGGGCTACGGTGTACGCACATCTCTAGTTCTCCGTGTTCCACGCTGCATTAGCCCCCCCAACCCCCCAATTTTGGGGGGAGAAATCCGAAAGTTAGAACTAGTTCCCCCCAGAATTGGGGGGCTAGGGGGGCGAGTGCAAAGATTTTGAATTTTTCAAGACTTGTGTATACACCATAGCCCAGCCTAGGAGAGGGGTTAGGGTGAGGACATTGCGAGTACTAATCAAATAGAGGTCGCCCTCCTCAGAATTGGGGAAGCTTCTCGCTCCCTAGCATTCACGAACGGAATCAGGAAAAATAGAAATGTGAAGTTTTCTAAAACCCGATCATGCACATCCACTCCCCATTTCCGGCGGCGATCCCCCAGCCTGATCAGCTCTTTGAGCTAGCCTATCGCACCCTACAGTGGAGCAAAAATTCCTTTGGTCTGGCGCATAAGACCCTGAGTTCCCGGCTGATGAACTGGCTGTACCCAGCCCCCAGTCGAGAAACCCAACCCATTGACACAGCGCTGCTGGCTAACCTACAGCAGCGCTACGAAGCCCTCTTAACTGTCGATTGGCAAGATGCCCAGCGGGGCATTTATCCCCCATCCCTGCTCTTTGATCACCCCTGGGATGAGTTCTTTCGCTATTACCCAAACCTATGGCTAGACTTGCCTCAGATGTGGCTGCGATCGCAGCAGCAACAGCATCAAGACTTTGCCCCCCAAATCAAGACCGAAGGCTACCCCAAATACTACCTGCAAAACTTTCACCACCAGACCAATGGCTATCTCAGCGACGACTCTGCCAACCTCTACGATCTACAGGTAGATATTCTCTTTGGCGGCACCGCCGATGCCATGCGCCGCAGAGTTTTAGCCCCCCTCAAACAAGGCTTAGCGCACTTCAGTACCCTAGAGCCATCCCAGCTCAAAATCTTAGATGTGGCCTGCGGCACCGGACGCACATTGCGCCAACTGCGAGCCACCTTTCCCCAAACCGCCCTACTGGGCTGTGATTTATCAGCAGCCTATCTGCGCAAAGCCAATCAGACCCTACATCAGTTGCCCGGTGAATTACCCCAACTGATCCAGGCCAACGCCGAAGCCCTACCCTACGCCAACCAAACCTTCCACGGCATCACCAGCGTTTTTCTCTTCCATGAGCTGCCCCCTGCTGTGCGGCGCTCTGTGATTCAAGAGAGCTATCGACTCCTCAAACCTGGGGGAACCTTGATCATCTGTGACTCTATCCAGATGAGTGACTCCCCCGAGTTTGCCCCCATGATGGCTAACTTTCCCAAGCTCTTTCATGAGCCCTATTATCGCCACTACACCACCGACGACCTCGAAGCCGTCCTCGCCAAGGTTGGATTTACCCCCATCCAAACCAGCATTCATCTGATGAGCAAATACTGGATTGCCCAAAAGCCCAGCCTTATAGCAGCCTAATCGACATCTAAAATCAGGGTGTGGCGCAGACGGCCATTGCCGCTGCTCTGCTGCACCACATTTTGTCCCGGAGCCTTCAACTCTAAAGAGATGCTGCCCTGGGCAGGTGCATAGGAACCCGAAATTTCTACCACATTTCGCCCCCGCCTCAAGTAGGGTGCCAGATTAACCCAAGACTCTCGACCATTGAGATAGCGAACAATGGTATTGCCGACCTTAACCTGCCCCCCTAGATTCCCCGTAGTTGATATGCGCAGCTCATGGGGGCGAGACAATTGACTCGCATCCAAATAGACCGTAGTGGTTTGTGACTGAATAGACTGAGCCAGCCGCCAAGGCGCAGAGCCGAGTGCCGACCCGATCGACTCAGCCTGAATTACAGCCGGACTGACGAGCCATAACAGCCCCCCAGCTATCAACCCCCCCAAAATTTTCGTCATAGGACTTCCTCCCCATGGGATGATGCCAAACTAGCGACGACGATAGCGCTCACCCGCGTTGTAAACATCTACCTGTACATTAACAGGAACAACCATGGGATCTCCTGACCCTCGGCCACTACCATTAAGCTGGTGACGACTGCGGCGTTCTTGAACGACCTCATCTGAGTTGCCCACATAGACTTGGCGACTCGTATTCACACTGCGATTCCCCTCGCAAGAGCCCCTGCTGTCCACATCAACATCATTGGACTGACGGGCTGGATTGCGAGACCCTCGCACAGCCACTTGAACCCCAACATCGGTGACGACACACCGTGCCTCTGCCTGGGTCGCAGATCCTAGGATGAGGGTACTGGTCGCTATACCCATGAGACCGAGTGTTCCGAATAAAAGCTTCATCAAGAGTCTCCTGAATGCTACGAACTAACAAACCGTCGTGGATGTTGAGCTACTGGAATAGACGGTATTGCCCTGACGACTGGTGCGATAGGACTGGTAAGAGCGACAATTTCTGCCGGATGTGCGGTAGTAGGCAGGGCGACGAGAATAGCGGCCCGAACGGGAGGTGCTCCCTGGGGTGTCAACCCGAATATTGCCACTGTCAGAAATCGAGACGTTGACACGATTGGTCTGAACTCGAATGTTAGCCATCGCGGCAGTGGGGAGGCCAAGAACCGCAGAAAAAACAAGTGCTGCAATCAAATGATTGACTTGCATAATCAAACTCCTCTGGTGAGTACCTTGTCTGGAAACCATGATAAATATCTGCATCCAGCTAGGTTCTCTGAACAGAAAGCCAGGGAAGAAAAGTTGATTGACTATTGTGAACAGTTACTTTTTCTTCCCGGGCTGCGTGCTATGGACTGATCAAAACAAACGACTTAAATAGAATAGAACTGTGGTGACCTAGCGGCGGCGATCCCAATTCCCCCTCCGAGAGGAGCCCCGATTGTCTCGCTCGATCCGAACTTCAGAGCGTTGGCGGGTATCTTGACGAGAGCTATTGTCCACTCCGTAGATTTCACCAAATTGAACCGCATCTTGCACCACAGCGCTGCTGTCTCGGCCAGAACCACTGGAACGATAGGTGCTGCTTTGGCTGGTGGACTGACGGGAACTGTTGCCCCGACCGTCGATAATCACATCCTGCTGGCTAGACTGAATAACGGCAGTATCAGCCGCAGCAGGTAGCGCTACAAACCCTAGAGCAGCCCCGCTGAGAAGTCCGAGAGTCAGCATTTGCTTAAACATACATTTCTCCTTGAGTTGATTCAAACTATTGCAAATGGAAACATTCACGAGTTGCGGTTTCCATTGACTACAACCTTTGTCGGTGAGTAGAGGTTATTTAGAATGACCTCGGGCACGACCGGGTGGCACGTTGCGGCCACGGTTGACCTGTCCCGATTGTCGGGACTCTTGTACTGCAATGGAGTTTCCACCCCGGCGGCCACCGTTCCGCATTTCGGCTCCTCGACCTGGATGTTGGTTGTAGATCGTGGTTTGGTTAATGACTTGATTAACCTGGTTGTTATTGCCGGAGACAATCGCCCCTTGCGAAGCATCTTGAACTACAGCAGTGTTCGCTGCGGCAGGCAATGTAGAAGCTACAATGCCAGTCGCCAACAAACTCATCATGCCGATTTGCTTCAGCATAGTTTACCTAAATTAGCTCGAAATGGTCAGCAGCATTTGCTGTCTTGACCTGTAATATAAGGCTTGAGCAATTGGAGTTCAATTGTGTTTCATGTAAAATCCTTTGCAGTTTTCTGAAGCTGTTGCTCTGGGTTAAGCTCTCTCACGCACCTACGCTTGTTGAAATGGGGGATGCCGTCGTCAGGTTGAGAAGTCTAATGGAGTGCTAGCGGTTTGAGCCCGTACCCACTGCCGAAAGTTGAGTTCTGCCATGACCTCATCTGCGATCGCGGCACTCAAGAAGTGGTAGAGATCGGTTTTGGCCACCAAAGGAAAGGTTGGCGATCGTTCGCAGTCCTCATACCTTCGCTCCACAAGCTGCAAAATTGTCCACTGGCGGCCATTAAAGCGCCAAAACTCTGGCACTCCCAAACTGGCATAGAGTTCATTTTTCTGAATATCGCTGTGGGTAATGTCTACTTCCACCACCAGATCTGGGGGCGGGTCAACCGCCAAATCCACCTCATGGTCAGCGACTAAGGCGTAGTTCTGAATGTAATAGCCGTTATCGGGTTCTGCACTTTTAAGCAAATCTTTCCGTGCCAGGGTGGTCGAGCCCATAGATTTCATTTTCAGACCCAGTTCTACCACCAAAATGCGAATGAACAGTTCAATTAAGCGAGCCAAGCGCTCATGTCCCTCTAGCGGCATGGTAATTTCTAAGACCCCGTTGTCATAGGTAAAGCGCGCTTGGGTGCGCTCTGCCAAGAGCTGACGAATGTGCTGAAAGTCGATCCAATCAAGGGATCGAAATGTCATGCGAGTTTCCCCTTTTAGAGGGGTTGGAGCCTCTAAGTACACGAATCTTGCCTTCTTTGGGTGGAGCTTGCTTTACTTCTGCCATCTCAATTTTATGGGGTAAGATTGCGCCATGGTGCTCAGAGGCCGTCTGAGCAGACTCATTCATCCCTGCATTAGCCCCCCCAACCCCCCCAAATTGGGGGGAGAAAGCCAAAAACTTTGCTCATTTCCCCCCAATTTTGGGGGGCTAGGGGGGCAAGTGCAAGGTCTAAGCAACTTCTCAAACAAGCTCTCAGAGGCTTGAGTTGCATAGACAAAATGCTTCTGGCCGCTGAGCCTCTGTCGAAAGCTGGATTAAACATGATGAACACGACTGCCCCTTTGCACGAGCAGTTTTTATCCCTAGATCACAATGCCCTAGCGCATCTGCTGGCGACCCAAGAAAATCTGCTAATCATTCAAGACCTCGATGGCGTATGTATGGGTCTGGTCAAAGATCCCCTGACTCGCCAACTGGACAAACGTTACATTGAGGCAACCCAAACCTTTGCGGCTCACTTTTTTGTCCTCACCAATGGTGAACATATTGGTGAGCGGGGTGTAAACCGGATCCTGGAAGCGGCATTGGATCAAGATGGGCAACAGATCCAACAGGAGGGGCTCTATCTGCCCGGTCTGGCTGGAGGGGGTGTGCAGTGGCAGGATCGCTTTGGTTGCGTCTCTCATCCCGGCGTCAGTGAGGCAGAGCTAGCATTTTTGGCGGCAGTGCCCACCCAAATTGGGCACCGGTTGCGTGCCTTTTTTGAGCAACAGCCCTGGACAGGTTCAGCCGCAGCGCTAGAGAAGGCCATTACGGCTGCGGTATTAGATAACCAGGTTTCGCCAACGGCCAATCTCAATGTCTTCTATGAGCAGTTACAAGATCAGCCCGCAGTCTACCGCGACTTGCAGCAGGCGATGCAGACCTTGATGGAAGATCTATTGGCCGAGGCTCAGTCCCTCGGTCTGGGTGAGTCGTTTTTTGTTCACTATGCACCCAATCTGGGCAAAGATGTCCACGGGCAAGAGCGACTCCAGTTGGCCTCCGAAACTGCGTCGGGCACCACCGATTTCCAGTTCATGCTGCGGGGTGCGGTCAAAGAGGTGGGGGTGCTGGCTCTGTTGAATCGCTACTATTTCGAGCGCACCGGCACCTATCCTCTGGGGGAAAACTTTAATGTGCGTCAAGCACCGCGATCGCACCCCGAGCTATTGGCATTAGCCCAAGCCCACTTTGACCCTGCCCACATGCCCACTATCATTGGGGTGGGCGATACTGTTACCAGCCAAGTTGAGGAGGAGAACGGAACGCTTGAGGTACGCCGGGGGGGGAGCGATCGCGGCTTCTTACACCTGGTGCAAGACCTGGGGCGCACCTTCGAGACTGGGAATGTGGTCGTGTACATCGACAGCAGCGCTGGGGAAGTCAAAAACCGTAGACCCCTAAAACTCCAACCCCTAGAAGGCACTAACCCTCCGGGTTTTGAGGTGGTTGCTGGACCCGGTGACCCGCGCGATCGCAGCGATCCACTCCTCTTAAATGTGGGATTCCCTGGAGGCCATCAGCAATATATTGAGCTGTTTTGTCAAGCTGCCCACCACAGAGCGCACCACTCAATTTTTACAGCGGGGAGCAGTTTACCCAAACCGTAGCCCAGATGAGTGCTTGCGGAGATCTTCCGGGCAATGGCGACGCCGCTGAATGAGCGGGAAGTCCACGATAGAAACGACAAGGTGCTAGAGCACATCTACATCGGTCGCCGATATGTACCGTTCAATCGATATTAAAATTAGACCAGATCCTCGGAGAATAGAATAATGATTGCAATTCCGAGTCATTCACCCAAGTTAACACCCGTTGAATATTTCGCTTGGGAAGAGCAGCAATTGTGTCGCCACGAGTATATCAATGGCCAAGTCTATGTCATGAGTGGGGGAACCCAAAATCATAGCCGCATCGCTTTAAAGATTGCAGCTTTACTGGACAATCACTTATCCAATAGCAGTTGTCGGATCTTTAACTCTGATTGCAGGGTCAATCTTGTCGGAACTAATGATTACACCTATCCCGACGCTAGTGTTAGCTGCGATCCTAGAGATGAAGCCACAACGCAATACATTACCTATCCTTGCTTAATCGTTGAGGTTTTGTCCGAGAGTACAGAGGCTTATGACCGTGGAAACAAGTTTTTTCGCTATCGTCAAAATCCGCAATTGCAAGATTATGTATTGGTAAGTTCGCAGGAAATTGCGATCGATCTTTATTGCAAAAGTAGGGGTGGACGATGGGAAATCATCAACTATCGGGCTGGAGATTGGGTGCAATTGCAATCCGTGAATGTAAACTTCCCGATTGAGCAAGTGTATCGCGGGATCGACTTTTCAGAAGTTGCTGTTGAAACGACCACACCCGAAAAACCATGACCGCCACCACAAAACTCTACCCACTGATCCAGCACCTCTCGGTAAATCAATGAAACTCTGTCGTATTAAGCCTCAAACAAGTCGAGGGGTAAATGGCCATACAGTTCATTGAGTCCAGACTCGTGAGCCGATTGACAGGCAACCAAAACACCTCGATGGGAGCCTTCATACTCACTGGCGTACAACAAGCCCGACTCCGGGTTGTATTTGATATAGATCCCCGATGAGGTTGTAGAGGGGGGATTGCGGACTTGTAGAGTAGATAGATCCACCGTGTAGCCACAGGCTTGGGCATAGGCAACCAGCGTCTTTTTTCCCTGCTCCAGCCCATCCGCGCAAATCCCCAACATTTGATAGTCTGAATGGGAGACAATGCTGTGTAGTGCAGCCTGGACATGCCCATAGGTGCTGGACTCAGGTTGCTCTGTGAGACAGTCCCATTGCTTGAGCAACTGGTGAGCCTCAAAAAGGGATAGCGGTTCAGGCTGTGCCATGGCTAGACTATTGTGTGTAGAAGGCAGCGTCAATCAAAAGATGAATCTCCCTCTTATTCAGTGTACCTTTCGGTGATCGTGGGTGCAGTTTTAGGTAGGAAAGTTCGCGTTTACGGGTGATGCGGCTGAGGTTGCGCGGATCTTAAAATTAAAAGACTACATCGACTTGTCGTTGTGGGATAGTAATTGTGCCATAATCCGTGTCTGCACCGCCTTGGATTGAGAAACTACAAAAGTCATTAACCCACGGTCGTCGGTCTAGAGGTAACGTGTCTACCCCCCCTGTGCCACACCAGCACTCAACCCTCGCTGAGCAAACCATTGTGATCGTTGACGATCACGAAATTGTGCTGACTGGAACCCTGAGCGCATTGCAGCAGCAATATCCCCAGGCACAGATTCTCACGGCTCAGACCGCTCAGGAAGCCATCGCACAGGTGCAACAGTTCAACCCTGATTTAGTGGTGGTGGATCTCTCAATTCCTGAAACTGCGGGCGAGACCGCCCAAACTGAACATGGCCTGCGATTGCTACGGGACTTAATGGGGCTATTTCCGACGCTTAACATTACGGTGCAGAGTACCTATGTCAAGGCACTGGTGCGCATCCGCTCAGAAATTGATGCTCACCAAGGGGGATTTACGGTCACAGATAAAGGGTTGTCCAGCCGCGAAATGTTGACTCGGGTTGACTGGGCCTTGCAGGGGGTCACCCATACTAAAGACATTAGCGGTCTTCAGGCTGGACTAGAGGTGAAACCAGAATGGCTGACGGTCTTGAGCCTAGCCTTTCAAGAGGGCTTGCAGGATAAGACCATTGCTCAGCGCATGTATGTGAAGGAGCGCACAGTCCGCCACTACTGGACCAAAATTCAGGATGTGTTAGGGATTTACCCTGAAGATGATAAAAAGGACGGCAAAAACCTGCGCACCATCACTGAAATTCGCGCTCGTGAAGAAGGCTTGATTGACTAGCGTAAGGTCGAGCTGAAGATGCCACCAGGATATAGGGGAATGTTACGGCCTTGGTTTCGCTGGGTGTTGCCAGGTTTAGGGTTGATTGGCTTGGTAATTGCGACGCGGTTAACCGGCTCATTGCAATTTTTAGAATGGGTGGCGTTTGATCTGGCGCTCAAGCTGCGCTTAGATGAACCCACCGACGAGCGCATTGTGATTGTGGGTATTGGGGAAGCCGATTTAGCTGAAATTGGCACCTTTCCCATTCCCGATCAAGAGATTGCCAATTTAATTCGCAACCTGCAAGCCTATGAACCGGCAGTCATTGGCCTAGATTTGTTCCGCAGTTTAGCCATTGAGCCGGGGAGTGAGTCCCTGCGCCAGCTCATTGCCCAGAGCAACAACTTGATCACCGTAGAGCGAATTTTGCGGCCTCAAATTCAACCGCCATCGAGTGCGCCTCGGAAACGGGTGGGATTTTCCGATATTTTGCTGGATGGGGATAACCATGTCCGGAGGAGTCTATTAGGCTCGCCCAATCCCGATGATCTGAGTAATGAACAAGATTACCGCTTTGCATTGGCCCAAAGACTAGCAATGACCTATCTGCGACCGCTGAGAGTCTCCTTTGGTAACGGCTGGCGTGATCCCCAGACAATGCGCTTTGGTACTACTGAACTGCCACGGCTGTTGCCCAACTCCGGCAGCTATGTGGGGTTAGATGCAGGAGGAATGCAAAGCCTGCTTAACTATCGCAGTGGATCGATGCCGTTTCGGTTTATCTCGCGGCAAGCCTTACTGGCGGGTGACGTTGACCCAGATTGGCTGCGGGGTCAAATCGTGATTCTGGGGATGGCGGTGCCCAGTGACCCTAATACGCTGCGAACGGGTGCGATCGCAAGTCTCAACCCCAATCCCAATCGCATGTATGGCGTCGAATTTCAAGCCCATGCCACCAGCCAAATTCTCAGTGCGGTATTGGATGGACGCCCCCTGATGCGAACCTGGCAGGATGCTTGGGAGTACTTGTGGATTTTAGGATGGGGGTTGCTCGGCATTTACCTCAGCCGCTGGATTCGCACCCCGACCTGGAGTTTAGTGGGGTTGTTGAGTGCCCTGCTCGGGGTTGTGGGCATCAGCACCCTATTGCTGTGGGTGGGTTGGTGGGTGCCCTTGATTCCAGCGGGGCTAGTCCTGCTGGGGAATGGGTTATCCTATACAGTCTTTATGCAATATGACCGACTGCTGCGATCGCGCATTGATGAACGCCGCCGCACCATTGAGCAGACCTTTAATGTCATTCATAATGGCCCCCTGCAAACCCTGGCCACGATTCTTCGACGCGTCCAAGACCAGACCTTAACTCAAGCCGAACTCTTGCAGGCCCTCGCCAACCTCAACAGTGAAATTCGAGAGCTGGGTGAACACCTCAAGCAAGGAGTACTGTCCCAAGAAGAAAGCCTATACCTGCGCAGCGGCCTGAAGCTCGATCTCAATCCCCCCCTCCATGAGCTACTCTATGAAGTCTATAGCACCACCCTGGAACGAGATTTTCCTGGGTTTAAAACCCTTAAGGTAAAAGCCCGATCCTTTGACCCCTTAAAAGATCACACCCTCAGCCTGGAGCAAAAGCGCGAACTCTGTCGCTTCTTAGAAGAGTCGCTTTGCAACGTCGGCAAACACGCCGAAGGGGCAACCCGCCTCAGCGTCACCGGTGAGGTCAATCAGGGATGGTACGTGCTACGCATTCTGGATAACGGGCCCGGGTTGATTTCGACAAAAGAAGGGGAGGGGACGAAACAATGTTTGCGTCTTAAGCATCAGTTAAAGGGAAGATTTAAACGGGAGTCTATACACCCCAGGGGCACTCTGTGTGAACTTATGTGGCCAGTCACACCTTGGCTTCCTTGGCGCTACAGTAATGAATAGGAGGAAACGGCCATGATCTACCCAACCCAACGTTCTAAACTTGTGCTCGTCAGTCGTGCGACCCTGTTGGTTTTGCTGATCTTGAGCCTGACAACTCCTGCCCTGGCACAGCGATCGCGGGGTAATTCACGGCAGTCTGAGACAAATAGCTCAGAGAGTGACTACAAGCCACCGCAACGGCAGCGCCCCCCCAATAGCAATTCAACCTCTTCCAGCCGGTAACTGACATGAATCGTAAGGGTTGTCTTTTTTTACTTGGTAGTTTAACCCTGGGAGGCTTCGCCGCCTGGGGTGTGCCCGCCCTGGCCAGTACCTTGATCTTAAAGGTGTACCCAACCCTGGCGACCAATCCCACCCTCTGTCCGACCCAGGTGATTGCCTACCAAACGGCTCGTCCCTACCAGGAGGGAAGCTACGCCACGGATGGCATGGTGCAGCTTGCTGCCATCGCAACTGACATTGGCCTCCTGCAACGATCGCCGTTCAGCGCGACCTGGACGGGCAGGCTCAAGCCCCAATACAGAAATTGTCAGGCCACCGCTGGCATTACCACCCTCGATGGCGAGCCATTCCAGGGACATTCTTACCTGCGATTGCAGCTCAACGATGGACGGGTAGCGGCTATTCTCGATATGACCGGGGTGCCTGATGCCAACAGCTTTACGAGCACCCTTTTGTTTAATGGTATGCGTGAGGGCAATCCTCGCTGGGCTTGGGGGGGAAGCGACTAATCTTGCCAAGTCGCAACACCTTGCAAAACTCTCGGAATCTCAGGGCCAGTTTGGGGAAAGGCCAACTGGGTTTCTGAGAGCCCCAGGTAACCGGAGGTCTGAAAAGCGCTTAACACCCGCATCAGTGCCAGCCATACCTCAGGTTCATACTCCCAGTGGCCGTGGCGCGGAGCATGGCCTGCGATCGCACGCAATGCCCAGAAATAGCTATTGCGAACCACCGACCCCCCTTTCTTAAAGGTCGGCACATCCTCCTGATGGAGGAACAAGACCTCATCCACCAACCAAGCCCTCATAGGTCGCTCAAGCACCCAACCTTAAATTGAATTAACGTGAGTTCGACAGCTCTCGTCTGCCCTCACCCCAACCCCTCTCCCAATGTTGGGAGAGGGGCTAAAACCTTGAATTTGTGCTCTGTTCCCCCTCTCCCAATGTTGGGAGAGGGGGCTAGGGGGTGAGGGCGGATAAGTCCTCGAACTCACGTTGAATTAACGACCTTAATTTGAAAGACTCAAGGAATAGCGGAAATTGCCCCCACTTTCAAAGGAACCCACCCACACCTCGTAAGCGCCGGGTTTTAGATTTGTGAGCACCAACCCCGCTTCTTGCCCACCACTAACGCCTTCATCAGCGCAGTAGACCGTACCATCAGGGCCTCTAACCAGCAGGGTTGAATCATGCCCACGACTATTCACCTGAACTTGCAAGCGCGGAAACCCCTGCTCTAGTTGAATGACATGATCTGGATTTGGAGCCCCAAACCCAACACAAAGGGTATTATTTACATCTCGATGTGCCACGATTCGATGCAAAGCCACAGCCCCTCGGGTAAACCCCCGTAGCGTGGGTAAGTTGCTCTGATTAATCGCAATTGTCTCTGCCTGAACGGGAGCTACCATGAGCGCTAAGGCGGTGCAGGCCATACCGAATGGCCAACTTTTAACTCGACCCACTCGATTTATTGTGTTCCACACTTGAGAACCCATAGCTCCAGTCCTTTACCCTCAGGGCACGCACATTAATTTCACCGTCATCTTCATAACCAACTCACACTGGTTCTTAGTTTACTTGACGGGCTGATGCTCCTAAAGGTTTCGCTCGGGTCTATCCTGGGCTGGAGGTCTCGGCAGTTGGCCACTCAAGCCGATTACGGCGGCGTGGCCACCAGTTCGGCAATAGTGCCCGCAGACCCCATGGGGGCAGCAGCCTGATTGTTCACCGCCGCGAGGACGCCGCCCGCATTGCCAACCACCACTTCAATTTGGGTTTGTCCTGTGAGCGTGCGAGTTTCACCGGCAGAAACGATGCCTTCAAAGTCTGCACGTCCATCCAAGGTAAAGGCCGCCCAGGAATCTTCGTTAAAGGTCAACACCACCTCAACGGGAGCCTCTTGCACCGGCGGCGGCGGGGTCGGTTCTGGTGGAGGGGGTGCCTCAACTTCAGAAGGCTCAGGCGTAGACACGGAGGGGGCACTGTCCGATGGGTTAGGATCACGACTCAGGTAGTAAGACAGACCGCTAACCGCAGCAATAATCACCACCACATACAACAGCCACAGATGGACGGGACGCAGGGAATCAACCGCGATTGGAGGCTGTGCCTTAAGTTGCTCTTTACTGGGTGCAAAAGCGGCACTCACAGGAAACAGATCCGCCAGTTTTGTGCCGTTCAAGGCGAGGGCATCGGCATATCGACGAATAAAACCTTTGACATAAACTGGTTCCGGCAGTTGTTCTAGTTTTCCAGCTTCAATGGCTTTCAACATCCGCTGCTGAATCAAAGTTTTCGCCGCAATATCCTCTAGGGACTTCCCTTGCTGCTCCCGAGCTCGACGCAGTTCTGCGCCAATGTCGGCTAGCTTTCGAGACTGCTCTTGCTCAAACTCAGGGGAACTCATATCACGCACTCTTGATGGGGGTGGATGGGTTGAGAGGGCTGGAGTTCCTGCACCTCTGAAGGGGTCAGGAGGCGGCAGGCTCCTGGTGGCAAATGGGTGCCGTCAGAGCGCTGAAGGCTGATTTGGCCAATATGGGTGCGATGCAGTTTGACCACAGGATGTCCGAGCTGCTCAGCAACCCGACGAATTTGCCGATTGCGACCTTCTTTGAGGATAATCTCTAAGCTGGTCGTCTGAGTACAGGATTGATAGGGTCGAACCACTCGGATCTGGGCAGGTTGGGTCACACGACCGTCGAGAGACACCCCCTGCCGCCACTGCCGAAGCACCGCATTTGAGGGATTTCCCTGCACCCATACCCAATAGGTTTTGGGAATATGATGCCTAGGATGGGTCAATGCAAACGTCCACTGGCCATCGTTGGTGAGCAGTAACGCCCCAGATGAGTTGAAGTCGAGACGCCCCACAGGATGTACCCCCGGCACGCAGCGATAGAGAGCTGGCAGTAAGTCCAGAACGGTGCGGCGCTGTTGAGGGTCATAGCAGGTGGTGACGACTCCCACGGGCTTGTGCAGCAACAAATAAAGTGCCCTAGGGTTAGAGGGAGGGTGTAGGTCTTGGCCATCGACTTGGATGCGATCGCAGCTTGGATCCACTTTTTGACCGAGCGCCGCCACCCCACCATTCACCTGCACCAGACCTGCTTGAATCAACACCTCAGCACGGCGACGAGAGGCCACCCCCCATTGTGCCAAAACCTTCTGTAGTCGAACGTTCATATTTTTTGAATGGTGCCCCATTCACCAACCCTAGCAAAATCAGATGCAATCTATAATCTACCCATGACAAACCACCCAGTTATTAAAAGCTGTAAAACTGATCTGGAACTTGCTCGCAGGCGTCAGGTTCAAGTGACAGGAGATTAAGACCTCTACATTCGCCCCCCAACCCCCCATTCTGGGGGGCTTTGATCACGCTTAAGTCCCCCAGAATGGGGGATTTAGGGGGCAAGTGCAAGGCGTTAGAAACGTTTCAAACTGGTTCTAAGGAGGTAAAATGATCGATCATTGCCACGTCGGATCAACCTTGGATAATCTTCTCGAAGAAGATGGCATGCTCAGTGATGTCACGGCTGTCGCACTAAAAAGGGTTCTGGCGTGGCAGCTTGAACTGGCAATGGAATCGGAAGCCCTCACCAAATCTGCCTTGGCCAAACGCATGGGAACCAGTCGTGCGGCTTTAGATCGATTGTTGGATCCTGAAAATGTTTCTGTGACCCTGAAAACGCTGGATAAGGCAGCTCGTGCAGTGGGCAAGCAAATTCAACTGGAATTGGTTGACAATCCATTTCCTGGCTAAATACTTAGCCGCTGATAAACTGCATCTAAGTTCTTGAGGTGCTGCTGTGGGTCAAAACAGGCCGCAATCTCCTCCTCACAGAGATACTCGCGCACCTTGGCATCTGCGACGATATTAGCCTGGAAATCGCCGCCTTCCTGATTCCAGGCTTGGTGGGCATTGCGCTGCACAACGGCATAGGCATCTTCACGTCCCATGCCTTTTTCAACTAAGGTTAGCAAGACTCGCTGGCTAAAAATGACGCCGCCGTAGCAGTTCATATTGCGCTGCATATTTTCGGGGTAGACCAGCAAGCGCTTGACCAGATCGGTGATTTCCACCAACATGAAGTGGGTCAAGATGGCGGCGTCGGGCAAAACCACCCGCTCGGCGGAGCTATGGGAAATATCACGCTCGTGCCAAAGCGCCACGTTTTCCAATCCGGTCATGGCATAGCCGCGAATGACCCGAGCTAGACCGGTGAGCCGTTCGGAGCGGATGGGGTTGCGCTTGTGGGGCATGGCAGAAGAGCCTTTTTGTCCTTTGGCGAAAAACTCTTCGACTTCTAAAACATCGGTGCGTTGCAGATTGCGAATTTCGACCGCAAAGCGCTCAATAGAGGCGGCGACCAAAGCCAACACTTGCAAATAATAGGCATGGCGATCGCGGGACACGACTTGGGTTGAAGCGGGGTCGGGCTGGAGTCCTAGCTTTTGGCAAGCCATGGCTTCTACTCGGGGTTCAATATTGGCGTAGGTGCCTACGGCTCCAGAAATTTTGCCTACGGCAATTTCTTGGCGGAGCTGTAAGAGGCGATCGCGCCCTCTGAGCACTTCCGCGAGCCACCCAGCTAGCTTAAACCCAAAGGTAATGGGTTCAGCATGAATCCCGTGACTACGACCCACCATCACGGTATAGCGATGCTGTTGCGCCTGATAGCGAATCGCCTGCACCAAGCACTCAATTTGGGTGAGCAACACATCGACACTGGCCACCAGTTGCAGCGCCAAGGCGGTATCCAACACATCTGAGCTGGTCATCCCCAGATGGATATAGCGTCCAGCATCCCCCACATACTCATTCACATTGGTTAAGAACGCAATCACATCGTGCTTAACTTCTGCCTCAATTTCTAAAATTCGTTGGGGATCAAACTTCGCCTGCGCTTTGATAGTTTCCACTGCTTCAGCAGGAATCTTGCCCAACTCGGCCTGGGCTTCACAGACGGCAATCTCAACCTGGAGCCAGGTTTGCAGCTTATAGGTGTCTGTCCACAGTTGACCCATTTCGGGCAGAGTATACCGTTCAATCAAATTGTTTTGCCGAGCACAACGGACTTATTGTAAGCCTATTTACGCTCGGGATGGCAGGCCGGCTCACCGGGGAGAACCAGGTTGTTAATGGCTGCAATCAGTTGATACAGGCGTCCGTGATCTCGTTGGTTAAAGTGAAACACCAGTCGAGGTAAATGCTCAGTGCCATCGGTGGTCTGCTGGGGCTGAGGTTCCTGGGCTTGAAGTTCTGCGGGAAGGGCGGTGGACTGTGGGACAATCTTGCCCTGGACTAGAATGTCGGCAAACTCCTGGTTTAGTTGATTAATCTGCTCCGAAGTAGGGGCACAGTTGAGCCGCATCACAAGCTGGTCGCCCACATACCGGCTGGAATGGTAAACCCGATAAAATTGCGCGATCGCAGCACAAGCGGTCTCAATATTGTCGGTGATCGTATAAATATGGTGATCCTCTGGGCTAATGAGACCCTGAGCGGTCAATTGCTTTTTAAGATAGGCATCCCAGTCTTGCCAGTAGCGCCCCCCTGGCACATCTATCAACACCATGGGAATGGGGGGAGACTTGCCGGTTTGGGTCAGGGTCAGACATTCAAAGGCTTCATCCTGGGTGCCAAAGCCACCGGGGAAAAGTGCGATCGCATCCGTCTCTCGGAGAAAAAACAGCTTGCGGGTAAAGAAATACTTAAAGTCAATCAACTTTGGATCGCCTTCAATGAAGGGATTGCTGAGCTGCTCAAAGGGAAGCTGAATGCCAAGGCCAAAGGAGTCGGCTGCCCCTGCCCCCTTATTAGCCGCTTCCATAATGCCGCCTCCAGCCCCCGTCATCACCATAAACCCCAGTTGGATTACCCGCTCTGCAAAAGTAACGGCTAGTTGATAGGCAGGACTCTCCTCCGACAGCCGTGCCGACCCAAACACCGAAATTTTGCGTACATGGCGATAGCGATTAAAGATCTGAAACCCCCGCTCTAAATCTTGCAGCGACGACCGCAAAATCTTCCAATCCAGCCGATCAATGTCTTCATGGCTCATACGGATTAGCGTCGTCAGCACCTCAGCAATCAAATTGCCATGGCTCAAATGCGGCAACTGCTCTACCAGCGACATCAAATCACGCTGGAGGTGGGTCATCGCTGGAGACTGTTGATTAGAAAGCGTCATAGCAAACCAAGGCTCAGAGTAGTATCTTATTTTACCGGGAGGAAACGACCGGGTGAAAGCCTTGTCTGTTTGACCATTAAGGTTAAGGAGACATAATCTCCATTTCATGACCCTAGGGAGCCAGAAGCCATAGGCCGCTGAAGGTCACGCCCGAATCATCGGGCTGCACCAGCAAAAAATGCAAACCCTGGCTAGCCTGCTGACGGCGCATAAAGGCTTGAGCAGCTTCGATCACCTCGGGATCCTCGTAGGTGACCAAAATCCACCGCTGATTCAGTCCAGCGGCTAAAACCAGGCCACTGGGACTTCCTTGGATCCCTTGTAAATAGACAGGATTTTGTTGCTGAAGCCACCGAGTCAGGGGCATTGATTGCCGACCGCCATAAATGACCACCCCAGGAACGCGGGTACTGAGGGATAAACCCAGATGACTGGGGGTGAGGTCGGCAGGGGCAACCTTGACCGGAATCGTGCGGGTCAAAAGTCCCATTTCCAAGTCCTGAGCCGATAGGGTGACAAACTGCCACTGCTCTCCCCAGAGTTGTTCTGGTATGGGTTCTGGGGGTGGCTGCTCAAGATGGCAGGGGTCTTCATCCCGGCCAGTGTACTCCGGCATCTGGGGATAGAGCTGCGATCGCTCCTTGAGAAGCTGCTTCAGAGCAACCGTTCGGCGGGTTGGCACCACTGGAATCTGGAGGGTTTCACAGACAGGTACCATCAAATTCAAGGTTTGGGGGCGAAATACCTGAATGGTGGTGGGCGGCTGGCTGGCTTGGGCAATCGCAGTTTGCAGTTGCGTTTTTAACCAAGCCGCCGTTGCCATCTCCTGAGGGCAATACGCAATCACGGAATCCCTTAGATCTGGGCTACAGATGACCAATTCCCACAAGGAGTTGCCCTGCCCATCTTGCAGGGGTCGGCGGTAAAAATCAACTTGCCAAATGGACATGATCGATCCTGTTGAATTGTCACCTGCCAACTCCCACCATAGAGAGCAAGATGGATGGTTCTACCCCCACACCCCGTACCTCAATGAGGTGAGAACCGCTATATGATTAGGCTGAGTACTCTAAGCAACCTTAAATTCCTGCATCAGTTCAGTGAACGATCACGTTAGCGCCAGAATTAAGTATGAGCGAGAAGTATTTAACAGATTTTAATTCATGGATCAACCAAACAGCTCAACTATTGCGGGAATATCGTTGGCATGAAATCGATGTACCAAATTTAATTGAAGAGGTTGAAGGCTTGGGCAAAAGTGAACGACGAGCAATTGCCAGTCAACTCACTCGTCTTTTACTGCATCTGCTCAAGTGGCAGTACCAACCTCAGCGCCGCTCAGATAGTTGGCTAGATTCTATTACTGATGCACGGACTCAGATTGAACTAGCTATTGAAGATAGTCCTAGTTTAAGAAGTTATCCTGCAGAAAAACTTGGGGAGAGTTATCAACGGGCGCGCTATCAAGCAGCGAAGCAAACCAGGATAAACCCCTCAGTGTTTCCAGAAAAGTGTCCCTATTCCTTAGAGCCCACATTCAGCAGGTGTGGCATGGGATGAAATAAATTTGAGGTTGTCCCTCAC
>NZ_WVIC01000077.1 GCF_009939295.1 Petrachloros mirabilis ULC683
TAGGTAATTAATTCAACAATATCCCAATAACTTTTTGTTTTTAGCCACGAAATAACATCTATACGCTCTTGAGGACTTAAGTAGCTTTTTCGTCCTTGATAGCCGAGCTTGATGCCATCTATACCTTGTGCTTCAAATTTGTTCTTCCATTTTGTAATGCAGGACTTGCGCATTCCCAGTAATTGAGTAATATTAAAGTAAGGCTTGTCTTCCAGAGCCATTTTTACAGCAATTGCTCGTTTTAGCTCTCTCGAATCAGGATTTCCTTGTATAAATTCTGTCAAGACAGAAATTTTATCTACTTTTTGTTGGTGTTCTAATAGAAAATTTCGCATAAAGAGTACGCTCTTAGTTGAATTACAATATCTATATATTATCAGTTTTTATCTCAATTAGGATTGCTAAATTGCCTTGTTATTAGAGTATCGTGACAGTCTCTAACCTAAACCAAGAACTTGCGCCCCCTCAGACAGCGTGCCCGAAGAGTGATTTTGAGGTAGCCAAAAAATAATGTGCCTTCAAGAGCCTGAAATAGCAAGACCCGCTAAGAGGTTGTCTTTAAGGTCTTCCCATGCTCTGCATTTGCCCCTCAACCCCCCATTCTGGGGGGCTTTGATCACTCTTAAGTCCCCCAGAATGGGGGATTTAGGGGGCGGGTGCAAGGCGTTAGAAACTTTTCAAACTACCGCTAAGATACAATCAAACTAGACATGCCCAATGAATCGCTGGATCAACCTACTGACCCTCCTGCCCAGCACCAGTCTAACCCTGCTGATTATCAGCATCGCCTTTTTGAGATTCTACAATGAAACCGACTTCACCCTCCTCGGACAACTCACCAGCCCCCGCCTCTGGAGCAACCGACTCACCCTGGCAGCCCTCCTGGTGGCAGTGGTTAATCTCGGCGTTGAGTGGAACCGTCGAAATCGAGAAACAGACCGCCTGGCTGAAGCAGAGCAACGAAGAAGCGAGGATCAGGCACGAGCAATGGCTCAACGAGCTGAAGAAAAAGGACGAAGAGAAGAGGAGGAAAGACGAAGAATTGAAGAAAGAGCTGAGGATGAGAGACGAAGAAGAGAAAATCGAGCACGAGCAGCAGCTCGCCGAGCTGAGGAGGCAAACCGAAGAGCTGAGGCAGAAAAACAAGCGACTCGCCGAACTAGAGTCGAAATTGAGCGAGATCTTGCACTCCTAAACTTCTTGGCTGATCCTTCTGAAGACAACCGCAATATTTTACGGCAAGCCATTGCCTTGTTATTAGAGTACCGCGACAGTCTCTAACTTAAACCAACTTCCTTAAATGACATACTGCTTTACCTATGGATATTCGACAAATAGCAACCCAGTATCTTGAGGCCAAGCAGTATCAACAGCTAGTTGCGTTGCATGAAAATGCCATAGAGGCAGAACCCAAAAACTCCGAATATTATTGGTATCTGGGTCTGGCTTATTTGCTCCTAGAGCAAGAAGAATCTGCCCAGATAACCTGGTTGATGGGGATGAGCCAGGTTCCAGATGATCAGGTTGCTGAAGCTGAGCAACAGCTTTTTGATATTTTGTGTGCTGAGGCTGAGCGACAAGAGGCACTAGAAGCTTATGAGCTGGCCTGGGCTATTCGCCATCATGCCCAGCAGGTATCACCTCAAAATTTAGACAACATTTTGCGACTGCTTTGGTTAGCAGCTAATCATCTCAATATCTTTACCCTAGAAGACTTGCAAGAGCATCAATTAGTTGATCGACTCAATTCTTCTGAAGAAAAGCTTGATTCTAAGCTACTTTTAAAGTTTATTAAATGGATTCTAGAAGAATTTGAATTCAATCCTGAGCTGCTAGAACTCCTCAAGGCTTCCGCACCCCCTGTCACTCCAGATGAAGATTATATTGATACTCTAACTCTATCTGCTTGCAAACTCAGCAGCTTTAAAGGAAATAAAGTTGCTGCCATTCAAATTTTATCTCTTTGCCTTGAAGTTGACCCAAATCATCTTCAGGTATTAGCTACCTTGGCGCAGAATTATGAAGACATTGGCAAGCATTTTGAAGCGATTGAGCTAGGCGAGAAATGTTTGAATCTCAGCCAAAATCTTTTAGAGAAAATTCATGCTAGGCGCTTGCTTTTAAGATTACTCATGGGCACTGGAGGGCACTGGCATCAAGCCACTAAAATTCTTGAGCAATATCTTGAACTGTTAAATCAACTAGGCCAGATGGAAGCAGAAGACTTAGCGACACAGCCTTTTGAATTTACTGCCAGGAGTTGTAATATCCCTTATTGGCTACCCTACTGTCAAGATAATTTGTCCGAAAATCGAGATGCTCAAAATCGTATTGCTGCGCTGTGTTATTATGCAGCTCAAAAAGATAAGGTAAAGAGAAATCTAAATTTTATTCATCCGGAAGCGGTACAAAACCAACCCATTCGCTTAGGCTTTGTTGCCCATACTCTCCGCCAGCATTCAGTGGGATGGCTAGCACGATGGTTCTTTCAGTATTATGACTTGAAAAAGTTTCAGATTTACCTGTATTTCCATGCAAGTGAACCCGATGAATTTACCCGTAAGTGGTTTACATCCCGTAGTTTTCATGGCTGGAGTTCTACAAATCCTGCCCTAATTGCTGAGCAAGTCAACAAGGATCAGATTGATATCCTGGTTGACCTAGATAGCCTTACTTTAGATAGCACCTGCGAAATCATGGCCTGGAAGCCAGCCCCAATTCAAGCCACCTGGCTGGGTTGGGACGCCTCTGGTTTACCCAGCATTGACTACTTTATTGCTGATCCCTATGTGCTGCCGGAAGACGCTGACCAGCATTACTGCGAAAAAATCTGGCGCATGCCACAAACTTATATTGCAGTTGATGGTTTTGAAATTGGGACTCCTACTCGTCGTCGAGATCATCTAGATATTCCTGGCGATGCAATCGTTTATCTCTCAGCCCAAGCAGGCTGGAAGCGACATCCTGACACCATTCGACTCCAACTTAAGATTTTGAAAGAAGTCAAGAATAGCTATCTGCTCATTAAAGGACGAACAGATGCACAGTTCATCAAAGAGTTCACATACACTCTAGCCGAGGAAGAAGGAGTGTCACCAGAGCAACTACGATTTTTAGGCTCGGATGCCAGCGAATATTCACACCGTGCCAATTGGCGTATTGCAGATGTAGTCTTAGATACCTATCCCTACAACGGTGCCACCACCACCCTCGAAACGCTATGGATGGAAGTTCCAGTCGTCACTAAAGTTGGCCAACAGTTTGCTGCTCGCAATAGCTATGGCTTTTTAGTGAATGTTGGTGTTACTGAAGGAATTGCTTGGACAGATGAAGAGTATGTTGAATGGGGCATTCGCCTTGGCACAGACCCTGCTCTAAGGCGCAAGGTTTCTCTGAAACTCAGAGCCTCTAAGCATAACTCACCTCTATGGAATTCCAAAAAATTTGCCCAAGACATGGAAAATGCCTTTGAGGAAATGGTGCAAATATATAATCGAAGTTAGCTTTATGCCATCAGACATCCAGTAATTCAATACACTTATCGCTTGCAAATTCAACAATCTCAGAATAAATTCGATGTTTTTTTAAGTCGGATAACTTAACATTCGCTTTTTTGACCAAACTCTCTAAAATTAAGTCAGAAAAATTATATTCTCCCTCTTTACTACTCTGTATTGTCAAAATTACTAAAATTTCTAACGCATAATCAATAAAATCACCCGCATCAGCAATACAAGCCAACTTAAATAACTCATTTAAATTACACGCTTTTCCTGAATCTGATACTCGATCTCTGATATAAAACGCTTCACCCCAAAGTGGTTGACCCGGGTGTTTATTAGAAACAACTGGTGATAAAGCTCTGCTTCTACGAGCAAGCTGTAAATCCATCAAAATAAATCCCCGCTCTCTCAAATATTGATCAACTTGGGCAAATAAAGGCTGACCTTTATAGAGTTCGGAAAACTCTACTTCTATTTGTATTAGAGAAACACTATTAAGAATTTTTTGACCGCCTTTCAGGACAGCTAAATCAGCACCTTGAACATCAACCTGAAGAAAATCGATACGTTCTATCTTCTCTTCTTCACAAAAATCATCTAAAGTCGTTGTTTCAATTTCAACTTCAAAGTCTAAGTTGACAAGTTCCGGCAGACCCGCAAAGCGTGCCAGCAATTCTTCATTGGGAGGGTAAAGTGAACTGCACATCGGATGCTTTGTCACATACAAAGGCATCTCGCCAGCTTTATCTGCCAAGGCTAAAGGCACATGGATCTCTTTCCAGTTAATATTTCGTGCTGCCAGATCTTGGTTGGCAGCATCGCAAGCGTCTGCATCTGCATCAAATCCATAAATCGTTAGATTAGGGGCAAAGTATCCCCAACTGCTGCTGGCATAGTCATCTTGCTCACCGATCTTACGAGAACCAACATTACAGATGATGATATTAATATCATCTAAGTACCCTTGCTTCTTGAGATTTTC
>NZ_WVIC01000043.1 GCF_009939295.1 Petrachloros mirabilis ULC683
CGCAGGGCGTAATTCTGGGGGGAACTAGTTCTAACTTTCGGATTTCTCCCCCCAAAATTGGGGGGTTGGGGGGGCTAATGCAGCGTGGAACACGGAGAACTAGAGATGTGTGTACACCATAGCCCGATGGGAGAGGGAAACGGAAGGGTAGGGAGCCAAGTTTAACACTGAGAACCTTGAAAAGCGAGGGCGCATGACCCATTTGAAATTGCCATAGCGCTTTCGAGATCTAGCTAAACAGCCCTGCCATCGCTTTACCCATGTTGGAAGGTTGCAGCGCATCCACCGCCGCCGTTGGCTCATAGCCACAGTGAACCATGCAGTCTTGGCACTTAGGATTGCCGCTAGCCCGGCCATAGTCTTCCCAGTTGGTGTTGTCTAGCAGCTCTTGGAAGGTCTCGTAATGGCCTTCATTGAGCAAATAACAGGGCTTCTGCCAGCCCAGCACGCTATAGCTAGGACTGCCCCAGGGGGTGCATTCGTAGTCGCGCTCCCCAGTCAGGAATTCCAGGAACATGGGGTTGTGGTTGAAATTCCAGTTCTTCTGTCCAGCCTTGAAGGGAGCCAAAATCTCCCGAAAGAGCGCTTTGGTTCGTTCTCGACCTAGAAAGCCATCCTGGTTCGGAGCCCATTCATAGCCATAGCCCGGAGACACCATCATGCCATCAACACCGAGTTCTGTAACAAAGTCAAAGAAGTCTTGGATCTCTTTGGGATCAGTGCCTTCAAAAACCGTGGTGTTGGTCGTAATGCGGAAGCCTTGAGCCTTGGCTGCCTTGATCGCTTTCACTGCAATATCAAACACCCCCTTGCGATCGACACAGGCATCGTGGTGCTCTCGGAGACCATCCAGATGAATGCTAAACGTCAGGTAAGGAGAGGGTTCAAACTTATCAAGGTTCTGCTCTAAGAGGATGGCATTGGTGCAGAGGTAGACAAATTTACGTCGTGTCACTAGACCCGCCACGATCTGATCAATTTGAGGATGTAGCAGCGGTTCGCCACCCGGAATAGAGACGATGGGAGCTCCACATTCCTCGACAGCCTTAAAGCACTGCTCTGGCGTTAGATTTTGGCGCAAGATTTCTTTAGGATGCTGAATTTTACCGCAGCCTGTGCAGGCCAAGTTGCAGCGAAACAGCGGCTCTAGCATCAGCACTAGAGGATACCGTTTTCGTCCCTTCAGCCGTTGCGAGACAAGGTATGTGCCAACCTCAATGGCCTGTTTTAAGTTAATAGACATTCAACCAACTCCTTACAACCACTGTCTTTGATTTGAATTCCTCGCAGAAATATAACACTTTACAAACTGTTTCTGGTGTTGTGTGAAAGGTGGGGCATTCTCTGTTAGGGCCAGAGAATACCCCCCAGTAAATATCGAGCACTCAATGTTACTAAGGGGTGTCTCGAAAGGATTAGATATTCATCGTAACGTGTGAGTGCCTGAATCGGTAAGGATTTGCAGGCTACGCTCATTCTCGAAGAACAGGACTCAATTCACCGTGACCCAGCGCACCTGATCTCCGCGAAGTGGATCACTAGCTTGAAGTAATTGCCACAGATCTTGTTCCGGAAGTTACCGCTCAAACTCGATGGGTTGTTTGTCTGTCAGTGGGGGTAGAGGAACTTCACCTGGGCTAGCTTCTGTGAGGCTATCGCCACTGGACTCGGAAAAAGCGAGGGTAGCGCTCAGCCCATGGGGAGTGGTCATTTCCTCTGTTGGATCTGGGTTAATTGGATCTGGGAGGCTAGCAGTGGCGAGATCAGCAGGGGTAGATGCCGGTTGCCGAGGCGAAACGGGGGGCGACGGACGGGTCAAGACCTGCCAGGCAACTCCAACGCCAGTTAGCAGGCTACGGGTGGTAATGCCAACGGACTGAACCTGTTGCTGGGTGCTCTGCAGACCTTCATCGACCTGCTTCACGACGCGGCCAGCTCGGTTGACCCCTTCACTGAGTTCATCAGCTAGGGCACTCAGGTCAGCGCCAGTGCCTCGAAGGGCCTCTAATGTGGGGGGAAGTTCTTGGGTGAGGGCGTCAAAAAGCTTTTCGGCGCTGTGTGCTGCTCGGGCCACTTCCTGTAGAACGGGTACGGCCACGATCAGGAGCGCTGTCAAGGAAACAGCCACCAATAACAGCGAACAACCCAACCAAAACAGCGGTTCAGTCACAAATATCTCAGATTCAGGGCAGCGAGGCAAAGACATCTGCATCAGAGTGGATGCATGAATTTGCATCATCTTTGCCATCTTAGCTGCTTCGGCGAGGTGCACTTCGTCCTGGCTAAAATGGGATCATCCCTTTTTCGATGGGCTGCTCAGCGCTTAGGGGGCTGGGTGGGGTCATTGAGAGATTGCTGTAGAAGCTGTCGCTGCGCTTGAGCGGCTTCTGCGCCAGCGGTGACAGCTTCTCGCAGGCGCTCTAGAGTATCATCCCACCGCTTCAGGGCGGATTCGGAGAACCGATCGGCTTGGAGTTGAAGGCTGGCAGATAGATCTTCAGCTAGCTCAGGTAGGGCTTCCGCAGATTTTTTGAGCAGGTGACGGGTTTCTCGTCCGGGACGAGGCGCTAGCATCAGCCCGGTCACGGTTCCCACTGCTGACCCAACTAATACCCCAACGACAAAGGTTCCAGAACGTGAGTTTGACATGAATGCTTCCTTGGCTGTTTCAGTTTAACGGGGTGGGGATAGTCGCTGGCTCTGTCGTCGCCATAGCCCCCAGATCCCTTGGAGCAGGCTCAAAAGGGTGAGCCATTGTTGCAGTAGACGCCATTGCTGCTGGAGGCGGGTGAGTCGGCTTTGGATCGCTTCTAGGGTATGAGTCTGTTGACTCAGGGTGACTTGCAGGGTGCTCAACTCAGTTCGTAGGTCTTGTGCTTTTAGGGTTAGGCAGGCACTCCAGTCTGGCAAAACTCGATACAATTTCAGCAGTCCTAGGGTTAGGGTTAGGCACAAGAGTGCTAGCAATAGATTTAATCCTAAGACGATGAAAAGCATGGTGTGATCCAGTTGGGGCAGTCAGCGGATTTGGAGGGGCGGGGTGAGGCCAGTATGATTGAGGTGTGGAACGCCCGTGATCCTCAAAGTGGCTTGCTTTTTAGTTTAGGCGGAAACGTTAGCTGGAGATCGTGAGGGTCATGGCGAGGGTCGGGTTTGAAGCAGTCATCCTTGGACAAATGATTATAGTGACCATGAATACCCCCTTAGAAACCTCAATGCTGATCAACTACGTAGAAGCGATTGAAACGATTATTGCCAGCTTAGACCAAGAGAATAGTGCGTTTGTGAGTACGTCACAAAATGGGCATCTGTGGAAGTTTAAGTATGGCAGTGTGGATGTGTTTGTCCAGTTGACAGGGGATTCGGAGGAGGACACGTTTACAGTTTGGTCTCCGATTTTGCAATTGCCTGTGGCAGAGGAGCAAAAGCTGCTGCGGCGGTTGATGGAAATGAACTGGCTGGATACGCTGGAAGCGCGATTTGGCATCTTTAAGCAGCAGGTGGTGGTGGTGACTAGCCGCACGGTGGCGGATCTGTCGGCGGGGGAACTGACGCATTTGATTACGATTGTGGCTGCGATCGCAGACGAACATGATGAGTCGCTGCAAGCTGAATTTCCCACCTTCCAGGCTTAGCCCATCAGGCTGATGGGGGCAATCTGGCGTTTAATCCCGCCCTTTGAAGCACCGGGCTGGCAACACATGGCCGTGGATGCCTGGCTCTTGCGCCAATGTGCCCAGGGGCGTCATCCTCCCGTTCTGCGATTTTACACCTGGTCACCGGCAGCGCTGTCTCTGGGCTACCATCAACAGCATTGGCCCCCGCACTGGCACCAGTTACAGTGGCAGGGTTGCCCTCTGCCATTGGTGCGCCGCCCGACGGGGGGACGGGGGGTACTCCATCAGGGGGACTTGACCTATGCGGTGGTCTGCCCTAGTCCAACCGGTCACCGCCGTCAGACCTATGAATTTATCTGTGAGTTTTTAATTCGCGGCTGGCAAACCCTGGGCTTTTCCCTGGACTATGGCCAAGGGGGGCGAGGCTATGCTCAACAGCCCCATTGTTTTGGAACGGCGACGACCGCTGATCTAGTTTTGAGCAATGGCACCAAATGGATCGGCAGTGCCCAAGCCTGGAGCCGCCAGACCGTATTGCAGCATGGATCCATCCGCCTCAATCCCGATCCGCACCTGTGGCAGCAGGTCTTTTGTGAACCCCTGCCCCCCCCTCTGGATTCAGAAATTCCGCACCGATCCGAGGTGAGCAGCACCCTCACGGCGGCGGCTGAAGATTGGTTTCAGGTGCAGTTTCAGATTCAGCCGTTGTCAGTGGCTGAACTGGCGGCCACCTCAGTGGGTGCTTTGGATTGATCTGAAGCCTGCAAATCGGACATGACCGTGCGTGCGATCGCAGGCAGGGGCAAGTTAGCCGGATAGTCTCCCTCTTCCTTGATGCGCCGAATATCACCATCGGTGATCGCCCACTTCATTTGCTGAGCCAGGGCACGCACCGTATCGCCGCGATCCACGATCCCTGAAACAGCCCCAGCGGGAGATAACACGGTCAGAAAAGGCAGCTTTTCTTGCTGGAGGCGATCAATCACCTCAATGAGGGGCGTGGGTTCGACCACCGCCGCAATGTCCGGCAGGGGGGACACAATGGCTTGCAGAGGCTCGGTTTCCCAGCGGCTGCGCTCTACGGTGCTGAGGTCATCTACCCGCACAAGGCCGCGATAGCGCCCATCAGACGCAGCAAAGTAGGCGGGGGCACGAGTTGTGGCCAATAAAAACTCATCGGCAAATTGGCGCAGGGTTTGCTCAGCATCCACCACCCGAAATTCGCGGGTCATGGCATCTTTGGCCTGGAGTTGCAGCAGCCCTTCTTGCAAATCGGTAAAGCGATCATAGTTAGAGGCATTGCGAAGGCCAAACCACCCCAACAGCGCAATCCAATACCCACTAAAGTTTCCGGTTAATAGGGCTGAGCCAATGCCCAAGATCACCGCTGTCCAGCCCAAGACTTGGCCAACGCGTGCCGCCCAGTGGACGCCCTGAAATCGATTGCCCGTAAACTTCCAGACCGCAGCTTTCAGAATTTGTCCCCCATCAAGGGGCAGTCCTGGAATTAGATTAAACAAAGCCAGGACCAAATTGATCTGAGCCAGGTCTGTGCCTAAAACGCGCCCTGGGGTGCCGGTGGCAGCCAATCCGGCTAATATCCCGAGCAGTACAAACAAAATAAAACTGACCGCAGGCCCAGCAATGGCCACCTGAAAGGCTTTTCCGGGCGTCTTGGCCTCTTCGTCGATGGAGGCAATCCCCCCAAACAAAAACAGCGTGATTGAATTGACCTTCGTCCCTTGGGACAGGGCAACCAGGCTGTGTCCGAGTTCATGGAGCAAGACTGAACCAAAGAGCAGCAGCGCCATGGCAAACCCAATCAGCCAGGCCAAGCCCGTCCCCCAATTGGGATAGGTTTCTTGCCAAGCTAACCCGTTCACGAAGGTCACTAGACCGACAATAAACAGCCAGGACGTGTCGATATACAGGGGAATACCGAACAGAGAACCGACCTGCCAACCTTTATGAGATCGTTGTTGCATAGGGAGCAGTTGAGGGCTGTGATGGCGCGGCAAACCTGTGCCAACACCGTTGACTGTCTCTATGGTAACGGCTCTGCTCAACTAGAAGACAGCCTGATGCAGTTCGCTGGGGGGCAAGTGGGTGTGGATTGCCTGTCCATCCCGGAACCAGACAATGCGATGGGTGCGACGGGCTACTTCGGGTTCGTGGGTGACCATGACCACGGTCATGCCGCTGGCATTGAGCTGATCAAAAATACTGAGAATTTCTGCGGTGGTTTTGGAATCAAGGGCCCCGGTGGGCTCGTCTGCCAGGAGCAGAATGGGCTGATTGACAATGGCGCGGGCAATGGCAACCCGCTGTTGCTGGCCGCCAGACAACTGGTTGGGGCGGTTGTGAATGCGGTTGCCCAGACCCACCCGCTCTAGGGCTGCGATCGCACGATCCCGTCGGTTCCGGTAGGGCACATTGGCATAGACCATGGGCAGCATCACATTTTCCAGGGCACTGACTTGGTGCAATAGGTGAAACTGCTGAAACACAAAGCCAATGTTGCGATTGCGAATGTGAGCCAGGTCGTGATCGTCCATCTGCGCCACATCAGCGCCATTGAGAAAATACTCTCCTGCCGTGGGCCGATCCAAGCAGCCAATCATATTCATCATGGTAGACTTGCCGGAACCCGACGCCCCCATGATGGCGCAGTATTCTCCTGGGTCAACCACCAAATTGACGCCATCCAACGCTCGCACCTCAGTTTCGCCCTCCCCATAGACCTTGGTGATGTGCTCTAGGCGAATAATCGGGGGTATCTTTGCAGCAGACTGCGTTTCAAGTGGCCCAAGCATTAAATTTGCCGTAATTTTAGCAGGACTTGTCCAGCCCTATCCTACTCCCACTATCAGAAAACTTTGCAGTACTCCAACCATAGCTAAAAGCTGGGTTGGGGGTGTAGCGGAGCGCGACCGGAGAGAGCAATCTACAAAGTTTATTTTACAATGTAGACATGCTCAACATGACGTGGGAATTCAAGCTAGAGCCAACTGTCGATCAGGTTTCAGAGATTGAGGACATCTTAGAGGTGTGCCGCAATGTCTGGAATTTTGCCCTGCGGGAACGCAAAGACTGGCTAGATTCTCGCAAGTGTCTTGTGAATGCTTGTTCAATTCGGCAAGAGTTTATCCTGCCTGTGGAAGCGCCGTTCCCGAACTACCCCGTTCAGGCGAAGCGGTTAACACTAGCCAAGACTGAATTTCCTAGACTCAAGACCGTTAACGCTCAGGTACTCCAGCAGGTGCTTAGAAAGCTGGAAACATCCTGGGAGTCATGGCGGCTAAAGCGCTCAGGGCTGCCACGGTTTAAAAAGCCAAAGCGGATGCGGTCATTTGTGTTCCCTCAGATGCTCAAGAATTGCGTCACCCCTGAGGGAATCAAGCTGCCTCAACTGGGGTTAGTCAAGGTGAGGTGGTCACGGGAGATCCCAGATCTGTTTGAGGTGAAGCAAGCCCGGATCGTGCGCAAGGCATCTGGGTACTTTGTCATGCTGAGCCTTGAGGCTGATGTTGATATTCCTGCTGTTGCGCCCCATGGGCACCCGGTAGGGATTGATGTGGGGCTAGAGTATTTCCTTTCCACTTCAGATGGAGAACAGGTGAAGCGACCGCGCTTTTTTGATAGTCTGCACCGCAAGCTGCAATTGCTGCAACGCCGACTCAAGAAGAAAGTAAAAGGGTCAGCTAACTGGCTAAAGCTCCAAAAGAAGATTGCCAGAGTGCATCAACGTATCGCTGATACCCGCAAGGACTGGCACTTTAAGTTGGCCCATCATCTGTGCGACAACGCCGGAATGGTGTTTGTGGAAGATTTGGACTTTCGGATCATGGCCAAGGGAATGCTAGGGAAGCACACTCTAGATGCTGGGCTAGGTCAATTTACGAACCAGATTCTTCCCTGGGTGTGCTTCAAGCGGGATGTATATTACGGCAAGGTGGATGCTCGGGGCACCTCTCAGGAATGTCCGGATTGTGGGGCAGCGGTCAAGAAAGACCTCTCAACTCGAGTCCATCACTGCTACAACTGCGGGTCAATCAAGCCCCGTGATGTGGCAGCAGGACAAGTGATTCGTACCCGTGGGCAACGGGGAATAGAAAATGCCTGTGGAGCTGATCTAGCGGGGATGGCGGTCACGTCATCTAGCCAAGTAGCTTTGAAACAGGAAATCTTTGGGGTGACTCAAAGAATCTTCACCCATTCCGCTAGGTTGGGTGGATGAGTATGTCAAAATGCCTAGGAATTGAGTTCCATTTGACAGGTGAACATGAGCAAAGTCGCACTAATTTCAGGGATTACGGGTCAAGATGGTTCATATCTGGCAGAATTTCTGCTCGAAAAGGGCTACCAGGTTCATGGCATTAAACGGCGAGCCTCCCTTTTCAACACCGACCGCATTGACCACCTGTATCAAGACCCCCACGTTCAAAATCAGCGTTTTTTCTTGCACTACGGCGACTTGACTGACTCCACTAACTTAATTCGCATCATTCAACAGGTGCAGCCAGATGAGATTTATAATCTGGCGGCTCAAAGTCATGTAGCGGTTTCTTTTGAAACCCCAGAATATACCGCCAATGCCGATGGCATCGGTACCCTGCGGATGCTAGAAGCCATTCGGATTCTGGGACTAACCCAAAAAACCCGCTTCTATCAAGCCTCCACTTCAGAACTTTACGGATTGGTTCAGGAGGTGCCACAGACCGAGAAAACGCCTTTTTACCCCCGCTCTCCCTATGCAGTCGCCAAGCTCTACGCCTACTGGATTACGGTCAACTACCGCGAAGCCTACAATATCTATGCCTGTAACGGCATCTTGTTTAACCACGAGTCGCCTTTACGGGGAGAAACCTTTGTGACCCGAAAAATCACCCGTGCGATCGCGCGGATTAAGTTGGGCTTGCAAGAGAAGCTGTACCTAGGCAACCTAGATTCCTTGCGGGATTGGGGTCATGCCCGAGACTACATTGAAATGCAATGGCTGATGTTGCAGCAAGAGCAGCCCGAAGACTTTGTGATTGCCACCGGCATTCAACACAGCGTGCGCCACTTCGTAGAGGTCGCTTGTCATGAAGTGGGTCTACAGATCACCTGGGAGGGCAAAGGGCAAGACGAGAAGGGCTACGATCAACAGGGTCGCTGCATCGTTGAAGTCGATCCGCGCTACTACCGTCCCACGGAAGTAGAAACCCTCTTAGGGGATCCAGCTAAGGCCAAAGAACGGCTGGGGTGGGTGCCTCGGGTGACGTTCACAGAGCTAGTGGCAGAGATGATGCGTGAAGATCTGAAAACTTCAGAGCGGGATCAACTGGTACAGAAGTATGGATATACCGTCTTTAATTACCACGAATAGCAGGGTGACTCACCGTGAATTCGACGACTTATCCGCCCTCGCTCCCCTCGCGCAGCGTGCCTGCAAGGCGTAACATTGGGCTACGGTGACACAAGTCTTCGATTGTGTTATCTAGTCTGTCTAGTGCCGGTTGGCGTAAATCTCCATAGTGATCGGAGCACGGGCTTCTAGCCTGTGGTCAGCGAGGCGCTGGTGCAAACAGTTGGCATATTTCAGCCAAGCTGTACTAGCCAAGCCTGCAAATCCTCAGGCGATTGAAAATCCAACAGCGCCTCACCCAATGCCTCCAATTGGGTCAGTTCTAATGCTTCAATACGCTGGTGCATTTCGGGCGACAAGATGCCCAGCCGCCGAGTCAATAACCGCATCACCAAAGCCCTTTCACCTTCGGTTCGACCCTCTACTCGACCTTCGGCACGTCCTTCCGCCAAAATTTCTTGATAGATTACCGACTCTCGCATCACATCTCTCCGCAAAATCTGCCCGATTGTCTCTTGATTCAATACTAACCCGGCCAGAACTGCTGTTGATGCTGCTACCGCACCCCGCTGTCCCTGTGGCAATGTCTCGATGACGGCTGCCGTTGACCGCAGCATTGACTCGCGATCGCTGGTCTGCCCCAACACCGCTAAGGGCATCAATCCCGGTGAGTGCAAAAACACCTCAGCCGGTTGCTCCCACAGTCGCACCACCTCAAATACATGCCGCGTTCCCGGTATCTCAAACGCTGACTCATACACCAAAGCCGACGTAGATGGCTTCAGATAAACCACCACCTGTCGCATGGCTTTGGCCGGATAGCGGCGATACACCCGCGTGCGATAGTCCAACATCCGAAACGGCATCGACGGGTCAGGCGCTGTCTGAAATTCCATATGTAATACCAGTTCCTCAGCCGCTAATAGCAGCAGTGCATCCGCTCGAATGGGTTCAAGTAACAGCTCTGACGGTTCTAATTGCGAGAGCGGTACGGCCTCTCCCAGTAGCCAAGTAGCAAAGTCTTCGGGATAGCTTTGAACCAGGTACTTGCAGATATTGTCAAACATATAGCTATACTTAGCCGCTCAACCCCGCAGACACTCACAACCCCTAAGACCCCTAAGTGTCAAGACTAACCTGTTGCACCTATTACCGGGAGACCCATTGGTCTAGCCAGGTTTCACAGGTGACTCCTGACTAGACCAATGAGCCCCCACCTACTTAGGCGAGGTGGGAGTTCTTGACCAAACTTATAACAGCTTACTGAGAAAATATTGTCCCATCTGGGAGATGAACCCCTTTCATCATGGTATCCTGGAGCGCGGCGCGACAGAGATTAGCTCGCTCAAGGGTGGCTCGGCAAAGATTGGCCTTGCGTAAGTTGGCTTCTAGCAGACTTGCCCATTGGAGGTTGGCTTCAATCAGGTTGGCACTTTCGAGGTTGGCGTGACTGAGGTTGGCCATTTTGAGATTAGCTCGCATCAGGCTTGCGTGCAGAAAGTCGGCATGGCTGCATTCGGTGGCTTCGAGGTTAGCATGGGCCAAATTGGCGCGACGGGCAATGGCCTTAGAAAGCTTTGCCCGAAAAAAGTTGGCTCCACTGAGGTTGGTCTTGTACAAATCTGCCCCAGTGAAGTTGGCGCGCTGAGCCTGAACATTTTCTAAGTTGGCACCCACTAAATCGGCCATGAGTAGGTTTACCTTCTGGAGACAAGCGTCGCGCAAAACTGCATTGCGCAGATCCGCGCCCGTGAAATTGGTGCCGGTTAAGTCCGCACCGCTCAAGTCAATGAATTCGAGGCTACCACCACTCAACTCAGTGTGGCTCAAGTCAGGCCGAATGCTCAGGTGATCATTGCGCCAGGTATTCCAGGCCATCACGCCCTGCTTTAAGATCTGAAGATGTTCAAAATGAGCCATGGGGTTCAGGTCGTGACCTTGGAACGGAAATTAGCAATCCTAAATCAGACTGCTCTTTGCCATCCTATGCGGTCATGTTTGAGGGACAACGATAGGATCAGCATAGGCTGTTCTTTATGATTTGTAACCCCAGGAGAAACTCATAAAATGCTCTGGCTCTACTGGTCTTTGGTGGCTCTGATGGGCGTCGGTGTGTTTGGGGCGGTGATTCCAGGGGTTCCTGGTACAAGCATAATTGTGGTTGCGATCGCACTGTGGGGATTCACCCATGGTTTTGCGGGGGTATGGCTGCCCCTGGGGGTGGCCATCGCCATTTTTATCCTCAGCTCGGCGGTAGATTTTCTGGCCACGTTTTGGGGACTCAAAAAAGCAGGAGCGAGTCACTGGGGTCAAGTGGGTGCCATCCTGGGGCTGATTGCTGGGGTATTGGGTTTCCTGCCCGCCTTGCCCGTGGGGGGCCCCTTACTGGGACTCTTGATTGGTCCGTTTCTAGGGGCGTTGATTGGGGAATTTCTCTACTGTCGGGATCTACGCATTGCCCTCAAAGCTGCCATTGCCGTCATTGTCACCACCTTGATTGGCAATATCATTCAAGGCTTTCTGGCCTTGGGAGCTGTGATCGTGTTCTTGGTCACGACTTGGCCGCTCGGGTCGTAAAGCTTGGGGTGGCAGGCTCTTTGATTGCTGAGCCTCTAGATTGGCTTGGGCATTGCGACGCAGCATCCTAGGCTGGATGCGGCGCAGGGCTGAGGCTCGGAATCTGCGATCGCGCTCGGCCTCTGAGATCTGTGCCAACTCCGTTAGAGTCGGAGCCACATTCCAGGCATAGGGCTGAAAATCCACCACATCCGTTTCCTGAGCAAAGCGCTGATTCCAGGGACAGACATCCTGACAAATGTCACAGCCTGCCACCCAGCCCTCCAACCGTGCCGCTAGCTCTGGGGGCAGCAGCTCCGCTCGGTTTTCAATGGTGTGGTAGGCAATACAGCGATTAGCATCCACCACAAAAGGTTCCGTAATCGCCGCAGTGGGGCAGGCATCCAAACAGCGCCGACAGGTGCCGCAGTGTTCCAGATGGGGTTGATCGGGTGCCAAAGCCAGATTAGTTAGTACCTCCCCCAGAAATATCCAAGAACCGTAATCACGAGTAATCACATTGCTGTGCTTGCCAATCCACCCTAGCCCCGCTCGCTGTGCCCAAGCCTTTTCCTGAATAGGCCCGGTGTCCACATAAAACCGGGCTTGAATCTCCTCCCCCTGAGCCTCTAGCCAAGTCACCAGACGTTTTAGGCGGCGCGTTAGCACCTTGTGGTAGTCGCGCCCCCAGCCATAGCGAGAAATCTTCGCTCCTCCAATCTTTTCAGGACGCTCTACCGAAGTGTAATAATTTAGCCCCACACAAATGACCGAACGCACGTTCGGCATTACCTGGCGAATATTCTGGCGACGTGGATCCTGCATCCAGGCCATATTGGCCTGATAGCCCTGAGCCAACCACCGCTGGAGTTTTTCGGCATCAGCCTGCTCTGCAACTGGTGGGTCGGGATGCACAGCAGCAATACCCACCTTATGGAAGCCCACAGCCAACGCTTGATGTTTCACCGTCTCAGCAGTTAGGGACATTGATTCACTCCAGGAACTCACTCCAGGGATTCATTCGCAGGGAGGACTCCATCAGCAAGGAATTTCCGGCATGATCCAAGTAGGGCTCACACCGAGATCTTCCGGTTTACCCTGTGAGCCACCTTGCCACATCAGTCAGGAGTCTCTTCATGGTTGTTGCTGAATCCTCCCACACCTCATTTCTCGATTGGCTCGACGCTGACGGCGAAGCCTTACTGAGCTACTCCGCCAAAGTCTCCCAAGATTTGTTGCACTTGCCGGGGCCAGACTTCGTGGATCGCTGTTTTGGCCTTAGCGATCGCTCGCCCCAAGTGCTGCGCAGCCTCCAGCAGCTTTATGGCCATGGCCGCCTCGCCAATACCGGCTACCTCTCCATTTTGCCCGTAGACCAGGGAATTGAACATTCAGCGGCGGCGTCTTTTGCCCCCAACCCCCTCTACTTCGATAGCGAAAACATCGTCAAGCTTGCCATTGCTGGGGGCTGTAATGGCGTAGCCACTACGGTAGGTGTCTTGGGATCCGTAGCTCGCAAGTATGCCCACAAAATCTCCTTTATTGTGAAGCTTAACCACAATGAGCTGCTGACGGTTCCCAATCAATTCGACCAGCTTTTATTCGCCTCGGTAGACCAGGCTTGGGACTTAGGAGCGGTAGCCGTGGGTGCCACAATTTACTTTGGCTCGCCAGAATCCGGTCGTCAAATCCAGGAAATCAGTGCCGCCTTTGCCCATGCCCACCAGTTGGGGATGGCCACAATTCTGTGGTGTTACTTGCGCAATTCGGCCTTCAAGCAAGACCAAGATTATCATGTGGCCGCAGATTTGACCGGACAGGCCAATCATTTAGGCGTCACCCTAGAGGCCGACATCATTAAGCAAAAGCTACCCGAGTGCAACCGAGGCTATGCCGCTGTTAAAAAAGGCATCGGCGAATCCTATGGTCGTACCGATGAGCGAGTGTACACTGAACTCACCTCAGATCATCCCATTGATCTGACTCGCTATCAGGTGCTCAATTGCTACAGTGGCCGCATTGGTCTAATCAATTCAGGGGGAGCCTCGGGAGAGCATGACTTTGCCGATGCCGTTCGTACTGCCGTGATTAATAAACGAGCCGGGGGCTGTGGCCTCATTTCTGGTCGCAAAGCCTTTCAGCGTCCCTTTGCCGAGGGCGTAAAGCTTCTGAACTTGATTCAGGATGTTTATCTGAGCGATGGGGTGACGGTGGCCTGATCCGAGGAGAGTGCGGTCTGGCTGATCGGTACATCGCAGAACGCGGTTGACCCATCCCGGTCGAATTTGAAAAGCACCACTCCAGAAGAAGCGGTAGATTCTCGGGTCGTCTCTCTCTAATTGCTTGACCAACAAATTCATCACAGACCGCTGAACCGTCATCCAGGCTGAGATAATCGGCTCAGGAAAAGTTGGGTGATATCCCTAGCCTGACGGGATCCTTATGTTTTCACAGGTATTCTTCATTTCCTCGTCCTGCTTGAGTCCCTTTGTTCCCGCCTTTATGACGCTTTTTCAGCTCACAAGCCTGTTCCTGCAAACGCTATCCACCTGGGAAGCGCTCATACCTGACCCTATCGCCCCTATCGCCCCTACCGCCATGATGTTTACTTCCCCAGGCTCAGACTTACGCCTGGGGCCGCTGACGCTCCGTTGGTATGGTCTACTGATTGCTCTGGCGGTTTTAATTGGGCTGAAGCTGAGTCAAACCCTGGCTAAACGGCGTCATGTCAAGCCGGACGTGATCACCGATTTGGCCATTTGGCTCGTGCTTGGGGCTATTCCCGCCGCCCGTCTCTATTACGTTTTATTCCAGTGGGACTATTACCGCCAAAATCCAAGCCAGATTATAGCGATTTGGCAGGGGGGTATCGCTATCCATGGCGCTATTCTGGGGGGAATGCTGGCCACCTGGCTTTTTTGTCGTATCTACCGGCACTCCTTTTGGGGCATGGCCGATCTCTTGGCACCATCCCTGATCTTGGGGCAGGCCATCGGTCGTTGGGGGAATTTCTTTAACTCAGAAGCCTTTGGTCGCCCCACCGATCTCCCCTGGAAATTGCTGATTCCATCAGGGCATCGTCCCCCTGGCTTGGCCGATGTGGCTTACTACCACCCGACGTTTTTGTACGAGTCTCTTTGGAATCTGCTGGTACTGGGGCTGTTGCTGCTGCTGTTTTTCCGTTTTCCCCAGGCGAAGCGGGGGACGCTGTTTTTGGTTTATGGGGTGGCCTATAGTGCTGGGCGATTCTGGATTGAAGGGTTGCGCATGGACAGTCTCATGCTGGGGCCGCTACGGGTGGCTCAATTGGTCAGCGTTGGGGGCATTATTTTGGGTTTATTGGGGCTGGGGTGGCTTTATTTGCTCCAGCATCGTTTGCCAGATGTGGGTACTGTCAAAGAGTGACCTCGTGCTTACAGGAGCGCGCCAGATGACGCTTGAACGAACCTTTATTGATTCCTTGGTATTTAGCAAACGATATACTTCGAGAGGCGGTTGACAGTGCTGCATCAAGAGAGCGGTTAATGATTACCCTGCCTGGAGTCGCTATCCACAGCAAAATCTATGAGAGCGCGGCTTCTCTAGTGTATCGAGGCATCAGAGAGCAAGATAATTGTGAAGTGATTGCCAAAGTTCTCAAGCAGGATTATCCCTCTCCTCAAGAATTAACGCGCTATCTGCAGGAATATGAAATTACTTGCTCCCTCAACATCGAAGGCGTAGTTAAGGCATACACTCAGCAGAACTACCAACGCACATTGGTTATTCTCTTGGAAGACTTTCATGGAGAGTCTTTAGAATACTGGATGCGGCAGCAATTAGACTTCTGTCCCATGCCGTTGTCGATTTTTTTGAATGTGGCGATCGCCATTACGGATACCCTAGGCAAAATCCATGCGGCTCATGTCATCCATAAAGATATTAATCCTGGCAATATTGTCTTTAATCCGAAGACTGGCGTTGTCAAAATCATCGATTTTGGCATTGCCACTCGCTTCAGTCGCAGCAATCCCACATTCAAAAGTCTCCATCTTCTAGAAGGAACCCCCGCATACCTGTCGCCAGAGCAAACCGGGCGGATGAACCGGATGCTCGACTATCGCACTGATTTTTATTCGCTGGGCGCAACTTTTTACGAACTGTTGACGGGACAGTTGCCGTTTCCCACCCAAGACATCCTGGAGCTAGTTCACAGTCATATTGCTAGACTCCCGATTCCTCCGCATAACGTTGAGGGTGTGGGGTGTGGGGTGTGGGGTGTGGGGACGGATGGTTCATCATCTGCTAGGCATACAATTCCTAAAGGGGTTTCTGACATTGTGATGAAACTGATGGCGAAAAATGCCGAGGATCGCTATCAGAGTGCTTGGGGCATCAAAGCGGATCTAGAACGCTGCGCTCAACAACTGGCAGAAGTGGGTCAGATTAACGCCATATCGTTGGGACTGCAAGATGTTTCCGAGCAGTTCCGCATTCCTCAAAAGCTGTATGGGCGAGCAGCAGGGATTGAAGCATTATTGGTGGCGTTTGACAGAGTGACGGGGAATCGGGAATCGGGAAAAACACCCCACACCCCACACCCCACACCCTCACGTAGCGAAATGATGCTGGTCTCCGGTTACGCTGGTATTGGCAAAACGGCATTGGTGCAGGAACTCTATAAACCGATCACCGCAAAGCATGGCTATTTCATATCGGGGAAATTTGACCAATTTGGGCGCAATATTCCCTATAGTGCGATCGTCGATGCCTTACAAAAGTTAGTACAACAACTGCTGGGTGAACCCGATGAGCAGTTGCAACAGTGGCGATCGCACCTGCTGGCGGCATTAGGGAGTAACGGACAGATCATTATTGATGTGATTCTCGAAGTAGAACTGATTATCGGCAAGCAGCTACCCGTTCCAGAGGTGGGAGCCACGGAAGCTCAAAATCGTTTTAATCGAGTTTTCCAGCAGTTTATTCGAGTATTTTGTTCAAAAGAACATCCTCTGGTGATCTTTTTAGATGATTTGCAGTGGGCGGATTCAGCCACGCTGAAGTTAATCGAACTGATGATGCTTGACGAGCAAACCCAATGTCTATTTCTGATTGGAGCCTATCGAGATAATGAAGTGAATCCAGCGCATCCACTGGCTTTAACGCTGGAGCGATTGAGCAAACAAGGGGCAGTGCTGCAAGAGATCATTCTGGCACCCTTAACGCTAGAGCCGTTGAGTCAATTGATTGCCGAGACGTTGCATCAAAATACTGACACTGTGCGTTCCTTAGCTGAGTTGGTGTTGCGTAAAACGGAGGGGAATCCTTTCTTCGTTAACGAATTTTTGAGAATGCTGCATAGCGAAAATCTGTTGACCTTTGATGTGGCACTCTCAAGTTGGCAGTGGAATATGGCGCAGATTCAAGCCCAGAAAATAACTGATAATGTGGTGGAGTTGCTACTGCTGAAGTTGCAGAAACTACCAGAGGGCATCCAGCAAATGCTCCGCTTAGCTGCTTGTGTTGGGGCTGAATTTGATTTAGAGACGTTGGCGATCGCTTGTGAGCAGTCTCCTCAAGCAATTTCTTTGGATTTGCTGGCAGCGATTCAAGCTGATATAATTCAGCCTCTCTCTGAATTAGATGAGAACTTGTTAGTTCAAGAGTATAAGTTTATGCACGATCGCGTGCAGCAAGCAGCTTATGCCCTAATTGATGAGTCGCAGAAACAAGTGGTTCATCTGCAAATTGGTCGCAATCTTCTCAAAAAAACGTTGCCAGAACAGCTATCAGAGCGGTTGTTTGAGATTGTTGATCATTTCAATCATGGAATTGAACTTGTTTCTGATCAAGCCGAACGTAATGAGACTGCTCGATTGAATTTAATAGCAGGTCAGAAAGCTAAAGCAGCAACAGCTTATGAAGCAGCTTTTAAGTATTTCACTACAGGGATTCAACTCCTTAATCCAGAGAGTTGGCAGAGTGAGTATGACCTCACCTTAGCGCTGTACTCAGAAGCAGCAGAAGCGGCGTATCTCCAGGGTTGCTTTGATGAGATGGAACACTTCGTAGAAGTGGTACTCGATCGTGCCAAAATAGTGGTTGACAAAGTTCAGGTTTACGATAGCAAAATTCAAGGATATTTGTCACGAGGCAATCTGAAAGACGCACTAAAAACTGGATTGGAAGCGTTAAAGCTCTTGGGAATAGATTTAATAGAAAATCCAAGTCAGGTAGATATTCAAAGGGAATTGGAGTCAACGGCTGCATTACTCGCTGAACGAGAAATCGAAGACTTGATTAATTTGCCAGAGATGACTGCACCAGAACCGCTGGCAGCTATGTCAATCCTAGCGAATATGGGGTCTGCTCCATTTATAATTTCACCAGCACTGTGGATATTGATTACTTTCAAAACGGTAAATTTATCAATCAACTACGGGAATGCTATCTGGTCATCACTGTATTATGCTTGCTACGGGTTTGTTTTATGTGGAGTTGTTCAAGACATTGAACTCGGTTATGAGTTCGGTAAATTGGCTCTCAGTTTGGCAGAACGATTGAATACCAGAGGAAATACCATAACATTAATGTTTTCGAGTGTCCATATCATGCACTGGAAGGTGCATCTTAGGAACACAATACCCATGCTGGCTGATGCCTATCAAAATGGAGTGGAAACTGGAGACTTTGAATCTGCTGGTTATGCTGCATATCACATGTGCTATAACTCGTTTCTTGCTGGAGAGGAACTCACCCAACTGGAACAAAAAACAGCAACTTACAGCAAAGCGATCGACCAAATAAGACGAGAAATCCCCTCGAATTGGCTTGCAATATTGTGGCAGACAATTCTTAATTTGCTAGATAGGTCTCTTAATCCCAGATGCTTAATTGGTAGGTTATGTAATGAAGAGCAGGCGCTACCACACGCTATTGCAGTTAAAGATGGAACTGCAATTCAAATGCTCTATTTACACAAAGTTATATTATGCTATCTATTTGGAGAATATCATCAAGCTGTACAAACTGCTGTTTCGGCAAGGCAATATTTTGAAGAGGTGACAGCAATAACGGTCTTACCTGTATTCTGTTTCTACAATTCTCTGGCGCTTTTGAGCCTATCGCTTGAGGCTTCAAACTCTGAGAAAGCAGCTTGGCTAAGTTGTGTTAGCTCCAACCAAGAAAAGATGCAAAAATGGGCGAGTCATGCCCCAATGAATTATCTCCATAAATTTTATTTAGTCGAAGCAGAGAAAGCGCGAGTCTCAGGGCAATTCTTTGAGGCTGAGGAACTTTATGAAAGAGCGATCGCAGGTGCTGCTGAAAATGAATTTATCCAGGAAGAAGCACTCGCGTATGAATTAGCGGCTAAACATTATCTAGCGCGAGGCCGAGGAAAAATTGCTCAGACCTACATGAAAGAAGCGCACTATTGCTACGATCGCTGGGGCGCGATCGCTAAAGTTAAAGACTTAGAAACTCGCTATCCACAGTTCTTTTCTCAGTCATCTAGAGCCGCTTCCGCATCAATTCCTATTGCTGCGGAAACTATTACTAATCCCTTCCATACCGATTTCGATTTAGCAGCAGTGATGAAAGCTTCACAGGCGATTTCTCGTGAAATTGAACTGAAGCAATTGCTGCGATCACTGCTGCAAACTTTAATTGAGAATGCTGGCGCACAAACCGGATATTTAATTTTAGAAAACTCAGGAGAATGGTTGATTGAAGCGGCTTGTGAACTCAATACCGATGAAAATGCTTGTGCGGCTCAGGTGTTACCGTCTATTCCCATTGCCGATCAATTGCCAGAATCAATCATTCAATATGTGATTCGGACTCTGAAGCCTGTCACCTTAAATGATGCGACTCGTGAAGGTGCTTTTATTAATGAGCCATACATTCAACAGAACCAACCTCAATCCATTTTCTGTTTGCCGCTGCTGAATCAAGCCAAGCTGGTCGGTGTATTGTATTTAGAAAATCGGTTAGCAACTGGAGTATTTACACCAGAGCGATCGCAGGTCTTGCAGCTACTATCGACTCAAGCGGCGATCGCCATCGAAAATGCCAACCTTTACTCAGAATTACAGGCTAAGGAAAGCAAGATCACCCAGTTCCTCGAAGCGATTCCGGTGGGAATTGGGATCGTGGATGCGACGGGTCGCCCTTACTATACCAACCAATGCGGCAATCAACTCACGGGCAAAGAAACTGATACTTCCATAGCACCGGAGCAGATCTCAGAGGCTTATCAGCTTTATGTAGCAGGAACGGATCAAATCTATCCAGCGGAGAACTTGCCTGCTGTGCAGGCATTAAGGGGCGAACGCATTAGGACTGAAGATATAGAAATTCGTCGAGATCATGGCTCAATTCTAATTGAGGCACGGGGAACACCAGTTTTTGATCAACAGGGCAATATCACTTATGCGATCGCTACCTTTCAGGACATTACAGAGCGCAAACAAGCCGAGAAACTCCTAGCCGACTACAACTGCACTTTAGAGCAACAGGTCGCAGAACGAACTGCTGCGTTACGACAAAGTGAGGCCAATTACCGCAACCTGCTACAAACTGCGAATTCAGTCATCATTCGCTATGATCCGCAAGGACGGATTCATTACATCAACGATTATGGGGTAAAACTCCTAGGTTATGAAGAACATGAGATTTTAGGGCAAACCTTATTTGAAACCATCATTCCAGAAGCCGAACTCTCTGGACGCGATGTGAGACCCATGGTCCACGATTTACTTCGTAATCCTCAATCGTACCCGCAAGGCGAGGGGGAAAATCTGTGTCGAGACGGACGGCGAGTTTGGATGACCTGGTCAAATCAAGCCATCTTCAATGAACAGGGAGAGGTCGTTGAGATCTTATCAGTGGGCAACGACACCACCCAACGCAGACAAGCAGAAGAGGCATTACAACGCAGTGAAACTAAGTTCCGCAATATCTTTGAAAACTCACAGGTTGGCATCTTCCGAAACCGCATCTCGGATGGATTAATTCTCAATGCCAACCAACGCCTTGCCAACCTGTTGGGCTTTGATTCACCAGAGGAGATCATTGGGCTAGAACACAGCATCGACTATTTTGTAAATCCCAGCGATCGCCAATACGCCATTGAGGTGATGAAGCGGGATGGGGAAATGCGCAACTTTGAAGCACAGCTGCGAAAACGAGATGGGACAGTGTTTTGGGGGCTTACCTCTTCTTATATGAATGCAGCCGATGGATACGTCGAAGGGGTGGTTGCGGATATTAGCGATCGCAAACAAGCAGAAGCCGCTCTACAAATAAGTGAAGAACGACTACGCTTGGCATTAACCGCGTCAAATCAAGGACTCTACGATATGAATCTCAAAACTGAAGAAATCGTGGTTAACCCAGAATACGCTTTAATGCTGGGCTACGATCCGGCAACATTTCACGAAACCAAATCTAGGTGGGTTGAGAGTTTGCATCCTGACGACAGAGAATCAATGGTTGCAGTTTACAGTGGTTTTATGACTGGAGAAGCCCCCAACTATCGAGCAGAGTATCGCCTGCGTACCAGGGATGGTCAGTGGAAATGGATTCTTTCTGTCGGCAAAATTGTTGCCTGGAATGAATCCGGTGAACCCCTCCGAGCACTGGGAGTTTATACCGATATTGATAATCTCAAACGTGCTGAAGCCGCTTCAATTTTAGAAGAACGCAACCGCATGGCCCGTGAAATTCACGACACACTTGCTCAGGCGTTTACAGGCATTCTGGCTCAGGTAGGAGCAGCAAACCAGGTGCTAATGGATGATTTGGAAGCAACTCAGGCACACCTAGACCTGATCAAAGAATTGGCACGAACTGGACTGACTGAAGCGCGGCGATCGGTCGTTGCACTCCGTCCTCAGCTTTTGGAGGAAGGTAGTCTACAGAGCGCTCTCCACCATCTCGTCGCTCAACTCAGAACTGCCGCATTGGATACCACTTTATATTATGAGACTGAGGGTGCAGTGTATGCTCTACCCACTGGAGTTGAGAGTAATCTACTGCGGATTGGGCAGGAAGCCTTAACCAATGCGATTCGACACGCCAATGCTGACGAAATTCGAGTGCAGTTAGTCTACGATCGCGATCGGTTTTGCCTGCGCGTGCAAGACAATGGACAGGGCTTTGGCGTTGGGAGTATTCCATCCTCTGAAGGATTTGGCTTACTCGGCATGAGCGAACGGGCAGAGCGCATTGGCGCACAACTCACGATTCGGAGTCAACCTGGGCAGGGAACAGAGATTATTGTTGTGGTTGGGGTGTAGGGTGATGACTACTCCACACCCCACACCCCAAATTCGGGTTCTAATCGCAGACGATCACGCCATCTTCCGGCAAGGATTAGCCACGATTATTAACCGTGACCCAGAGATGCAGGTGATTGCCCAAGCCGAAAATGGGGAACAGGCGATCGCTCTATTTGAGGCACATCAACCGGATGTCACGCTCATGGATCTGCGAATGCCGGGCGTGGAAGGAGTCGCTGCTATCGGTGCAATTTGTGCGGTTGCCAAATCGGCTCGGATTATTGTCCTGACCACCTATGACAGTGACGAAGACATTTATCGGGGATTGCAGGCAGGCGCAAAAGGATACCTGTTGAAAGAAACTGAACCGGACGAGCTTCTGAATGCGATTCGTACCGTTCATCAAGGTCAGCAGTATATTCCGCCCGATGTGGGAGCAAAGTTGGCACAGCGCCTCAGCAATCCAGAACTGAGTGAAAGAGAACTAGAAGTCCTCCGTTCACTGGCACAGGGGATGAGTAATGCCGAGATTGCGACTGCTTTGAGTATTGGTGAAGGCACGGTTAAATCTCATGTCAATCGGATTTTGAATAAGTTAGATGTTAGCGATCGCACTCAAGCTGTGATTGTTGCCGTTAAACGCGGCATTGTCAGTTTGTAGGGTGTACTTTCGATCGAGTTCGGATTCTAACTTAAGTTATAACTAGCTTTCTACTCCGCAATGGAATGGTTACTCTATCAATTTGTACTGTAAAAAATTTAACTTGCTATAGACGACGATCTGAAGGCGATCTCCTATATTGAACTTATTCAGAAATGATGCTGAGAGGCGGTTTGAAAAGTTTCTAACGTCTTGGATCCGCCCCCTAAATCCCCCATTCTGGGGGACTTAAGAGTGATCAAAGCCCCCCAGAATGGGGGGCTGGGGGGCGAGTGCAGAGCATGGGAAGACTTTAAAAACAGCCTCTGAGTACTAGAACTGGACACGTTCCAGATACCTAGGAAAGAATGGCATTGACTTAATTTGCATCAAAAAGGAGATAAACCCATGAGCAACACCATCGACACAATGATCGATCCCAACGACGCCGTGCTGCTGCTGATCGATCATCAGAGCGGACTCTTCCAACTGGTGCGTGACATCGAACTCCCAGTCCTCCGCGCCAATGTCACGGCGCTCGCCAAGACTTCCCGACTCGCCAAGATTCCGACCTTCACGACTGCTTCGGTGCCCGATGGCCCTAATGGTCCCCTGATTCCCGAAATCCACCAGCACAATCCTGAGGCGGTTTACATTCCGCGCACAGGGCAGATTAACGCCTGGGATAATCCGGCTTGGGTAGACGCGATCGAGAAGACTGGGCGAAAGACTCTTCTCATCGCCGGAACGCTCACCAGCGTCTGCATGGCGTTTCCGACGCTGAGCGCACTGGACGCTGGTTACAAGGTCTTCACGATCATTGACGCTTCCGGCAACTGGAGCCAGATGGCGACCGACCTCACTCTGGCCCGCGTCGTCCAGGCGGGAGCCATGCCCATCGACACTTACGCAGTCATCGGCGAACTCATGAACACGTGGAACCGTCCGGACGCAATGGAGTTTGCCGCTGTCATGGTTGACCTGATGCCGATTTACCGCGCCGTGATGGAGAGCTATGACAAAGCTCAATCCGTGCAACGAGATGGACGGGAGACCAAGCTCGATCGGCAAATGGCACATGTGTAAAAGCACCTAATTACAACGCGCACGCGCAAAATAAAACACGCGCAAAATAAAAAAAGTGAAGGCGAGGAGTTGGCTATCAGTTCCTCGCCCCGCCTTCGCAATCAGGACAACTGTATGACCACTCAAACTCAAACACATCGAACCGTTGCTGGAATCATTAATAGTGTAGAAACGCTTGAAGGAGCAGGCTTTCTGGTGCGTCGTCCCTTTCCCAAGAGTAGTTTCTCTGAGTTTGACCCCTTTCTCCTCCTCGATGAATTGGGTCCTGTGAATCTGAAGCCCGGTCAAGCAAAGGGCGCACCGGATCATCCCCATCGTGGCTTTGAAACCGTCAGCTACGTCCTGGATGGACGACTGGAACACAAGGACTCGGTCGGTCATGCAGGACTGCTCAATCCCGGTGATGTGCAGTGGATGACCGCTGGGGCAGGCGTAGTGCATTCCGAAATGCCAGAAGCTGAGTTTACCCGCACGGGTGGGCGACTGCACGGCATTCAACTCTGGGTTAACTTGCCGCAGCAAGACAAGATGATTGCGCCTCGCTATCAGGACATTCCAGCGGCGCAGATTCCGGTGGCTCAGACTAAAGATGGGTCTGTGACAGTGCGAGTGATTGCGGGAGAAGCGTTGGGGGCGAAAGCGGTGATTGAAACCCGCACCCCGATTATCTACCTGCACTTCACGCTCCAACCGGGGGCAAGCATGGCTCAACCAATACCGAAAGAGTACAACGCCTTTGCCTATGTCCTCGATGGGTCTGGTTTGTTTGGCACTGAGCAGGAACGGGGTGAGGATGGGCAAATGGTAATTTTTGCACCGGATGGTGAGGAAGTGGCGGTCGCCAATCCTGCGGATGCCGCCCAACCCCTTGATCTACTGCTGATTGCTGGAATGCCGCTGAATGAACCTGTGGTGCGCTATGGACCCTTTGTGATGAACACTGAAGCCGAAATCCTGCAAGCGATCGACGATTACCGAAATGGAAGGATGGGACAGATTCATGCTTAACATGCTGCAACATCGCATTACCCAACATCAACTGCTGACCGATATACCCATCAAGTTATTGCATTTGCATAAACTGTTGTTGGATACAGAGCGTATTCGTTACGAACAAGTGCGCGGACAGATCTCTAACGGTGAACTGCTGCAACTGGTGATCAATCACGATCAATTTGCCTGGTTGCGTCGCCTTTCAGAATTGATTGTGCAAATTGATGAGTTAATCTACTCAGATGAGCCTACCACCTCCGAGGCGATCGCTGCTCTCATTGCTGATGTTCGGATTCTACTCACACCTGATGAAGTTGGAAATGACTTTGCTGTGAAGTATGATGCGGCGTTTCAACGCAATCCCGATGTGGTATTAGCTCATGCTGATTTGGTCACACTGCTAGCGACTAAAATTCAACTCTAAATTGAGCAGTTTGTCCAGATTAAATTAATCTAGACAAACTGAATTTATACATTGTATTTACCGATTCGCAAGCATTCGTGATGTATTAAAGTATTTATTGATGTCTCCGGTTCTAACTTAAGTTAGAGCTAGCCTTCCACTCTGCGATCGCATCGTTACTCTATCAATTTGTACTGTAAAAATTTCAACTTGCTATAGACGACAGCTTGAAGGTGATCACTTACATTGAATATATGCAAACAGTCATGCAGTCAATGGATTGAGCAAGTAAATTGCAAGATTCCCTTGATGCAGATGTAGAACCATGAACGACGATCGTAACCACAGTTCCTTACTTATCCCACCTTCAACTCAAGATTGGATGCAAGGTGTGCTGAATGCCAAGGTCGTGCTGGTGATGTATGGAGACTATCAAGGCTCTAGAAGTGCGGACACTTACAAGCTGATTAAAGCGATCAAACAAGAGCTTAGTGCTTCTTTTGGACAGGATTATTTATGCTTTATCTTCCGTCATTTTCCGCAAGCACAGATTCATCCTCATGATCAACGGCCCGCTCAAGCTGCTGAAGCCGCTGCTGTCCAAGGACATTTTTGGTCAATGCATGATACTTTATTTGCCCATCAACAAAGGTTGGAGAATGGTTATCTTGTCGAGTACGCCAATGATTTAGGACTGGACATTCCTCAGTTTCTGAAAGAGTTGGCTAAACAAGTGCATGTCGATCGCATCAGAGAAGATATCGAAGGCGGAATGCAGAGTGGAGTGACGACTGCTCCAGCCCTGTTTATCAATGGAAATCGATATACCGGGCACTGGAACATGACGGAGTTGATGGCAGCCATGATTGCTGCAAGTCATTAAGCTCCCCGATCCCTACTCCCAATTCATATTTCAATTAGTCCAGTCAATTATATAGCGGTTTACAGATCAATGGAGTACATGGGGTGCAGGGGGCACTGCCCCCTGCGTGGGGGTGGAACCCCCACACCCCGTATCTCACTCAGGTGAGAACCGCTATAAATCAGTCTTTCATTGAGGATAGTTCTATGACGCATTTACTGGTACAAGGCAAGAATGATTCTGAGCATGAAAGTACACCTCAGACCGATTCTCTTTGCAACTCCTCAGTTAATCATGCCCTGATTGCGATCGCACAAGAAGTCACTGAGTTGCTGAAACAAGCTTACCCGGTACAAGTTGACGAAATCGATCGCATGGGATTAATAGACGAGAATAGTGAGAGTTTCACCACATCAGTACGTGATTCAACAGCAGATAAAACAGGCGAAATTGATGCTGTTGAAAACGGAATTTGGCGATCGCAGACATCGCTCTACAAGTTATTTTCTCCAGCCAGAGCTATTTAACACAACAGTTCAAGCGCATCACTGGAATGACTCCCAAACAGGTGCACTAACACAAACAAAAACTCACCATCGATTTACAAAGGAGAAACCTCTCATGCCTTACATTAGCGTTGGTCAAGAAAACTCTGCAAACATTGATATCTACTACGAAGATCTGGGAACAGGTCAACCTGTTGTACTGATTCATGGATTTCCATTGAACGGACATTCCTGGGAAAAGCAGGTCTTGGTTCTGCTGAACGAAGGATATCGGGTGATTACCTACGATCGCCGAGGATTTGGTGCTTCTAGCCAACCCTCATTTGGCTATGACTACGATACCTTTGCAGCAGATTTGAACGTGCTGATCACCCAGCTTGACCTGCAAAATACCGTGCTGGTCGGCTTCTCAATGGGAACAGGCGAAGTCACGCGCTATCTCGGCAAATATGGGTCAGAGCGGGTGCAGAAAGCCGTACTGATGGCGACCGTGCCGCCCTTTCTGCTGAAGACTGATGATAATCCTGAAGGCGTTGACCAAAGCGTTTTTGATGGCATTATGAAAGCGATCGTTGACGATCGTCCAGCCTACTTTTCTGCATTCTTTAGAGAATTTTTCAATGTGGATGTCTTGCTGGGTGACCGTATCAGCAATGAAGCGATTCAGGCAAGTTGGAACGTGGCAGCAGGGGCTTCTGCGAAAGGGACTTTAGATTGTGTGCCATCCTGGCTCACCGATTTCCGCGATGATTTGCCCCACATTGATGTACCAACCCTGATCATTCATGGCGATGCCGATCGCATTTTACCGATTGAGTCTACCGCAGCCAGACTCCCGAAGCTGATTAAAAACAGTCAACTTGTTGTCATTCCTGGCGGGCCACACGCCATCAACTGGACTCACGCTGATCAGATCAATCCCGTGTTACTGGACTTTCTTCAGCAGGAATAAGCTGTTAAGCATCTAAACTGCATGTTGATCGCTCTCAAGCCCTTGCTACAAGGGGATTGACCTGGAAATTTAAATGCCGATCAGCTTAATCAGTGACCTGCTACATTTCTAATTTGTGAAAAAACTCTGTGATTCACCTCGTTGAGCTGATTGACTGACAAAAGTTGTACGCCCTCACCCGAAACCCCTCTCCCAAAGGGCTTCGGTGTAAACACAAGTCTGAGAAAAACGACTTCACCCTGCATTCGCCCCCTACATCCCCCATTCTGGGGGACTGTGAGATAGTCAGAACCCCCCAATTGAGGTTTTGTCAGTCAACCAGCCTCATTGAGTCAGATTTGCCTAAGTACAGGACAAAAATTGGGAGTGTCGCAGATACGATTAGAATCGTTTTTCTGTTCTGAACAGAACCTTAATTGGGAGGGACAAATTCGATGTTGGAAGAATCTTTAACCATTGGCACAGACGAAGACTCTCAAGTCACGGCAATTATCTCTCATGTCGTGCGACCCGGACGCGAACAAGGCTACGAAGAGTGGTTTCATGGCATCGCCGCCGATGCCCAAAAATTTAAGGGGCATCTTGGGGTTAGCACGATTCGCCCTTCCGAGCACGCCCATCCTGAGTATGTTGTGATCCTCAAGTTCGATCGCTACGACAACCTTAAAATCTGGCTAGAGTCGGATGTCCGCCGCGAATGGATTGAGCGATTGCAGCCATTAATTGAAAAACCAGAGTCAATTCAAACTCTAACCGGATTAGAAACCTGGTTTAGCCTACCGAATAAATCCTTTAAAGCCCCTCCACCGAAGTACAAAATGGCGATCGTGACCTGGTTAGGAGTCTTCGTTACTCTGGCGATCGTCAGTCGATTGCTCACTCCGATTCTATCTAGCCTACCCATTCTACTCAATCAACTGATCACTACTGGACTCGTAGTCGCCCTGCTCACTTACTTGATCATGCCCCGCCTAACCCAGCTATTTAAGCACTGGCTCTACCCTAAGCCCTAACCTTTGCTCTACCTCTGAAGGATCGCAACCATGACTGACCACGCTCAATCGTCGCAGCGAAATTTCTTGAAGCTAGCTGCGGCAGCAAAGGAGACAAATATGAAGATCAACGCAATCAAAGGACATCTGGGAATCAGAACGGCAGTGCAAGACGCGACTTACGTGGAGGCTGCCGGGTGGGGTAAGTATCGGTGGTGGCGGTATCTGCTGGGGCTGATGATCATCCTCTTTGCCTGGATGGTCGCCGCCAACGTCGCCAGTGCGCTCGTCGCGCTCACACTCGGCGGCAAGGAGGGTATCGCGGCACTCACTCGGCTGGATTACGCCGCGTTCGGTTCCGTGGGGGGCTTCGTTGTGGTCATGGCGGGTTTTCCGGTATTTCTCGCGGGAATTCTCATCGCCGTCACCTTCATCCACCAGCGTCATCCCCGGACGCTCGTCACGGCACGGGAGAAGATCAGTTGGACTCGCGTCGGTCACGGCTTCGTGGCTGGGTTCGTGCCGTGGGTTTTGGTCGGTTGCAGCTCTTGCACTTCCAACAATGCGGATTGAGATCCGCGTTACTGCAATTGTTCCGTGAGTTTTGCACAAGCGGCAACGGGGTGATTCGGTGGCTACGCTAAGGAGAAGGACGCGCCAATAGAGAAACCGCTTTCGCTCCGTTAAAGCATCCACTTAAACACAGGAGAGATGCAAATGTCAGAGAACAATAAAGCAATCTTAGAAGCGGCAAACGCGGCGATCGCTGGAGGCAACTATGAAGGATTCTTGTCATTCTGCGCCGACGACACGCAATGGACATTTGTAGGTGACAAGACCCTTAACGGAAAAGCAGCCGTTCGCCAATGGATGGCAACGACATACGTAGAGCCGCCAAAGTTTATGGTTGCTCACTTGATCGCTGAGAGTGATTTCGTCACGGCACTCGGCGACATCACGATGAAGGACGAAGACGGGAAAGCGGCTCATTACTCGTACTGCGATGTCTGGCGCTTTCGCGACAGCAAGATTGTCGAATTAAGGGCTTTCGTCATCAAAACCGAGGTCAAGAATGAAACCAGCAGCGCAGTGTAAATAATCTGCAAAACTCAGGATGTATTTTTGCAAAACAAGTTGTTCCCAAGGAGGCTGATATGGAGTACATGGAAGCTGCGGTACTGACCGCTTTTGGTAGCGCTGAGGTATTTGAATTTCAAACCATACCGAAGCCAGTTCCAAAAGCAACTCAAGTTCTGGTAAGAGTATATGCAACCTCGCTCAATCCCCTTGATTATCAAACTCGTCGAGGTGACTACAAAGATTTAGTTCGTCTCCCTGCAATTATCGGAGTTGACGTTTCGGGTGTGATTGAAGCGATTGGAGAGGCAGTCACCCATTTCCAGGTCGGAGATGAAGTTTACTACTCACCCCAGATTTTTGGCGAGTTTGGTAGTTATGCTCAATACCACGTTGCAGAGGAAAGTATTGTTGCAGTTAAGCCGATTAATTTGACCCATGTTGAGGCAGCTTGCTTGCCGTTGGCAGGAGGAACCGCTTGGGATTGCCTTGTAACCAGAGGGAATTTACAAGTCGGTGAAACAGTTCTAATTCATGCTGGAGCGGGTGGAGTCGGTTCGATCGCAATTCAACTGGCGAAAGCAATGGGTGCTTATGTGTTTACAACATGCAGTGCAGAAAACTTTGACTTCGTTAAGAAACTGGGTGCAGATTATCCCATCGACTACAAGCATGAAAATTATATTGAAGTGATTGGGCGAGAAACAAATGGTCGGGGTGTTGATTTGGTTTTAGACACAGTTGGAGGAGACACGATTGGACGTAGCTCAGAGGTGATTTGTCCATTTGGCAACCTTGTCACAATTGTCGATACTGCAACTCCTCAAACACTTCTTGATGCCTGGGGTAAGAACTTGACAATTCACTTTGTTTTCAGCCCTCAATATAGGGACAAATTGGACGCACTGAGGAACCTGATTGAACGCGACCAGATTCGACCCATCATTGATTCAGTTCTGCCTTGGAGCGACATCGTTCAAGCTCATCAACGTTTAGAAAAGGGAAGAATGCGAGGCAAGATTGTCCTGCAATTGACTGAGTGATAAAAACGCACTGCTATTTTTCTCTGTTCTGATGCTACGAGCTACATCACAGGTCAGTCTTTGGCGATTCTCCTGTAGGAGAGGCTAAGCCAACGATGGCGGATATACAGCGAGTTAATTTTCGATGGTGGACTCACAGTGAATCGATCCATTTCAAGAGAGAAAAACCGGACTTAGATTTTAGGAGAAATAGAATGATACTTCAGGATAAAGTGGCGTTAGTCACTGGTGGAACTTCGGGAATTGGTAGAGCTACCGCGATCGCGTATGCCCAACAACAAGCAAAGGTGGTGGTGGTGGGTCGTCGAAGGGATGAAGGAGAAGAAACGGTTCGATTGATCAAAGAAGCTGGCGGAGAGGCGATTTTTGTGCAAGCCGATGTCACGAAAGAAGCCGATGTTGAAGCAATGGTTGACAAAGCGGTTGGCGTGTTTGGTCGGTTAGATATTGCCTTTAATAATGCAGGAACGGTCGGCGAAAACCCCTCATTGATTGAGCAAACAGAAGCGGAATACGATCGCACGATGAATGTCAATGTTAAAGGCATTTGGTTGTCGATGAAATATGAAATTGCTCAGATGTTGCAGCAGGGAAGTGGTTCCATCGTCAATACGGCATCTGCGAATGGAGTCGTTGCACTTCCTACCTTCCCCCTCTACACCGCGAGTAAAAGCGCGGTAATCGGTTTAACAAAAGCGGCTGCGCTCCAATATGCCAAAGCGGGGATTCGCATCAATGTCGTTGCACCAGCAGTAATCGAAACAGATATGTTTGAAGCAGCTACAGGTGGGCAGGATGAAGCCAAAGCTTACATGGCAGGACTTCACCCGATCGGACGAATTGGAACACCGCTTGAAGTTGCAAATGCAGTCCTGTTTTTATCATCTGACCTGGCATCGTTCACAACAGGTGAAACATTGATGGTCGATGGTGGGTTTGTAGCGCAGTAGTCGATTGACCGCGTACTGAATGTGATCGGCGGATTTCAAATTTGGGCATCGAAGCTCAGACCGAATGCGGTTTGAGCGCGGCGAAGGTGGCGACAGGAACACACTAGATTTCTCTGAAAGATAGAGAGGGTTGCATAATGAAAATACGCTACGGGTTTCGACAGGTCGGCGATGTCGAAGTGTTTTACCGCGAGGCGGGGTCAAGCGATGCGCCAGTGATACTGCTGTTGCATGGCTTTCCGACTGCTAGCCACATGTTCCGCGACCTGATTCCTCTCCTTGCCGATCGCTTTCGGCTAGTTGCGCCGGATCTGCCTGGTTTCGGACAGACCAAAGCGCCGCCGCGCGGGACATTTGACTACACGTTCGATCGCCTTACCGACGTGATCGAGGGCTTCACTGATACGTTGTCGCTCGATCAATATGTGCTCTACATCTTCGACTACGGTGCGCCGGTGGGTCTGCGTCTGGCAATGCGCCATCCTGAACGGATATCTGCGATTGTCTCGCAGAACGGCAACGCCTACCTTGAGGGGTTCAGTGGCGAATGGGGTACGTGGGAGTCCTATTGGCGCGAGCCGAGCGCAGCGAACCGGGAAGCCTGCCGAACCTCACTCGCACCGGACACAATCCAGAACTGGCAGTATGGTACCGGAGCCGATCCAAACCTTTTGTCGCCCGACGGCTACGAACTCGACATCGCCTACATGGGGCGACCGGGCGCGGAAGAGATCCAGCTCGATCTAATCCTCGACTACCGCAGCAATGTTGCGCTCTATCCGGTTTTCCAGTCCTACTTTCGCAAGCACCGTCCGCCACTTCTCGCCGTTTGGGGCCGTCATGATCCGGCGTTTCTGCCTGCTGGTGCCACTGCTTATCAGCGAGATCTCCCGGATGCAAAGATTCATCTGCTCGATGCCGGACATTTCGCGCTGGAGACACATGCGGAGAAGGTGGCAACTTTGATCCGCGCATTCCTCGACAGCGAGATCAGTTCCACCACGGTGAAAATCTAGCACTGACAAGATTTTAGTCCCGCTTGGAACCTTACCCTTTGTTGCCACATTGGATTTAAGTTGAATAGAACAACGGATACGCGACAGGTAAATACTTGATTAATTTGGAGTTATATGAGTTGCAACCATCTCAATGATCTGACTGCTGAAACCCTCATTTCTAAAGCAAACTATCCCATGTTTCGCTGTGAAGAATGCATACGGATCAATAGTCGCTGGGTACACCTCCGCATTTGCCAAACCTGTGGAGAGATGCTGTGTTGTGAAGGAAAAGGACTATTGAAGCGATTTTGATATCATTTAGCTCTCTTCCGATATCTTTCCTCAAATGGAGGTTTTTTCATGACAGTTTCTATTCAAAGTACGACCACCGAAAGCATTTGGCCCAGTTTATCGCTAGCAGCATGGCAGGATACCTATGCAACTGTCCATCGGTGGACACAGATTGTCGGTAAAATTCGCCTTGCACTCGCTCCCAATCTCAATCACTGGTGGCAATCTACCCTTTATGTCACGCCACGCGGATTGACAACCTCTGTCATTCCTTACGGCACTCGAACCTTTCAAATTAGCTTTGATTTTCTCGATCATCAATTACAGATTGAAACGAGCGACGGCATGATCAAAAGAATTCCACTCACTCCACGCTCCGTTGCAGAGTTCTATCAAACTGTGATGACTGCACTGAGCGAGATCGGGATTGAAGTCCGAATTTGGCCAATGCCGCAAGAAATTGCAGAACCACTCCGGCTTGATCAAGATGATCAACATAGTGCTTATGACCCAGAGTATGCCCAGCGGTTCTGGCGAATCCTTGTGCAAGTCGATCGAGTCATGACCCTGTTCCGCTCACGATTTATGGGTAAATCCAGCCCTGTCCATTTCTTTTGGGGTAGTTTTGATCTCGCTGTAACTCGTTTTTCGGGTCGTCGTGCGCCAGAACATCCAGGTGGAGTGCCGAATATGGCAGATTGGGTAACACGAGAAGCCTATTCCCATGAGGTCAGCAGTTGTGGTTTTTGGCCAGGGGGTGGAGCAGTGGTAGAGCCTGTTTTTTATGCTTACGCTTACCCTGCACCAGAAGGGTTTCAAGATTATCCTGTCCAGCCCCAAGCGGCATTCTATAGCTCAGAGATGCAAGAGTTTATCCTACCCTATGAAGCCGTGAGACAGGCTGATGATCCAGATGCAGCGCTGCTGACTTTTCTGCAAAGCACCTATGAGGCAGCAGCCAATTTGGGTCATTGGGATCGAGCCGCACTGGAGCGTAACCCGCATCTACAAGGGTAGCAAGTACTTGCACCATCGCATTTGGGTATCCGAACCTTTCCTTGTCAGAGAGTACACTAGTAAATCCTAAAAGAAGAGAGATGTCTGAACAACTGACCAAAATCACTGAGCATCAATGCCAAAATGCTCCTGCCAAATATGATGATTTGAAGGCACTATTCCTTAACTGTACCCTCAATCGAACCCCTATACTGTCCCACACCCAAGGGGTAATTAATATTGCTAAAGGTATCTTTGAAGCCAATGGTGTACAAACTAAGGTAATTCGTCCGGTTGACTATGAAATCCCTGCGGGCTTGGGAATAGACATGTCCCAGACGGATGAATGGGACAGGGACGATTGGCCGCAAATTCAGGCCGAGATTGACGCCACCGATATTTTGGTTCTATGTACCTCAGTCTGGTTGGGTGAAAAAAGTTCAGTTTGTAACCGAGTCCTAGAGCGGATGTATGGTTATACCCATCTACTTAACGAAAAGGGTCAGTATCGAGACTATGGGAAGGTGGGAGCCACTCTGATTACTGGCAATGAAGATGGAGTCAAGCACTGTGCCATGAATATTCTGTTTTCCCTATCACATATTGGCTACACAATTCCGCCTCAAGTGGACGCTGGATGGTTAGGAGAAGTGGGTCCAGGACCATCCTATCTAGATCCAGGATCAGGGGGGTCAGAGAATGATTTCACCAATCGCAATACCACCTTCTTGGCCTGGAATTGTATGCATATGGCCCGTCTACTGAAAGACAATGGTGGCATTCCCGCTCATGGGAATCAGCCTGAGGTCTGGGATGCAGGCTGTAAAACAGACTTCAATAACCCAGAACATAAGCGATAGTGTCACCAAAAGCAGTTCTAGGCTAGAGATTCAGAAGTAACAGGCAGTACATGCCCAACCATGCCCCCATTTGGACAGAGGTCGGAGTTGCAGCGCTTGCGCTTCCAAACAAATTTAGGGTTAGATTTCGAGCTATAGCCAATATATTCGGTAGTGGCTCAACCCGTATTCTCGATGCATCTTCTCCTTGGGTGACATCGCGTACATAGCAGCCCATTCCTGGGCACCGGGAAGTAAGTCAACCTCACGAAACACGCTGACA
>NZ_WVIC01000044.1:0-8312 GCF_009939295.1 Petrachloros mirabilis ULC683
GCGGCCTCTCAGAAATATTATTTGCTCTGCTAACTAACCTGCTGAATGTGGGTTAGAGCTAGTGTTATCGGAAGATTGGTTGCCGAAGAGCCAATGATTTTCCTGATATTAGGGCTAGCGATAGTGGGCAGGTCGCGCTATATGGGCAGTTCAAATTGCTGGGTTTCTGTTTCTTCTACTTTGGGTTGCCCAGTTAATGAGCCGATGGAACTCTGGCGCAGCCCCACGGCGATTTTGCTGTGTTTTTCAATCTGGCGCATCACCTGTTTAGCCCGCTGAATGACAGTGGGGGGCAAGCCCGCCAGTCGTCCGGCTTCGATGCCGTAGGAGCGGCTGGCTCCCCCTGGAGACACCTGGTGCAAAAAGATAATTTGATCGGGCAGCTCTTTGACTAATACCTGAAAATTAGCCACGTTTTCCATGAGGCTGGCCAGCTCGTTCAGCTCGTGGTAGTGGGTGGCAAAAATGGTGCGGGCTTGAAGCTCGTCGGCCAGATACTCCGCCACCGACCAGGCAATGGAAAGGCCGTCAAAGGTGGCGGTACCTCGGCCAATTTCATCCAGCAACACCAGCGATCCCTTGGTGGCATGGTTGAGGATATTAGCGGTTTCGTTCATTTCCACCATGAAGGTGGACTGGCCGGTGGCTAGGTCATCAACGGCTCCGACGCGGGTGAAGATGCGATCGCAGATCCCCAACTGGGCTGAGGTCGCCGGGACAAAGCTGCCAATCTGGGCCATGAGCTGAATCAGACCCACCTGGCGCAGATAACAGCTCTTGCCGCTGGCATTGGGGCCGGTGAGAATAATCAAATCGGGCACGCTGGTCTGGCCATTGCTGTGGGCATTAACGGCTCCCCCCAGATGGGTGTCATTGGGGACAAAGAATCCCGGTGGCAAGGACTGCTCCACGACGGGATGGCGACCCTGCTGGATCTGAATCTCCCGACTGACGGCAATCTTGGGACGGCAATAGCCCTGATAGACGGCCACCTCGGCTAATCCAGCCAGAACATCCACGGTGGCGACGGCGGTGGCCACGGTGCGAATCAGCTCGGCGTAGGCCCCCACCTCGCCACGCAGATCCACAAAGATCTGGTATTCCAACTGGAACAGTTCGGCTTGGGCGTTGAAAATGCGGGCTTCGCGTTCTTTGAGGTCGGGGGTGATGTAGCGCTCTTCGTTGGTGAGGGTCTGCTTGCGAATGTAGTCGTCGGGGGCCTGGGTACTCTTGGCGCGAGAAATGCTAATGAAATAACCAAAGGCTTTGTTGAAACCCACTTTCAGGGTGGCGATGCCGGTGCGCTGCCGCTCTGTGGTCTCCAGGTTGGCAATCCACTGCTGATCGGACTCGATTTGCTGCCGCAGCCGATCCAGGTCAGCGTTGACGCCGGTGCGGATCAGGTTGCCTTCGGTGAGGGACAGGGATGGGGTTTCTACCAGGTGCGATCGCAGCCGTTGGGCCAGTTGCTCCAGGGTGGGCGGCACCCGTTGCAGGGCTTTGAGAAACTGCGCCTCACACTCGGCCACAATCTCGGCCAAGTCTTGCAGCCGCTCCAGGGACTCAGCCAGAGCCACCAGATCCCGGGCATTGGCGGTGCCGGAACCCCCTCGACCGGCCAGACGCTCTAGATCATAAATGTGCTGGAGCTGGTGCTGGAGATCCTGGCGCAGCAGGGTTTGGCGCACCAACTCCGCCAAGCTCTCCTGACGGGCTTCAATGGCTGCTTTGTCTAAGAGGGGCTGCAATAGCCAGCGTCGCAAGGCTCGTCCCCCCATGGCGGTGCGGGTGCGATCCAGCGCCCACAGCAGCGACCCATGAAAGGTGCCATCCCGGGCCGTTTGGGTCAGCTCCAGATTGCGACGGGTCTGGTGATCCAGCACCAGATATTCGCTGAGGGTATAGGTACTCAGGGGTTGCAGGGGCACCTGGACTGTTTTTTGGGTAGCTTCCAGATAGGCCAGCAGCCCCCCTGCTGCCCGCACCGCCAAGGGCAAATGTTCGCAGCCTAACCCTTCCAGGGAGCGTACCCCAAACACTTCTAAGAGGCGTTGACGGGCTTCTGCCAGACCAAAGGTGGCCTGCGATCGCAGCGTGTAACAAAACTGATTGGGCAAACCCTCTGGGAGCTGATCCGATGGCTCTCCTGGTCGCAGCAATTTTTGTAAGTCCGGTGCTTCTGTGGGCACCAAGACCTCCGAGGGCTGCAAGCGTAAAAGCTCCTGTACCAGTTGCTCGCGGTCACTGGCCTGGGTGGTGAGAAACTCCCCCGTAGAAATGTCCGCATAGGCCAGACCCCAGTGCTGCCCCGCCAGCACAAAGGCCGCCAGAAAATTGTTGTGCCGCGCCGGAAGCATCCCCTCTTCCAGCAGCGTGCCGGGGGTGAGCACCCGCGTCACCTCCCGCTTCACCAAGCCCTGAGCCTGGGCGGGGTCTTCCACCTGATCGCAGATGGCCACCGCATAGCCCTGCTCCACCAGCAACCGACAGTAGCGATCCAGGGCATGATGGGGAATCCCAGCCATGGCCACCCGGCCAATCTCCTTGCCACCTTCTTTGCTGGTCAGCACCAGTTCTAGCGCCTGAGCCACCGTACAGGCATCCTCAAAAAAGGTTTCATAAAAATCCCCCACCCGATACAGCATCAGGGTCTGGGAATACTCATCCTTGAGGTTCACATAGTGGCGCATCATCGGCGTCAGCAGATCCCGGTCAATGCCGTGGCGGCTGGTGTGCTGATCAGGATGCTTTACCAAGCGCGGAGCCGCAGATTCAGAGGCAAGAGAACCGGTCACAGCCATAGCACAGATGAGTCAAGAGCGTGTTTACGACTCTAGCGCAGGATCCATGGTTTCTGTGCGTTGATCGGGCTGAGCGTCCTTTGACAGTAGGGAGCTCCCATCGCTAAGCTGGCGAAACTGCTGTCCTATGGAGGGGGTGCGATCGCGCACTACAGCAACTAAAAAGCTGAGCAGATCGATCGCCAGAATTCCCAGCAGTCCCGTGACGACATACAGTGCGCCTGCTAAAGCGGGGGCTATGACACCAGAGCCGAGCCCTTGCAGGGATGTCATTGGGCATGGAAAAGGGCGTTATGATTGGATTACCTGGTGTAATTAACTGGTGCTATGACTGAGATCATTACCCAGCTTGGGCTGCCTTCTCAGTTTCCGGATCACACGCAACTGCCGGAATCGGATGGGACGTTTGTGAAAAATTTTGAGGAACATCCCCAGAGTTTGTTGCTGACTGATTCAATTGAACCCCTCCTGCAACGATTGCATCCGGATGGGCAGTATTGTATTGGGCAAGATTGCGGTATCTATTGGCGAGAAACTGAGCCACCTGAGCGGGGGGCGGAGGCACCGGATTGGTTTTATGTTGCGGATGTTCCGCCTAAATTGGGTGGGGTGGTGCGGCGCTCTTATGTGCTGTGGCGGGAATATATTGCTCCCACCATTGCCCTGGAGTTTGCTTCGGGGGATGGCAGTGAGGAGCGCGATCGCACCTCGTTGTCGTGGTCGAATGGCACCATCAAGCCCGGTAAATTTTGGGTCTACGAGCACATTATTCATATTCCGTTCTATGGCATCTACGAAATTAACAGCGGTCGGTTAGAGGTTTATCATCTGATTGAGGGCAGCTATCAGGCTTTGCCGCCCAATGAACGGGGGCACTATGTCATTGCTCCGATGCAGGTGGAACTGGGTGTTTGGCAGGGGGGCTATCTCAACTACCCTGAGCAACGATGGCTGCGCTGGTGGGATGCGGAGGGAAATCTATTGCTCACAGGTGCAGAACAGACTGAGGTCGAACGACAGCGGGCGGAACAGGCAGAACAACGAGCGGAACAGGCAGAGGAGCAGTTGCAGCAAGAACGACAGCAGCGACAGCAGTTGGTGGAAAAGTTGCGATCGCTCAGTCCTGAGCAGATCCAAGCTTTAGGAATTTCGCTGAGCGATCTCTAATTCAGAAGCGCTGGAGTAATGAGCTAATTTCTGAGCGGTGGAACCTGAGCAACAATGTCGGTTTTCAGTGCGCTGGGGAATTGTTTCCAGGGAATGGCACTATCCGCGCGATCGAGATACAGTTCGGCAAACTGAAGCAGTGCAGCGGCGCTTTCTGCGAGCAGCAATTTTGTGAACAGGTAGGTAGGTTCGTTTATGCCTGAAAATGCAGCCGCGCCAGGGTCATTTCATTCTAGGTTTAGGCAACGAGTTTAGGTAATTCCAGCCACAGATCGATCAAATTCCTGATACCTATATAGCGGTTCTCACCTGAGTGAGGTACGGGGTGTGGGGGTTCCACCCCCACGCAGGGGGCACTGCCCCCTGCACCCCATGTACTCCATTGATCTGTAAACCGCAATAATGGCGTATTCTTGTAGAGGCATAAAGCTTCAGAATTTAGAATGAAACAGCCCTGAGTAGATGGTGCTCAGATCAAATGTTGTCTGAGCAGGTGCAGCATTTCGATGCCTCGGACATCTCTTTCTAGGAGTGGCACGTCAACCTGTCGTAAAGAGTGGAAGGTTTTTCTGATGGTGCGTAAATGCTCAGCCTCTTGGGCACGGCGAGTTTCACCGAAAGTCCCAAAGACGGCCTCTGGCAACACCCGATTGACCACAAGAGCAGTGACAGGGATCCGATGGGCTTGCAGTACCTTCAGAGCTTTTTGACTCTCTAAAATTGGCAGTCCCTCGGGAATAAGCACCAAAATGAAAGCGGTGAGCTGAGGATCGAGGAGTAAGCGGCTGGCTCGGGCTAGCCGTCGCTGGCGCTCGCTCAGGATCTGACGAATGGTTTCTGTGCGTTGATCGGGCTGAGCGTCCTTTGGCAGTAGGGAGCTCCCATCGCCAAGCTGGCGAAACTGCCGTCCTAGGGAGGTGGCGCGATCGCGCCCCTTCAGCAGCCCCTCCACCCAAGCGGTCATGAGAGCGGGTAGAGACAATAGGCGCAGGGTATGACCCGTAGGAGCCGTATCAAAAATAATCCGATCATAGCGGCTGAGCCCTTCACCCATTAGCAGACTCATGCGCTCCAGAAGAGCGGCTTCCACCGTTCCGGGAGCCAACCGGGCTAGATTCATCTGGCGGTCAACTTCCTCGAACAGGCTAGGCTTCACCAAGCCCCGCAGATTTTGCTTCACAGTGGCCAGATAGCGGTCAGCCTCCCCCTCGGGATCAATTTCTAGCCCCCAGAGGTTCGGGAGAATCAGTTGCTCCCGTGACCCTAGGGACTGCTCAAAAATATCCCCGAGGGAGTGGGCTGGATCCATCGACACCACCAGACAGCGACATCCCTGCTGCGCCGCCATCACTGCCAAGGCCGCCGCCGTGGTGGTTTTACCAACCCCGCCCTTGCCCCCCACAAAAATGAGCTTTTGGTGCCAAATTCCCAGTGCCTCCCAGCCCAGGTTCATGACCTTAGCAGCACCGGAAGTGATCAAAGGGCGACTGCCTCATTCCTAGACGTTCATGCCATTGATGAAAGTCTTCATAGAGTAATGGTAAGAGTTCCAGGGTATAGAAACTCACCGGATTGGGAACGCCCATGGCTTCTGAAAAGACTAGCAACATCAAGAGATCGTCGTGATCTCGCTGAACCCGAGCCAGCTCTCGCCGATAGGGTGCCACATAAAACTCTTGGAGCCAGTAGCGCACTTGCACATAAAGCGAACGCCAATTTAGGGGGGTCATCGTTTTTTCTCTGAGACAGTCTGTTGCCTATGGGGTCAATCGATCACCTTTTGAATTCGAGCCTCCATGCGGGCTCGGTTAAAGACAAACGCAGCCTCCAGCACCACCCAAATAGCTGCCACAAGAATCAAAGTATCCAGCCCCAATAAGAAATAGTCCTGCTTGCTCCAAAAGTCTCCAAGCTGCAACAGCAGGGACGAAACCGTCATCAGCAACACGAACACCAAGGGCACCAAAGTATACCAGTAGGGGCGCGCCAGTTTCACCAGTAGCACCGTAATCACCAACAGCGTTAAGGCTGCAAGCAATTGATTGGTGGTACCAAACAGTGGCCAGATGGTCATACCCCCAGTGCCAGCCACCCCCCCAGCTCCAAAAGCCAAAATCAAGCACGATACCACAGCTAGGGAGGTGGCGAGGTAGCGATTAGTCAGAGCAGGCAGTTGATAAATTTGACCCCATTCCTCAATGATGTAGCGCTGAAGCCGCACAGCAGTATCCATGGTCGTGCCTGCAAACAGCACCGCAATCACGGCCAGCAAAGTTGTGGCCAGGGAGGTTGGAATCCCTAGGCCGGTATTGAGGATCGTGGATCCTCCCTGGACAAATGCACTGAGCCCTCCAGAGGTAAAGGATTGGTAGAACCCCTGCCACTCGGCTCGGGAAGCAAACCCAGCGGTAGTAGCCAGAATGGTAGCCAAGGCAAGTGCGCCTTCCCCAACGGCTCCCAAGTAGCCGACGAAGCGAGCATCGGTTTCTCGATCGAGCTGTTTGGCAGAAGTCCCCGAAGAAACCAGGCCATGGAACCCAGAAATCGCCCCACAGGCAATGGTCACAAATAACAGGGGCACAATGGCAGGCGCATCAGCAGGCACCTCAAAGTTAAACGCTGGAGCCACAAGGGTGGGGTTGGCCACCAGCACCGCTAGGTAAAGCAATCCTAACGCTAAAAACAACTGGAGAGAATTGATATAGTCTCGGGGCTGCAACAAGAGCCAGACAGGCAGCAATGAAGCGACAAAGGCATAGGCAAACAGCAGCAGAATCCAAATCGGGGCTGAAAGCTGCGGAAAGGGCAAGACATCGCCAAGGTAAACCATCAGATACAGCACCGCTAAGCCTCCCAAAGAAGGCCAGAGTAAGCCCACCCCACGGCGATAGAGAAGATAGCCAATCACCACAGCCACAACAATGGCACTCCAAGCTGGGAGAATGCTGCTGCCATAGTTGACAAAAAGGTTGGCAATCACCACCGCGAAAACAGCATTGACCATTAACAGGAGTAGAAAGATGATGATCATAAACAGGCTGCGGGCGCGTCTGCCTACCACATCTTCTGTTAAGGAACCAATGGAGCGTCCCTGATTGCGAACGCTGGCCCACAATGCCCCAAAATCATGGACGCCCCCAATGAAAATGGTGCCTAAAATCACCCATAGAAACGCGGGTAGCCATCCCCAAATCACGGCAATGGCAGGGCCAACAATGGGAGCGGCTCCGGCCACTGAAGTAAAGTGATGCCCCCAGAGAATAAAGGGATTCGTGGGGACGTAGTCGATGCCATCTTCATAGGTATGGGCGGGTGTAATGGCATCTGCGCGAAGGCGATAAATCCGCTTGGCAATCCACCTCGAATAAAAGCGGTACCCCAAAAAGAAGGCAACCCAACCCAGAATGGCCAGGAATGCAGCACTCATACCCCTTGCCTCGTCAGTGATTTTAGGACATTAGAATATCACTCCCCGCGATCGCATCTTCACCTATCTTTAATAAGTATTATCAAATCACCATCCTCTTTGCCGTTTCTCCAGACCATGACGCTGATTAGAATTCCTGCTCAGGTGCCCTGGGCAATGGCAGAGAAGATAAACTAGGAGCAGATTAAACGACGGCATAGTTCTATGGTGATCGCCTCGTCTCAGATTAGATTGGCTCTTCCGGATCACACCCAGCTTCCGGACACGGACGGAACATTTGTGAAAAACTTTCAAGAGCATCCCCAAAGCTTGATGCTGACTAGTTCCATTAGCCCGGTTTTAGACACCCTACATCCGGATAGTCGCTATGTGATTGGCCAAGACTGCGGCATTTATTGGCGGCTGATGGATCCACCAGAACGGGGTGCTGAAGCTCCCGACTGGTTTTATGTGCCCAATGTCCCCCCGTTACTAGATGGCAAAATCCGCCGTTCCTATGTTCTGTGGCAGGAAATCGTAGCGCCGCTGATTGTGATTGAGTTTGTCTCGGGCGATGGCTCCGCAGAGCGAGACTCTACCTCACCGTTTACAGCAGATGAAGCCAAAGCAGGCAAATTTTGGGTTTACGAACAGGCAATTCGCGTCCCGTTTTATGCGATTTACACCCTCGATACTGCTTCGGTTGAGGTCTATGAGTTGATCACAAACCGCTATGATCGCTGTGAACCCAATGAGCGAGGTCACTACCCCATTCTCCCCCTCGGGGTGGAGTTAGGAATTTGGCAGGGCAAGTTCATGAGCCAAACCCTACCTTGGCTCCGTTGGTGGGATAGGGATGGCCGTTTGCTCCTCAACGCAGACGAGCGGGCTGAGCAGGAAAAGCAGCGGGCTGAGCAGGAAAAGCAGCGGGCTGAGCA
>NZ_WVIC01000044.1:8412-33348 GCF_009939295.1 Petrachloros mirabilis ULC683
AGCGGGCTGAGCAGGAAAAGCAGCGGGCTGAGCAGGAAAAGCAGCGGGCTGAGCAAGAAAAGCAGCGGGCTGAGCGGTTGGCCACCAAGCTGCGAGAACTGGGACTGGATCCAGATGCTTATTAGGGCAGTTTGAACGTGAAATTTACGTTGTCAACTTTTTTGACCCAGTAGGATTTGCGCTTTGGAAAGTGACCAAAACCAATGGCTAGCCGGAACGCTCAGAGAACGGCTGAGGTCTATTCTATAGAGAGCTAGGTGTGAGAGGTGAGGGCAATATGCAAACACGATATATAAAAGGCCGCTGGTTGGGGCACAAGGTGAAAGTGATGCTCCTGGGACTCATTTTGGTGTTCTGGGGCTCTAGTGCCAGTACCCAGCAGGTGCTGAACCCCCAAATTCAGGTGGGCATTGTGCAGCGGTTTGGCCAGAACATGACGGACAAGCTAACGTTGGAGTCGGTATCGGATGCGCCCCTGGAATTGCGATTTCAAACTCAAGGGCAGTGGCAGACGCTGAAGGCGCAAAAGGTGCAGTTTGAAATCATGGCGCAGCCCTTGTCACCGCCTCGGGTCGAGGAACGGGTGGTGTTGAGTACTCACCGCAGTTTTGAGTCGGCAGAAACTATGGCAAATCGGTTTCGAGCCATGGGCATTGCGGTAGAAATTGCCCAACCGCAGCAGTGGGAGGTCTGGGCAAAACGGCAAAATTTCCAGGATGTTGAGCAGCGGGCTCTCTTGATCAGTCATCTGCGATCGCAGGGTCATAACACTGCCTATGTCGCCCAACGCACCCTGCAACAGCAACCCCAATTGAGCTGGGTCTTAGGCAACTACCGCTTTAATCGCAATCAAGTCCAAATTCGAGCCCCCCAAGGGCAGTTGCGAGTTAATCAAGACCTCTATGCAGGCAACTTCCAGTTTCAACCCAATGCCTATGGCACCTACACCCTGGTCAACCAGGTTCCCATTGAAACTTACCTGCGTGGGGTGGTGCCCCACGAAATTGGCTACAATGCACCGGAAACCGCTATCCAGGCTCAGGCCATCATTGCTCGCACCTATGCCCTTCGCAACCTGCGCCGGTTTGAAATTGACAACTATCAACTCTGTGCCGATACCCAATGCCAAGTCTACAAGGGACTCAATGGTACCGACCCCATCGTAGATCGTGCGATCGCAGCCACCGCTGGCCAGGTGCTAACCTATCGCAACGAATTGGTTGACACCCTGTACTCCTCCACCACGGGGGGCGTCACCGCCGCCTTTGAGGATGTATGGGAAGGGGAATCTCGGCCTTACCTCAAATCTGTCATTGATGCCGTTCCCAATCAGGTTTGGGATCTGGCCAATCGCCCTTTATCGGACGAAACCAACTTCCGGCAGTTTATCAATCTGCGACAGGGCTTTAATGAAGAAACTTGGCGGCACTTTCGCTGGCAAAATGAAGCCTCCCTCACAGAGCTCAATCAAAATTTTCGTCAACTTCTAGAGCGCGAAAAAAATCCCCTCGCTAGCTTTCAGACCATTGAGCGCCTCAACGTGGTAGAGCGCGCCCCAGGTGGCCGGGTTCAGCGCCTGCGCGTCACCACAGACCTAGGAGCCAAAGATCTGACCAAAGATGAAATTCTCCGTGCTTTTGCCGCGCCCAACAGTTTGCTCTTTTATATAGAACCTCGCTTTGAGGCTAATGCCCAAGTTTCAGATCGATCTAAACTCAAAGGCTATAGCTTTGTCGGGGGTGGCCTGGGGCATGGCGTCGGCTTAAGTCAGACAGGCTCCTATCGCCTCAGTAATATCGGTTGGAGTGCCGCTCAAATCTTGAACTTTTACTACTCAGGCACTACGCTCCAACCCTTAACTAGCTCAGTGGTCTACTGGCGAGAACCCACCGCGTCGAGTCCTGAACCTCAGGTTCTGTTTCAGCCACAGCCTGCTCAGCGCACCCCAGGCACTACCCTGTTCGGTCTGCGGCTTCCCTGGAATTTGCGGGAATGGTTTAGCTGGCTGCCCTTTGGTAAATCCAAGCCCCAATCCGCCTTATGGCTCAGTGAGCCGTTTGCGCCTTTATAAATGGGGTGGATTTCTCAGTTACAAATCATCACACTGCACCCAGAGTTCCCCAAAATCTTCACAATAGAAAAGGAGTCAAGCCCTAGGCTTGATCCGATGGCTTTGTTCACCCAGCCCACTACTGCTTCACCATGTACAAGACCTACGATCTCCACGTTGTTGAAACCTGTCCGTTGATTAGTCCTGACTTCTTGCACCATGAGTTGCCCCTGTCGGCAACGGTGGCAGCCCTGGTTTCGCAAACGCGCGATCGCATCCGCAACATCATGCGCCATGAAGATCCAAGACTGTTGGTGGTGGTGGGGCCTTGCTCCGTTCACGATGTCACCGCAGCCTACGAGTATGGCCAGAAGTTAGCCAACCTGCGTCGAGAGCTGGGGGACGCTCTGGAAATTGTCATGCGAGTTTATTTTGAAAAACCACGCACCAATATTGGCTGGAAAGGTCTAATCAACGACCCCCACTTAGATGGCAGCTACGACATCAATACCGGGTTGCGACTGGCGCGACAGTTGTTGATTGATTTGGCTGAGCTCGGTCTTCCTGCCGCCACCGAGCTGCTCGATCCCATTACCCCCCAATACATCGCAGACATCATTGCCTGGACCGCCATCGGAGCCCGCACCACAGAAAGCCAAACCCATCGAGAAATGGCATCTGGGCTATCTATGCCCATTGGGTTTAAAAACAACACCGATGGCAGTCTCCAGGCAGCCACAAATGCCATGTTAGCAGCGAGTCAGCCCCACCACTTTCTAGGCATTAATCACCATGGTCTTGCCAGTATTGTGACCACCACTGGGAATCCAGACACCCATCTGGTATTACGAGGTGGCAAGCAAGGGCCTAACTACACGACTGCTCACATTACCGCAGCCGCCCAAGAACTGCACTTGCTAAACCTAAACCCCCGCATCATGATTGATTGCAGTCATGCCAATGCCAACAAAGACCATAATCGCCAAGTGGAGGTGCTCAAAAATGTCACCGCGCAACTTCAGGCAGGCACCCCCTCAATCTTGGGCGTGATGATTGAAAGCCACCTCAAAGCAGGCAACCAGCCCTTGCCAACTGACCCCAACCAGTTGGTTTATGGTCAAAGCATTACCGATGCCTGTGTAGACCTTGAAACCACCCAGACCATGCTCAGACAACTGGCTCAGGCAGTTCCCAACCGCAACCGAGTCACGGTTGGCTAAAGGTTATCTCCCCTGCCCTTGCCCAACCCCACTCCCAATGTTGGGAGCTACCGTGCACACACAAGTCCTTGGTTCTGTTATCCAGCCTATCTAGCCCCCTAAATCCCCCAATTCTGGGGGACTTTGACGATCTGATTCCCCCCAGAATTACGCCCTGCGGGCACGCTTCGCGAGAGGGGGTTGGGGGGCCGAATGCAGCATTGTGGGTTCGACTCAGAGATGTGTGTACACCCTAGGTGTTCGGAGAGGGGCAAGAGCCATCAGTCCTTGCTCAAGACTAAGCTTTAGCATCTGCCAGCCGCACTTTTTGCGCCAGTCCTACGCTCCGCAAGACACAGATCATCATCCAGGTGGTGTCAATTTCCCACCATTGCAGACCGTGGCGAGCTGAATGCGGGAAGGCATGGTGATTGTTGTGCCATCCTTCTCCATAGGTGAGTAAGGCCACCCACCAGCAATTGGTAGAGCGATCTCCAGACTCATAGGTACGGTAGCCGAATTGATGGGTGGCACTATTCACAAACCAAGTGCAGTGGTACACAAACACGAGGCGAACAAAAATGCCCCAGACAACAAAAGGCCATCCCCCTAGCAGGTAGAGCAACGCCCCAAACGCCGCTTGAATCGGTAAAAAATAGCGATCTAGAAATCGATAGAAAGGATCACTGTTAATATCCTTGGTTAACCGCTGTACCTCAGCCTTGGCAGGAACGTCGTAGAGCATCCACCCCATGTGGCTCCACCAAAAACCCCGGTTTGAGTTATGCTGATCTCGCTCTTGGTCTGAGTGGATGTGGTGGTTCCGGTGTAGCCCCACCCATTCGATCACGCCACCCTCACAGGCCAAAGCGCCGCAAAAGACTAGAGTATATTCCACCCACTTGGGGGTCTGAAAGCTGCGATGGCTTAAAAGACGGTGCCATCCCAGGGTAATTCCTAGTCCTCCCGTCACCCAGTGCAAAAAAATCGCTAGACCCACAGCTGTCCAGCTAAAGGTACCTGGCAAAAGAACACCCAGTGCCCCCAGGTGAATAGCGGCCATGAAAAGAACAATGGACCAGGCAATTGGCGATTTTTTGATGGTTGCAGTAGTCATGCGGACTGTTTGACCCCCTAGATGAGTAACGTGATTGGGAAAAATTCACCCTAATGAATCCTCGGATACATTTACAGACGGTAGAGATAGAACTGACCCCAATCTTTTCTAAAATTGACGCCCAAGTCAAGGTAAATTTGCAGCGCGTCTTATCGGCCTTTCGCGATCACCGGGTTGGTGTTCATCATTTTGCTGGGATGACGGGCTATGGTCATGATGACCTTGGCCGCCAAACTTTAGATCGGGTCTTTGCTCAAGTCATGGGGGCAGAGGCCGCAGCGGTGCGGGTGCAGTTCGTCTCGGGCACTCATGCCATTGCCTGTGCCCTGTTTGGGGTTCTACGGCCTGGGGATGAGTTGGTGGCCGTGGCTGGCTCTCCCTATGACACCCTCGAAGAGGTGATTGGACTTCGAGGACAGGGACAAGGATCCTTGGCTGAGTTTGGCATTCACTATCGGCAAGTGGCACTAACTCCAGGGGGAACCCTAGACTGGGCGACCCTCGAAGGTGCGATTCAAACACAAACTCGCATGGTCTTAATTCAGCGCTCCTGTGGCTATACTTGGCGGCCTAGTCTCAGTCTTGAGGACATCGCTAAGCTAGTGACTTGTGTGAAAGGTCAAAATCCAGACACGGTTTGCTTTGTAGACAACTGTTATGGCGAGTTTGTGGCTGAGCAGGAGCCCCCAGGGGTGGGGGCTGACTTGATTGCCGGATCGCTAATTAAAAATCCAGGGGGAACCCTGGTTCCTGCTGGGGGGTATGTGGCCGGTCGAGCAGATTTGGTCGAGGCAGCCACCTGTCGCTTAACTGCGCCAGGAATTGGCTCAACGGGCGGGGCTACCTTTGATCAAAATCGCCTCCTTTTTCAGGGGTTATTCTTGGCACCCCAGATGGTGGGGGAGGCTCTCAAGGGAAACCACCTGACGGCTCAAGTGTTTCAAAATTTGGGCTATCCGGTGAATCCGTTGCCCCAGGAGGCTCGACGCGATGTGATTCAGGCAGTGCAACTGGGGTGTCCCCAAAAGCTGGTGGCGTTTTGTCGGGCTATTCAGCAGCACTCTCCAGTTGGCGCATACTTAGACCCAGTTCCGGCAGGGATGCCGGGATACGAAAGCGATTTAGTCATGGCTGGAGGCACTTTCATTGACGGCAGTACCTCAGAATTTTCTGCCGATGGCCCGCTGCGTAAACCCTATGTGGTGTTTTGCCAGGGGGGCACCCACTGGACCCATGTGTCGCTAGCGCTAGAGGCTGCGATCGCAGCCGTTGGCTCCGCCGAAGACGCTATATGACCTGCTCCACTTCCGCAATTTCAGGAATCGTTTCTCGAAGCTTGCGTTCAATGCCCATCCGCAGGGTCATGGTTGAGCTTGGGCAAGATCCACAGGCTCCTTGCAGGCGCAGACGAACCACTGGACCTTCCAATTCAACCAACTCGACATTACCGCCATCTGCCATCAGATAGGGGCGCAGCTCATCTAAAACCGTTTCGACATTTTCTGGAGTGAGTTCTAATGTTGCAGACATAGAAGTACCTTCAGGGGTTTGAGACTCTATCAAGCCTCATTCTAGCGATTCAGGGCGCTACTCTGATGTCCTTTGCAAATCTAGCAACTCTAGCTCAACGGGCTGCCATGAACTAACACGAGGCTCAAATCCTCCAGCTTTACTGGCTGGCAGGGCGAGTAAAATTACTGGCTGGCTTAAAGTATTCTACGGGCTGGTCACGCAACGCTTGACGCATAAAATCGGCCCAAACAGGAGCCATGAACCCCCCACCCGTGGCTCCCTGTCCAATCCGGGTATAGTCATCGTTGCCCGCCCAGACCGCAACCGACAACTGTGGAACATGACCCACAAACCAGATGTCTCGCTCAGAGGAAGTCGTTCCCGTTTTGCCCGCAGCTTGCCGGCCAATATTGGCAGACCGCCCCGTCCCCTCAGTGATCACACTGGTCATTGTTTGGTTCAGGGCAGCCGCAGCCCAGGGGTCTAGCACCAACTGGGGCTTAGGGGTGTTGTCTAGGAGTAGCCGACCGCTGCTATCTGTCACCTGGGCAATGGCAGTGGTAGGAGACTGCCAACCATTGCTAGCAAAGGTGGCGTAGGCCGCGGCCATTTCCAGTGGCGTCAGATCCACAGACCCCAAGGGCAGGGAAATCACGGGAGGCATGGGGCTTTTAATGCCCATTACCCGACAAACATCAATCACTTTTTCCAACCCCACCCGCTGCCCCAGGGTAATGGCCGGAATGTTACGCGACTGTGCTAGCGCCGCTCGGATAGACATGGTGCCCGCAAAGGTGCGGTCATAGTTTTGGGGGACATAGCGCTCATAGCTGCCATCGTCAAAACTGACGGGACTGTCGTCAATAGAGCTATCAGGGGCGTACTGACCACTGGCAAAAGCCGTATAGAAGACAAAGGGCTTAAAGGCAGAACCGGGTTGTCGAATTGCTTGGGTGGCTCGATTAAACTCAGTTTTATTCTTGTCAACGCCGCCCACAATCGCTTTCACAAAGTGCGTCCGGGGGTCTACGGCCACCAGAGCCATTTGATCTGCATAGACCCCCTGGGAATACAAAATCTGGTGCCACTCTTGAACGGTTCGCTCTGCCGCCTCTTGCATGTTGATATCGACGGTGGTTTGCACCCGGAGCCCCCCTCGCATCAGGGCTTCTTGGCCAAAGCGGTCAGTCAACTCCTGTACCACCGTATTGGTGACAAAGGGAGACCGGCTCCGGGTAAAGGAAGTAATCTGTCCGAGCTGAAGCGTTTCATTCCGAGCTACTTCTGCTTCTGAAGCCGTAATCCAGCCCAGTTCTAACATCCGATTTAAGACAATTTCTTGGCGGCGCTTGGCGACCTCAAAGTCCACGAAGGGGCTGAATGCTTCTGGGGCTTGAATAATGCCCGCCATCATGGCCGCTTCACCGAGGGTCAGGTCAGCAGCGGATTTGTTGAAATAGCTCTCGGCAGCGGTTTCTACTCCGTAGGTGTTATGTCCCCAGTACACCTGGTTCAGGTACTTTTCTAGAATTTCATCTTTCTCGAATACTTTTTCCATGCGCAAGGCCAGCACGGCTTCAGAAAGCTTGCGGGTAATGGCCTGCTCGGGTGACAAGAACAAGTTTTTGGCTAGCTGCTGGGTCAGGGTAGAGGCTCCTTCCACGGTACGCCCCGATCGGATGTTGACGAGGGTCGCCCGGGCAATACCAACGGGATTCACGCCTCCATGTTCGTAAAAGTTGCTGTCTTCAATGGCCAAAACTGCTCGCTTGAGCTGCGGAGAAATGTCATCTAGGGGCACTACTTCTCGGTTTTCTTCGGAGTGAAGGCTGGCAAGGGGGGTGCCCTTGATGTCGTAAATGTGGGTGGTTTCGCTGGGAATGTATCCTTGGAGCAAGCGCACATCCGGCAAGTTGCGAAAGCTGATGGCGAGGCCAACCAGACTTCCTGCAACAACAGCACTGCTCAGTAAGGATACCGCCAAAATCGTTGAGCCTGCGGTGTTGAGAACCCCCATTACAAAACCCGGCGAGCGCTCAAGATGGGTACGGGACTGGTGGCTAAGGGTTGGAGATGACACCGTGTTTCGCGTCCTTAAGCAAAATTTCGTGCGGTACTGCTAGCTTAACATCGGCTTGCCTTTTCGACTGGCTCTTGAACTCACCTCGAACCTATCCCCAAAATTCTCAAAACCTGGGGATTTGGGGGGATGACCCAGTGCTTGGGAGACTGTTCCTCAGAAATAGCGATACGCTTGAAAGTTAGGGGGCATCTAGATCCTTAGGGGGCGCGATCGCACCTTAGCTCTATTCGGAATCATCTGAGTTCCATGGCACATGAATCCTAAAACCTCATCCTTCCAGCCTGAACCTCCCTTGCCTTTGCCTGCACCGAAAAAAGTCGGAGCGGGTTCTGAGGCATCCGACGCCAAGGATCTGAGCATTCCCTCAGCTCGGGAACTAGAGCAATTATTTTTGCTCTCTCAAGACATGCTCTGTGTTGCCGACTTAGATGGGCATTTTAAGTCTGTCAACCCAGCCTTTACCCAGATCTTGGGACATTCCCAGGCCGTGCTTTTGACCCAGCCGTTTTTGGCCTTCGTGCATCCAGACGATCAGGCAGCCACCCTGGCTGAAATCGATAAACTGCGAACCGGAATTCCGACCCTTCACTTTGAAAACCGTTACCGCTGTGACGATGGCAGCTATCGCTGGTTGGCCTGGATGGCGATTTTCTCCCTCGAAGATAAATGTCTCTACGCCATTGCCCGAGACATTACTCAACGAAGACAAGCAGAGGCTGAGGCCCAAGAACAAGAGCAACGAATCCAACTCGCCCTCCAAGCCGCCAAACTGGGTGCCTGGCAACTCGACCTCCTGACGCAGACCCTCACCATCTCAGCTCAATCTAAAACCGATGTTGGTTTGCCAACTGACCTCACCTTGACCTACACAGACTGGCTAAACCATATTCATGCCGATGATCGGGTACTGGTTCGTGAAGCCGTCACGCAGGCTTTGGCCAACCACACCCCCTATGAGGCAGAGTATCGAGTCCTCTGGCCCGATGGCAGTGCCCACTGGATTTTATCAGTGGGTCAAGGGGTCTACGACGCCGAGGGACAACCCCTTCGTCTGAATGGAGTCACCTTAGATGTGACCGATCATCGGCATCGCAGTGAAACCCTAAGCCACATTGCCGTGGGGCTATCTGCTACCATCGGCGATGCCTTTTTCCAGTCTTTGGTCGAAGTTCTCACTGAAGTTTTACCCATCGAGTATGCCCTGATTGGAGAACTCACCCCCACCCAAAGTTTGCGAGTCGTAGCGGGTTGGAGTGAAGGTCAACCCCTCACCCTCAAGGACTATGCTCTGACCCATAGCCCCGGCAGTGAAGTGGTGGGGCAACAGTTGCGTTTGTATTCCCAGGGGGTGCAGCAACAGTTTCCCCAGGATGAGGTGTTAAAGCAACTCCAAGCCGAGAGCTATGCGGGAGTTCCGCTGATGGATGCCACTGGACAAGCCTTAGGATTGTTAGCGGTGATCAGCCGTCAGCCCTTTCAAGATACTCAGTTGATTGCTGAGGTGCTACAAATTTTTGCTATTCGTGCCAGCTCAGAGCTAGAGCGCCAGCGAGCAGCGCTAGCATTGCAGCACCAGACCGAGCGGGCACAATTATTTGCGGAGCTGACCCTCAAAATTCGCCAGTCGCTGCAACTGGAAGACATCTTACGCACCGTGGTCACGGAGGTGCATCGGGTACTTCAGGCTGACCGGGTGCTGATCTTTCAATTTTGGCCTGAGGGATCTGGGGGATCGGTGCTTCAGGAAGCCGTCAGTCCAGGGTGGTCTTCGGTGATCAACGAAAGCCTTCGGGATGATTGCTTTAGTTCTGATTACCTACGCCAATACCGCGATGGTCGTGTCTATCAGTTACCCAACGTAGATGAATCAAATGCAACCTCCTGTTTACTAGACTTTTTGCGTGAGTTTCAGGTGAAGTCCAAGCTGGTGATTCCGCTCTTGTGTCAGTCTCGCTTATGGGGGCTGCTGATTGCCCATCAATGTGCAGTTCCCCGCCATTGGCTGGCTTCTGAAATAGAGCTGATGCAGCAGTTGGCCAACCAAATTGGCATTGCCCTTGACCAGGCTGCACTCTTAGAGCGCGAAACTCAACAGCGTCAGGAATTGGCTCGTTCTAATGAGGACTTGCAGCAGTTTGCCTATGTGGCCTCCCATGATCTTCAGGAGCCGCTACGCATGGTGACCAGTTATCTGCAACTGCTAGAGCGGCGCTATCAGGGTCAGCTAGATACCACCGCCGATGAATTTATTCACTATGCAGTAGAAGGGGCAACCCGGATGCAGGCGTTGATTCAGGCACTACTGCGCTACTCTCGCCTCAGTACCCGCACCCAACCGTTTCAGCCCGTGGCGTTACCCACCGTATGGCAAGCCGCCCTGGCCAACCTCCAGCTTGCCATTGCTGATTGTAAAGCTCAGGTCACCTGTTCGCCCTTGCCCACGGTTTTGGGGGATGCCACCCAGCTCACCCAGCTCCTCCAAAATTTGCTAGAAAATGCCCTTAAGTTTCGGCGAGAATTACCCCCCAAAATTCATGTTCAGGCTGTCTTTGAAAATCAGCACTGGCGGATTACAGTGCAGGATAATGGCATTGGTATTGCCCCAGAATACTGCGATCGCATCTTTCCCATTTTCCAGCGGCTCCATACCCGTGCAGAGTATCCTGGAACTGGGATCGGTCTAGCGCTCTGCAAAAAAATTGTTGAGCACCATGGCGGAGCTATTGGCGTAACGGCTCAACTGGGTCAAGGTTCAACCTTCTGGTTCACACTGCCTGCCGCACCCGCCCATGCAGCCCCCTAATGCCCTCAGTCAAACCCTATTCTTCTCTTGAATTTTCTGAGCATATAACCCTGATAGCCCCACCCTTATCCAGACCTGGATCTTAACAGCGAATTCATGATGTGGATACTGAGGAGCAACCTCTCAAGTCCTGTCCCAACGGGAGATTAGAGGGTTAACAACCCTATCATTACCTCTAGGATTCCAGCGAATTTTCTTCCAGACTGATTGCTGGGATGTCCAAATCTAGCTGCGCCTTCACTTGCTGCACCAATACCGCAATCGGTAAGGCTGCACCAACAACAATGGCGTTTTGAGGCTCCTCCAGAGACTCGAACTGGCTTTGCAACAAGCTGGCAGGCATATAGTGATCGAGTCGCTGGGCCAGCCGGTGCTGAAACAACTCAAAGGATCCTTGCAAGTAGACCCACTGGCATTGTTCATTGGGGTCAATCTGGTGGCGATACCGGGCTTTGAGCGCAGAGCAGGCCAGAACAACAGAGCATTGAGCAGCTTGCCACTGCTCAATAGAAACCCGCAGCCTTTGCAGCCAGGGTGCCCGATCCGCATCTGTTAGGGGAATTCCCTGGCGCATCTTGGCAATTTGTGCTGGAGCGTGAAACCCGTCTGCATCCTGAAACTCCCAGTTCAGACACAGAGCCAACTGTTTCCCCAGGGTGGTTTTGCCAGAGCCACTAACTCCCATCACGATAATAATCATGGCTTTCTGTGCGAAACTTCGGGCAATGCCCAAAAATAAATCAAAGGCATAAAGTATCCCGTCTCAGGGTAGCAGAGGTTTACGCCAGAATTTGCTGGGATAGCTGATGGGTGCGCTCCACCAACTGCGCCAGTTCCACGGTCGTCAATCGTCCCTGATCGACAACCTTTTTGCCATTGATAAAGCTGTAGTCCACGCTATCCGTCATTAGCGCCCAAATCAAATTCAATTGCGCCTCGGCTGTCATGTCCTGCACGACGACCCCCATGACCTGATGCAAGTGCTCCAGGCTGTGAAAGAGCCGCTGAATCCAAGCTGCTTCAGCAATGGTGGGAGTATGCTCAAACACCTCACCCAAGACTGAGACAAAATCTGCTTAGCTCATCTGGTTGATTTCAGAAAGGCAGTAGAGCATAGCAGATAAGACTATAGCGGTTTACAGATCAATCTGTCGAATTGATAGCGCCATAAAATCCCCCCGCCTTTGCAACTGACGCGGCGACTATGACCCCATTGATTTGAATCCAATGTTGACTACAAACTCTTTTTGTGTACTGTATACAAATATTTAGTGTTGTAGCTTGAAATACAACTTCAGAAAGAAGTTAACCGGCAGGTAGTCGTTTGTTTGCAAGTAACTTGTGGCAAGGGTGGCGGCCTTGCCACAAGTTACTTCGCCAAGAATCCCTACCGACGGCATCTTCACGCCTACCTCATGGGCTGGCAACTCAGAATTGGGTGCGATCGCACCTACCCCGTTCCCATGAATTTGTTGAGCCAAGTCAGACCCACCTGCGTTGACTTCTGGCGCGTTTCCATGGGAGAAGTGCAACTAAAGCCTTTTTGAATACTTGGGAGCCTCGCCATGGCAGATCACACACCCTCGCAGATGGACTATACCGACTTAGAGTCCCTCTCTCAGGTTTGGCCCCGGGTGGCAAGTCAGTTTGGGCAAACCGTAGCCCTGCGTGATCCCCACAGCGATCCAGAAGTGAGTCTCACCTTTGCCGAACTCCATCAACAACTCCAGCGTTTTGCTGCTGGTCTGCAAACGCTGGGCGTTCAGCCTGGAGATCGAGTCGCCCTGTTCGCAGACAATAGTCCTCGCTGGTTTATTGCTGACCAGGGCAGCATCCTAGCCGGCGCCGTAGACGTGGTGCGCAGTTCTCAAGCCGATGGGGAAGAACTGGCCTACATCTTAGAAAATAGTAACTCCACGGTACTGCTAGCCGAGAATCTGGCTACGCTGAAAAAGCTCACACCTTACCTCGATCAACTTCCAATTCAGGTGGTGGGTCTTCTCTCCGATGAAACCTCAGACTTATCTATATCGCAGCCCGTTCTCAACTTTGGACAAATCTTCACCGAAGGAGCCCACAGTACTGTCAAAGCTGTTCCCCTTGGATTGGACACCCTAGCGACCCTACTGTATACCTCGGGCACAACGGGACGGCCTAAAGGGGTGATGCTGAGCCATGGTAACCTGATGCACCAGCTTAATACCCTAGATAAAGTGATTCAGCCCCAGCCTGGAGATGTGACCCTGAGCATCTTGCCCACCTGGCACTCCTTTGGCCGTATTGCCGAATACTTTATGCTCTCCCGAGGCTGCACCCAAGTCTACAGCAATATTCGTCACATCAAACGAGACTTACAAACCTATAAACCCGCCTATATGGCCAGTGTGCCCAGGCTGTGGGAATCGCTTTACGAAACCATCCAACGCCAGTTTCGGGAGCAGTCTGCCACCAAGCAGAAATTGATCCGCTTCTTTTTTAGGCTCAGTCAGCGCTACATCAAAGCCCGACGCATTGTTCAGGGACTAGATATCGAAACCCTGCATCCCTCTGGTTTGCAACACTTGTTGGCACAATTGCAAACCTGGCTCCTGGCTCCGCTCCATAGCCTAGGGAACAAGATGGTCTACGGCAAAATTCGAGAAGCCTTGGGAGGACAATTTCGACAATCTGTGAGCGGCGGCGGCTCTCTGGCCATGCACATTGAGAACTTCTATGAAATTGTCGGCATTGATTTGCTGGTGGGCTATGGTCTTACCGAAACCTCGCCTGTGCTGAGCGCCCGACGTCCCCAGCGGAATTTGCGCCGCTCAGCGGGGCAGCCCATCCCGCAGACCGAAATTCGGATTGTCGATCCACAGACTCGTCAAACCCTGGCAGCTGAACAAAAAGGGCTGGTGTTAGCCCGTGGGCCACAGGTGATGCAGGGCTACTATCAAAACCCAGAAGCTACGGCCAAGGCCATTGATCCCGAGGGGTGGTTTGATACGGGCGACTTGGGTTGGCTGACTCAGCAGCAAGATTTAATTTTGACTGGACGCGCCAAGGACACAATTGTGCTATCCAATGGCGAAAATATTGAGCCTCAGCCCCTAGAAGATGCCTGTGCTCGCAGTCCCTATATTGATCAAATTGTGGTGGTCGGCCAGGATCAACGGTTCCTAGGCGCGCTCATCGTGCCTAACTTTGATGCCCTAGCGGCTTGGGCACAGTCACAAAATGCCACTCTGGATGTACCCAGCATCACCGAGAAGGCAACCGGTGAGACCTGGACGCTCGATAGTCCAGCGGTTCAAGCGCTCTATCGCAAGGAGTTGGCTCGGGAAGTGCAAAATCGCCCCAGCTATCGTCCTGATGATCGCATCGGTGCCTTTGCCTTTGTGTCAGAGCCTTTTAGCATTGACAATGGCTTGCTGACCCAAACCCTAAAAATTCGTCGCCCTGTTGTGATGGATCGCTACCGCGATATGATCGACAGGATGTTTTTCTAATCTGGCACTGCTGAACTTTTACCTATGGATGTTCCGACCGATCAGCTTCTCTTGCGCCGCGCTATTACCGTCAAGGCTGTTGTGACTCCGCGCTGGAAAGAAGAAGCCCAGCAACAACTCCAAGCGCAAATCAACCAACTGGATGGACAGCTCCAACAGTTAGAGCTACAGGCGCAGCAGATGATCAATGAGCTTAAAAAGCAAAGTATCAAGATTATTGGGGCAGAGAGTGCTGAGCCATCTGAGCAAGTGCAGGCTCAAATTCAAAATATTCAACAGCAAGCCAATAGCCGCAAAAGCGAGCTATTAGAGCAAAAGAATCAAATCTTGCAGCAGCTCAATCAAGTCCAGCTCTTTCAAATGGAGCAAGAGGTGGAGCAAGGTCAAATTGACAGTTTCTTTGCGGTGCAGAAGGGGGATCACCTGGTACGACGGATGCAGGTCGAGATTTTACTGCGGGATGGGGTGATTGAAGATATTCGAGGTGAAGTCTAAAACGGCTCATCTATGCCTGTTTTCCTGATTCTTCCTCGGTTAAAATCAAAAGTCAGAGTTTTGACGTTACATATTCACTGGAATCGGAACGCTGCCCCATGATTCATGAAGTCTTCATGCCTGCGCTCAGCTCAACCATGACCGAAGGCAAAATTGTTTCCTGGACAAAGTCTCCTGGAGATCCGGTTGAGAAAGGCGAAACGGTCGTCGTGATTGAGTCTGACAAGGCAGACATGGACGTAGAATCCTTTTATGCTGGCTTTCTGGCTGTGGTGACCACGCCAGCCGGGGAGTCAGCGCCAGTGGGTGCCACCATTGGTTTGATTGCGGAAACAGAAGCAGAAATCGCTGAGGCTCAGGCCAAAGTACAGTCCGGGGGGGGTGCAGCGGCAGCTCCAGCCCCAGAACCCGCTCTGGCAGCCTCTGCCCCAGCAGCATCCGCTGTGCCCCCGAGTGTGGCCCCCGTTGCGGTGAGGCGCGATCGCACCATTGTTTCCCCCCGCGCTCGTAAACTGGCCAAACAACTCAAAGTTGATTTGGCAACACTCCAGGGCAGCGGCCCCCATGGGCGGATTGTGGCAGCAGATGTCGAGACAGCAGCAGGTCGTCCAGCCAGTGCGCCTGCCTCCCCCGCAGCACTAGCCTCGGCCTCAACCCCAACCCTAGCCCCCCCTGTCGTGGCTCCGAGCAATGGCCAAGGTTCGCCCGCCCCGGCTCTACCAACTCTGTCTGGAGACTTGGTGCCTTTCAATACCCTGCAACAAGCCGTGGTGCGCAACATGGTGGCCAGCTTGCAGGTTCCTACCTTCCATGTGGGATATACCATTACCACCGATGGCCTAGATCACCTTTATAAGCAGGTAAAGTCAAAAGGCGTCACCATGACGGCTCTGTTGGCCAAAGCAATTGCAGTGACCCTGCGCCAACACCCGCTTTTAAATGCGTGCTACGCCGAGCAGGGGATTCAGCACCGCAGCAGCATCAATGTGGCAGTGGCGGTGGCCATGCCAGGGGGTGGGTTGATCACGCCAGTCTTGCAGAATGCTGACCAGATTGATCTCTATTCTCTATCACGCACCTGGAAGGGGCTGGTGGAGCGCTCCCGTGCCAAGCAGTTGCAACCAGAAGAATACAGTACTGGCACCTTTACCATGTCAAATTTGGGCATGTATGGGGTAAACACCTTTGATGCCATTCTGCCCCCTGGACAAGGTTCGATTCTGGCAATTGGAGCCTCTCAGCCTCAGCTTGTGGCAGCCGCAGATGGGTTGTTTGGGGTAAAGCGGCAAATGCAAGTCAACCTCACCTGCGACCATCGCGTCATTTATGGGGCTGATGCAGCGGCCTTCTTAAAGGATTTGTCCATGTTGATTGAGACCAATCCTCAATCACTGACCCTTTAGGCAATCCCTGTCCAACTCAGGGTCGTTCGGTCAATTGATTAGATTCACCGCCCAAAATTCCAAAAATGCGCTACTGTGACGGCCAATGGGCACGTTAAAGAGAGGGGTATAAACCCTTTCGGTGTGGTTTGAGAGTGCGGGGGATAATTCCCAATTCGCTGCAAACAAGCATTTCAAAGGACTTAATCTATGGGGCGGCATCTCAGCTTTGTCTGGCGCTGGGGACTGATGGCAGCAACCCTTGTTTTTTTGGGTCATACGCTGACTCAACATTGGCAGGATGTTCGCACCCTTGAAATTCAGGGACGGTCTTGGCTGTTTGCCGCTTTGGGGCTAGGCTTGATGGCGCAACTCTGGTGTGGATGTCTGTGGGGCTGCATTCTAAGGGCACTTCAGCATCCCGTTCCCCAACGCTGGAGCGTGGTCACATTCTTAAAAAATTCCCCTGCCAAGTACTTGCCTGGGAGTGTGTGGCACTTTTATGGCCGAATTCGAGCTGCACAACAGCAGGGACTCCCCCTAGAGTTCGCCACCCTGAGTGTGATGCTAGAACCGCTCTTGGTGATGGCTGGCGCTCTCGGCATTGGCTTATTTTATGGCGCTCAGCCGCTCTTGAAATTAGGCAGTTTGGCTTTAGTGTTACTGGTACTCCATCCTCGGGTGCTCAATCCTATTTGGGGATGGTTGCATCTGCGTCGGGGCAAGCCCAATCTCCAACACTGTATGGGACAGTATCCGGTCGGGGCACTCTTGGCGGCCACATTGTTTATGATGCTGCGGGGGCTTACCTTTTTGTGTGTGGTGTTGGCCTTCACCCCCATCCAGTGGGCAGATATGAGTCAACTGCTCGGAGGGTTTAGTTTTGCCTGGTTTCTGAGCTTGGTGATACCAGCCCCTGGGGGCTTGGGGGTGTTCGAGGCTTCGGCTATCAATATTTTGGATGAAGTGCTATCGCCCGGATTGCTCTTGGGGGCGGTTGCGGTTTATCGCTTGATCAGCATTTCGGCAGAAGTGCTGGGCGCTGGGGTTGCCTATGTTGTACGAGAAGGTTAAGCGCTAGGCTAGGCAGGTGGGGCAGGGGGACAAAAGCCGTCTGGAAATTGGGTTGATGGGTCATAAAAGATACCGACGAAACGGGCATTCCGCAGGTTGGCTCCCCTCAGATCTGCGCCATAGAGTTTTGCCCCCCGTAGGTTGGCGCGGGACAGGTTGACACCTGCCAAATTCGCGTCTCGGAAGTTGGTACTTTGCAAGTCGGCACCAAATAAGTCTCCTCCACGCAGATCTGCCCCACTCAAGTCAGCAAAGCTGAGGTTGATGAAGCTTAGCTTTGTGTTGAAGAGAGAGGCTCCACTCAGTTCAATGCCACTGAAATTTCGCGCTCCCGAGGCATACCGCTTAAGAAATTCTTTGGCTTCCATGGTTTCTTGAACCTAACAAGGTACACTCCTCAATTAGGATAAGCCGTCTAGCGCGGTTCGGAGCCAAGATGCCCTTTACCTACACCCGAACAATTCGATTTCAAGATACAGATGCGGCTGGGGTGATCTACTTCACCAATACGCTGGCCATCTGCCATGAAGCATATGAAGAGTCGCTAATGGCCTCTGGCATTGAGATCTGGAAGTTCTTTAGCAACTCTGCGATCGCAATTCCCATTGTCCATGCCAACGTTGACTTCTTCCGTCCTGCCTTTTGTGGTGACGAGCAGCAGGTTCGTTTAACGCCCGACCTACTCACCCCCGAAGAATTTCAAATCGACTACGAAATTGCGACAACGGCAGATCCCGATCGGCTAGTCAGCAAAGCCATCACCCGTCACGTTTGCATTAACCCCATCAATCGCCAACGCAAGCCCTTGCCTGAAGATGTTTTGGCCTGGCTAAAGCGCTGGAGCCATGGTGAGTAAGGCGGCTTGTGTATAATAAGTGATGCCAATGCTGGTGTAGCTCAGTTGGTAGAGCAGCTGATTTGTAATCAGCCGGTCGCAAGTTCGAGTCTTGTCACCAGCTTTTTAGTCAATCAAGGGTTTTACAGTACGGGCAAGGCTTCCAGCCTTTGTTTTGCATGGGTTTAGTTGATTGTGTTGGAGATTGTTAGACAGGTTTGGGCGAGTTTGGAGCCAAGATTGAGATATAGCGGTTCTCACCTGAGTGAGGTACGCCAGGATGCGTCGGTGCAGCAGATATTGTTGATGTCGCAGTTGAGGGATGTGGAGGCGAGGTTAGATGGGGTGGGGGTGGTGCGATCGCCCTACGACGGAACCATCAAGAAAATTAAGTGGTTGAGTCAGACAGACCAAGATCTGCTCACAGAAGTGACAATTACAAGCATCCCTGATAGAAAGAACTGACTTTAATCGATACGTCTATCCCAAAAGCCAATGAACTCTGACTGTCCAGTAAGATCTTCAAGATTTGGATTTTTCCAAAGAGTCCGCTCTGAACCGTCCCCCTCAATATCTGTTCTTAAATCTCCACCATAGAGCAAGATACGGCTGAGAGCGTTGTTAAAAAGGCGACACACTACTTCTGGAAGATGTAGGCATCCGGCGCAGGCTCCACCCAAAGTTTCCTCGCAGTAAGGATCGAACATACAGTCGCTGCGTTCTTCCAGCAAGTTTTTGAAGGCTTGATCGAGCCGCTGCTCAAAAAATGTTTTAAGACCGCCAAGAGAAAATTCCTGTAGGCGATTCACGAAAATGATGGTTTGGTTGAGGCTGAGCAGCAGATGTTCAGACAGAGCCGTTTCACCAAAACTACTTTGGTCTGCGATCGCCCGAATCATTAGGTGTGTTGCACTGTGGATGGCTGAACCTACTAACCAGGGGATTAAGAAATCGGGGTCGAGGGCATCGCTGAAAGCTGGCCCACTTCGGCAATGAATTCGGCTATGGCGTTGAAGTAACCATAAAGTCGGTTCCGAAATAGTCTGAGAATCGGGAGCAAGATTGTTTGCATGGAGCCAGCGCAAAATCCGCCTAGAATCAAACTGAAACGATAGTGCTTCCGTTTCGAGTTTATAGACTGGCGCAGGAATCCAGTTTCCTGTTGGCTCATCACCTGCTAGGTCAAATTTTGTGCGATCAAACGCCCAAAGAACAGCAGCTTCTGGCTGGTGTGAAAGGCGGGTGTAACCATAGGCAAGATGCATAATTGGGAGGTCTTGAATGACCTCAACTTGGGTAATTCCCAGCTTTGTTCGCATATCATCTCTAGCAGTTTCCAAGCAAAAGCTGAATGGAGAACCGCTGAGGCGCTGAATTGTAGCGTCAATACTTTCACGTTTGAGATCCAGCAGCACACCCCGATTGATTAGTTGTTCACGCAAAGTTCGGGCATTGTCTTGTTTGAGAGTTAGCGCTTCTCCTCGATCATGAGTTTCTGCTTCCGCTTGGGAGTCTCCTAACAAATCAATCGCCTGAGTAGGAAGCTTGTCCAGTGCCTGACGTACCTGAGATACGACTGGACCACCAACATTATTTTCTTGTTTCGCTTTATTTTTAGACAGAATAGTTTGGATTATGGCTTCATCCAAACCACTTTCTCTCATTGTCTGAATGAGCTGTTCTTCTTTAGTTTGATCTTCTTGGCTTCCACTTCCAACAACTGATAATACTTCATGAAGTTCTAAGAGAGGTTTACCAGTCCAGTCTAGATATTCTAAATGAATACATAGAAGCGTGTATAGAGCCTCTGGCAAGTTCTTGAACTTGATAAAATTGGGGGTTGGGTCAATGCGTGAAATGGAATGGACAACTTGCAGTTTTTTATCAGAAACGGGTGAGAGGCTCATCATTGGGTTAGGAAGTCTGCCCGTTGCTTCCTGAACACGATTTGCAATCTGAGGCTGACGCATAAGAGAGCGTGTCGATAAAGCACGATTAATCTGTTTGGTATGGCTACAACCTGAAACTCGACATCGCCAGCGTTTTGAGGCAGTACGTTCCAAAATTAAAAATCTGTACCCATGCTCTGGGCAAGGTTCCGGTGTGAGTTGAAGCATGGTGCCATCGGCATGGGCAAATACAAATGGGATTTCATTCAATGTTGGATGCTCACATTGATGACACACAGCATCAGGCTGCTTGCGCCATTGCGGATCACCTGTATTACGAATGGCTCCACACTTGGCGCATTCCCGTATTTGAAGCCGTTGACCCTGTACAGATGCAATATCTACTGGAACTAAATCTGCTGTGTGATTCAGAAAAGCTTGCATTTGAGAGTCAAAATGCCGCCATCGCCTCAGTTCCTGCTCGACAGCATCGCGTAGGTCTGCACGGAGATTATCTTGTTTCCGGGCAAAGTGTTTAAAAATTTCCGCTGTTCCAGCAGGAGCGGTGGCAACGGCTCCTGGCTCAAACCGATGGAGAACCTGTCCTTTTGAGCGAGTATATTTTGGTCTAGCCATGCGGATTCTCCATGCGAATTAATAAATGTTAATGTCGATGCCTGGATCTACATCCCGCAGTGACAGCAAAAGTCGAAAATCATGAGGAATGTCTTCTTTGGTCAACCCACTGGTAACGTGTCTCTTCTCGTTGGGGTCTTGAACAATTTTTCTAACTTGAGATAGAAAAGCATCCTCTACAAGATTGAGTGGTTCATCAAAGACTTGTCCCTCTGCCCAACCGTCTGGGTTAAGGGTCGCTCGAATTTTTGTTACGACGGCCTTTAAATCAATGCGAGATCGCCCTCCCCCAATGCCATCAATTAACTTCTGAACTTCATCCAGCTTATCCAGTTCTGCTAAATCAACTTCTTGATTAGCTGAGCGGGCAGCAGGACCATCGAGATGTAGTAAACGACCAAGCATCAAGCCAAAAGCTGTTCGGTAAAGAGCATTATGGGCAAACCGATCAATTGGAACAGCTTCAACCATCTGATCAAGATACTCATGCGCCTTCGAGAAATAATCAAAAATGGCACGTTCACGGGCACGCTGAGGACGGAAGAGTATAAATACTAATCCTGGTACTGTTCGTCCAGCACGACTTGATGCTTGAATGTACTCTGCTGTTGTATTCGGCCAGCCAAAGAACAGCATCAGATTAAGGCGATCAATATCTACTCCATGAGAAATCATGCTGGTAGCCACCACATCAGAGAGTCGATTTGGGTCTTCAGCCGTCAAAGCTTTCTGAGGTGTTTCCATCTGCTTGAGAACTGCCTTAACCGTTTCAATATCATCATCTCCAGAGAGCGTGACTGCTTCAGGCAACATGCGACTGGCTGCATCTTCTCCGAATTCTTCTCGAAGTCCAGCTTTGACTTGCTCGTTGATTGAGCGACGAATATCCGAGCCATCATTTTTAGAATTGACGTAGGTACAGCAAAGGTCGTGATCATCGACTAATTTTAGAAATTCGCCATCCGTCAATGATGGCAACCCATACTTAACTTTGAATGTTGTTGGATCAGTCCGAAGGATCTCTAGCTCAGTCCGAATCGCCTGCAACAACGCCATTGCTGAATCTAGTGGATTTGCGGCTGTGGGGCGCAAGCCTACAAAACCTCGTGTGACATACTTACTGTGGGCATTGGCATAAAAACTCCGTCCCCTATCAGGCCCACGTTCTGGGAACTGAGAAAGATCTCGCCAGTACAAATGGCGAATTTGTTGTTCAGCTCCTTCAATCGTTGCAGTCGCTGCTAAAACTCGTGGACGAATTGCGCCGCGTTCTTGGTGGATCGCATCAATTAATGCCTCATAATGCCCGTCAAAAGTACCCAATTCCTCCCGCAACAAATGCAGTTCATCCTGAAAAATCAAAGGGATGCCTGGATCGATAGCCGCTTTAGGTAGGGCTTTTAAGTTCCTACGAGTACAGGTGCCAAACTCCTGCTTGTGACAGGTGTTATTGGCGACAAAACCATGCACCGTGCAGATATTTGAGGCTGCACCAAATAGTGTCCGACTGGCTGGACGGAAGGTAATGTTGGCAATCTTATCCAGAGTACCGACCACCAAAGTTGGCAATCGACTGTAAATGTCTGAATCAACAATATAAAGAGGAATCTCCTGCCCACAAGATTCTTCTGGCAGTGATTCTCCAAGCGCACCACAACGATGCCGTAACTCATTGGTATCTCGATCAATAAAGGTGTGGACTTTCTCTGAACCACAATGGGGGCAGCGCATCACCATTCGATATTGCTGAATCGACTCAGGGACATAGTATCCCACGTCCGAAAGTAACAAAAATCTTGGCATTCTTTGAATGCCATCATTCTGCATTTTCTGTTTCGCTCTTGAAACATACCGTTGTAGCTCATCAGGCAAATTTTTTAAGTCATTGGGGCTATTTTCACGACCACCATAGTAGCCCACTGTAAATTCAGGAGTCTTACCTAAGTCTGGTTGCTGTTGCCTCACTTTATCCGCAACCACTAATGTTTCAAGAAATCGCTGTAGCTGTTGATAAGTCAGCAGCCTTAGAGGATAACGTAACCAAGCCACAATGCCCCAATCTCTGCTGCGTAAACGATCAAAGAATGCTTGGGTCAGAATAATTCCCATTACAGCTTCTGACTTCCCACCTCCGGTGGGGAAGTGGACTACTGCTGCATGATCAATTTGTGCCAGGGGATTTCCCGCAAAATCCTCTGACCATTCCCGTGATGCTAAAGCTGCCAGATTACAAACAATGTAGATGATTTGAAAGGGTCGCCAATTCTGATAGGGAGATTTTCCTCTGTTGGTACGCTGCTGATCAATGTCTGCAAACGTTTGGTTCATCAGATTAAATCCTCGTCTCAAGCTTCGATATTTTGGATTTTCCAGAACTTGAACGCCTAAATGAAACCGAGCAATTTCTGCATCAAATTTATTTAAATCTTTTTGAGCATCTTCAGTATTGTCTATGCCTCCATTTTGGAAGTATTTTTTGTTAATTAGGGCTTGCCAATTGCTCTGGTATGCTTTCATGTTCTGGAGAATTTTTTTCAGAACTTGAAGATCTGCATTCTCAGTTGACCGAGCCAGTCTTTCAAAAGGTGCCTCAAAATTTGGCGCATATAGACGCTTTTGCCAGTGAACAGGCAAAAACTCAGTCCAGATGGGCATTGGGTCTAAAGTATGGTCTGCACCGGGAGTACAGTTAATACCTTGGGCGGGAATGCTGGAATCAACTTGATAGGAAATTTGAAAGCGAGAGAGTTCGATAGATTGCCATAATGCTCTTGGGATAAAAATTTCCAGATGGGCACCGAATATTCCGCCATCACGCGGATCGGTGAAGCCCCCAACCGCAGTTGTTTTATTTCGCAAGAATAATCGGAGACGGTTTTGCCCACTACTTTCTCGTTTCTGAGCCTCTACTTTAACCACGTAGTCTACAGAGGCTACCTGTCCCAGTTCTTCGTTTTTTTCAGCGTCTTCAGGCTTAGTTTTCTTGGTGTGTTTGGTCAGTATCCGTTGGGGGAGTTCAAGCTGTAGCTTTCTCAGATCACTTTTCGCGTATTCCACTTCCTGAGGCGAGAGGTCATCGATTGAGCGATTCAGCCCATTCAGCCAAGCTTGTGGATCTTGATTATGTGCGTTAATGATGGCGAACAGTTGCTCTGAGATTGACTGATTCAATTTTGCAAGAGCCTGAGAGTTTGGCTCTACCAGTGACTGAATGGTGCACCTAGCACTGGCAGACACATCTTGTCGTTGCCACAGGGTTCGGAGCGATCGCAGTGCCACCTCCTTGAGATCCAGCTTGGGTAAAAATACACTGAATCGCACATTTAGTTCAACGGGTATTTCCTGTTCCTCCCATTCAGAGGCAAGGTTGATTGCTAAACCACAATTGCTGGGGCGAAAGTAATTTTGCTGTTGGCTGCTGGTAGGAACTGAAGAAGGAGGGGCTTGAGGTGACAGGTATGCCGTTGGCATCAATCGTCGTGGCTCAGTTGCACCTCGAATAACCTGGCGATACTCTGAATTGCCCGTAATGTGGCTTCGTATGCCTTTATAGAAACTTTCCACAAACTGCAAATGTCTCTCCTGCTGCAAGGCATCTAAGACATTTAATCCATCATCACTCAGAATTATTTCAGATTGCATCATGATGCTCCATTGCGAAATAGCCGATTAATTGGATAAGCGGGTGGATGTGAAATCAGTTCTGGCGGTCGAAGAACTTGCAAAATCTGCATAACATCTCTCAACTCTCCAACCGTGATAAAAACCCGTTGATACTGAAAAACAATGTCATCGGGATTGCGATCGCGCCAGCCTTCCTGAGCACACTTGGAAATGACTCTGCCCAATTGTCTTCGTGCTTTTCGTAAGTCATTTGCGGTATTCCAAAATTCTTCAAACCCTGAATGAGCACGGAGCGGAATAAACCATAAGAAATGCTCTTTCAACCGTGGTAGTGTCAGTAAATCATCGCCATTCAACCAAGTTTGGATGGCTGCTTCACTAATGTCTTCTCCACTTTCACGATAAATTTGATTGCTGATTGATGGGTAGTCGAACTCTTGCACCCACTCTTTCACCAGTTCACGCCAAGCACCAAGTAGTGTACGATACTGCCAATTCGCCCTCGTTTCTTCCAAGAGTCCAGCCTTTTGAGCAAAAAGTTCATCTCGATTCATTCCCTCAAACAGTACAACCTTTGTGTCAACAACAAGTTCTCTAATAGAAACAACTTGTGCCTGTCGTCTGATCAGCACCAAGAACTCGCTATTAATAGAAACTCGGATCTGAAAGTTGCCCTCAAAGGTCACGCAATAATCAGGGTAAGCGCAAGAAAAAAGAGCCCATAATGTGCTAAGGAACTCCCGAGTTAA
>NZ_WVIC01000045.1 GCF_009939295.1 Petrachloros mirabilis ULC683
AACCTCGAAACGGTGCCCCATTCGTTACGATGCCAGGTCTTACACCGTCTGGTTTTACCGTTCGGAATTGTCGATTCTCAGCCTCAATGGACGGGTAAAACTGTCCTTTGAAATCGCTGAATACTACCGGCAGTATTTGAACTGGAAAAACACCAGTGCAGACTTGTTGCAAGACCGCAAAGGGCGATGGTGGCTGCATGTCGTGATGGAGGCTGAAGCTCCTGAAACAAGTGCGACTGACGAGGTTGTGGGCGTAGACTTGGGGATTGTGTCTCCAGCGGTTGATAGCCGTGGGAGCAAGTATGGTTCTGACCACTGGAAGGAGGTAGAGGATAGACGGTTTGAGTTGCGTCGAAGACTGCAAAGCAAAGACACAAAATCTGCTAAACGGCACCTGAGAAGGGCATCTGGCAGACAGAGACGGTTCCGTAAAGATTGTGACCATGTGCTGAGTAAGCGCCTGGCTCATTCTGTTCAGTTCGGCGCAACATTGGTTTTTGAAGACCTCACGAACATTCGCGGTAGAGCCAAAATGAGGAAGGCTCAACGTCGCAAGTTGCATGGATGGAGCTTTCACCAATTCCAGGCACTCGTGACCTACAAAGCCGAAGCGAGAGGCGTGAATGTTGGCTTCGTTGACCCGCGCTACACGTCTCAGAAATGCAGCCAATGTGGACATATTGAGCGAGGGAATCGCCCGTCTCAGGCTGAATTTCGGTGCAAGAAGTGTGGGTATGAGTGCCATGCGGATTACAACGCTGCGGTGAATATTCGTGAGGATTTTCTAAAACTCAGGGCTGCGGTCAATCAGCCTATTGTGGTCTGCCCAGAAATGGGAACTTGAATCACAAGCCTCATCCCCTTGTGGGTGGGGTTGTTGACGCAAACAACTTAGACCGTCACTAATCCTAGCCTATTGAGCCAAGCCTGACGCCAAATCACCAAATGTCAAGATCTGGGAAATGATCACAGGGGATCTACCTGATTTGGCGCAGACACCTTAGGTTTCTTCAAGTATCGACTGGGAATTTTCGGAGGTGCTGAGGGAGTCACCAGGGTTGGATTATCGAGATCAATCTCCTGGGTTTGCAACAGATCATCTAGATTGATACCCCGCTCCGAAGAAGTTTCCTGAGGTGTCTCAGCCTTCGGGGTTGGAACTAATCGCTCAGCCTGCTGATTTACAGAGTCAGCCTCCACCCTAGGTTCAGGCATGGAATTGAGTTCAGGCATTGGAGAAGTCTCTTCAATGATCTGATCTGGGACAAGTTCTGACTTGGGCTGAAAACGTTTCAGTAACCCTTGCCAAGGAGACACAGCAGCATCAGATTCAGGAGCATCGGTACCCTCTGTCTCCTGAGCCGGAAGACGGTCTGACTCAATCGGGGACAAGGGACTTAACGGTTGCATCTGAGGATTATCCTCAACAATGATCTCGGGAGATGGAGCCTCCAGCGTCCGATCCGCTTCTGAGGACAGCACCGACGGACTGCTCACAGTCTCAGATCCGGTCTGATGGAACCGATTCCAGAGGTTTTGGAACCCCGCTTTTAAGCCAGAGGGCTCCCCTTCAACAGGTTCAGTTGGAGGCGTCAACACTTCTTCTGGTGCCGCAGCATCTTCATCGGGCTCAAGGTGATCAGACAGGGGAGACTCCTCTAACTTGAACACAGGCACTTCCAGATCGACCGACTCTGGAGCCGAGTTGATCTCAGCAGGGGTCGGGCGCTGCTCATCAGCAGGCTCAGGCACAACAGCAGGTGCCGACCGAAAGCGGCCAAACCAACCTTTAGTCGGACGACTCGGTACCGCTTCTGGAAGCGTTTCTCTCGTCAACTGAACCTCTTCTTCAGCCGTATCAGCAACCGACTCTTGATCCTGTGGTTCCACCAGTTCATCTAGCTTAGAAGGCGCTGGCTGGCGATTCGGGGGTACAAGCTCAGGCACTGAAGGGGGCTCAGGCACAGAAAGGGAAGAACGATCTCTTGCCTGCTCTTGAGACTTCTGAATCGCCGAAGTTGGGGTACTCACCTGATCAGGGGTCACCGCTTCTACCGGGCTTTCCCTATAGTCTGGATCGACAATTCCCTGAGCCTGAGCGGCTGTCAGCTCACCCCGCACGAGCCTTGAGAGACTATCGTTGCCCCGGGGCTGCACCTCAAACACCCGAACCTGCTCATTAAAAGCATTGGGGATCAGTTGACCCCGTTTATCCAGGAGTTCCAACTTGATCCAGTTCTGCCCCGTCTTCAAGCCACTCAGGTAAATGGGTTGCCATTCCTGAAGCTCAAAGCTACCCCCATTTACCGTGACCCGAATTCGCCAATTCTCAAGCAGGTCAGCAGGATTTTCTGAGAGTTTTCCCGGCAAGGGCACATTGGACAAGTAATAGTCCAACATCACTGGCTCAGCTCCGTAAGTCCCCTGGGGGCGACTATAGGTCAACAGAGGCTGTCCGTTGATGACTTGATTGGAATGGGTGGGGGTCAAGACATGAAAATCGACCTGGGCAAAGGCTCCCTCATTCTTAAAGCTCTCATGCCAGGGCCGACTGGCAAAAACGCGAATGGAGTGACTCCCTGGAGTGAGATTCTCAAACACCACCGGCTGACTAGCATCATAAACAGCCTGGTAAGGCTGATCATCCAGAAAAACGTGCAAGTGTGGCCCCAGCTCTAAACTTGCATTCTTGAAAAGGGGTAGATCCTCTACACGCAAACGCACCGCTACTCGATTGCTCGACAGCACCTCGTCCGCCTGGGGAGACAGAATCTTCACTTGCGGCTGATATTTTTCTAGAACTTGCCTGAGTGCCTGAATTTCCTCTGGCGGAGACACCTCTGCCACCGTAACCACCTGCGACCCCAACTGAGCCGCTGTTTCTCCAGAAGACCCACAGCCACTCAGCCCCATCATCAGTGACAGCACCAGGCAGGCTGCCATGACCGGGGATATTACTTGTCGCCATCGACTTTCAAACACGCTTGACAAACTCCTGCCACGACTTCAATCAGCGGATCTCGTCCTAGGGGAACTATACCGGAAAAGATTCTGCTCCTCAGCGCCAAATCTGTGCAGCCAATGGAACTCATCCTGAGGTCTTCTCCTATAGCAATTCACTATCTGCAACATGAATTTTTTTAATTCCAATCAGGCAACTGACCCAACTTACCCCCCAAATCTCTCAAGGTGCTATCAGCCTCAAAGCCAGAACTCACCTGCCAAAGCGTCCTCAACGCTCCCCCCTACCCCATCGTTGCTTGACCCTGGCTCAGTTGCCCAGACTTTCAGAAAAATGCAAAAAAATATTGCGAAATCAGACACATTGTTAAGAATTCTTCAGAAAAATGAGATTCGTTTTGATCTATTAGCCACCTATGTAAACACCTTAATTATTGTTAATTACCTGAAAAAGCAATGGTGGACTCCTATAATTCACTAGTGAGAACTCCTACCGGGCAGTCTCCAAGGCTGCTTCAGTATCTTTTTCTGAATGACATTCTGATGGTTACAGGTAGAGAAATGTAAAGCCATAGGGGTGATAAGTCACCCAATCTGGAGAAAAAATTTTTCTCAACTCCAAATTGGCTTGGTTATCTGTCATACAGCACTCAGACGACCCATTCAGCGAAGATGTGCGGAAAGGAGGATCCTCGTTCCTTGCTTGTCTAACGAGAGGAGAGTCTCAATGACAATTAGCCCAGGGGAGCGAGAGGCAAAGGTGAGAGTTACCGTAGATAATGATCCCGTCCCAACTTCCTTCGAGAAGTGGGGGCAACCGGGTCACTTTGATCGCGCTCTTGCAAAAGGTCCCCAAACCACAACCTGGATTTGGAACCTCCATGCTCTCGCTCACGATTTTGATACGCACACCAGCGACCTTGAAGATGTCTCCCGCAAAATTTTCAGTGCACACTTTGGCCATCTAGCCGTTGTGTTCATCTGGTTAAGCGGCATGTATTTTCACGGCGCTCGCTTTTCGAACTATGAAGCTTGGCTGACCAACCCAACTGGCATCAAGCCAAGCGCTCAAGTCGTTTGGCCCATCGTCGGTCAAGACATTTTGAATGCCGATGTTGGTGGCGGCTTCCATGGAATTCAGATCACCTCTGGTCTGTTCCAAATGTGGCGCGCCTCTGGTATTACAAATTCCTATCAGCTCTACTGCACGGCCATTGGTGGCCTGGTGATGGCTGGTTTGATGTTATTTGCCGGCTGGTTCCACTATCATAAGCGCGCTCCCAAGCTGGAATGGTTCCAGAATGTGGAGTCGGCAATGAACCACCACTTGGCAGGGCTGCTGGGTTGTGGCTCTCTAGGTTGGGCGGGCCACCAAATCCATGTGTCTCTACCGATAAATAAGCTGTTAGATGCCGGGGTTGCCCCTCAGGACATTCCCCTGCCCCATGAGTTCATTCTCAATAAAGACTTAATGGTGGAGCTATATCCTAGCTTTGCCCAGGGACTAACACCCTTCTTTACGCTCAACTGGGGTCAGTACGCTGACTTCTTGACCTTCAAGGGTGGTTTAGATCCGGTCACTGGCGGACTGTGGTTGTCGGATACAGCCCACCACCACTTGGCCATTGCCGTCCTATTCATCATTGCCGGGCACTTCTACCGCACAAACTGGGGCATTGGTCACAGTTTCAAAGAAGTTTTAGAGGCTCACAAGGGTCCCTTTACTGGCGAAGGCCACAAAGGGATGTACGAAGTCTTCACGACTTCCTGGCATGCACAGTTGTCTTGGAACTTGGCTCTGCTGGGTTCTTTGACCCTGATTGTGGCACACCACATGTATTCCATGCCTCCCTATCCGTATATTGCGACGGACTATGCCACGCAATTGTCTCTGTTTACGCACCACATGTGGATTGGTGGTTTCCTGATTGTTGGGGGTGCAGCCCACGCTGGCATCTTCATGATTCGGGACTATGACCCAGCGGTGCATCAAGACAACTTGCTGGATCGGGTACTCCGTCATCGTGATGCCATCATTTCCCACTTAAACTGGGTTTGCATTTTCTTGGGTTTCCACAGCTTTGGCCTGTACGTCCACAACGACACCATGCGAGCCTTTGGTCGTCCCCAAGACATGTTTTCTGACACGGGCATTCAACTTCAGCCCATCTTTGCCCAATGGGTGCAAAACCTGCACACCCTGGCTCCCGGCGGAACCGCACCAAATGCTCTAGCTCCTGTGAGCTATGCTTTTGGGGGAGGTGCCGTAGCCGTAGGTGGCAAGGTTGCCATGATGCCGATTGCCCTGGGCACAGCAGACTTCATGGTGCATCACATTCATGCTTTTACGATTCATGTCACAGTCCTAATCCTGCTGAAAGGGGTTCTGTTTGCCCGTAGCTCTCGTCTGATTCCAGACAAAGCTAACCTGGGCTTCCGCTTCCCTTGCGATGGTCCAGGTCGGGGCGGTACTTGCCAGGTTTCCTCTTGGGATCATGTGTTCCTGGGGCTGTTCTGGATGTATAACTCCATCTCCATCGTGATTTTCCACTTTAGTTGGAAGATGCAGTCCGATGTTTGGGGAACAGTTTCTCCCGATGGGTCAATCTCCCATATCACGGGTGGTAACTTTGCCCAAAGTGCGATCACCATTAATGGTTGGTTGCGTGACTTCCTGTGGGCACAAGCCTCACAAGTGATTGGTTCCTATGGTTCAGCCCTTTCGGCCTATGGCCTGTTGTTCCTGGGTGCCCACTTTGTATGGGCCTTTAGCCTCATGTTCCTGTTCAGTGGCCGTGGTTACTGGCAAGAGCTGATCGAGTCTATTGTGTGGGCTCACAACAAGTTGAAGGTTGCTCCGGCAATTCAGCCTCGTGCTTTGAGTATTATTCAAGGCCGTGCTGTTGGGGTGGCTCATTACCTCCTAGGAGGAATTGCTACCACTTGGGCATTCTTCCTGGCTCGCATCATTTCTGTAGGTTAGGGCGAGGAGGACACTAAAAGACTTATGGCAACAAAATTTCCTAAATTTAGCCAAGACCTTGCCCAAGATCCAACAACACGTCGGATTTGGTATGGGATTGCAACAGCCCATGACTTTGAAACCCATGATGGGATGACCGAGGAAAATCTTTACCAAAAGATTTTTGCCTCTCATTTTGGCCACATTGCCATCATCTTCCTGTGGGTTTCGGGTAACCTGTTTCACGTTGCTTGGCAAGGCAACTTTGAACAGTGGATCAAAGATCCGCTGAACATTCGTCCCATCGCCCATGCGATTTGGGATCCTCAATTTGGTCCTGGTGCTGTGGATGCTTTTACCCAAGCGGGGGCATCCAACCCGGTGGATATTTCCTACTCTGGTGTTTATCACTGGTGGTACACCATCGGTATGCGCACCAATGGTGACCTCTATCAAGGCTCCATCTTTTTGCTGATTCTGGCTGCAGTGATGCTCTTTGCGGGCTGGCTGCACCTCCAACCCAAATTCCGTCCTAGCCTCTCTTGGTTCAAAAATGCGGAGTCCCGCATGAACCATCACTTGGCGGGCCTATTTGGGGTCAGTTCTCTGGCCTGGACGGGGCACTTGGTACATGTGGCCATTCCTGAAGCTCGGGGTCAGCATGTGGGCTGGGATAACTTCCTCAGCACTTTGCCTCACCCTGCGGGTCTGGCACCGTTCTTCACAGGAAACTGGGGCGTTTACGCTCAGAACCCAGATACGGCTGGCCATATTTTTGGTACCGCTGATGGGTCTGGAACTGCAATCTTGACCTTCTTAGGTGGCTTTCATCCCCAAACCGAAGCCCTTTGGCTGACGGATATTGCCCACCATCATTTGGCCATTGCGGTTCTGTTCATCATTGCGGGTCACATGTACCGAACTCAATTCGGTATTGGCCACAGCATGAAAGAAATCTTGGAGGCTCACAAGCCCCCGAGTGGTCGCCTCGGCGATGGTCACAAGGGTATTTACGATACCTACAACAACTCACTTCACTTCCAACTCGGCTGGCATTTGGCCTGCTTGGGTGTGGTGACGTCCTTGGTGGCGCAGCACATGTACTCCATGCCGCCCTACGCCTTCATTGCCCAAGACCACACCACCATGGCGGCGTTGTTTACCCATCACGAATACATTGCTGGATTCTTGATGTTGGGTGCCTTTGCCCACGGTGCCATCTTCTTGGTACGAGATTATGATCCTGCCGCCAACAAGAACAATGTGTTGGCTCGGGTACTCGATCACAAGGAAGCGATTATTTCCCACTTAAGCTGGGTGTCTTTGTTCTTGGGTTTCCATACCTTAGGTCTCTATGTCCACAATGATGTGGTGGTAGCCTTTGGTACCCCTGAGAAGCAGATCCTCATTGAGCCGGTATTTGCCCAGTGGATTCAAGCTGCCCATGGCAAGCTGCTCTATGGTTTTGACGCTCTGCTGTCGAATCCTGACAGTGTGGCTTACACGGCTTACCCCAACTATGGGAACGTGTGGCTGCCTGGCTGGTTGGATGCTGTCAACAACAGTGCCAATTCTCTGTTTTTGACCATTGGCCCTGGTGACTTTTTGGTTCACCATGCCATTGCTCTGGGTCTGCACACCACCACCTTGATTTTGGTCAAGGGTGCGTTGGATGCTCGCGGCTCCAAGCTAATGCCGGACAAAAAAGACTTCGGCTACAGCTTCCCCTGTGATGGCCCGGGTCGGGGTGGCACCTGCGACATCTCTGCCTGGGATGCTTTCTACCTGGCAACGTTCTGGATGTTAAATACCTTGGGCTGGTTAACTTTCTACTGGCACTGGAAACATCTGGGTATTTGGCAAGGTAATGTAGCTCAGTTCAATGAAAGCTCGACCTATCTGATGGGTTGGTTCCGAGATTACTTGTGGCTCAACTCGTCGCAGTTGATCAATGGCTACAATCCTTTCGGTGTCAATAATCTCTCGATTTGGGCCTGGATCTTCCTGTTTGGCCATTTGGTGTGGGCCATTGGGTTTATGTTCCTGATTTCCTGGAGAGGATACTGGCAAGAGCTGATTGAAACCCTGGTTTGGGCGCATGAGCGCACGCCCTTGGCCAATCTGGTGCGCTGGAAAGACAAGCCAGTGGCGCTGTCCATTGTTCAAGCTCGGGTTGTGGGTCTGGCTCACTTTGCAGTGGGTTATGTTTTCACCTACGCAGCTTTCTTGATTGCTTCAACGGCAAGCAAGTTTGGCTGATTCAACTTGAACTAGGGATTTAGTTTGAAACCCCTGCACTTTGGTGCAGGGGTTTCTTTATGAACCTATAAACCTACAGAGGATCCAAGGGCGATCGTCGGGGGGGTGAACGGCGTTTTCTGGGCTGAGGTGGACGCTCCTGAAGACTTTGAGTAATGGTTTGAATTGCCTCTTCTGTTTTTTGCAAAGGCATTTGGGTGTCAGACTCAAAGGCCAGTAGGATATGGTGCCCAGTACTTAGGGGCACCACATAGAGCTCCAGGTAAGACACCCCCTGAGGCTTCTGACGCAGATGCACTTCTCCGGCGAGTGGCTGCCCTAAAATAGTGCGCTGTTGATAGGAACGAGCCGGACTATTTACCCCCAAAAAGAGATGTTTAAGGTAGCTCATCAGTTCTTGATTGCTCATGTTGAGCCACTCAATGCGCTCAGTATCCAGTTCGACCAAGGTGATTCGCATTTGCTCACTGCCGGGGGGAGCCTGAGCTGGGTAGAATAACCCCAGCGCTTCGCTGCCGAGGGGACGGGGCTCTGAAAAACCGGTTGGGAACTCAAAGTCAATATGCTGGGTTTGAGAATTTGGCTCAGCCCGAACCCCTGGCACCGTAGCAGATACCAGAAGCATAAGACTGGCAATCGTCGCTGAAAACCGAAATCTTGACACTTAAGCGCTCCTGGAATGTTCTGGGTTAATGGTTGAAGCTGTGCTGCCGCCACGGTGACATGGCTCCATGGGACATCTCTACTCCTTAGGCTGCCCATGGGGATGGGCCATCTGTTCAGGACGCACCCAGGCGTCGAACTCAACCGCTGTTAGGTAGCCTAAGGCGACACCGACTTCTTTGAGGGTTTTCCCTTCTGTATAGGCTTTTTTGGCGACTTCGGCAGCGCGATCATAACCAATATGGGGCGTCAAGGCCGTCACTAGCATTAAAGATCGCTGTACCGTCTGTTTCAAGTGGGGACGATTGGCCTCTAGGCCGATGATTAAATGTGCCGTAAATGCGGCACAGGCATCGGTAAGCAGACGCATAGAGTGTAAGAGGTTATGAATGATCAGCGGCTTAAACACGTTGAGTTCTAGGTTGCCCTGGCTACCTGCGATGCTGATTGCTGTATCGTTTCCCATCACTTGCACACAGACCATGGTCATGGCCTCGCACTGGGTTGGGTTCACTTTCCCTGGCATAATTGAGGATCCTGGCTCATTCGCAGGTAGAATCAGTTCCCCCAAACCGCAGCGGGGGCCAGAGCCCAGCCATCGAATATCGTTAGCAATTTTGATCAGCGAGCCAGCCAGGGTTTTGAGGGCACCACTGGCCATCACTAGAGCATCATGAGCGGCGAGAGCGGCAAATTTATTGGGTGCTGTGATCAGGGGCAGTCCGGTGAGTTCTGCTAGCACTGCCGCGACCTGTGTGCCAAATTGAGGGGGAGCATTTAAGCCGGTGCCCACCGCAGTGCCCCCTAGGGCTAGTTCATAGAGATGGGGTAGGGTGTTGTCTAGGCGGGTCAGGTTTTGATCGAGTTGCGCCACATATCCCGAAAATTCCTGCCCCAGGGTGAGGGGAACGGCATCCATGAGGTGGGTTCGACCAATTTTGGTGAGTGTCTCAAAGGCTTGGGCTTTTTGCTGTAGCCCGTCGCGAAGTGCTTGCACTTGGGGGCGAAGGCGATGCAGTTCTTCAACTGCTGCGATGTGCATGGCGGCAGGAAAAACATCGTTTGAGGATTGGGATAGGTTGACGTGATCGTTGGGATGGAGGGGGTGCTTACTGCCCAGGGGAAATCCGGCCAGTTGATTCCCCCGGTTGGCGATTACTTCATTGACATTCATGTTGCTTTGGGTGCCGCTGCCGGTCTGCCAGACTCGCAGGGGAAAGTGATCATCGAGCTGGCCTTCGATGACTTCAACAGCAGCCTGAATCAGCAGGGAAGCGAGTTCTGGAGACAGTTTGCCTAGGTCACAATTGACGATGGCGGCGGCCTGTTTGACCAAGGCTAGGGCGCGGATCATGGCACGGGGGAGGGTGTCTGTCCCAATGTTAAAGTAGGTCAGCGATCGCTGGGTTTGCGCGCCCCAGTAGCGATCGCAGGGGACAGCAATACTCCCCATGGTGTCTGTTTCCAGACGGGTGCCTGTGGATACCCTTACCTCAGATGCCATGTTGCTTCTCGGTGTGTGCTATCCCAATTTTGCTACAGCTTTGGTCTCTCAGCGCGAGATTGAAGACGCATAGTCTGGGTTAAAACTGCTTTAATTGGGTCGAAAGTCCAGGGTGACCTCTTGATCGCTAGAGCCCATAAAAATACGCTCTAGGGTGCGAATGCGACCGGTAGAGCCAATTTCTAAGGTGCCCTGGGCAGGAATGTCGTCAATGGCGCGGAGGCGGATGCGCCGATCTGGATGACTCGTTGCGGGCTCTGAAGTCCCCAGCATCACGACTGGCTGAGTTTGGTTTTCTACGGTCCACACTAGGCGTGTTTGGTCGGGGGTTTCGGGTCTAATCTCAACGCCAGTGAGTGCATAGCGCTGCTCCCGAGATTGGCCACTGGCTGGATAGATCAACAGGTTGCCTCTGCCCACGTAGATGGATCTGTTGCCTGTGCCAAGGTCATTGGGGGATTGGGGACGGGGCTGTTCATTGCTATAGCCGGTGGCATAGCCTTCGCGGAAATCGGCTGCAAAGGTTGGGGTATATTCTGAGCGATAGCGCTGGTAGTCGGCGCTGAGGTTGATCTGGCGATCGCGCTGACCCAACTCAAATCCGCGATCGTAAAAGCGCTGCTGTTCGGTAGTGAGGGTGGGGGTGAGGGCATCGCCCACGGTACCCAGATCTAAGCGTCCTAGGGTATTGAGGTCACCTTGCAAGACGGGGCCAGATCCGCTCAGCCGACATCGGTGCTCACCGTCTTGGCGTAAATCCAGGGTTTGACAAAACAATCGCAGGGTGGAGGTTGGCTGATCAATGGCGCTGTAGGTGTAGTGCAGTTGAACGCCTTTATAGCCACTGCGTCCCAAGTAGGCGTAGGAACTGGGCTCTAGTTGCCAGGTGTATTGGTCGAGGGAGTGAATGCGATCGCGGTCTACCTGAAGGCTGAGAGTACCAATTTGAGATCCCTGCAAAATCGTCGCTTGGGAGGTGGGGGGTAAAGCACCTTGGGGCAGGGGCAATCTAAAATTAACCGCTGGCTCCCCTGCTTTGGCACGGAAGATCAAGGCTGGGGTCTGGGCTGGGTAGGGGGTGTTGGTTCGCTGCGCCAGCCTGGGATGGCGGGAAGCGGGTGGCAAGAATTGACCTTGAACCGGTCTACTGCTCCACCCACTGAGACATATCAACCCCACTGAGAGCGGACATCCCAGTTGAAATGACCATCCTCTAAAGCCCTTTACCATCACACACCTCAAAATTGTGAATACAGTGGCTGCTCTTCTGGCCTAACACCATCGGCCAGGACATTCTCTGGAGCCAGAAGAGAATAGCCAGCTTGCTTGACGCCCTTATTCAAAAAAAGTGTCGGGCAATAGGGGCGGTTTTGCAAGAGGCAGAGTTTTAACGACGTTCCGGCGAAAGGGGAGTTTGCAGAGGGTGATTGCTCAATGGACTCAGCAGTTGGTTCAGGTGTTGCAGTTGCTCGGCAGTGCCCATACAAATCAAAATGTCTTGCGATCGCAGCTCCGTATCTGCGGTCGGCCCCACGATCAACTCGCGATCCTGGCGGTGAATAGCTAGTACCAGTGCCCCCGTGCGCGATCGCAGCTCAGAGCGTCGCAGCGTTTGCCCCACAAAAGGGCAAGACTCGGCATCAATGCAAAATTCTTCCATGTAAAAGGGGCGATCGCCCCCAGTGAGAATACCATCGACAAAATCCATCACCTGGGGACGTAGCGCAGAAGCCGCCATGCGTTTGCCGCCCGTGATATAGGGTGAGACCACCGCATCTGCCCCCACCCGCTGCAATTTCTGAATCGCCTCCTCATTACTGGCGCGGGCAATCACGCGCACCTGGGGATTCAGGGTTTTGGCGGAAAGCACCGTATAGAGATTCTCCGCATCCGAGGGCAGGGCGGTCACCACACAAATGGCCTTCTCAATACTGAGGAGTTGCAGGGTTTCATCCAGGGTGGCATCCCCCTGAATGGCCATATAACCCATATCCTGAGCTGCCTGGGCTGCCTGGGTGTCAGCATCCACCACCACAAAGGGAATACCCTGGGTCGCAAACTCTAGGGCAATCTGTCGGCCAGTGCGGCCAAACCCACACAGAATATAGTGCTGATTGAGACTGTTCATGACGCGGCGGCGCTGGCGAATCCGAATGCCCTCTTGAAGATAGCCCTGAACCACCGCATCTGCAAAACGATTGGCAATGTAGCCAATGGCAACCACGCCCATCACAATTAAAGCCACAGTAAAGGCACGACCGCGATCGCCCAGGGGCTGCACCTCCATAAACCCCACTGTCGCCAGGGTAATCACCGTCATATAGAGCGCATCAATGAACCGCCAGCCCTCGACCAGCCAGTACCACAAGGTACCCGCACAGACAACCCCAACAAGAGCGAGAGCCCCCAGTTGCAGTTCCCGATGAATCCGCCGTAACTTCTGCTCCAGGGCTGAATACGCCACCGCTCAGATTTCCTATGATTAGCTCAGAGCTCAAAATTTAGTATCCACCTCAACTCAGACAGCCCACCTCAAATTGTAAAGGTTCTATCTGGCCGAAATAGCGAGGCGGTATGATTGTGGCGTCCCTTTTCTAATCAAACAATTTCTGTAGGGAGAACGTTGAAATGATTAACCTTCTTGTTGTCTGGCTAATTACCAGCATCAGCTTGTTTATTCTGTCCAAGCTACCCCTGGGCACAGACATTGACAAGTTTGGCACAGCCATTATTTCTGCGGCAGTATTTGGCATCCTCAATGCAATCTTGGGCTTTTTTCTATTTCCCATTAATTTCCTGACGTTTGGCCTGTTGACCCTGCTCATCAATGCAGCCGCCTTCGGCATCGCCACCCTCATAGTCAAAGGATTTCGCCTCAGGTGGGGATTTTGGAGCGCCCTAATTGGTGCAATTTGGCTGACTGTCTTCAACTCACTAGTGACTTCACTGCTGCCTGGCCTGCCAACTTAACCCCCACAATCTTATTTCACCAAGACATCTCCGTTGAGCATCCGCTGAGCCGCTTCCAGCAGCACTTCCTCCAGATAGGGTTTGGTGAAATAGCCCTTCGCCCCTAACTCAATAGCCATCTGCTTGTGCCGCGCCGCCCCCCGCGAAGTGAGCATCGCTACCGGCAAATCCTGCAAATCAGCATCTTGCTGCATCCGCGACAGCAACTCCAAACCATCCATGCGGGGCATTTCCACATCACAGAAAACCAAATCACAGGGCAGGCCCGAACGCAGCTTTTCCCAGGCTTCCTGACCATCTCGGGCTTGCTCCACTCGATAGCCTACCTTGTGAAACGTCATCGAAAGCAGCTCTCGCACCGTGATCGAGTCATCCACAATCAACACGGTGGGGTCAGAATGCTGCGGCATCTCACTGGTATCAATGGTGTTTTTCCACAGCGAACTGCCCAGCTCAAGACGTTCCAGAGACAAATCAATCAATTCCAGAACATCAGCAATGGGCATCACTCGTCCATCCCCCAATACCGTGATCCCCGCAATACCCACAGGCTTAGGAACAGGACCCACCAGTTGCTTAATCACAATCTCTTGTTCGCCAATCACCTGATCGACCCGAATGGCAGCAAAGTCATCCCCACTGCGCAAAATAATTATGGCAATGCGATCATCCTTGGCGTTACTTCCGTAAACGCTGCTACGTTTCAAGACACGATTATAGGAAAGCAACTCGGCAAGAGGCTTACAGAGGATAGGCTGATCTTTCCAGATCACGGTTGCCCGCCCATCTTCGTCAAAATCAACCTGCTCCTTCGGTAAATCCAGCACGTCTTCGACCCCATCAATTGGGAAAGCAATCCGGCAATGTTGATCCACACAGCAAAGCGCCTTGGTAATACTCAGCGTCAGGGGTAGCCGAATCGTAAATGTCGTGCCCTTATCCAGAGTAGAGTCTGTGTTGATGACCCCACGCACTTCTTGAATTGAGCTGCGCACCACATCCATCCCCACACCCCGTCCAGCCAGATCACTGACTTGCTCTTGGGTGGTAAACCCAGGCTGAAAGATTAGGGCATAAAGCTCTTGCCGAGAGAGATTAGCAGCTTCCTCGGGGGTAATCAGTTTTTTCTCCAGAGCTTTAGCTTTAATCCGCTCTGGATCAATGCCAGCTCCATCATCAGAAATGGCAATAACCGTTTGGTTTCCCTGGTAAAAAGCTCGAATTCTAATCAGACCTTCTGGGGGCTTGCCCAAGGCTTGGCGAACATTGGGAGGTTCGATGCCATGGTAAATAGCATTGTTCACCAAATGAGTCAAGGGATCATAAATCCGCTCAAGAATGCCCTTGTCAATCAGTGTTTCGCGGCCTTCTAGCTCCAGTTGAGCCTGTTTGCCACACTTGAGCGAGATATCACGCACCGCTCGGGGCAATCGCTCCGCAACCTGAGAAAACGGCACCATACGTGACTTCGTAAGACCCTCTTGTACCTGTGTCGTCACCTGACGAAACATGCGGGTCACCTGCTCAGATGAGTCCACAATAAACTCAATATCAGAGGCTGCCTCTCGAACACGCACAATGCGCTCAATCATTTCCTGAGAAATGCTGTGGAAATCCGTAAACGTATCCATCTCTAGGGCGTCAAACTGAGCCCCTGTGGCATGGATTCCCCCCCCTTCCGAGCGTTCGTCACTACCATTGCTCCGACTAGAACGCTGCTGAGCGTTCAAAAGAGACATTTCCAGCAACGAGCGCTCATAGAGATCTTGCATCTGCTGTCCCAGATCGCCAAGCTGCTGCACCTGAAACGATAAATTATCTAAAAACTGCCGCAGCCGCTCCTGTCCATCTTCTAAGGTATTGCGATTGACCACCAGCTCTCCAACCAAATTGCTCAAGTTATCAAGCTGCTTGGTCGGCACCTTCATGGTTTGAGCGAGACTGCCACCTCGACGCGGAGCGCGAGACGGCACTGGGGCACTCACCGCTCCAGAAGGGCTGCTTTGGGTTTCCTCCAATAGCTTTTCAAGATCTTCAAAGCCAAACTCAGAGACCGTAGTTGGAACTAGAGAAGGCTCCACAACCGGCTCTGTCGGCGCTAATTCATGATCTCTCAACAATGCTGCCAGCTCGACAAACGTCTGCGCTGACTGCGCCGAGGCTAGCGCTGGAGTAGAGCTGCTCTCCCCAAAAACGGGGGAGGCAGAAGCCGGGGGTTTTTCAGACTCAGCCGCAAGGGACTCCCAAAAATCATCCTCAGCAGCAGGCTGCTGGCCAGTTGAAGTCGCAGCAGCTTCTTCGCCAAACAGGGTCAGCCAATCCAACCCAGCCTCATCGCCAGAGTGGCTAGTTTCCAGGAACAAGTTTTCTGCAGGGACTAGCGCTAGCAAAGCTTGAGGAACAGCAATTTGGTGGCCACGGCCTGCCAGTACCGTATCTCGTGCCTGTTTTAAGGCAGGCAGAATAATAGGTGCAAGAACATCAAACTGATTGTCAGCGGCGGTAATCGCCAGGGAAGATTGGGCTAACAACTCAAACCAAAGGGGTAATTTGTAGGTATCACCCAATGCAGCCAACTCTTGGCAGATCTGATCGAGATGACGGCGATTGGCTTGGCTTTCTCCCCCTTGGAATAGTTGCAACATCAGCTGTAATTGTTCCATCACCTGTGTTTCAAAGACCCGTCGGAGGTCTTCAGCAGCGGCAGGTGGCTGCGTAGCCTCAGTTTTGGGCACGGTCTCAAAGAGCGAGCTTAAATCAGCACCACCCACAAGCGAGGCCAAGTGCGCTTGCAACTCCGCAAAAACAGGCTCAGTTTCTTGAAGGGCTTTTTCCGAGGTTTCTTCAGACAGAGCCAAGGTGGTTTGCAGTTCTTCTGTTAACGCATTCAGGGCATCAAAGCCCCGAAAGAAAAGAGACTCCAACTTTTGATCAGCCTGGATAGGATGTTCCTTTAAAACCTTGAAATAGTCTTCAAGGCGGTGGGCTATTTTTTGCATACTGTGAATACCCAGCATGGCAGCTCCGCCCTTGACTGAGTGTGCAGCTCGAAACACTTCATTGAGCAACTCCGAATCTTCGATAGCAGCTTGCAAGTTTAACAAGCCATGCTCAATGGTTTGGAGATGCTCCCTAGCTTCTTCAATAAAATATCCTAAAATTCTTTGCTGCTCTGGCTGCATAGTTACCCCCCTAAAATCTTGTCCCGCTGATGCAACTGTCGTTGTCGTCGTGTTTTAGTCTCGCCCACTAAACTCAGTGCCATCTACGCGGAAACGCTCCACAGAAGATTGCAGATCCCGAGCAACACCCACCAAGTTACGCAGAGAGTCTGAAACCCGCTGTGCTTCTTGAGAGGTCTCTTGAGCCGTTAATTCCACTGATTGCATCACCTGTGCCACATATCGAGATGTTTCGGTTTGCTCAGACGTTGCCTGGGTAATCGAACCCACAAGCTGATTAATTTGCGAGGACACTTGAATGATGTCTTCCAAGGATCGCTTCGCTTGTTCAGCCCGTTGGGTTCCCTCAATCACCTGCTGAGTTCCTTCTTCCATGGCGGTCATCACGGAGCTTGTCTCACCCTGAATTTGCAACACAATCTGCTCAATCTCTTTGGAAGACTTAGCGGCTCGATCCGCCAATTGCCGCACCTCATCAGCCACCACTGCAAACCCCCGACCCGATTCACCGGCTCGAGCCGCTTCAATACTGGCGTTTAGAGCTAGTAGGTTCGTGCGAGAGGCGATTTGAGAAATCAACCCCACAATCTTAGAAATTTCTTGGGATGATTCTGCGAGCCGTTTCACCTTACGCGTGGTTTCCGCAACGGTTTCTCGAATCTGCAAAATCCCTGCCACTGTGCGCTCCACCGACTCACCGCCTTTAAGCGCTGCTTCGGAAGCGCGCTGCGCCACTTGGTCAGCGGCTCGGGCACTTTCGGCCACTTCCTGAATGGAGTTGGTCATTAACTGCACCGAGTTGAGGGTGACTGCTAACTCTTCTGCTTGGCGCAGTGCGTCTGAGGAGAGGCCGCGGGCAAATTCTTCGTTTTCTGCAGCCCCCCGGTTTACCTCTCGCGCCGCCACTTTCACCTGTTTTACAATTTTTTGGAGGTTGTAGATGGTGAGGTTAAAGGAGTCAGCAACGGCTCCTAGGATATCCGCAGTCACCTCAGCCTGAACGGTGAGGTCACCCCGAGCGGCTCCTTCTACGTCATCGAGTAGGCGAATCACCTGACGCTGCAAATCTTCCTTGGATTTTTCTTGATCTTCGGCTTTTCGCTGCACTTCTTTGGTGGTGGCTTCAATGAAGCGCGCCATTTGGTTGAAACTCTTGGCCAATTGACCAAATTCGTCGTTAGAGTATTCAGCCGCTTTCACGCTCCAGTCACCCTGGGCAACCGCAGTCAACTGAGTGTTGAGGTCATTGGTAGAGTTTTTAATCTGCTTGGTGAGAACTTGACCAAAGGCAAGGGTTGTTGCCCCACCTGCCAAGCCAGCCGCTAAAGCCCCTAATCCGGTGAATTGCCAGGGAGACTGGGTCATTTGTCCTGTAGCCACAACCGCCAAGGCTGAAATTGCTCCGACAGCCGTGGCTGTGATGGCCTGTTTTTGCTGCAAGGATGCCTGAATGTAGGGCGCGAAAATCCCTTTGCTCTGTTGGCTGCCAACGGGTGAAGCTGAGGTCTCCGACAACAGGGGCAAATAGCCGCTAGGCGCTGCCGCCATCCCCGGTGTAACCAGTCCATGGGGTGATGATGGGGGCTGTGCCAAGGAAAGGGAGGGAACTTCGTCAACGGTGCCAAATAGCTCTGTATCTAAATCTTCACGGTCTTCCTCCTCGTGAAAGTTCAGGGAGCCTTCCCCTGAAGGTTCTAAGTCCGATTGCTGGGTTTCCGTGAAGTCCGGAGTGCTGTGAAGATCCTCAAATGCCCCAAGCTCTTGGGTCTGTGCTGGACTTCCGTCGTGCCAGCTCGGGGTTGTTTGCGTCAGGAGATCAGACACTTCATCTGCATAAGGGGCTAGGCTCTGAGTTGGGGATGATATGGGATTGGCTGCATCCTCGGAAAATTTATCTTCACGGGCAGATGCATCTGGCAGGCCAACTTCAGCAGCGCCAGGGTGCTGTAACTGTGGATCGGGTGGGGGTGGATCTGTTTTGAACAGGGTCACGTCTTCATCTTCGTCTAGTTCAGATGGATAGGCAGAATCGCCTGAGCCTTCAAAAGAGCCCAGGGCAAAGGGATCGATAAGACCGGTCAGGGTCTTAGGATCTTGCTCCGTAACTCCTGGGGCAGAAGCAGTTAAGCCTTGCAACTGGGTGGCATCTTCAGGCAAGTTATCGACCTGTACGGGGAAAAACTCTGTCGGTGAAGTTGGCTGGGAGATGGCTAATTGGGTGGCCGGTTCGTTGGGGATCATCTGAAGTCCACTCCCCTCATCCGACGGTAAATACTGATTCGCTTCAGCAAGGCTGATGCGGGCACAGTCCAGCAATTCGGCATCGTGAGTGAGTGTCAGCACAGACTGGTAGTGTTCCACTGCCTTGCTATACTGCTGTAAACAGCAGTCAATGTGGCCGCGAAGCAGACGCAGGTTAGGATCGGTAGGATATTCTTGAATCAACCGATCTGTGTTCGAAGCGGCTTCATCGTAGTTTCCTTTCATATAAGCACTTACGGCTTCTTGATAGTCTTGTGCGTACTGCGTGCTGAATGCCATCTGCCTACTCCTGCCAATGCATAAATCTGAGTTCGTCGAGCCGTTTGTGAGAGGGGAGATCAAGAAACATTATGATCCCAAGATTAAAGATTGAAGCTTCAGTATTATAAATTGGCTCCTTTAGGTTGCCCATCGAGCCGAGCGGAGAATGGCAACGGGGTCTAAAAGCCACAATCTTTGGTATGCCGCCTCAGCCATTTCCCATTCCCCTTTTAGAAAAGGAGCCACCTGATCGGGGGCTTGGGTTGACAAAGACAACTGGTCTGGGGATAACCAATCCATCCCTGTGACTTGATCAACCGCCAACCCTACTAAAATATCTTGTGATTCTACGGCAACGACTGAAATTTCGGCACGATCCGTATTAATTGGTTGAGCTTCTCCCAAAAATTGACCGACATCGGCAATCCAAACAACCTGTCCCCGAAGGTTAAACACACCCATCAAGATCGGGGAGGTGTTCGGAACTGAAGTGATCAAATCCGGTGCAATGGAGAGTACCTCTCGAATTCCTGTTGCTGGAAGGGCAAATTCATATCCTGAGCTGACAAAGAACCGGAGGTAGAGTTCTCCTTCGGGTTGCTGCAAAGCTTGCAGCTCCGAGAAGCTCTCACTGTTTGACATTTCTGTATCGGTTAGATAATCAGGGCTACTTAACATAAGTGTTTGTCCCTATCTATTCCCTGGTAACTGTGCATCAGCTTTTGAATGGTGTTCAGCAGCTCGGCGGGGGTAAAAGGTTTGGCGAGGTAAGCGTCAGCCCCTTGCTTCATGCCCCAATAGCAGTCAAACTCTTCTGATTTGGAGGAGCAAATGACCACTGGGATATGCTGAGTTCTGGGATCGGACTTGATTTTACGGCAGACCTCATAACCGTTCATGCGAGGCATGACGATGTCCAACATGACCATATCCGGTTCACTGCCTTGAACTTTATCTAAGGCATCTACGCCATCTGTTGCGATCAAAACCGTTAGTCCCATTTTTTCTAGCATGGTGCTAAGGATCTGCCGCTGCGTCATACTGTCATCAACAACCAAAACTTTGGCCATGGTGATTACCCGGATTGGTGCCGACCTCACTGAGTCATACTGAAGTGGACGAAGATTTAGACCCTGAGCGATTGGATGAGCTGAGGCGTTTAGATCACACCTCTTGCAGCCCCAAACTCAAAGACATTGCCTCGCTGCGAACTTAGGATACCCTGCCTGTGCAAGCAAATTACAAAACCTGAGTATCATTTCTAAGAGCCAAGTGACCTGCGAGGATCAAGATTACCTTTCACAGTTCAAAATTGCTATGGCCAGTCTTATGCTTACCTTAGCGGAGGTCAACATCTAATGCTAGGATTTGCATCAACATCACCCAACACGGATTCGTCTTAGAAGGGTGATTACAATAGGGAAGGAAGTTAGGTGCTCACAGGGATAGATAGGCAAGCTCAGGGGGATGCCCTGGATGTCAATTTCTTGAGGCTTCTGGCCATGGCGATCAGAAGTTGTGCCTGCTAGGCTTGATAAGCTGGGGCAAGCTGTTGGGAGTGTCTCAAGGGTTAAGGAGCGTCACCTTGAATGGTGTGCTCAACTCAAGAGTCCTGCCGCTAAGCTTCAGTCTGTGCCAAGACTTCCATCTGTTAGATCACCCGTTTCATGTTGCGTCAGCTCAAGAATGCCCGTCGTGCCTGCAAAGGGTCGTCAAGTGTTAATTTTTGTGTACTTACCTGAAATGAATGACGAATGCGCTGTACTCAAGAGACGGTTAATGGTGCAGGATAGTCAAGGCTATCTTCAAGACTATCTAATGTATGTTGCTGTTCAAGATTAGGGGTAAGGGGACACGAGTGTGCAGTATCTAGCTGAAGTCCATCGGAAGAGCGGATTCATCGGACATCGAACAGAGGTCAAGTTATTAGCTCGTCAGCAATCTGAGCAAAACTGGGCGATGGTTTCGGGGGAAGAACTGCTGCCTGCGGAGGCCGCCAGTGACTTTGGCGATGGTGTCTTGGTTTTGGTTGAGGTAGATAGTAACCAAAATGTCAAGAATGTTCAGGATGCTACTCGTCATTTGATTGGAATTTTAAAGAATTTTTCCCGGATGAAGGAAAAATTTCGCTCTCAGGAAGAAGAAATTGAGGGTTGGAAGCAGTCGCTCATTTATCAAAGCCAGGAGTTGACTCGGCGTGAGGTAGATATGGAAGCTCGGGCCGAGGAGTTGCAACAGCTTGAGTCAGAGGCTCAAAAGATTGAGCAGCAGCGACAGGAGTTTGAAGAAAGTCGCAATCAAATTTTGCAGCTTAAGGAACAGGTTGAGCGTGATCGCCAGCAACTTGAGGAAGCCTGGGGACGACTCCACACGGCTCAGCGAGAGTTTGAGGAGAACAACGCCAGCCAGTCCACTGGGCTCAGTGATGAGCAAGTGCATCAAATGGAATTGTTGCTGCACCAGCTTGAGTCTCTTGCGTTAGTGACCGATACCACTCGGAATCGCATTGATCAAGCCTTGTCTGGGGTAGAGGCGCAGCAGGGCTTTGTGTCGAGTGTCTACCAAACCTTAGAGCAAGAGCGGCAGCAGGCTCAACACCGGCAAGACGAGATCAACCACCAGTGGCATCAACTGCACAGTGCCCAACAGCTTTGGCAAGAGCAGCAGCGCACCATTGAGACCAATACCCTGGATTTGCGGGTGCAAGAGCAAGTGCTTGGGTTTAAAGTTAACCAATTGCAGGAGCGGCAGGGTCAACTGGAGGCCTATGCCCAATCCTTGCGGCAGCTCCATGAGATCCAACAAGGGATGACTGGCGGGGCGCAGGTGAATTTACGCGCCCTTTGGGAAATTTCGCTGTCTGATCTTGAGGCTGAGACTACCAAGCTTCAGCAAGAAATGACTAAGCTTTCCAGTTTCGTAAACGATCAAGAAGAAGAATTAACCCTTCAACAGCAGGCCATTGATGAATTGCAAGTCAAGATCAATCAGGCTAGTGAGTATGACCGCATGACCCTAGCGGGTGATTTGGAGGACGAAAAGCAGCGTTACCAACTGTTGGATCAAACCCTTAAGGGTCAACGGGAAACCCTCCAGGAAAAAGAGGCTGTTGTAAAAGTCCACCAGGAGGTACTGACCCAGCGTCATGGATCCCAGAATGCCATGCCTGCCAAAGATCATCTCATGGAGCTAGGGGCTGCAATTCAATCGTTAGAGCAGAAGCAATCTGAAGGGGAGCAAGGCATTCGGCGATTGCAGGCCGACATTGAGCATCTACAGGCGGTGATTCAACAAATGCGCCCAGGCTTAGAGTCTATGGTCTCTGCGCAAGAGCAGCGACGGGGACAGCTTGAACAGCAAGCCCAGTCTCTTAAGGATGAGCAAGCGAGTCTCTCGGAACAGTGGGGTCGCGTTAATACCTATCAGCAGTTGCTAGAGCCGACCCAAAATCACCTCAATGGGCTGCGATCGCAGCTCATGCAGCTTGCCAGTGAAGATTGGCAACAGCTCCAGGAAACAGAAGCTCAGCATCGTCAGAGTACTGCTGAACTAAAGCAATTACTGGTCACTCTTGGGAAGGCACCTGAGTTTGCACCTTCCAGTAGTTAAAGTCTGTCTTTAAGGTAGGGCTCAGAGGGGTTACTCTCCGGTAATCGAGAGACTATCGACCCAAATGCGAGGGCAGACCCCAGCAGGCGTCAGTTCACATTCCGGCTCTACATATAAAATCGCCTTTAGTAGCTCTCGAAAGTCTCCGGCAACGGTAGCAGATTCAATACTGGTGCGCTGCCCCTGATTGACGAGCCAGCCGTCAAAGGGCAGGGAGAAGGAACCCTGTAGGGACTTAACGCCAGCATGTAGGGCTTGCAAGTCGTCAATTAAGATCACATTGTCTGCGGTAGCCAGGTTATAGGTCTGTTGGGGGGCACTTCCGGGGCAGATATGGTAGAAATGGGGGCTGACGCTGACCTTGGCTCCAATCCCAGCATGGCCGGTAGGCATAGCCTGTAGACGCTTGGCACTGCCAGCGCTGTGGAGAAAGTTGGCTAAAATTCCCTGTTCAATTAGGGCAATACGTCGGGTCGGTGTGCCTTCATCATCGAAGGCAACCCGGGCAATGTTATCGGTATGCAAGGCATCATCATAGACCGAGAGGAGCGGAGATGCGATCGCACTGCCCAATGACTCTGGGGTAGAAAGACTGCGGTTGTCCAAAATGCTTTGGGCATTAAACAGGTTAGAAAAAGCCCCCAACAAACTCAGAAATGCTTCCGGTGAAAATACCACCCGGTACTTGCCTGTGGGAATTTTTTCATACTCCAGGTGGCTGATGGTTTTTTCGGCTGCCTCCTGTAGGCAACCCTGAATGTCTAGCTGGTCAAGACTGGGACTAATGCGAAACGCACCAGCACTGCGAGGCTTTTTGCCAGGTTGCTCAGTCTTACTGTATAGGTACAAACTGGTATAGGATCGTGCTTCCCGGCGTAGGGCACCTTCACTGTTGAGGTAAAAACGCTCAATTTCTCGCTGAGAAAGACCATTGTAGGGCACATCTACAATGGCCGGGTGCGCCTCTAGAAGTTCTTGTTCAACCCCCACAAGTTTCCCTAGCAATGTGGCAATCTCTGCTGGTGGAAACACCGCATCAGGGTGATCTGGAATCGGAGTGGTAGCCTCTGGACTAAAGTCTGGGGCATGTTCCTTAGGCCCAAAAAAGCTGGCTTCATGAGCCGTTTTCAGCGCCAATTCTAGTCCAAGGGCATCCACATCTGTGGTGCTGGTGACGCCCACCGTTTGATCAGAATTCCACACCCGCACCATGACGCTGGAGCGATTGGAGGCTTTGGTTTGTTTGGGGTCACCGTGATCAACTTGGACACTGGCTTCATCCACGGAAGAGCCATAGACATCAAATTTGGAGATGCCCAATTGGGTGGCTTTATCTTGTGCGATCGCAGCAATTTCACTAATGTTTGACACGTTGACAATCCTCGTCCTCGGAACCTGAATTAACTTTTTTCAGCCTTTAGGGGGGTTTTACGGTTTGACGTTCTCCCGAAAATAAAACCCCAAAACAAACCCCAGAGGGCCAGACATCACCGCTGAGACTGTTTTGAACAGCTCAAAGCTAGCTGACAAATCTTGGGACTGCGCTGTGGTTCGATAAATTTCAATAAAAACAACCACAAAGCACGCTGCAACGCTGAGGGCAAATGTCCAGACGATAACCTTGCCCAGGGAAGAAGCGGTGGCTTCTCGGGTAACCGGTCTCTGGGAGGTAATGCTTTTGCCAGAAGGCAAGCGGACATCCAATTCTTCTTCCACAGTACTGGTCAAATTAGCAGGCTCTTCTGGCATTTACTTCCCATTGGCAGACTGTGACGCACGCAACATTCCCCGCAGTTCAAAGGGCAAAATAACCTCACTGACCCCCTTACCATTTTCAATGGTGCCAACCTTCCTGCCTGCATCATACTGCTGCCTTGCCCACTCATAAAAGCTGAGTGCATCCCGAATCACATCTCCTGCATTGGCGCTAGTTGCCTGTTTGAGGCGCTCAATGACCTCAAGCGCTCCATCATCAAAGTTCACCTGAATCTTTTTTGACATTGTTCAGTCTCAGAGTAAAAGCAACCAAATCATGACTGAATCATGATTTCATCCCTATACTATCCATTTTTAGCCCTAATCGGAGCAGATAAACTTACCGTCCCCCCACGGTGATGGAATCTACCTTGATGTGGGGTTGGCCTACGGTCACATAGATGCTGCCACTGACCGAGCCACAGAAGCCTGCCGCCAGACCTAGATCTTGGGAGCACATGGAAATTTTATTCATAATTTCCTTGGCATCTCCAATTAAGGTTGCACCTTTGAGGGGTTTGGTAATTTTGCCATTCTCAATCAAATAGGCTTCATCCACCGCAAAGTTAAACTGTCCCGTCGGCCCAACACTGCCCCCACCCATTTTTTTGCAGTAGATGCCCTTATCGACTGAGGCCATCAGTTCTTCAGGGGTATAGCTGCCAGGGGCAATGTAGGTGTTGCGCATGCGGCTGGCGGCAGCATAGGTGTAGCCCTGGCGGCGACCACTGCCGGTGCGGGGATGTCCGGTGCGGATAGAGCCAGCGCGATCGCTGAGAAAATTCTTCAAGATGCCATTCTCAATCAATAGGGTGCGCTGGGCAGGCATCCCTTCATCGTCCATGTCAATGGTGCCAAAGGCGTTAGGCGATAACCCCTCATCCCAGGCCGTGAGGCTTTCATGGGCAATTTTTTCGCCCTTTTTGTCCATGAAGGGGGTGGTTTTGCGCTCGATCTGGGTGGTTTCCAACAGGTGACCACAGGCTTCGTGGAAAATAACCCCCCCAAACTCATTGGCCATAATGATGGGGTAGGTTCCAGACTCTACGTAGTCGGCTCTCAACATGTTACTAGCCGACTCAGCCACGGCTTCCGCCTCCAGGTCATACTCCCACGCCCTCAGAAAATTGGGATTGTGGGTATCCCCCGCCCGTTGACTGATGGAGGCGCGATCGCTACCATCGGCACAGAGCAAACTATAGCCGACCGATTGGGTGAGGCGAATATCTCGGGCAAAAACACCATCGCTGGCAGCCACAAGCACTTCTTGCCAGTCCCGAAAATAGCTGGCTCGACGCGACTGGATATACTGCGCTTTTTGCCTTAGCGCCTCATTCGCAGCCAGCAGAATATTGCCCATTTCAGCAATGGGGCTGCACTCTGCCAGCCACCCTTCCTTGCCCCGAGCCGTGGCATAGTCACGCAGCAGTTCCAGATTCATTTCGGGAATGTAAGCGCTCAGGCTCGGAAGTGTCAGCCCCATAATCGACAAAGCCTTTTCCAGGGCACTTTTAAGGCCGCCGAAACTGAGGTCATTTGTGCTCACGTAGCAGTCTGCCTTGCCCCGAAATACCCGTACCCCTGCCCCAGTGGCCAGCCGGGGCGTAATCGTGGTGATCGCGTCTTCCTCAGCCAGGCAGCTAATGTAATTGACTCGCTCCAAAAAAAACTCCACAAAGTCTGCCCCCGCAGCTCGACCCAGCCCCAGCAAGGTGGAAAGGGGGGCACGCCAGCTTTCGTCGAAGCGATCGCGGGTCGCCCGGTATTGCAACGCAGGAATTTCTTGGGCAGTCAATAAAGCAGTCGGCGTCATAGGAGGCACAGGTAAGGGAGCTAAGGTAAGAAAAAGCAGCCGTTGCTCAGCAGCGCTTTCAGTCTAACAAAGTTGAGTTTTGTCCTGGAATGATTGGTGAAGTGACTCCTCATCAATGACCCCTCATTTTCGGACACAAGGCGAAGGGCAGTATCCTTTCAGGATCTCAATTCTTTGCCATCAGGTTGGTTGGATGAGGATGTTAAGGTCACCTGTGTTTGAGTAATGCCCCCTTCTGCCTGGGCTGGTTCATGCCTGCTGAGCGTTTTTGCATATTCAGTTTTTTACCAGCGTGATGCTCCCGGTCGTATAATCACCTTGAACTGGGCAGCAAAGAGAGAGTATGGCCAAATATGTGATGTGGGGCAGCTACTGTGAGAACGTTCTGGAAAAGCGCGAACCCTTTCGTCAGGCACACCTGGAGGGTCTGGCTGCCCAGAAAGCGGTGGGCACTCTGATTACCTTAGGTCCCACCGAGGACTTGAAGAAAGTTTTCGGCATCTACGAAGCTGATAGCGAAGTCGCCGTTCGCCAGTGGATTGAGTCCGATCCCTACTGGAAAAATGGCATCTGGACAGATTATGAAGTTCACGCCTGGATTCAGGCATTTTAGGGTGGCAATGAGCGCTCAATGGCAGGGCTTATTACAAAATCTGGGAACCTGGGAGGGTTCTTTTCTGTCGCTTTCGCCGACGGGGGAGAAGATTCAAGACACGCCCAGCCAGGTGACTCTGACCCAATCGACGGAGGACACCATTGACTTTTGCCTGCGACGATGTCCTGCCAATGCCCCTGTTCAAGAAACGCCACTGCGCTTCACCTATCCAGGACCAGGCCGCAATATCCCGTTTTTCCCAGGTGGGGCTTTTTCCCAAGGAACGTTGCAGTGGTCTCATTACAGCCAGTGCGGGGCAGAGCTGGCAATGATTTGGGGAGATCGGCGGCTGCGTCTGGTGTTGATGTTTGCAGCGTCTCCACAGTTGAGCCAGTTAACCCTGATCCAAGAATGCCGGGCGGGTTCTGGTGTTACGGCCTCCGCTGCCCTTCAGATCACGGATCTAGTGGGATATTGGCAGGGTCAGGCTCACACGCTCTATGCCGATGGCAAAGATCCAGAAAAAATCTCGACCCACTTGAGGGTTGAAATCTCGGGTCAGGTTCTCCACCAAACCCTGAATATGGGGGAGTATACCCTGAAAACAGCGGGTCAAATTGCAGGCTCGTGCATCACTTTTGGGGAAGGCTCTCAACCCAGGAACTTACTGCTCTTGCCGGGGGGCGCTTCTTGTCTGTGCCCCCAGTCCATTGTCAGCGGACAAGCGTTTTTTCTGGAGGCGGGGTGGTTGATTGAGGCCAATCTCCGCCAGCGATTCATGCGTAGCTACAGCGATCGCGGCGAATGGGTCAGCCTCACTTTGGTTACAGAACGCCGGATCCTGTGAGGGTCTGCTCCCCTAAATAGGCTAGGATGGGCGAGAAATCAGGGCAAGCATCATGACTCTTATTGGTGTCATCGACTACGACATGGGCAATCTCCACTCTGCTTGCAAAGGGCTGGAGAAGGCTGGAGCCACAGCCCAGGTCACCGACCGCGCTCAAGATCTAGAAAAAGCTGATGCGGTGGTGTTGCCAGGGGTCGGTGCCTTTGACCCGGCCATGGAGCACCTGCGATCGCGGGATCTGATTCCCGTCATTAAAGACATTATTGCCAGCGGCAAACCCTTTCTGGGTATCTGTTTGGGGCTTCAGATTCTATTTGACGCCAGTGAAGAAGGCCAATCCCCCGGACTAGGGATTATCCCAGGAAGGGTGCGGCGGTTTCGTCCCGAGCCAGGTATCACCATTCCCCATATGGGCTGGAACCAGTTGATGCTGACGCACTCCCACCTGCCGCTGTGGCAGCACCTCCCCCTTAATCCCTGGGTGTATTTTGTGCATTCATACTACGTCGATCCAGTGGATCCGACTGTGACAGCAGCCACCATCACCCACGGCACTCAAACGATTACGGCTGCCATTGCTCAAGATAATCTGATGGCAGTGCAGTTCCACCCGGAAAAGTCCTCGACGGCGGGTCTGCAAATTTTGGCCAATTTCGTACAGCATATCCAGGCTTGCGTGCCAGTCTAGTCGCCATGCGAATTTACGGGAATCGCCAGATTAAGACGCTCCCGGGTCTGGAAACTCGCCCCACTGCTGCCCGGGTTAGAGAAGCCGTGTTTTATCGCTGGGGAGATGCGATCGCAGACTGTCGCTGGCTCGATCTGTGTTGTGGAAGTGGGGCAATGGGGGCTGAAGCCCTCTGTCGGGGAGCCGCCGTGGTCATTGGAATAGAGCAGTCTCGACGAGCATGTGCCCTGATTCACCAAAATTGGCAAAGAGTCGCGCAGCCCCAGCAAACTTTTGAGATTTACTGCATCGACGTTGTGCGGAGCTTAGCCAAACTGAGAAGACAAACCTTTGACCGCATTTATTTCGACCCCCCCTACGCCAGTCCACTATACACCCCCGTTCTTTCAGGCATTGCCCAATTTCAACTGCTGGCACCGGCAGGAGAACTAGCCATAGAACATGACCCCAAACGGCCACTGTCAATTGATCTAGATCAATTTAGCCCGGTGTTGCACAAAACTCACGGCAGCACAGCCCTGATGCTCTTACAAAAATCAAAACGCTGATCCCGAAGCAGTAGTACCATATTCAACAGAATCCGTCATGAGCAAAGAAGGGAATGAACAGCGTCAATCATCCACCAAAACAACCGTGGCTCCAGTTTAGATGGGCTGCAAGGGTCAAAAACAATCTCTTGGGAATGATCCTTGTCCTGATAGCGAGTTTGGTATTGGGCATAGCTCCAGCACTCGCCACGGGCTTGCAAGACCTACCCATTGTGGCCGCAGGCACTGACACCTGGGTAATTGATCAAGGAGAGGTGCTCAGTCTTTTGACAGAAAGTAGCTTGGCTAACAAACTCAGTAGTTTAGCCTCCGAAACCGGCCAAGAGGTACGGATGATCACGACGCGACGCCTCGACTACGGCGAGACTCCCAGCAGCCTCAGCGATGAACTATTTGCTGAGTGGTTCCCGACCCCAGAGGCTCAGGCCAATCAAACCCTCTTGCTGTTAGACACTAAGACCAACACCACCGCAATTCGCACTGGCAATCAAGCCAAAACACTACTGCCGGACGACATTGCTGACAGCATTGCCACGGAAACGACCCTGGTGCCAATTCGCAAGGGCAACTATAATCAAGGACTACTAGATGCCAGCAACCGTCTAGCCACAGTACTGAGTGGACAGCCCGATCCAGGACCACCCATTATTGCCGCAGCCAAAGCCGAAAGTACCTTTACCAGCGCAGAAGAAACAGACGATCGCAGCGCCACTTACATTGTGGTGGGGCTGCTGATTTTAGCGACCGTCATTCCCATGGTCACCTACTATATGTACCAAGGTTCTTGAGAAATAATGGGGGCGTGTTTTAGCCTGAAATGGGTTTTCTGCGGTGATTCGTGATTGCTATAGCGGTTTACAGATTAATGGAGTACATGGGGTGCAGGGGGCAGTGCCCCCTGCGTGGGGGTGGAACCCCCACACCCCGTACCTCACTCAGGTGAGAACCGCTATATTTCTAAGATTCATGAGTCCCAAGGGCAATGGATAGGTCTGAAGTGAACGGTTCTGTAACTCCCCTAAAACTCATGTTGACATGTCAAAACTGTGGTCATCACAATCTTGAAGGGTCTCTGCAATGTGCGGCCTGCTTTACCGATTTGGCAGTTGGCAGAGCTTGTCCGAACTGCTCATCTCAGGTTTCTACGGTTGCCCTTTTCTGCCCCCAGTGTGGAGCATCTCTACCTACCCCTTCTGATACAGCCCAGGCGACCGAAGTTATCAACTCCCCCAACACTCCCCAGCCCACCGAAGTTGTTACCCCTCTCAAACCAGTTCCCCCGACTGATGTCATCTTTGCAGAGGTGCCTGAAGTATTGCCCCTTGATGATATTCCGCCCTTGGCTGAGCCTCCCCCTTTACAATCTTTGCAGCCTCAGGTGGCGGAGTTGCCCCCGATCTCTATCCAGGCGGTAACTCCTGAATTGGCTACGCCTCAGGAGGACGCTCCGGTTCAGGCTATTGTAGTTCATGACGCTCTCGCTCAGGAGGCTTTAGCCCAAAGCACTGTAGCCCCAGAGAATGAGCTAACTTCAGATGCTCGGCCTCCTGTAGATCTAGTTGCGGCAGATGAACCTCAAGCCACTGATGATGTGCCCAATGCTTCGTCAATGCCTCCTTCGCCGGTCTCTAGTAAAACCACGGTACAAATCCCGGCTTCAGAGGCCGCTGCGAGCACAATTGGGCGGACTTTACTACAGGAAACTCCTGCTCGGCTTCAGCATACGCACACCGGCCTTTGGCTCGACTTACCGACGCACCTTCCAAAAATTCATTTCGGCAAACCCAACACCCTCACCCCACCCACCCTTGACTTGTCAGGGCTTGCCCATAGTGAAGTGGTCTCTCGGGTACATGCGGTCATTCATGTGCAACCTGATGGGTTTTATTTAGAAGATTTAGGAAGTTCTAACGGCACTTACGTCAACAATACGTTGCTGCCTGCTGGCAACCGCTATCGGTTACGCTCAGGAGATCGGATTGCCTTTGGCAAGGAAGATAGGGTGAGCTTTTTATTTGATATGGGCTAAAGTCTTGTCCCTGGTTGGCTGACAAAACTTATCGGTAAACTCGTCGATGGAGTTGGGGTTGACAGTGATCTTGGCGGCTCAGATTACCCAAAGCTTTAGGGAGTTGGAGTGTTGGCAAGTCTTCCTTTAGGCAGGCGGCGACGCAAGTTACTGCGACTGCAAGATTATGACTACACCCGATCGGGTGCATATTTTGTCACCATTTGTGTCAAGGATAGGGTTTGCCTGTTTGGAGAAGTCGTAGATGGAGAGATGCACCCAAACGCCTATGGTGAAATTGTGCAGGCAGTGTGGGATGGGTTGCCTGACCATTACGACCATGTGGTGTTGGATGCATTTGTGGTGATGCCCAACCACATTCACTCCATCATTATATTGGATGCCGAGACGACAACCATCTCCAGCAGAGATGAAATGTCAAAACGTCATGGGTTGTCGGAAATTGTGCGGGCATTCAAAACATTTTCGGCGCGACGCATCAATGAATTGCGACAATGTTCTGGGGTGCCGGTGTGGCAGCGCAATTATTATGAACACATTATTCGTAATGAGGAATCCCTAAATCGAATTCGGGGTTATATCACCGAAAACCCAATACGGTGGTCAAAAGATCGGGAAGGCCCAAACAATCCTGCGGTAGGCTGATCGGGGGGATCGGCAACATTGGGACAACCGGGACAACCGTGATAACCACGAAACCGCGACAACCACGAAACCGCGATAACCACGACAACCGGGTGGTGGTAGGGGCAGGTTTCAAACCTGCCCCTACCAATACCGTCGCCAATACCAATGTGGAAATTGAATGCGATCGCATACCAACACAGATTGCCCAGAACGACATGGGGTTGGGCATCTGGAATGAAGGCATCACGATGATCCGAAAGGCAACACCGAAAGGAGAGGGCTGCGATCGCAGCCCTCTGGGAATTGATGGTGACCGAGATCACCGTCAATTCACCGAATAAAGTTTTATTGCCCACATTCAGCAGGTGTGGCATGGGATGAAATAAATTTGAGGTTGTCCCT
>NZ_WVIC01000046.1 GCF_009939295.1 Petrachloros mirabilis ULC683
CTTCTTTGTCAAGCAGGGCGCGGCGGCTGTTTCCAAACCCCTACAGGATTAGCTTAAAAAGGGGGTACAGAGTGGAACTTAGACAGCTAGAAACTGGGGGGATCTGGAACTTAGCCATTGTGTACCTCACCCAATCGAGAACCGCTATAGCGACAGCGTAATGCATCAAAGCCATGCAGAGCGGTGCGTTACGGCTACGCCTAACAGCACCCTACAATTAAGGGCTAGCCGCTTCCTATTGCCAAAACTGCTGCTGATATTGCTTAGGGTTTTGCCCAAACTTTTGCCGAAACGCCGCTGCAAAATAGCTGCGATTTTTCAGCCCCACCGCTGTCATCACCTCCGCCACCTGCATTGTCCCCCGTTCCAGCATCTCCCGCGCCTGCTCTAAGCGATAGTTCAACAAATAGTCAAACGCCGTCATGCCAAACTCCTGCTTAAACCCCCGCTTCAGTGCAGACTCGCTCAACTGCGATCGCTGCGCCAGTTCCGCCAGGGTCAACGGCTTATGCAAATTTTGCAACAGCAACTCTCGCGCAAAATGCACCCGCTCTCGCGTTCTCGCAGGCACCTCCACCGCTCTTCGTCCCTGAATGGCCTGCTCCCACCCCATCATCAGACTCAACAACTCCAACACCTTCCCCTCCAAGAACAGGCGCTTAAGCCTTCCCTGGCAGGGACAGCGCACCACCTCCCATAGCACTCGCTCCAGCGGTGGCGTCATCTTGCCAACCCGCGCATAGCGCTGCTCCTCTGCCGATCGCACCCAATGCACGACTTCCCTGGGCAACTCCCCCGATTCATCCGCCAAAATCGATCGCAACGCCTCCGTCTGCACATGCAGCCATACCTCCAAGGATTGCTGCTCCGGTGAATACAAACAATGCTGCGGGTGTAGCCCACTGCCGTAGATACAAAACTCGCGATCGCCCACCTGCGTCAGCCCATCCTCATGGTGCCCCTGAATGTGAAAATGGAACTCCACCGCATCACACAGCGTCTCCGGCTCAGCAGCCGAAGACTCATAGCTCAATGGCGCATCGAAAATCTTCAGATCCAGCCCTTCCCGCAGCTGGAGCGATCGCGTCGTTCCCTGCCCAGTCTCACTGGGATGAAGCCAGCTCACATCCAACGGATCGAAGGGATCAGTCTGCACAAATTCCCCGCTTTCTTCCGGAGACTCTTGCGAAGCCGGGTGGGAGAGGGCTTCTGTCCAAACTTCATCGACTTCTTGGGCAGTCAGGTCAAGACTCATAGGAGACAGGGGAGCTTCTAAATTAGTGAGAATCAATCTCAATAATCTCGGTTTACCCCTGAGAAGTCAAGGCAGGGTTGATGACAACACCTGCGCCTTAACGGGAGTGATGAATCTAGACAGCGCAAAGTGCGTCTGCAAACTCCCCAAAGTTAACCGATTAACAGCCTTCATTTGGAGCATTTATGGGTATACTGTCAGAACTTCCCGTCGATGCCAGCATTCTCTGTGTGGGAGCGGGCACCGGAGCAGAACTGATTTATCTTGCTCAAGCGTTTCCCCAATGGCGGTTTACGGCGGTAGAGCCCGCTGCACCAATGCTTGAGATCTGTCGCCGCAAAGCCGAAGCGGCTGGTATGATGCGAATCAGTAGATGCAGGGCATCGCGAACTGGAGCTAGGGCGGCAAACTGTTGATCGTAGGACGAAGCGCGTTCTTGGTCGAAAACGCAAGGTTGAGATTGGGTAGAAAGGGCGGCGATCGCCTGGTCGGCGGAGATGTTATTAGAGGGGAGTTGTGCGGTCATTGATTATGAAGCCTAACTGAGTAAGTGGTCAGCGGTTTTCGGTTCTAGCCGTGAACCGTGAACCGTTTACCAGGTACCGAACCCTGACAAGCCGCCAACCGCTGGCGCAGATCGTCGGCGTCGAGGTGGCGACCAATGAAGACGATCTGGTTGCCGGGGATGGCGCTGTGCCAGGGTTCGACATCGAGGGTGCAGCGTTTGCCGCTGAGCTGAAAAATGTGCTTGTTAGGGCTTTCGTTAAACCACAGCAGCCCTTTGGCGCGAAAGACATCGGCGGGCAGGGTTTCGAGAAACTGCTCAAACTGGCGCAGGGCAAAGGGGCGATCGCTGCGGTAAGACACCGACACAAAGCCGTCGTTTTCTAGATGGTGGCTGTGGTGGTCATGCCCGTGATGGCCGTGCCCGTGATGGCCGTGCCCGTGGTGGTCATGGTCATGGCTATGATCATGGTGATCGTGCCCCGTGGGCTCTAGGGGAATCATGGCGTCGTAGGCCATAGGGTCATTAAAGCCCACATCCAAAATCAGCGGCAGCGGCACGGATGCTTTCTGGCAGCGGATGATGCGGGCACCTTCCTTCAGGGTTTGGATATGGGACTCTAGCTTTTCCACCACCACACCTGGAACCAGATCGGTCTTGTTCAGCAGAATCATGTCGCTGTAGGTGATCTGCTTGAAGGCAACTTCGCTATTAAACAGATCGGGGGCAAAGGCTGAGGCATCGACCAGGGTAATGACGGAATCGAGCCGGGTGAGATCGCGCAGTTCGGTACCTAAAAAGGTGAGCAAAATGGGTAGAGGATCGGCAACGCCAGTGGTTTCAATCACCAGGTAGTCGATATTGTCGCCTCGTTCGAGCACGTCGTAGACCGCCTCTACCAGGCCATCATTGATGGTGCAGCAGATGCAGCCGTTGCTGAGCTGCACCATGTCTTGATCAACGGAGACCAGCAGCTGGCTGTCGATATCGATGTCGCCAAATTCATTCACCAAAACCGCAACCTTGAGGTTCTGAATTATTGGTCAGAATGTGGTTGAGTAGCGTCGTTTTACCGCTGCCTAAAAAACCAGTGATGATGGTGACAGGCAGTCCCCGCTTGGGGATAGCTGGGGATGTAGTTTGGGCAGTCATTTTAGGCATGTCCTGTAAAGAATTAATGGACTGGGGGATGGAGGGTTTGCGGTTTACGGTTTGCGGTTTGCGGCGGCTCCTTAAACCGTGAACCTTGCACCGTGAACCGTGAACCTTGCACCCCTTAAACTGCCGTCAATCTTGTTCTCGGCACCACAATGGCCACCAGAAAAATGGCGAGTTGCATGGTCACGATCGCAGGCCCCGACGGCAGATTCAACATGGCCGAAAACACCATGCCTAGCACCGCCCCCAGCGCCCCCAGTACTGCCGACAACATCACATACCCCGTAAAGGTGCGACTGAGCAGGCGGGCGGCGCAGGCCGGAATCACCACAAAAGCGCTGATCAGCAGTACGCCGATCGCTTTGATCGACGCGCCCACCACCAGGGCCAGCAGCACAATGAAGGCAGTGCGGTGGGCCGAGGCCGCAATGCCGCTAGCGATCGCCAGGGGCTCGTGCAGAGTGAGGAGGATCTGCGATCGCAACGTCAGCCCCACAAACACCACGCACACCACTAGCAGCACCGTACTTACGATCAGATCACCCTGGCGCACCGCCAAAATATCGCCAAACAAAATGCTGTTAATGCCCCCCTTGTACTGGCCCACAAAGGTCAACAAAATCACCCCAATCGCCAGCGATGACGAGTAGACAATATTCAGCAGCGCGTCCGTCCACAGTCGGGTACGCTCCAATAAATAGGTGACGCCTAAAGCAAACAGCACCGCAAACGGCAGCAGCACCGAGGATGGACTCATGCCCAACAGCAGCCCCAGGCTAATACCCAACAGCGCCGAATGCCCCAGGGCATCGCTGAAAAACGACAGCTGCCGCAGGATGGTGAAACTGCCCAACAGCCCCCCCATTAGGCCAGTGAGAATGCCGCCCATCAGCGCCCGCTGCATGAAGGGGAGTTGGAAGAGTTCGATGACGCGGGTGAAATCGGAAAGCATGGGAGATAGGGGGGTGCGGTGTACGGTATAGGGTTTGCGGGGAGGTGGTTCGGGCCGTGTACCGTAAACCGTGCACCGTAAACCCATCAATGCTGATGTCGGTAACGAACGAACTCTGAACCATAGACGGAAACCAAATTATCCGGCGATAGCGCGTAGTCTGGGGTACCCTGGCAGCGGAGAAGACGGTTCAAGCAGAGGACGCGATCGCAGTGCTTCCTGACCATATCGAGGTCGTGGGAAATTTGCAAAATGGCCCAGCCTTGCTCTTGTTTGAGTTGGTAGATCAGCTGGTAAAAGTCTGACTCGCCGCGCACGTCTAGCCCAGCGGAGGCTTCGTCGAGAATCAGCAGGCGGCGGGGGCGCACCAGGCAGTAGGCGAGCAGGGCACGCTTGGTTTCACCACCGGAGAGGCGGCTGATGGGCTGGCTGCCCAGGTGCAGGGCATCGACTCGCTCTAGGGCTTGGCGAACGGCCAGGCGGCGCTGCTTTTGGTTGGCCCAGGGCAGTTTTGGCCCCAGATCATCCCAACCGAGGGCGACTAACTCGTTGACGGTGATGGGTATGCGGCGATCGAACAAAAAGTTTTGGGGCAGGTAGGCAATCTGTTGGCGCACCCTGGCGTTTAAGGCTCCTCGGCGGCTGAGGGAATGGCCCAGCCAAAACACATCCCCCGATTGCCGGGGCAAGATGCCCAAAATCGCCTGAATCAGCGTGCTCTTACCGGCCCCATTAGGGCCAACAATGGCCGTGTCAGTGCCTACTTCTAAAGAGAATGAAACATCTTGCACGGCAACATAGGCATCCCGGTACACGGTCAGCCCCTCAACCACTAAAACTTCAGCGCTCAAGCTGGCTCCTCCTAAAACCGCAGGCCTACAGCCTGGGGCACCACTGCCACGGGCTGGGTCTGCCAGAGGGGTAGCCACGACTGGGTCGATGTTTCAAAGGCAGACGCCAGGTTGGCGGCATTTTGGCGCATGGTAGTGAGATAGTAGTCGGGCTGTACCGACTCGGGGTCGCCGACTTCGAGCGGGTTGAATACCCCCACCTGAACGCCCAGATCCTGGGCAATGGCATCAAAGGCATCTTCCCCGGCGGTGGGTTCTGTCAGAATGGTTTTCAGGTTAGAGGCTTGGACGGTATCCATCACCCGCTTAACGTCTTCAGGAGCAGCATTTGCAGCGGGCACATCCACTAAGAAGTCGGCTTGGAGGTTGTAGCTTTCGGCAAAGTAAGGGGCAAAGTCGTGGAAGGCGACAAAGGTCTGCCCCGCAAAGGGAGCCAGTTGTTCCGTAATTTCCGCATCTAGGGCTTCTAGCTCGGCAATAAAGGCCGCCGCATTGGCGGTGTAAATTTCCTCGCCCTCGGGGTCAACGGCAATCATACCGTCGCGAATATTTTCGACCTGCTGAATGGCCCGCTTGGGGTCAAGCCAGATGTGGGGGTTAAATTCGCCGTGGTCGTGGTGCCCGGCTTCGGCATGGTCAGCATCAGCGGCGGTGGCGTTGTGCTCATCATCATGGTCTTCTTCCGCATGGTCGTGATTGTGATCATCAGCTTTGCCGCCGCTCTGACCTTCAACAGCCTCGTTAGAGATCACCGCAATGCCCTCGCTAGAGTCAATCATCACCAGGTCAGGGTTCTCGGCATTGGCGATCATATCCTCCAAAAATAACTCCATCTCCAGGCCGTTTTTCACCAGCACATCGGCATTAACTAGCGCCTGCACATCGGCGGGGCTAGCCTGAAAATCGTGGGGGCTGACGTTCGTCGGCATGAGGGGAATGACCTCGGCGCGATCGCCCACCACTGCATTGGTAAACTGCGTGATCGGCAAAATTGTTGTCACTACCGTCAAGTCGGTAGCGATCGCACTATCGGACGCTTCAGTATCGGCAACGTCTGTCGTACCTGGCGCGCAACTACCCAGGGCAACGGCCACGGAAGACGCGAGCAACAAAGCAGTTCGACGAAAGGGAAAGAGGGGGGGGCATGGGGGTCTCCTTTGTAGGTGTGAGGGTAGATGGACAAATTTTGAGTTTTGAGTTTTGAATGACTGCGATACAGCGAGAATTCAAAACTAAGCATTCAAAACTCAAAACTTACTTTCCAGCGCCCTCGCCACATCCTTGGCGAAATACGTCAAAATCACATCCGCTCCGGCGCGTTTGATGCTGGTCAGGGTTTCGAGCATCACGGTCTTCTCATCGATCCAGCCCTGGGCGGCAGCGGCTTTGACCATGGCGTATTCGCCGCTAACGTTGTAGGCGGCGACGGGCAGGTTCGTGTGCTGTTTAATGCGGCAGATGATATCCAGGTAGGCCAGCGCGGGTTTGACCATGACGATGTCGGCTCCTTCGGCGATGTCGAGATCGACTTCTTTGAGGGCTTCGGCGGCGTTGGCGGGGTTCATTTGGTAGGTCTTTTTGTCGCCAAACTTGGGGGCGCTCTCCAGGGCATCGCGAAAGGAGCCGTAATAGGCGGAGGCGTACTTGGCGGAGTAGGCAAGAATGCCGACGTTGATCCAGCCCTCGGCGTCAAGGGCCTGACGAATGGCCCCGATGCGGCCATCCATCATGTCAGAGGGGGCAACCATATCAGCTCCGGCTTCGGCGTGGGCCAAGGCCTGTTTGACCAGCACTGTTACAGTTTCGTCGTTGAGAATTTCGCCATTTTCCACAATGCCGTCGTGACCCATGCTGCTGTAGGGGTCGAGGGCCACATCGGTAATCACCAGCAGTTGGGAGAAGGCCTGCTTGATGGCGCGCACGGATTGAGGAATCAGCCCGGTGGGGTTGTAGCTCTCGGTACCGGCGTTGTCTTTTTGATGGTCGGGGATGAGGGGGAAGAGGGCGATCGCACCCAACCCTAGTCCTACTACCTCCTGAAGTTCTTCCAGCAGCAGATCTAGGGAATAGCGAAAACAGCCCGGCATGGAGGGCACTTCTTGCCGCTGGCCGCTGCCCTCCATCACAAACATGGGGTAAATCAAGTCATCTACAGTCAAACGGGTTTCGCGCACCAGGCGACGTAGACCCTCGGTGCGGCGCAGGCGACGGGGCCGGTGCACCAGGGGTAAATCGGCAGCCTGGGTCGCGGCCTGATTGGCGGCGGCGGCAGCGATTTCTACCGTCGACGTGGATGAGGAAGACAGAACCATAGTCTTGCAATATGATAATGATTATCATTCCAATGCATCGTACCCCATCTTGCTGTGGATCGCGACCATGATTTTGAAAAAAGATGCTGAAAATTCTTTTGAAGCCGTTTCAAAGGGGCAGCCAAAACCACGCCTAACCGCAGGGCAGCAGTCGCTGTTAGATACTCTGCAACACCAGCCCCAGCCTTTGTCAGCCCAGGCGCTCTATGGCGTGATGCGCCGCCAGCAACCCATCGGTCTAGCGACAATCTACCGTGCCTTAGAGACGCTCAAACTGCTGGGGCTGGTGCAGCACCGAGTGACGCTGACCGGGGAAACCCTATACAGCGCAGTGGAGCATGACCACCACTACCTCACCTGCCTGCAATGTGGCGTTTCGGTGCCGTTGGAGACCTGCCCGGTGCAGGAACTAGCGGCACAGCTTCAGGGAACCAGCTCGTTTCGGATTTACTACCACACGCTGGAATTTTTCGGGGTCTGCGAGGGGTGTGAGGGATGAGGTGAAAAGGTGTCAGGTGCCAGGGACGCCCGAAACCCAATACCTAGCTTCGCTTCATTGCCAACGTCAACCCATCTGCGATCGCAACCATACTCAAATGCACTCGGCGATCGCTGTGCAGTGTTTGATTCAACACCCGAATGACTTTGGTAGCTTCGTCGTCGGCGGTGGGGTCAGCCACTTGGCCGCCCCAGAGCACATTGTCAATGGCAATCAATCCACCGGGGCGAATGAGCTGTAGGCAGCTTGCGTAGTAAGCCAGGTAATTTTCTTTGTCGGCGTCGATGAAGGCAAAGTCGAAGGTGTCGGCCTGGCCATCGTTGAGCAGGTGCTCCAGGGTGTCTAAGGCGGGGGCTAGGCGCAGGTCAACTTTGTGAGCTACGCCAGCGGTTTGCCAGTGGCGACGGGCGATCGCCGTGTAGGCTTCACTCACATCGCAGGCGACGATGCGGCCCTCTGGCGGCAGAGCCAGGGCAATCCACAGGGTGCTGTAGCCGGTGAAGGTGCCAACTTCTAGAGTTTTCTTAGCCCCTATCAGCTGCACCAGCAGGGCCATGAACTGGCCCTGGTCGGGGGAAGTTTGCATATCTCCGGCGGGGTGCTGGGCGGTCTCTTGTCGCAGTTGGGTGAGAATTTCGGGCTCTCGCAGAGAAACCGACAGCAGGTAATCGTACAGGTGGGGCTGCAATTGCCCAGCGGTATCGCTGAGGGCTAAGATTTTGCTTGACACAGTAGAGAACTCCTACAATAAAGTCACTGGTTATTTCAATGGCGGCAGTAGATGACATTCCAGACCCTGGCTCCAGACGTAGCTCAATTGTTGCCCGAGCAGCGGGTCGTGCTAGAGGGCGTGAGTTGGCAGCAGTATGAACTGTTGCTGGCGACGCTGGGTAATGATTTCCCTGCATTACGCCTCAGCTACCTGGAAGGTACGTTAGAAATCATGACCACGTCTCCATCGCATGAAGAACTCAAAAAAATGATCGCCATGCTAATGGAGGCTTATTTTCAGGAGACCCGTACCCGCTTTCATGCGATCGGCTCGGCCACTTTTCGTAAGGTGGCTAAGCAGCGGGGGTTGGAGCCGGATGAGTGCTATTGTTTGGGACAAAAGAAGGAGTTTCCTGATTTGGCGATCGAGGTGGTGCTGAGCCATGGTCTAGTGGATAAGTTAGACATTTATCGCGGCTTGGGCGTACCAGAGGTCTGGGTGTGGGAGGCAGGAAAATTTAGCGTTTATCATTTGCGAAATGAGATTTATGAGCAAGTAAACCAGAGTGAATTGCTGCCAGAGTGCAATATTGAACTGTTGGCAAACTATGTAAGGCCGGAAGAACAGTTTGATGCCGTGATGGATTTTCGAGAAGCGCTAAGAACAGGTGGTTTGCCAGAGTGAGTTTTAGGTGATGCGTTACGCTGCGCTAATGCATTCTTGTATGAACAGGTGTTGAAAGATGTGGGTGAATAGAAGCGATCGCAGATATTAGTAGTAACCCGCTACACCTGGGCTAGTTCACAAAGGCGATACTGCTTTACCGCCGCCAGTTCGGGGGTTTTGGAACTCCACTGGGTGAGGACGGTGCCACTCACTTCAACTCGTGCCGTATAAGCGCCCTGCACCGCGCCATCGGGGCTGGCATAGTCAATCCGCACCTCGGCCCAGTCGGCTTCCCATTCCTCATTCTCAGGGTCGATCGCCAGGGTTTGTCCGGCCTTAAGATAGCTCAGCCACTTCCAGCCAAACTGCATCCACAGTTCCCGCTCTAGGATTTGTTCATATTGCCCTAAGCCTGCCCAACCTCGATAGAAGGAACGCAGTTGGGAAACGGGAACATTGCGATGAATTAATGCCTCCAGGATGTCGGGGTCTAAATGCCCCCAGTAGCGACCTTCGGGTAAATCAATCAGGGTGGGGGCAAAGTTGTGCCCGCCAAAGTGGGAACAGCGCCAGACGCGGAGGGGGGAGGTGGGGAGGTGGGGAGGTGGGGAGATGGGGAGATGGGGGGGGGAGTGAGTCACGTTTCCACTCGACCGCATAGGTTTTGTTCAGGTGCTGATAAATGGGATAGCCAAATCGGGAGCAGGCGACATCGACGTTGCCGTGGACGCAAACGAAGAGTTCTCGGATGTGATCGGTGGGTTGGCGGTAAGCCTCAAATTGGGGCAGGTGGTCTGGTTGTTGCAATAGGGCGGTGACGAGGGGGACAACGTCTGCGGTGGGCAGGATGAATTCTTGTTTGTCGAAGGTGGCAAAGTGATGGGTGGGACGGCGATAGTAAAAGAGTCGCGTTTTGTCTGGATGGGACGCGTTGCGATCGGGGGCGATCATGAGTGGCCGCACCGAGATCCCCTGCTCCCGCAGGGACTGCACTATTGCCATCACTGGAGCCACAATGGGATGTTCTTTCCAGATGGTGGTCGGCCAGGGTTGGGGAATTTCGGCAATGATCCAATGGTCGTAGGTACCAGCAGAACCGATCGGGTCTTGACCGTTGGCTTTGGCGACCTGAGAACAGAAACGGCAGTCGAGTTCTAGGGTCTTTGTAGTCATAACAGCTCAATCATAAAAGGTCATCTTTGCCTTAGCTAGTCTTGCTCTTTAGCTTTTTAGAATGGTTGCTCAACTAAATACCTGAAGAGGTCATCAAGGATTTGGTTGGCAATAATTGGCCCTCCGGCACCTCCCCATCTTTCGGGTGAAACTTCATAGACCTGACCTGACTGCGCCGCGTTGAGTTGTTGCCAAATTGGGTTACTAAGAATCGTTTCAGCTTTAGAACTGGGGTATTTAACAATAAACAGAATATCCGCATCATGTTCTGGCAATACCTCTAAGCTAAAGTTCTTCTCTTGAAGCAGTCCTTCTTGGCTAGGGGGTCGCTGCAAACCAATATCCGAAAAAATTTGACTAATATGATGAGAAGCAGCAGGGGTTGATAGTGGTTCACCATAGACATGAATTACAGACACTTGAACTTCATTGAGTTGATCTCCCATCGCTTGCCTAAGCTGCTCAACTCTCGTTTGATACTGAGTCAAAACTTGATTTGCTTGATCGCTTTTTCCAAGAATCTCCGCAATATAGCGAAACCTATCTTTGAAAGAATCAAACTGATTATGATCAATAACTACGGTAGGTGCAATGGACGAGAGTTGATTATAAATTTGACGGTGCAAATGATGGGTAGCAAAAATTAAGCCGGGCTTAAGTGCTGCTATTTTCTCTAGGTTTGGTTGCTCCATACTTCCAAGGATTCCAATACCCTCAGATTGTTCAGCTGTTAATCCTCGAAATGCAATTCCTTCCTCAGATGCATAGGTCGTCGCGGCGATCGGTTTAATACCCAGAGCAATAACAGGATCAAGAATGATAGTGTCATGGAGAACGACAATTCGCTGCGGCTCAGTAGGAATTCTGGTTTCACCAAGGGCGTGGCTCACTAATTTGGCTGAACTTGACGCAGGCATCTCTCTGCTTGACGAATTTGAAGAGAGACTTTCACCACAAGCGATCGTCATCAGACTGATGAGTCCTATGACCAACAACCATTGTCCCAACCGATATTTTTTAACTTTCATACTCTTTAAATCAAAAATTGATGGATAAAGTTCCAACCACTGTCAATGGTAAGCCTGGATCGATCGCAACGCGAGAATTACTTGCCTCAAAATATCGAACATCAAACAAGTTTTTGATATTGAGAGCTACTTGAAAGCTAGGTCTGCGGTAATACAATGCAACATCGGTTCTGACAAAGCTAGGCAATCGAAAAGTATTACGAGCATCACCTTGACGACTGTCGGAAAAGAAGGCTCCAATTCCAAATCCCAGTCCTTGTAAATCCCCCTCCTGAATTTCGTAGGTTGTCCACAGACTTGCACCGTGTCTAGGAACGCCCCTCAGCTGATTTCCTTCTAGTGGACTCGTATCTCTGCTAATGATCGCATCTGTATAGGCATAGGAACCAATTATATTCCAACCATTGATAATTTCTCCAGCAACATCCAATTCAATGCCACGACTTCTTTGCTCTCCAGTTTGAATTGAGAATCTTGGATTGTCTGGATCGCCTACGGCTACATTAGATTTTGTGATTTGGTATGCAGCCAGTCCAGCCGAGAGTCTACCGTCCAAGAATTCGCTTCTGACACCAATTTCATATTGAGTTCCGCGTTCTGAATCAAGCCGAGAACCATCAACGGTTCTAGAAAAAAGATTGGGTGCAAAGGAACGGGTATAGCTTGCATAAAGGGAAACCATTTCGCTGGGTTGATAAACAAGCCCAACTCTAGGACTAAACGCATTGTCGTATAACCTGGTTGTTTCTGAGGCAAGTAAGTCTATTGATTCATAATCAATGAAATCAAATCGACCTCCGACCAGCAACTTTAGGTTGTCCGTAAAACTGATTAAATCTTGTAGATAGATGCCGATGTTGTTTGTAGTATCAAGAGAATCAAAAGCCAAATCTGATTCGTCAGCAGTTAATCTGGGTCGAGCACCTCCGACATATTCTGGATTGAAGATATTAATCGGCGCAGTTTCTAGAAAGAAGTCAGGAATGCGGGAGGTAATCCGAGAAAGCTCTACTCCAAACAGAAAGTCGTGTGCAATTCCCCAAGTTGCAAAACGACCTGTTAGATCGGTCTGCAACGCGTAGGATTCTTCAAGTCTCCCAAGTTGCTGTCTAAAAAAACGCTCGCTTCCCTCTCCTGTCGTTTCATCCAGGCTATAGGTTTCGGTTGTGAACGAGTCTGTATTTCGGGAAGTGAGTTGAAATGCGCTCCGAATCGACCAGTCTTCATTAAAGTCATGCTCAAACCGAAGTCCAGCTCGCCACTGCTCAACATTATCTTCATCAAATGGCTCTCCTAACCGTCGGCCAATCGGAATATCGGCTACCTCTGTGCCAATGGCAACCAACCCTCGATCGCGGGGTCTAGTATCATCTAAGAACTCTGCATCTAGCAAAATTCGAGTGTTATCGCTAATATCCCAGGCTAAGGCTGGCGCTACGAAGTACCGTTCAATATTTGTAAAGTCTCTAAAGCTGCCTGAGTTCAAGTAAGAAGCGCTCAAACGATAGCGCAAGCTGCGATCGCCACTCAAAGGCCCAGATAAGTCGAGTGAGGGACGGTAGAAGTCATAACTGCCAGCCTGGAATTCAAGAGAGTAGGAAGGTTCTGCTAGAGGTTCTGCTGTAATGACGTTGATGATTCCACCTGGTTCAAGCTGGCCAAATAAAACCGATGAGGGGCCTTTGAGCACTTCAACCCGCTCAATATTGGTGGTATCTAACAGTTCAAAAGGAGCACCTCTTCTAAAACCATCTCGAAGAACAGTGCCTCCAAACCCTCGAATATTAAAGATCTCAGCAATCGCTCCTGCCGAATTGGACAAGTTCACTCCACTGACATTTCGCACGATTTCATCAATGTCCTGTGCCTGCTGATCTTCAATCACCTGGCGTGGTACAACCTGGATTGATTGCGGAATATCTCGCAGGGGAGTATCTGTCCGGGTTGCGGTGGTTGCTCTCGACGGGTTGTATCCCTCATCCTGTTCTCCGGTCACCACCACCTGAAGCGCATCTTCTTCCGTTCCGATCACTTCAGTTCCCGGCGTCACCCCCAGCACCAACCCCTGGGCTGTCGAACTCACCTGGGCCACAGGCGGTGCATCACTGCCCGTAATCGCTACCCGCACCCGGTACCCCGGCTCATTGGTCACACTCACCAGGGCGATCCCCTCCGCCGGGCCAAACTGCTCAAATGCGTCGCCCTCGGGTAGCGCCAGCACCGCATTGGGAATATCGGCGATCAACGCATTGCCCACCGTTTCTGAGGTAGGGGCGGATAGGTCTCCCTCGGCGGTCTCCAAGATCACTTGCAGCCCTGTCTCAGTGGCCTCGACCCGCACATTGGTAATTTGAGTCAGCGAGGCTTCGATTTGGGCGATCCAGTCGGAGACGGTAAGGGAAGGGGTTTGGATATTGGGTATCGGGTTATGGGTACCGGGTACCGGGTATCGGGTATCGGGTTCTAGATTTTGGGCAACCCCTTCCCCACCCGACACATGATACCCGACACCTGACACCCCCTCTTCCCCCGGCACCTGCAACCTGACACCTGACACCCCCTCTTCCCCTGGTACCTGAGACCCGATACCTAACACCCCCTCTTCCCCCGCCCTCACCGGCTGCCCCACCAATGCGATCGCCAACCCCGACAACAACAGCAGCCGCCAAGCCGACCCGCCGCCATTGATAGACTTGTGCGCTGACCGTTGCCACTGCTGCATGTTCATTGCTTCACTCCTCGTTCAATAGCCCTGATTAGTCATAGCCAATCAGGAATAATTCCTGGTAAAGCAAAGAATAGAGGAGCTCTTAACCCATTAGGCGCTGCTGGTGGATTATTTTGTCTTCGAGACGGATCTTTTACGCACGCTTGATGGGGAAATCCCCTTCAAAGGAGGGGTAGTGGTAGGTCTACCGATGCCGCTGCTGGTGCCCAAGCTACAATTGAAATTGTTTGTGTAGAGCTCGTGTCAACTATGCCGACAGTCACCCAAATTGGCACGCTTATTGCCAATACCTCAGCAATTAATGGAAGTCGCCCCATGATTGCTGGAACTAAGACTTCTGTCAGGCGGGTAGCTGGACTCTACCAGCAAGGGGCTAGTGCAGAGGAGATTGTTCGCCGCTTGAAGCACCTGAGTTTGGCTCAGGTCTACGCTGCTCTAGCTCACTACCATGCCAACCGAGAGCAAATTGAGGCCGATTTAGCTGAGGAAGAAGCGGAATACTTCCGATTGGCAGCTTTGCAGGGCGATGATATGACCCAAGCGAGTGAATGAGCCGCATCCTTTTGTATATCGACGAAGACTCTATGGATGAGGACTTTGTTCAAGCTTTGCGTTCTCGCAATGTAGATGTTTTAACGGTGGCAGATGTGGGAATGCTGAACCGCTCTGACGAAGACCAACTCGCTTGGGCCAGAAACAATGGCCGAGTCATCTTTAGCTTTAACGCTAGAGACTTTTACCGCTTACACACAATGTTGCTTGAGCGAGACCAGTCCCATGCGGGAATCATTCTGGCTCCACAGCAGCGGTATGGGCTGGGTCGATTGATACGTGGAGTTTTGCATTTGCTTAACACTACCTCAGCAGAAGCGATGCAAGGGCGAGTCGAGTTTTTAAGCAATTGGGTTTCATCGTAGCCTGGGGCTACCGATGCCGCTGCTGCCACGCTTTGGGACTGTGGCCAAACTGACGACGAAAGGCAGCAGCAAAACTACTGCGGCTCTGGTAGCCCACCGTAGTCGCCACTTGCTCAATGGCCATGTCTGTCTCCTGAAGCAACTGTTGGGCCTGCTTGAGCCGCTGCTCCCGCAGGTAGCCGAAAGGGGTAATGCCAAACACCTGGCGAAAACCCTGCTTCAGTTTGTAGTCGTTCAAACCCACCTGGCGGGCCAGGGCCAGCAGCGACGGCGGCTCGGCAAAGCGGCGCTGCAAAATATCGCGGGCCAGGTGCAGCCGCTCTAAATCGGCAGGTCGCAGGGTGGGGGTTTTGGCCCCAGAGGCAGGCTGCTCAGTCAGTTGGTCAAACTGCAACGCCAGCAGTTCCAGGGTTTTGCTCTCCAGGTAGAGGCGTTTGACCAGGCTCTGGTAGGGACAGTGCAGAATCTGGTGCAGCGTCTGCTGCATGGCCGCAGTGGTGTAGTGCAGCGACAGGTGAAAGCTCTCTGGGGCGGTGCCGTCAATCAACCGTTGCAGTAGGGGAGAGGTGAATTCTGTGGTTTGAGCGAGCGATCGCAGCCGCTCCAGCTCAATGGAAATGCCCAAACTCTGCAAGGTCTGCTCGGCGGGAAAGTACTCAATGGAGCGGGCCGCTTCGATATAGCAGAGGCAGGTTTCACCAGCGGTTTCTTCGCGATCAGCTTCAAGCCCAATGCCGGGGTTGACCATGCGGCGATCGCCCGCCAGGTAAAAGTTAGACAGCAGCACATCGCCACTTCTGTAGTGGTAGTCAAGGCACAGCGGTCGCTGGTACCAGACGTTATGAATGTTCAGGGTCAGCCCCAGCAGCAGGTCGATTACCCGCTCCTGCCCCCGCCCGAGCGACTTGGGGATGCTGCGTTGCCGCTCACCATCGACCCACTGCCAACCGGCTTCCTTAGCGGCGATCGCCGCATCCCAGTGATCGTCATATTCTGTCTGGGTGATAACCCCTGCCGTGTTGAGAACCATGACCTTGGGTAATGACAACTCATCAACAGGATACACTAATAACAATAATTCTCAACTACTCCCCAGGCCATGTCCCAATCTATCGATGTCGCTTGCGGATTCCTGGGCGGCACTATCTTTTCTGTGGAAGGTGGCTACCGGGTGTTGCAGCACCCGCGCCCCGAGCGGCGGTTTGACCGCATTGCCGATGCTCGCTGGTTTTTGGCGGTCACCTGGTGCGATCGCAGCGACACGCCAGCGGGCATTCTCACTCACGATGGACAGCTGTCGTTTCAAAATCAGGCAGCCCTGGCCTTGGGAGAAATTCGCTTTTTGCCATTGGAACATCGCCGCGCGGTCTTTGATTGCAGCCTCACGCTCAGCCATTGGGAGGCAGGGCACTACCCAATTCCCCACCGACCCCATCAACCTGGCCATGCTTTGGAGATTCTGGGCATAGAGATTGATCCTCGCTATGGTCGAGTGGCCTTGATCAAGGCTAGGGATGATGGCTCAGAGTAGCAATACTTGAACACCGTGTACCGTCTACCTTGCACCGTTCCCCCTATCCAAACCCCTTCCCGGCCAACGCCTGTCCCCAGACCATCACCTCTCCGCCACAGCCTCCCGCTGCCAGGTACTTACCCTGGGGAGACCAGGTTAGGGTCGAAAACCCATCCGCCGCCCCTTCCAGAACTTGGGCGGCCTGGGTGGCCTTTTGCCATAGACAGACCCAGCCATCTTCAGCGGCAGTGGCCAACAGGGTTGACTGGGGCTGAAACGCGATCGCCCTCACCGCCCCACTGTGCAAATCCAGCATGTGAGATGTCCAGCCCTGAGCGTCGCTCGCTGCTTTGGCCCACACCACCACGCCCTCTGCACTGGCAGACGCCAACAACGGTGCCCCCTCCTGGGTCTTGACCGTAGACCAGGCCAGCTGCCGCACCTTGCCCGGAAACCCCTGCATCTGCCAGGGATAGGGATTGTCCCACTCCCACACCAGCAGGGTGCGATCGCCCTCTCCGCCGATGGCCAGTACCTGGCCATCGGCGGAGAGGGCGATCGCTCCACTTGCCCCCCCGGTCTCCCGCACCTCGGGGTCGTCATCCCAATCCTCTCGCCGCCAGGTTTTCACGCTCTGGTTCCCCGCCAATAGTAAAAAGTCACCGCTGGGGTGCCAGGCCAGATCCAGCACCGACGACGCCTCAAAATTCAGTGTTGTCACTACCGCTTGCCCTGCTGCATCCCACACCTGGGCGTAACGCCCCAGCCCCACCGCCAGTTCTGGCCGATGCGGATGCCACTGCAAGCGATCCACCCACACCCTAGAGTTTCCCATCTCGGTCACTGGCGTCGGCGGATCTCCCGCCATCTGCCAAATTCTTACCGCGCCATCCTGCCCCCCCGCCGCCAAAAACTGCCCATCAGCGGAGAAGGCGATCGCATCCACCGATGAGCCTTGCTTTTCTCGCAACGTCACCGATGCCCCTGTCCTAGCATCAAACAGCACCACTTCCCCCGCTGCCGAGCAGGCCACCAGCCGAGAGCCGTCGGGCAGCCATGCGATCGCAGTTACGTAGTCAGCGAGGAGGGTTTGCCATGTGGGAGTGAGGAGGGGTTTGGGCATGGGAAAAGGGTGCGGGGTTTAAGGTTTAAGGTGCAGGGTTTAAGGGGGGAGGGGGGTATAAGGTTTAGGGTTTGAAGGGAATGCTTTAGGGGAATAAGCAAGGAGTAATTTAGATGGGGCGGTTTCAGGAGTTGAAGGTTTGGCGGCGGGGGAAGGATTTAGCGGTCTGGGTGTATCAAACCACTGGACAGGGCGAGTTTTGTAGGGACTTTGGCTTGCGGGATCAGATTCGACGAGCGGTGGTGAGTATCCCCAGCAATATTGCCGAGGGTGACGAACTCAATACCAATGCCCAAGCCGTCAGGCACTTTTACATTGCTAAGAGCTCAACCGCTGAAGCTCTTACCCAGGGAATTATTGCCCGAGAAATTGGCTACCTCAGCCCGGCTCAATATGAGCACATCGAACAAGAATGCACAGCCCTATCCAGCATGCTCAACCGCCTCATTCAAGCTCGTCAATCCAGCCTTACCTCCAGCCCTCAATCCCCTAAACCTTAAACCTTAAACCTTGCACCTTGCACCCAAAACCTATCCCACCAAACACTCCCTAAACGACTCCTCCAACCCCATCTCTTCCAAGTTCCGCCCGATAAACACCAGCTCATTTTTGCGGGGTTCATCGGGTCGCCAGGGGCGATCTTGGCGGCCTTCAAACAGCATGTGGACACCCTGAAAGACAAAGCGGCAGTCTTCGCCAGCGATGTTAAGAATGCCTTTCATGCGAAAGATCTCGGGGCCACGATCGCGCAGCAGCGCCCCTAGCCACTGGTTGAGCTTGTCGCCATCGACTTCGCCCGCTTCCACCAAGGCGATGGAGGCCACGGTTTCGTCGTGTTCGTGGGCGGTCTCGCTGAGAAACTCGGGGTCAATTTTGAGGGCGTTGCCCAGGTCAAAGGCGCTGACGCCGAGGATGGCATCCATGGCAATTTCGGCATCGCGGGTGCGGTGGAGCGTTGCGATCGCATTCATGCCCCGAATCCGCTGCTCTAGAGCTGCCAATTCCTCCTCCGTGACCAGATCAACTTTGTTGAGCAAAATCACGTCGGCAAAGGCAATCTGCTCGATGGCTTCGTCCGCCTCCCAGTGCTGGGCAATGTGGGCCACATCCACCACCGTCACCACCGCATCGAGGCTAGCCTGGGTCTGCACCTCGTCATCGACAAAAAAGGTCTGAATCACTGGAGCCGGATCGGCTAAGCCCGTAGTCTCGATCACCAGGTGGTCGAACTTGTCGCGGCGCTTCATCAGGTTGGCGATGATGCGAATCAGATCGCCGCGCACAGTGCAGCAAATGCAGCCGTTGTTCATCTCAAAGATTTCTTCATCGGCGTCGATCACCAGCTGGTTGTCGATGCCCACCTCGCCAAACTCGTTGACGATCACCGCCACCTTCTTACCGTGCTCGTGGGTGAGAATGCGGTTCAGCAGCGTGGTTTTGCCTGCCCCCAGATAACCTGTCAGTACCGTAACCGGAACAGAGCGTTGCACCTCAGCAGCAACCATAGCCACACCTCGCATAAGGAATGATAATCATTTTCAGATTGTAAGGGGAGATGGGGGTGGACGGTTTAGGGTGAATGGTGTCGGGTAGCGGGGGGCGGGGATGAGGTGCAAGGTGCAAGGCAGAACTGTAGACCCTGGTTCTAGGCTAAGACGGTTGTGGTAGCCTTATTGAAGGTTATTCTCATTTATATTGGTTGTTCACCTCGATTCAGCCTTACCATGACGCTCATTCTCAACCAAGTAGACTGGGATGAACTGCAACAGCAGGCTCCTGCCCCTCAAGCTGCCAACTTGGCGCTAGATGAGTTTGAGGAGTTGACAGGCATACCGGAAGCGATTGGGCGTGGCTACACCCGCCATATCAAGCTATCTCCTGAGATGGAATTGAGTCTTGATGATTGCGAATATCACCAAGACTTAAGGGTAAAAGCACCCGCCCATGACCATCCGATTCAGATTGTGGTTTATCTATCTGGCTTCATCTACTTCAATGCCGTTCATCCCAGCATGGGTGGAAGCTGCGGCTATTTTTCAGGAAGTGGGATTTCACCGGGTTACATGGAGGAGTACCGAAGCTGAGAGCGATTGATCACTGTCGGTATCGAGTTTGAACCCGACTGGTTAGCTGCGTTTCTGCAAACCGACCCGCAGTACAGTTCTGACATTGAGAAGCTTTTATTCAAAGGAGAAGATTGGAAGGTTTCGTTTTACCCAACGGTGACTCCGGCAATGCGATCGCTGGCGCAGCAGATGTGCAATGCTCCCTATCGCGGCGCAGTCAGGCGCATGTACCTTCAGGCAAAGGTGTTTGAACTGCTGGCAATGCAGCTTGATTGGCTCAATGGCAATCAAAGCAAACCATCAGATAGGCAATTGAAGCCAACGACCATCGATCGCGTTTATCACGCCAGAGAGGTTCTATTGGCAAACTTGGAGTATCCGCCTTCCGTGTTGGAGTTGGCGCAGCAGGTAGGAGTAAGCGATCGCACGCTGCAACGCGGGTTTCGAGAATTGTTTGGCAAAACGGTATTTGGCTACCTGACTGAGCAGCGCATGAAACTCGCAGAACAAGGGTTGCGGCAGGGGAACTGCACCATTGCTGAAATTGCCACAATGGCGGGTTATTCAAATCCAGGGCATTTTGCAGCCGCGTTTAAGCGGAAGTTTGGCATCACGCCTCGTGAGTGCCTGTTGGGCAAAATGTCTGTTTTGCGATCATCCAAGTCTGTTTTGGAGTAGACACCGCCATCAATACCTCTCTACACTAAGTTCCATCTTATTAAGAACCTTTCTCAAAAAGTAGGGTTCACAGATGGAGTGTGAGGATCTGGCATGAGCGATCGGCGTTGGGTAGTGGGGCTGTTAGTTGGGTTATCGGGTTGTGTTGCCAATAGTTTAATGGTATTGCCCGTTGAGGCGCAGCAGGTAATTTCTGCGGATAGTGCTAATGAAACGACTGAGGAAGGCAGCAATGCGGTAGAAGATCGAGTGGAGCAACCGGATGTTCGGGTTGTGCCTGTTGCTCATGAATCGGTCTCTTCGCCTGAGATATTGCAACTCAGTGACCTGGAGCAATCCGCTACAACGATCGAAGAGTGGAGTGCCCAAATCGAAGCCTCGCTGACCCAAATCACTGCTGTTCGAGTTGAGACTACCGAGGCAGGGTTGCAGATTTTGCTCGACACTGCCGAGGGCACCCTGGCGACCCCGGCGACGCAGACGGTGGGCAATGCGCTGATTGCGGAGATACCCAATGCAGTGCTGGCGCTGCCGGAGGGCGGCAACTTTGAGCAGTTTGGCCCAGTGGAAGGGATTGCGCTGGTAAGCGTGACGAATGAGCCTGGTGGTCGAGTGCGGGTTGCCATTACGGGGACGGATGCGCCGCCTGTGGTGGCGGTGACGGCAACGGGGCTGGCGGTGACGCTGGGGGAGGCGGTTGTGGGGGCGGAGGATGAGGCGATTCAGGTAGTGGTGACGGGGGAGCAGGATGAGGGCTACAACCCGTCGAGTGCAACAACCGCAACAAGAACGGATACCCCACTGCGGGATATTCCCCAGTCGATTCAAGTTGTGCCGCGACAGGTGCTAGAAGATCGCAATGTGCAAAGTTTGACCCAAGCAGTAGAAACGGTTGCTGGGGTTGTCGATGCTGGAGACGCTTTTGGTGCCCCATCAGGAAGCAGAACCATCAGAGGATTCAGGCAGGATGGCAGTCTTCGGAATGGGCTTCGAGATGCTCCTAATACCTTTATCCTCGATAGCCCAATTGGAACAGTTGAGCAAGTAGAAGTTCTCAGGGGTCCAGCTTCAGTTCTATTCGGCGCTCTGGAACCGGGTGGAGTTATCAATGTAATCACTCGGCAACCCCTTGATGAACCTTATTACAATCTCGCATTTGAAGTTGGCAATCGAGCGTTCTATCAGCCCAGCATCGACTTATCAGGGCCATTAACGGATGATGACACGGTACTGTATCGCTTCATTGCAGCCTACCAATGGGCAGATGGGTTTCAAAAATTTGTCGAAACTAACCAGACGGCAATTGCCCCCTCAATTACTTTCAACCTTGGGGAGCGAACAAGACTCAATACATACTACGAATATGCAGATTTTTCCGGCAATCCTGCCGAAGGCTACAGCATCCTGCTGAGTGATGGTAGCCTAACACCGAGAGATCTCTATATTGGCTATCCTAACTTCGCCAGTTTCGATATCTCTGCTCATCGGTTTGGCTACACCCTTACGCATGAATTGAGTGAAAACTGGCAAATTCGCAATAATTTTGCTGGATTGATTTCTGACACGAGGCAAACAGATATGAATTCTTCTGCCATAGCGGACGATCGCTTCGTAACTATAGATGTTTACGATCTAGACTTTGGCTATAAGAACTATTTTGCACAAATTGATTTGTTAGGTGAATTTAGAACAGGATCAATTTCACATCAAATTCTCATTGGCTTTGATTTCAATAATTTCACTGATAGCTATATCGGTGATTTCAATACTGATTTACCTCTTCTGGATATTCGTGATCCAAACTATGATGTTTCAGAACCTGACTATGAGCCATTTTTGAAGTTTGAGAATCAGGTTCGATCTTACGGAGTCTACCTTCAAGACCAGATTGATCTGAGTGATAACCTAATATTGCTAATCGGTGGTCGCTATGATTGGGTGTCAAGTGTATTTGAAATTGGTGATTACGGAGCACTTGGAAACACAACGGATGAACCAACGAGAAGTGAGGGTGCGTTCAGTCCTCGTATCGGTTTAGTCTATCAGCCCAGCGAGACAGTGTCTCTGTATACTAGCTACAGCCGTTCTTTCCGTCAGGAATCTGGATTCAGTTCTAGCGCTCAAGCCTTTGAACCAACCAGGGGAACCCAGTATGAAGTGGGGGTTAAAGCTGATTTTCTAGACAGCCGGCTCTCAACTACCTTAGCCGCCTATCATCTCACCAGAACAAATGTCACAACGTCTGATCCGGACAACCCCCAGTTTTCTATTCAGACCGGGGAACAACGGAGTCAAGGAATTGAGCTGAATATTACAGGTGAGATTCTACCAGGTTGGAATATGATTGCCTCCTACGCTTACACAGATGCAATCGTTACTGAGGATAACGATATACCTGAAGGCAATCGATTAACAAACGTACCGGAGAATCAAGCTAGTCTTTGGACAACTTATGAAATTCAGGAAGGTGATTTAAGGGGACTGGGATTTGGTTTAGGGCTATTTTATGTAGGTGAACGCCAGGGAGACTTGGCTAACTCCTTTCAATTAGATGACTATTTGCGGACTGATGCAGCCCTTTACTACCGTCGAGATAGATTTAGTGCAGCGATCAACGTCCGCAATCTATTTGATACAGACTACGCCAGAAATGCTGATGGCCCAACCTATATACGAAGAGGCGCGCCGTTCACAATTGTTGGCTCTGTGAGTTGGACGTTTTAGCTCTGCCGCTAGTAAGTAAACTACAAACTACAATGCAGGTTAACTTGTAAGCCACTCAAGAGGGACAGCAATGAGAAACACTATATTTGGATGGATAAAGTTATTTCTGTTGATGGCTTTATCCAGCTTGATAAGCCTAACAAGTTGCAATAGTTCTAATCTTCAAAAAACTGACCCTGCGACAGAAGCGGTAATTACTTCTTCTGACTGTCGAGTTATTCAGCATAGACTTGGTACAGTCTGTATTCCCAGGCAACCGAAGCGAATTATTACGCTAGATGTTCCAGCAATCCTTGACTCTTTAGTGGCTCTTGATATTAAACCAGTAGGTAGCGCAGTCGATCATTTTGGTAATGGTGAGACTTGGAGTAGAGAAAGATACTTTCCGGCAGTACTACCTGAACTTGTTGCAGGAATTGAGTCAGTTGGTGCAGAAGGAACTCCTTCTATAGAAAAGATTTTGGAGTTGCAACCGGACTTAATTTTGTTAGCTAACCAATCCGAGCAGATTTATAAACAGCTATCAGCGATCGCTCCTACTGTGTTAATCGATGTTTGGAAAGACAACATACCTGCAAGAGAAAACTTTCGATATATTGCTCAATTGGTAGGACAAGAAGAAAGAGCTGAGGATGTTCTTGATCAGTATGAAAAACGCATTGAAGACTTTCGGAAGCAACTAGGCGATCGGTTGATAAACTCAGAGATTTCTGTGATTAGCCATTATGGTGGTCTCTTTTTGTTATCGCCTTTTTATGCAACCTATTTTGAGGTTTTCCAAGACATTGGATTGCTAATCAAGCCTTTGTTTTTAACTCAAGAAAACTGGTCTCCAATTAGTGTTGAGGTTATGGAACGATATGATGCTGATATTCTCTTTATTATTGAGGATGCTGATAGATCGGCAAATTTTATATCTCAAAATCCTTTAATCTTATCTCTAGAGTCTGTTAAGAATGGTCGAGCTTATATCGTCAATCGAAAAATATGGGACTTTCATGGTCCTATCGGAATGAACCTTTTTCTTGACGAACTTTCTAAATATCTGCTAGAGGGCAAACAAGATCCTTATTTTCAAAGAAGTGCGATCACCCCTCTCATAGACTGCCCTAGCGCAGCGTAACGCATCACCTAAAACTCACTGCCAATATCAACAGGCAAAATCACCCTTCCCCGCAATCCCCCACCAACTGAGTAAACCCCATGAGCCACATACCAACAAAAACCAGAACCCGACCAATCCGCAGCCCAACGGCATAACCCATGTTGCTACCATCACTCAGCACCGAGCGATCGCTTAGCTAAACAGTGCGATCAAATGGGTGAGTGGGGCGATATTGGCGATCGCAAAAGCTATGAAGAGAAGAGAGAAATAAATGAATAAATTCAGTCTAATTCAATTCAAATTATGTTGGATAAAACACCCGCTCGAAAGGCTCATTTCTATAGCGGCGATAGACATCAAAGTCTTTATCCAAAGTTGCTATTTTTGCAATGCTTAGACGTTCAGAAATTGCTACTAATGCTAAATCCGAAAAATCAGCGGGTAAATCAGCATACTGAGAATTTAACTCAGCAATTCGCATAAAGTCATGGCTCTGAAGTGATTCACATTCGTAGATTTGCTCAGAGAGATGGTGTAAAAACTCATTCTGCACCCGATGATCTGATGCTAGCAGCCACATCACTTCAGTCACGCATCCAAGCGTTGTGATCAATCGTCCTGCATAGTGGCTTAAAAACTCAATCACCTGATCGTGGTAGCGATCTGCTTGATCGTATAAAGCAACTAAAACACCTGTGTCCACTAAAATTACCGAATCCCTCATGAATCTCGCCCATATTTTTCCTGCAAGCACACGGCAATCAAATTACGACGGCGATCGCGATCGGACAAACCACCCACAGAGAGCATGTGCTTCGGCTCCCCCCCCATCCGTTCCAGGACAGTTCTTTGCTGAAATGACCCAGCGTCTGAAGACTGCCGTTGCATTACCCGCACCAGTTCTAACAATGCCCGAACCAACTCATCGGGAGACTGCTCGATCGCTTGAATCAATTTTTCTTTTGGGGTCATGATTATACTCTCCACTCACTATTTACCTCATTCTACCGGGCAAATTTCACAGCAGTGCGATCTCCAATCCCCTAGTGCGATCGCGCAGCGACTCCGCAGGAGTATCGCCCCTCTCGTAGACTGTACTAGCGCAGCATAACCCATCACCTAAGACTCACTTCCAAAATCAACAGGTAAAATCACCCTTCCCCGCAATCCCCTACCAACTGAGTAACCCCATGATCTACATACCAACGAAAATCAGAACCCGACCAATCCGCAGCCCAACGGCACTAAAGGCAGAAGGCAGAAAGGGAATCTTGATCCACACCACCACTGCCACCCACAGTAGCAATTGGCACATCTCACGTAGCTCATCTCGGTAGGCTCGACGGGCACACCTCAAATGCTAGTTGTGAGCGATAAAAGCAGACATCAAAAGTCAGAAAAAAATTCATTCGGCCCAATAGCAAAGGCACATCATTGGCTTGACACCATGCAAACACTAATCGAACCGACTCAAAATCCCCAATTTTTGCCGTTGCCAGCAACCCCCTTGCTTCAACTTGAGCCAAATTGCCAGCAAGAGTTACAACGGTTGTTTGCTCTTCCCAAACAGCACCAAGCTGCAAACCAAGGTCGTAGGGCAAAACGTTCACGCTGGCACCTGTATCTAAAAGTGCCATGATTTGAACTGAAGCGTTCTGATACGAGAGCGCCAGAGGCAATAACGGCAGCGCATCCGGTACGCCAAAAGCATCTATACCTTCAGTAAAGCTAAAGCGCTGAGCGTTACGCATTGCCCGATAAATCTGACTCTAGCAGGGCAGAAAGCTGATGGGCCGCAGTGTGAGCATTGAACGGCGACCAAATCCAATAGGTTGCTCCTGGCTGAAGACTAGGCTCTTCCTCTTCTTGCGCCAACTCTGCCAACAAAAACTGCATCACCTTCAGCTTCTCTGAGCGAGGGAGCCTTCTTAGCGTTGGCAGTAATTCTGCAATAGCCATAGGTAATCTCATAATGCTCACGGTTCTATTCTCTCACATGCACTACAAGACTGCTTGCCTTAGTTAAATCTCATAAGTGCGATCGCGCAGCGACTCCGCAGGAGTATCGCCGCTCTCGTAGGCTTCACTAGCGCAGCCTAACCGTCCCCCTGTTTTTTCTTTACCGTAAAGAATGGCTTCTTCCCCGGCTCAGCCTCTTCTGCGTCTGCTTCGCTACGGCCAGCCCTACCGGGTGCAGGTGTGGGGCGCACTTATCTGCTCTATCTTTCGCAATCTGCTCGACCTAGCCCCGCCCTACCTGATCGGCGTCGCTATCGATGTCGTTATCGAGCAAGAAAATTCTCTAATCGCTCGGCTCGGTGTCCAAGATCCGCTGGCTCAATTGGTTGTTCTCTCGCTGTTGACCATCGCCACCTGGGGCCTAGAATCGCTCAGTCAATACGGAGCCGATAAACTGTGGCGCGACCTGGCGCAGACTGTTCAGCATGAACTGCGCGTCGATACCTACAATCATTTACAAGAACTAGAACTGGCCTATTTTGAAGACCACAACACTGGGGCATTGTTATCTATTCTCAACGACGATATCAACCAGCTAGAGCGATTTCTCAATTTTGGTGCTCAAGACCTCATCAGTTTTTTCACACGAGTATTGGCGGTTGGCTTCAGTTTTGTATTTCTAGCTCCGGGTATCGCTTGGTTGGCGATGCTGCCGATTCCGTTCATTCTGTGGGGTACCTTTGCGTTTCAGTCGCGCCTTGCGCCGCGCTACGATGATGTGCGTGATCAGGCAGGACTCATCAGCGATCGCCTCTCCAATAACCTCTCCGGCATGGCCACCATCAAGAGTTTTACCGCTGAAGCCTATGAGCGCGATCGGGTTTACAGCGACAGTGAGGCGTATCGTCGCGGTAACAGCAGAGCGATCGCCCTGAGTGTTGCCTTTCAACCACTCATTCGGTTTTTGATTTTGCTGGGGTTTGTGCTGACGCTGTATTTGGGTGGTCGAGAGGTGCTTCAGGGGCGGCTCACGGCGGGCACCTATGGCTTCATGGTGTTTATCGTTCAAGATTTACTCTGGCCGTTCACTGAACTGAGCGAAATCATGGACGACTATCAGCGCGCCATGGCTTCCGTTCGACGGGTGATGGGCTTGCTCGGTACGGCGATCGCCATTCCGACTGGCACCCACGCATTACCGCTCCATCAGGTTCGTGGAGCGGTGCAGTTTGACAATATTACCTTTGCCTACAACGACCGCAATTCTGTTCTCAAACAGCTATCGCTGCATGTGGCCGCCGGAGCGACGATTGGCATTGTGGGTGCAACGGGGTCAGGCAAAAGTACGCTCGTCAAACTCTTACTGCGCTTTTATGACGTGCAAAATGGCCGCATTTTGATCGATGGTATCGATATTCGAGAGCTTCACCTGTTGGATTTAAGACGGTGCATTGGCTGGGTCAGCCAAGATGTATTTTTGTTTCAGGGCACGGTTGCCGAAAACATTCGCTACGGCAGTTTTAACGCGACTCGTGAGCACATTGTTCATGCGGCAAAACAAGCCGAAGCCCATGAGTTTATTGAGCAACTGCCCCAGGGGTATGAGACGATCGTGGGCGAGCGGGGACAGAAGCTTTCCGGGGGACAACGGCAACGACTGGCGATCGCCCGCGCCATTCTCAAAGACCCGCCAATTCTGGTGCTAGATGAGGCAACTTCGGCAGTGGATAACGAAACTGAGGTCGCTATTCAAAGATCCCTAGCGGCAATTACCCAGGGGAGGACGACGATTGCGATCGCCCATCGCCTTTCGACGATTCGCAATGCAGGTTGTATTTATGTGATGGAGAACGGTCATATCGTTGAACAGGGCACTCATGAAGAGTTGTTGAGGTTACACGGTATCTATGCCAGACTCTGGCGGGTACAGTTGGGGAGCGAGTTTTCTGACATGATTAATGCAGATGGCTAGGGCAAGCATTAATCCACCAAATGCTGCTTGAAAAACGGCAGCAGCACCGCCAGGATTTGCTCGGGGCATTCTTCCACCATGCCTAGAGAACCTGACGTCTGAGCCGACTGCACCCCGGCCATAGCACTCAGCATATCTATTTCGGCTTTTGACTTCGGTGGGGTCTGCTGTCCGGCGATCGCCAGCTTAGCCATGGTTACTGACTCAACCAAATCCAGCCAGTCGGTGCGCTGCTGCACCGGATCGAGCCCGCCAGTGACAAAAGCTGCCGAGGCAAACCGGGCACCGGGGGCCTGGGTGGTGTGGCGCTTGGCCTGCATCAGGTCGGGGGTGATGAAAGCGGCATCGCCGTAGACATGGCGACTCATCATCCACCGCAGAAAGGCAGGGTGAGTGTTGAGTGCATAGAGCCCCGGCCCAGCAGCGGCGACCACACCAACCAGCGCAACAGGCCATAAACCCGCCGCCGTTCACCCATAGCGGTGGGCAACGGCCCTCGCCATGTGGGAGCTACTAGCGCGATCGCCCTCAACCCCGCCAACTCTCCCTGTGCTGCCAACCCCAGAGCGTAGCCCGCACTGTGGCCGCAAGCCACCAGCCCTCCTACCTCCGGCACCACATCCCGCACAAAAGCCTGGAGCATCGCCTGGTAAATCGCTGGACGACTGCGCCAGGCCGGTCGCGCCGACTCGCCAAACCCCAGCCAGTCGAGGGTGATCACCCGGTAGCGCTGGGCTAACCCCTGCGCCAACCTATCTAACTCAGCCCGCGTCGAAATGCTGCTGAAGGCAGGCAGCAGCAGCAGTGTTTGTCCTACGCCTCGCACATCGTAGGCGATCGCCGCCTCCCTTCCCCGCCACCGCCAGGCGTAATACCGAGTCTCCGACACAACCCCAGCCGAGAGTTCCCCCTGTACCTCAGTCATAGCAAGTTTCCCACCGAGCGACCATCGTGTCCACAGGTTATTGATAATGATTATCATTGTAAACTGAGTGTTAGGATTTAAGTGTTAGATACCTGATTAAACTGCCCCTCCCCCGCCCAGGAGGGGATGACCGATAACCCTATCACCCCATCACATCCACCCATCCACTCCCCCCATGCCCCTCTCCACCGACCTTGCCATCATCGGCGCTGGCCAGCGGGTCTTTGAGCAGGGCACGGGCGATCGCTAGGCGCTGCCGCTGGCCCCCCGAGAGTTTCTGCCCCCGCTCGCCCACAATGGTGTCGTAGCCCTGGGGCAGCTGCACAATAAACTCGTGGGCCTCGGCTGACTTGGCGGCATGGATAATCTGGTCGCGGGTGGCATCAAAACTGCCGTAACCAATGTTTTCGGCCACGGTGCCGTGGAACAGGAAGACATCTTGACTTACCCAGCCGATGCAGCGACGCAGATCGCTCACGTTGAGGTCGCAAATATCCACACCGTCAATGGCGATGCGCCCGTTCTGGATGGCGTAGAACCGCAGCAGCAGCTTCACCAGGGTGCTTTTGCCTGAGCCAGTTGCCCCCACAATGCCGATCGTGGTTCCGGCGGTTACATAGAGAGACAGATCTGTGAGTACGGCGCTGCGACCGTCGTAGGCAAAGGTGATCGCCTCAAAATCGACCTCCCCCCGCACGGTGTTGAGCGGTAGGGAGGTGTGACCGGGGGGCATGGCAATCGGAGTATTCAGCAGCCCCATCACTCGCCGCACCGAGGCCATGGCCCGCTGGTACTCGTCCATGATTTCGCTCAGTTCGGTGAAGGGCCAGAGCAGGCTTTGGACGATGAACACCATAAAGCCATAGGTGCCCACCGTGAGAGTACCTCGAAGCACCTCTCGCCCACCCAGATACAAGGTCAGCACAAACCCTAGCAAAATCAAAAATCGAATCAAAGGTTGAAATGAAACGCTAAGGGCGATCGCCCTCTCGTTACTACGGCGGTAGGCGTTGCTGTCGTGGTGGACGCGATCGCGCTCGTAGGCTTCAGCGGTGAAGCTTTTGATCGTGGCCATACCCGAGAGGTTGTTGGCGAGGCGATCGCTGATTAACCCTGCTTGATCGCGCACCGCATCGTAGCGGGGGGCCAACCGCGATTGAAACAGAAAGGTTCCCCACAAAATAAATGGAATCGGCAGCATGGCGAACCAGGCAATGCCGGGAGCCAGCAACACAAAGCTAATGCCCACCGCAAATACTCGTGTGAAAAAGCTGATTATGGCAGTGAGTTTTCGGTACGCTGCGCTAGTGAAGCCTACGAGAGGGGCGTTGGCAGAGCACAATCGCACTTGAAATAGGGTAAGAGGAGATGCGATTTGATTGGGATGACCGCAAGAGCCAACTGCTTCAGCAAAATCGAGGGTACTCTCTTGCAGAGGTCGCTGGGGTTCTAGCAGCTGACTATGTAGAGCAGATTAAGCGAGATGATCCTGAACAGTTCATTGCCATTGGCTATTTGGGGAATACTCTTCTGTCAGTGATCTATGAGATTCGTTTTGATGGTGAGGGCGAGTATGTTTGGCAAATTACTTACTGGCGCAGTACAAAAAGAGAGCGAGAAATTTATGAACAATATTTCTATTGAAGAAATTGAACAGAAAATTGAGGCTGGCGAAGAGGTCATTGATAGCTATTTTGATGCTGATACTACAAGGGTTGGAACACCTCGCCCAATGACTTCACGGAGGGGTCAAAGTCAGACGGTAACTCATCTAGAAATGCCGAACCTGATGCTGGATGAACTTGACCAAATGGCGAGTGAACTCAATATTAGCCGTCAGGCGGTGATTAAGATGATGCTACGCCGTGCGCTCGATGAGCACTATTTAGCCAAAGGATCGTTTGGTGCTGAATGACGGTAGCAACATGGGCTGCGGATTGGTTGGGTTCTAGGTCTCCTTAGTATGTGGCTCATGGGGTTTATCCGGTTGATAGGGAATTGTAGGAAGGGGTGATTTCATCTGTTGATGTTGGAAGTGAGTTTTAGGTGATACGTTACGCTGCGCTAGCGAAGTTTACGAGGGGAGCGATACGCCTGCGGAGTCGCTGCGCGATCGCACTAGGAAATTGGAGATCGCACTGCTGTGAAATTTGCCCGGTAGAATGAGGTAAATAGTGAGTGGAGAGTATAACCATGACTCCAAAAGAAACATTGATTCAAGCCATTGAACGATCGCCTGATGATTTGGTTGAGGCGCTTTTGCATCTGCTGAGCGTTTTGCAGCGGCAGACATCACTTGAAACGGATCAACAGACCCAACCAAAAACAGAATCGGCATCGATCGCAGCAGCGTCGAAAAGGCTGCATCGAAAGCAAGGAGTTTTAGTCATTGAAACAGGGAATGTAACCGGGTTTGATATTAATGAGTTGATTGGTGAGATGAGGGAGGAGCGCATTCAACAGCAGATTGAATTAGGAAATTGATGAAGATTTTGTATGATACGTCGGTTTTAATTGCGGCTTTGCTGATTGAACATTCTCGTCATGCTCTTGCATTTCCAAAGCTGGAATTGGCAAGGCGAGGAGAAGTGCAAGGGTATCTTTCAACTCACAGTTTAGCGGAGCTTTATTCTGTCATGACTCGATTGCCTCCGCCTTTGCGGGTTTTGCCAAATGAAGCGGAGGCGGCGATCACGGATCTGCTGGAATATTTGCAGGCTGTGTCATTGGTTGCTGAGGATTATCAAAAGGTAGTTGCACGAATGGCGAGTCTTGAGCTAGTGGGTGGTGGTGTGTTTGATGCGGTCATTGCTCAGGCGGCTTTGAAGGTTGGTGTTGATCAGCTTTTGACTTTGAATTCTAAGGATTTTATTCGGTTAGGGGATGAAATTGCAGTTATAGTGCAAGTGCCTGAGCTGACTGACTGACACATGTATTGCAACTTCATACAACAAAAGGATTCAGGCAG
>NZ_WVIC01000047.1 GCF_009939295.1 Petrachloros mirabilis ULC683
GGCTAATGCAGCGTGGAACACGGAGAACTAGAGATGTGTGTACACCGTAGCCCAATCCTGGGAGAGGGGGAACAAAACAGAAATTGAAGGCTCTAGCCCCTTTCCCAAGGTTGGCAGAGGGGCTGGGGTAAGGACAAGCGAGATCTGTCAAACTCAGGTTTGATAAAGATTCACCAAATCTTAGCCATGGGTAGGCTGAATCCGGTTAACTCAGGGTCACCGCTGACCTGTTCAGGATTTTCCAGGACTTGCGGAGCCTGTTTGAGCCTGTAAATATGGACTTTGCGACTTTTACGGTCAATGAGCCAGCCGAGTTGGGCACCATTTTCCAGATACTCCTGCATCTTGGCTTGTACGCTCTTCAGGGTATCGCTGGTAGAGCGTAGCTCAATGACAAAATCAGGGCAAATGGGCGCAAAGGAGGCTTTTTCGTCTTCGGTCAGCCCATGCCACCGCTCGGCTCGAATCCAAGCAGCATCCGGAGCGCGGATCGCCCCATTGGGTAGGGTAAAGCCCGCGCTGGAGTCAAAGCCAAGACCAGTGCCATCTTGCTCAGACCATACCCAAAGGTGTGCGGCCAGATTAAAGTTGCGGTTGCCGGTGTCTGAGAAGGCTGGTGGCATAATAATCACCTCTCCGGTGGCTGTGCGTTCGATGCGCAGATCTCGGTTTGCCAGACACAAGGCGGAGAACTCATCACGAGTCATGTCTCCATTTGTGGGCAGTGAGACAATCACAGGCGTGGTTTCAGTTTGAATCCGGAGCGTTGTGGTCATGGCTGAGGTCTCCCTTACCAGGGGCAAATTGGGTGGCTGCGGAAGGTTTTGTCAAAAAGTGCTTGCATGATGAAGATCTAAAAAAGTATTTAAGTCTTCAACAATACGGGTTAGCTCGGCCTCAGTGGTGAGCCGAATGCGGTCATCTCGGATGGTGAGCAGTACTTTGGCCGCAAAGGGACTAGGCCAGATGTTGGGGTTGCAAAAGCACTCCAGAAAAACTTCCCCAGCATACTGGTATTCCATGGATTTGTGCGGGGTTGCCTTGCCGCCGCCTGGGGTTTTGCTGGCGATGGCTTTAAGGCTTTGCATGAGGGCTGCGATCGCGCCCTGCAAATCTCGCGCCGCTTCGGGATTAAATCGAAAAGAAACTGAGCCTTCAACCAAATTGAGCGTAAGTTGGGGAGCAGACATAGTCAACCAATTACCTGAAATCATGTACCGTTCAATCGTCTTGACGGTCTAGGCACGAGAAAAATAACCGTAGCCCTTCCATCAACGCAACCGCCGTTTACGGGTTTGCAGCCACATCATGATGCCCGTTACTGCCAGCATTAACAAGCCGAAAGCATTGATAAAAGGATAGACCACCTCCAACTGAATTGCGCCAAAGTTACCCTTATGAGCCTCTAAGAGCCAGAGATAGTCTGGAGCATTACCCATCAAGTCTGCCACTTGAAACAGCACCCCAGTGAGCAACGTCAGCACAATGGGTAATACCCATAGGGGAGCAAGCCAAAAGTGCAATCTCCGAATCGATGCCTTGTTAAATGCCATCACCCTCAATATCGACTAATAGTGCCCGCCTCAGCTTTGCGGAGAACTTCGTGCAAAGAATTAACGACCACAGGCGTGGGTCGAAACGGATCCGTAAAAATAGCGCGAGGGGTAATCGATTGATCCCCATAGAAGTCCCGGTTACGGCTGCGATCAAAGGCAATATTTGAGCCATCTAATGTGACGCCCCCAAACAAGCCGCTGCTGCGAGAGTAGGTATAAACCGGGGCGTTATCAAACCCCCGAGCTGGATCAACAGCGGAGTCACCCACCGGGCCAGCGGTGCCTGACACGCTTCCTCCGACGTTAAAGGAGCTGGTAAGCACCCGATTCAGAGTCTCACGATTGGGGAACACAAACACAATATCACTGCTTTGGGCACCGATTTGCAATCCAAAACTTCCCCCGGTAAGGCTGACGAAGGCGGGGTTACTCCAGGTGCCATCGGGTTGGCGTACCACCATGAGGCCAGAACCCCGTCGTCCCCCAAAAATAAAGCCAGCCTGGACTAACCCTTGAATAATGATGATTCCTTCGCTCCGGGCTAATAGTGTGGGCGGAATGCGCGTGTTAGACACACTCATAATCTCTTCAAAGACCCGGGTCACTTGGTCAACTTTATTATTTAAATCTTCTTGCCGAGAGTCGGCTAGGGCGGGGGCAATGAGAGTGACCGAGAGGAGGCCAGCCAGAGGCAGTGCTACCGCAGCACGGGATTTAATCATGAGTCTTCTCCTAAGCTCAGGTTGAAAGCAATATAACCGCAGGCCAGGATGACTGCTCGGCGGTCTAAAAGGTTTCAGGTCAGCAGAATTGTACTAAAACTGACCCCGATGACGAATCTCCCAATCTGAGATGTACAAGAAGTGAGCGTGACAACCGTGAGCAGCGCAGCAAGGGGTAACTCAGACAGAGGTGATGCAGTTGTTGATCTATTTAATTTTTGAGTTAAAACTTGCTCCTGCATTGATTTATACTTCGTTAAGGGGAGACTCCGGTTCATCCTAAAGAGAGAATTTAAGCCTCTAGGGTTCCGGTTTGGCAAGCTTCACAAGCGTGAGGTAGATGAAGTGACTGGTCCAACAGAGGCGAGCTTGGCAGTCAGACGATGAGGGCACTCATGAATGCTGCTAGCTACACGGCGGGAAAAAGCCCGGGAGAAATCAAGAGGTGTCTCAGGCAGCTCCACGTTTTTTTCGGGCTTTTTTGATGCGCCTCCGGCTCTGCAATTGGTTGTAAGCGTCCCCATCAGGGGCTTAAATCTAAGGAATCGTTTTCATGACGACAGATTCAAACACCAATCCACTGTTTCACGCTCCGGAGTCTAACGGGCATTCCGAAGCCCAGCAAGCCTTAGAACGAGAAGCGCAATTGCCCCTGACTGGATGGCAGCAGGAAGTCTCTCAGGGGTTGGAGTATGGCCTGGAAGCAGCAGAAAGTATTCGCGATCGCACCATTCCCACCTTCTCGCGCGGTGAACTTCCCCACTACGCTGGCATCAACACCTTCCTCAAGGCTCCCTACCTAGAAGACGTGCGTAAAGTGGGTAACTACGACGTGGCCATTGTCGGTGTGCCCCACGACTCTGGCACTACCTACCGCCCCGGCACCCGCTTTGGCCCCCAGGGCATCCGCCGCATCTCTGCCCTCTACACCCCCTATAACTTTGAACTGGGCGTAGATCTGCGTGAACAAATCACCCTGTGCGATGTGGGCGATATTTTCACCATTCCCGGCAACAACGAAAAATCCTTTGATCAAATTTCTAAAGGTGTTGCCCATGTCTTTAGCTCAGGTGCCTTCCCCATACTTCTAGGTGGGGATCACTCGATTGGCTTTCCCACCGTCCGAGGAGTCTGTCGGCACTTGGGCGACAAAAAGATAGGCATCATCCACTTTGACCGCCATGTAGACACCCAGGAAACCGACCTGGATGAGCGCATGCACACCTGCCCCTGGTTCCATGCCACCAACATGGCCAACGCCCCGGCTCAGAACCTAGTACAGCTCGGCATCGGTGGTTGGCAAGTGCCTCGACAGGGGGTCAAAGTCTGCCGCGAACGCGCGACAAACATCCTCACCGTCACCGACATTACTGAAATGGGCTTAGATGCCGCCGTCGATTTTGCCCTAGAGCGAGCTTTAGACGGCACCGACTGCGTTTGGATTAGCTTCGATATTGATTGCATCGATGCCGGTTTTGTCCCTGGTACCGGCTGGCCTGAACCCGGTGGTTTACTGCCCCGTGAGGCTCTGTACCTGCTCGGCAAAATTGTGCAGCGGGCTCCAGTCTGTGGCCTGGAAGTGGTGGAAGTTTCGCCCCCCTACGATGTCAGTGACATGACCGCCCTGATGGCCACCCGCGTCATTTGTGATACCATGGCGCACTTGGTTCTCTCTGGGCAACTCCCCCGCCCCGAAAAGCCTGCTTACATTCATGCCGAAGCCAATATGAACGTTGATGTGAAGTGGTCCTAGGCGAATCGGTTCCAGACCTGTCGAGGAGATGACATGCATGAAACCGATATGACCCAAGCCCTAGTTCTCACCGTCAAGGACTGGTGGGATGCTCAACCAGAGACTCCCAAAATCTCTAAGATTCATCTCACCGTGGGGCAGTTCACCTGCGTCGAGCCCGCTAGCTTGCAGTTTGCCTTTCAGGTGCAAACCCAAGACACCTTTCTGGCCGGAGCTACCCTAGTCATTCACGAAACCCCCTTAATTGCTTTTTGCCATCACTGCCAGCAGGACTACTTCCCTGACCTAGGTATTCAATATGCCTGCCCCACCTGCCAGTCTGCCATGGAGGACATTCGCTCAGGGCGTGAACTCAAAATTGATCGCATTGAATACCATTGTGCGGATGCCTCAATGTCAGAACCCTCTACGCGGTAACAACAATGCACCAAACCTTTGACGCTGCCCTCGGCATTAATCTACTCCATGTCAACCAGGACGGTGCTGACCACAATCGGGCACACTTTGATCAATGGGGAATTACCTGCCTTAACCTCATGAGCAGTCCAGGTGCTGGCAAAACAGCCTTGCTTGAGCGCACCCTGGCAACCCTCACCTCTGAGCTAAAGATCGCCGTGATTGAAGGTGACATGACCACAGAACTGGATGCAGATCGCCTGCGCCAGTTTGGGGTGCCCGTCATTGCCATCAACACCGGTCGTGCCTGCCATCTAGATTCCAAAATGGTGGCTGGCGGTCTTCATCACCTCGCCCATGAGTATGATCCCCACACCTTTGATCTGGTGCTAGTAGAAAATGTGGGCAACTTGGTCTGTCCTGCCGAGTTTGAAGTGGGGGAACATGCCAAAGTGGCGCTGCTGAGTCTCACAGAGGGGGAAGATAAACCCCTCAAGTATCCGGTGATGTTTCAAGAGGCAGATTGCCTGCTAATTACCAAAATGGACTTAGCCCCTCATTTGGATATGGATTTAGAACAAATCATTGCCAATGTGCGTCAAATTAATGCTCAGGTCGCCATCATTCCGGTATCTGCTAAGACTGGGGAAGGGATGGAGGACTGGTTTGACTGGGTGCAGTCTGTCGTTAACGACCGCTGTGTCACAGTTCGTTAAGAGGTAGAACCCTAGGGATAATTTCGATGGCGGTCATTGCCCGAGCGGTTCAGGTCTTCAGAACAATGGCTGCAAGATTACGTCAATCTCAAATCGACACAGACACAGCGCCTGGCCAAAGTTCAGCCCAAGCAAAAGAAGCCTTTGAGGGTGCAGTGCGAGGAACTCTGGTCTTTTGTCGATCACAAAGGCAACAAACAGTGGGTGTGGCTGGCCTTGGATGCTGAAACCCGTGAAATTATTGGCGCTTATGTAGGTAGCCGAGGACGCGAAAGCGCTCAGAAGCTCTGGGAGTCTTTGCCTGCGGTTTATCGTCAATGTGCGCTCATCTACACCGATGATTGGGAGGCTTACCAAGGCGTGCTACCTAAGAAACGACATCAGGTAGTCAGTAAGGATAGCGGTAAGACAAGTTATATCGAATTCAACAACACCTTGCGGCAAAGGATGTCGCGTTTTGTCCGGCGAAGTTTAGCTTTCTCCAAGAGCCTACGCAATCACATTGGACTGCTTTGGAATTTCATCCATCACTACAACGCATCATCACCTCTTTAGTACCACTCACAAGAGTAGATATCGCGGGTGGCCTAACGATTGAGCTAACCAGACGGAGATAACCTTTGAAACACAACAGACAACTTTTGTTCCGTTCCGGTTCAGCGATTTGTTAGACGGCTCAATGCAAAAGAGTAATGTATGTTACAATTTATGCAAGTCGAGCTTAAGCCAAGACTCGATCAGAGTTTGAGACTTTCGCCTAAAAAGCCTACGTTACTTAGGCTTTTTAGAGGATTTACGAGACTGTGTAGCTTCTGCTGCGTAAGACTTTTAGTGAATGCGAAGAAATTACAGTCCTCAGGTTGAACAAAGTTTATAGCGGAATTCATAATTATGAGGACACCAGAAGCCTTTCTGCATAAGCATTTTAACTATGATGAATGTAAGCCATAGTTCTGAAAACCGCTATATGCGAGTTTTCACATATAGATAAAACCTTAGATTTTAGAGAGGCTTGGTAACTTCAATATAGCGGTTCTCACCTGAGTGAGATACGGGGTGTGGGCGTGGAACCCCCACGCAGGGGGCACTGCCCCCTGCACCCCATGTACTCCATTGATCTGTAAACCGCTATAAGCCTTTTAAGAATTTAAGATAAATTGAAGAAAACTAACTGAATGGCAATCACAAAAAAGACGGCTTTAGTTTACTGCCAAAATCAATTTGGTTTAGTGGACGGAAAAACCGCCGCAGGGCTGGTTAGACACTCTGAAATTTATACTATTGTTGGGGTGATTGATAGTTCATTAGCTGGCAAAGACGCAGGGGAAGAATTAGGGGGAAAAAAGAGTGATATCCCCATTTTTGCCAATTTAGATGAAGCTTTGGATAAACTTTCAGAAGTTCCAAACTGTTACATTTATGGAAAAGCTCTCTTAGATGCTTTTATATCCGCTGAAGAAAGATTTCTAATCTTAGAAGCGATGGAAGCGGGAATGGACATCATTAATGGTCTTCATCAATTCTTCTCCGAAGACCGGGAGTTCGTCCATAAGGCTGTCCAGTACGGGATCCAAATTAAAGACATTAGAAAACCTCCAAAATTAAAAGATTCGCATGTTTTTACTGGTCAAATATCTAAAGTAAATATTCCTGTAATTGCCGTATTAGGTACCGACTGTGCTTGCGGGAAAATGACGACAGCAGTGGAACTAAACAAAGCTTTAAACAGCCTGGGAGTAAAATCGGTAATGATTGCCACAGGGCAAACGAGCTTAATGCAGGGGGCAAAGTATGGTGCATCAGTGGACGCACTTGTTTCCCAGTTTGTGATCGGTGAAATCGAAAATGCAGTTGTCCAAGCTTTTGATCACGAAAATCCCGACATTATTTTAGTCGAGGGACAAAGCGCAGTCAGCCATCCTGCCTTCATGAGTTCTATTGGTATTTTAAAGGGAAGTATGCCCGATGGCGTTATCCTCCAACATCCGCCTGCTCGAAAATTCCGGTGTGATTTTCCTCATTTGGGGATGCCTACTGTTGAGAGTGAAATTCAACTGATTGAAGCGATTTCTCAATCTCAGGTGATTGCGATCGCGTTAAGCCACGAAAACCTGATAGACAAAGAAATCCCGAAAATCATCAAGGACTATGAGGATCGTCTTCGATTACCCACGACGGATGTATTGAATTATGGGTGTCAAAAACTTGTTCAAAGTTTGTGTAATTATTTTCCAAAGTTGAATCAAAAAATCAAACAAGAAAATTTAGAAACAATGATGCCTCTGCTGGCGATGAGGTAGACGCAAAATGTCTGAATAGATATAGATGAAAGCGTTACTACCAAGAATAGAAATTGCCCTATCTCAAATACGACATAACGCTCGGATGCTATCTGAACTTTATGGGCAAAAAGGAATTTCCTTAATGGGAGTCTCCAAAGCGACACTCGGAGATCCCGCGATCGCTGAGGCAATGATTCAAGGCGGAGTAAAATTTATTGCTGACTCTCGCCTTGAAAATATTGAAAAAATGAAGAACGCGGGAATTTTGACTCAGTTTGTGCTTCTGCGCACGGCTTTAAGTCAGGCAGAATCGGTGATTAAAACTGTGGATATCAGCCTCAATACGGAACTTGAGACTGTAAAAGAACTTTCTCATTATGCAAATGTACATCATAAGACCCATCAAATCATTATTATGGTAGAGTTGGGCGATCTGCGAGAGGGAATTCTTCCTTGTGAGCTTTCGCAATTTGTTAAAAAAACGCTTGACCTATCCAATATCAAAATTATTGGAATTGGCTGCAACTTAGCTTGTTATGGTGGAATCAAGCCAGATAACCAAAACATGCATCAGTTGTCTGAATTGGCTAATGCAATTGAAAAAGAATTTCACATTAGTTTGAAAGTAATTTCGGGTGGAAATTCGGCAAACTATGAATGGTATGAATCTGCACAAAAAGTGGGGAGAATTAACAACCTGCGTTTGGGCGAATCGATTCTTTTAGGTTGTGAAACCGTCAACCGAAAAGTTATTCCAGATTTGCATACTAGTGCCTTCCAGTTGATTGCTGAAGTGATCGAATCAAAAGAAAAGCCATCTTTGCCATTTGGGGAAATCTCTCAGAATGCGTTTGGAAATGTTCCTACCTTCCTCGATCGAGGCATCCGTCAGAGAGTGATTATCGCCCTGGGAAGGCAGGATGTTCTGGTATCTGGCTTAAGACCGAATAACGATCTGGAAATACTAGGATCTAGCAGCGATCATATTGTTCTCGACAGCAAGAACTATGATCTCAAGGTTGGAAGTGAAGTGAAGTTCAAACTGGATTATGGTGGGCTGCTTTCGGCAATGACTTCTCCTTTCATTAAAAAGCAATTTATCGGCAATAGTCATACAGCAGTCTAACGTCGCTGAACTTACCGGTGCAGATCACTACCGACAAATGACCAGAGTTCGTCGCACTGCACCCTCAAAGGCTTCTTTTGCTTAGGCTGAACCTTGGCCTGGCGTTGTGTCTGTGCCGATTTGAGATTGGCGTAATCTTGCAGCCATTGTTCTGAGACCTGAACCACTCGGGCAATGCCCGCCATCGAAATCCGTTCCAGCAACAGGCGGTCAATTAGCTCTCTCGTCTCCTGGTCAATACGCTTATCGGTGGGATGCTCGCCAAACTGATAGCCGTACTGGCGACAGAGAAACCGTTGTTTACCCGTATGAATATGTCCATTCTTGATCGTGTGCTTGGATGTACATTGTGGGCAGGCTGGCATCAGTCTCCTTACGGTAGCTACATTGTCATCCTAACAAGTTCATCATTACCCCTAGGGTTCTACAGGGTTATTTCATTCTAGACAGGTAGGCTAAGATTCTTGTATAGTAGGGCATTCGCCGAAAGGAAACCCTCCCGCCAAGGACATCTCCCGCCATGAGTACCCTCGCCATTGTCGAAGCATTTCGAGACTTACCCGACACCCGCCGCGAAGCCGGACGTCGCCATGAATTAGCCTTGTGTTTAGCACTGTTCACCTTGGCGGTTAGTGCCGGATGCCGTGGCTTTTTGGCAATGGGGGACTGGTTAAACAGTTATCGAGACGAGTTGGTCGAGTGGTTTGCGCCGCCCAAAAACCGATTACCGTCGTATAGTACGATTCGGCGGGCGCTCTTGAAGTTAGACTACGCCGCCTATAGCGATCCTATTTGAGATTTGAACGACATGGCTCTGAAACCCTTATCCAGCACTTCTTCTTGTTCGTAAATCAACTAGGATTGCTATAGCTCGAAATCTAGCCCTAAATTTGTATCGAGACCATGGCTGTACCAATATGGCGCAAGCCCAACCCAAGGCAGGGCAAGGTCTCAACTTCCTTAAATCTCTTTTTGGAATGAAATAGCCCTCAACGAGACCAGTAACAGCATAACCCGACCCGCAAGACTCAGATTGCTCGCTGCACTGAGATTTCGTTCAGATGAATATTTAGTGGATGTACCAATTTCCACAGACGCTGCTTACCCAATTCAACAAAACTATTGCAAAGCCAAAACTCCCTTCACCGTGTTGGGTACCGAAAACAACACGTATAGAACTCCAGCCCCCATGAGTACCACCACTAGGCTGAATAAAATAACCCATCGGCTATTGGGCTCATAGGTGTCCTCTTCAATAGCATCCAGGACTGAAAAGTAATGCCAGGTTGAGAGCAGGACGGTCATTAAACCAATACAGGCTAACATTAAGCCCACAGCCCAGCCATAACCGTTACCCGCAACTTCTGGTGACAATAGATATCGCAATCGCGCAATCAAAACACCAAACCCAATCAGGGCAATAGCAGTTCGCATCCATGCTAGGTAGGTCCGTTCATTTGCAAGGTGATCACGGGTGCGAGACCCTGATTTTTTACGGTTTTCAGTTGAGCTAATTACTGTCCCAGCGACCTGACCATCATTTTTAACCTCAGGTGCAGTAGATTCAATGCGTTGAGCCATTTACTTACCAATTCAACTCGACATGTTACCGAGCCAGAGAAAAAAGAGGTTTTATCTCATCACCAGTGCAGCGCCACAGCTTTACTTTAGGATCACCCCCTTTACAAACCTCTATCAAATATAGATTTGAGAGATTGATAACCCAAAATTTTAGCCTTAACCTTGCACTAGGCTAATTGGGATTTGGATTATTTTTAAAATTATTCTGATTGATTTCCAAGCCGAATACAATTAGATTTCGTAGTGCCACAGTTCAGATTCGTTGACAATCAATTGCTGACGCGAACGTCGCTCAATTAAGCCTTGCTGTTCAAGTTGATTCAATACCCTTGTTACGGTTACTCGGGTTAAACCAATCAAGTCTGCAATATTTTGATGGGTTAAGCGTAAATCAACAAGATGTCCCTGAGCAACTTCTCGGCCAAATTTTCTGGCCAACCAGTTTAGGAACTTCAGAAGCATGACATCTGTCTTTTTGTAGCTGCGGATGACGCTAAGCTCATCGCTTTGCTGAATATGTGCGACAAGATTGACAGCCAGATGAGACCAGTTTTCTGCCAGAACCAGAGTCGCTTCAACTGGGGTCAGGCATTCTAATTGGTAAGGCTCGACCCTTGAAAGCGCTCGACCAACCACGTCTTCAGGACCCCAGAGACCTTGGGCAACAACAGTACCATCTTCAAGCCAGGTGAGGGATCGGACAACTCCAGATTCAATTTTCCAGAGACAATTTGGATTAGATGGTAGTAGAACTCCAGGTGAAAAAATTCGCTGTTTGCTGATTGAGGGTGAAGGAATAACAGAAAGATGATTGACTTGCATAGGTTTCAGCCTCATTCTAGGCTGTCATAAAAGACAGTTATATTTGCCATTCAGGATCAAAGAAAATACACATCCCGAAAAACATCAGTCTACAAGGCCAATTCATCTTTCTGTTCCTTTGCTTTTAAGATGTTGGACTAGACAAGCTCTGGATCTTGTCCTGTGGCAATGGGCAAATCTGGCTGAGATGAATACTCTGTCCAGGATCCCTCATAAATTCTGACTTTGGGGTACCCTAACAAGTGTTTCAAGGCTACGTATTGCAGCGTAGCTTCTCGACCGGTACTGCAAGTCACAATAATGTTGTCTTCAGGTGTGATTCCTCGCTTGGCCAGGATGGCTTTAATCTCATCTAAAGACTTCAACTGATGCAGGTTATCTTCGCCAATGGTGAAAGATTGCCAGGGAATATTTTTGGCACCCGGAATATGCCCATTCCGAATAAATAGGTCGATTTCTCCGGCATAGAGAGCGGGGGGACGCGGATCAATAAAGGTAATCTCGGACTTGCCGATTAGGTTCCGCACTTCATCTAATGAAACACGGATGGAGGCATCGTCTTTGAGGGTGAAGTTGCCATCCGCATATTGGGGAAACTCTTTGGTGAGGGAAAACCCAGCATCTTTATACCCTTTGAGTCCACCATCTAGCACTGCCACCTTTGCATGACCACTGCGCTCTAGCAGGTAGGCCGTCATGGTTGAGCCCAAAATGTTGGCACCGTCGGAATAAACCACAACTTGATCTGAGCTGTTGATCCCTGCCTTAACAAACAGGGACTGAAGCTTATCTAGTTCCCAATATTGAATCGGCAATCGACCATTTGGACCTCGGAAGGTATTATCTGCAATGTGAACGGCACCAGGGATGTGTCCTCCAATGTATTCCAGGGGATTAATGCGTACATCCAGGACGTGAACTTTTGGATCACTTGTATGCTCAGCCAGCCAAGCTGGGCTGACAAATTGAATGGCAGGAGATTGCTGTGCAGCCGAGCGAAGTGGGTGAAGGATGGGGATGATTAGTGCTACCGCCAAGATGGCGGAAAAAAATGCTGCCCACTTGGGTTTAATTTTTTTTTGTGAAAATAGTGTCATTGGTTAATCGCTCCAAACTGAGAATTCAGAAATTGTTGTAGCTGAGGCTGATCCAATCTAATGTCAAGGGCTTTAGCTCGCTCTTGAATTTGCTCTAGGGTGAGATTTTCTTGACGTGCGATCGCAATCAACGCCACTGCCGTCGCCCGGTTCCCCCCCCGACAGTGAATCAGCACCGGCTTGGGTAATGTTCCTAGCATTTCTAATGCTTGCTTCAATGCTACAGCGTTCTCTTTCAATGGACTCACTGGGGTCTGACCATAGGACAAACCCAACTCTTGGGTCACTGCTGCTGCTTCTTCAGACCAAAAGCCAGCTTCCCCGGCGCTACGGAGATTTAGCACAGACTTAAAGCCTTCTGTGGCGGCCTGATGCAGCAACTCAGTTGTGGGTTGACCTGAGCTGCCATAGTCGGGATGAATTGCTTTGATGTCGCCAGTCATGATTCAGTGCCTCACAAGTATTGGGCAGAGATACTCTCAGGGAGTCAGCGAGCTTTACAAACAGCGTCAAGAGTAAAGATAAAGCGAAATTGAATTATATAACATTTTCAATTCATTTAATATCTTTGTGCAATTGTGTCACACTTAAGGACTAAAGTCCAGGATGCCTACCGGGGTTCACTTCACTGGAAGCTTGCTGCTAGAGTCATGGGTCTGAGACAATGGAGCAAAAGATCGAGATCCTATAGCGGTAACTGACTCAAACAGCCGCTTAGAGTTTTCCACTTTTCCCAGAAGGATACCCAATGCCAGAGAACCGCAAGAGTCAGGTAGTCACCCAAGGAGTGCAACGAACCCCCAACCGCGCCATGCTGCGGGCAGTGGGCTTTGGCGATCAAGACTTTGTGAAACCGATTGTGGGGCTAGCCAATGGTCATAGCACCATTACCCCCTGCAATATGGGTCTCAATACCCTGGCAGAGCGGGCTGAAGCGGGGCTACGAGCGGCAGGAGCCATGCCCCAAACCTTTGGCACCATTACCATCAGTGATGGCATTTCTATGGGCACCGAAGGAATGAAGTATTCCCTGGTGTCGCGGGATGTGATTGCCGATGCCATTGAGACGGTCTGTGCCGGACAAAGCATGGATGGGGTGTTGGCTATCGGCGGCTGCGATAAGAATATGCCGGGGGCGATGATTGCGATCGCACGTCTAAATATCCCCGCCATTTTTGTCTACGGTGGCACCATCAAACCCGGCCATTTAGATGGACGAGATCTCACAGTCGTCAGCGCCTTTGAAGCCGTGGGACAATACAGTGCCGGACGCATCGGAGATGCTGAACTCCAAGCCGTCGAACGCCACGCCTGTCCCGGTGCGGGGTCCTGTGGCGGCATGTACACCGCCAACACCATGTCTTCTGCCTTTGAAGCCATGGGCATGAGCTTGATGTACTCTTCGACCATGGCGGCTGAGGATGCCGAGAAGGCCGACAGTGCCGAAAAGTCAGGCTACGTCCTCGTCGAAGCCATCCGCCAGCAAATTCTGCCCCGCCAGATCCTCACCCGCAAAGCCTTTGAAAATGCCATTGCCGTGATTATGGCCGTGGGCGGCTCTACCAACTCAGTCTTGCACCTGCTCGCCATTGCCGACGCCGCCGGAGTCGCCCTGACCCTGGATGACTTTGAAACCATCCGTGCCAAAGTCCCCGTCCTTTGCGATCTCAAACCATCTGGTCGCTATGTCGCCACCAATCTTCACAAAGCAGGTGGCATTCCCCAGGTGATGAAAATGCTACTGGTCAATGGCCTGCTTCATGGCGATGCTCTCACCATCACCGGGCAGACCATAGCCCAACTGCTAATCGACCTGCCCGAAACGCCGCCCACGGGCCAGGATGTGATTCGTCCCTGGAAAGACCCCGTGTATGCCCAAGGACATCTGGCCATCTTGCGGGGTAACCTGGCCTCCGAAGGGGCAGTGGCCAAAATCACCGGGGTGAAGATCCCCAAAATCACCGGGCCAGCCCGGGTATTTGAGTCTGAAGAACAGTGCCTGAATGCCATTCTACAGGGCAAAATTGAGGCTGGAGATATCGTTGTGGTTCGCTACGAAGGCCCCAAAGGCGGCCCAGGGATGCGAGAAATGCTTGCCCCCACCTCAGCGATCATTGGTGCGGGGCTAGGAGATACCGTGGGGCTAATTACCGATGGGCGCTTTTCTGGCGGCACCTACGGCATGGTGGTGGGTCATGTGGCTCCTGAAGCTGCGGTGGGTGGCACCATTGCCCTAGTCGAAGAAGGCGACTCTATTACCATTGACGCCCACAGTCGCACCTTAGAACTGCATGTCTCTGATCAGGTTTTGGCTCAGCGGCGGGCAGCTTGGGTGCCCCTCCAGCCTCGATACACCCGAGGCGTATTGGCAAAGTACGCCAAGTTAGTTTCTTCCAGCAGCTTAGGGGCAGTCACCGATCGAATTGAGTTCTGAAAAACTTAATAGCCACTAAGCTGTTAAGCATCTAAACTGCATGTTGATCGCTCTCAAGCCCTTGCCACAAGGGGATCGACCTGGAAATTTAAATGCCGATCAGCTTATACATCTAGCAATCCTAAATCAGTTATGAATAAAGACACCTTACATCATCCCCGGCTGTCGCCATCCCCCGCCCTTCGCCCCGCTGTGCCATAGCCATTTCAGAAAGTTTTATTTCACAAAATAGTGAGGAAAATATGACCAGTCAAGCTCCAGTTGGTGCAGACAAGAAAATTGCTGCTGGAATCTGTGGAATTTTGCTTGGTGCCTTAGGCGTTCACAAATTTATTTTGGGATATACCACAGAAGGCTTAGTGATGTTGCTTGTGACTGTCCTAACCTGCTTTATTGCATCTCCGGTTATGGGGTTGGTTGGATTAATTGAAGGCATTATTTATCTCACCAAGACCGATCAAGAATTTGTTGACACCTATATTAGAAATCGGCGTGGTTGGTTCTAATTCCTTACGCTTTTTATGTTGGGATATTCATCTTCAGCCCATCAGAAGAACTGAGGCTATATTTCGGCTTGGTATTTTAGGCTTTAGTCTAAGTCCTTTTTTCCGAATAATAGCCTCAAGGAACCACCTATCCTGGAGTTTCTGGCGTTGTATTATTCGTGATTTCACAGGAGTTCCTTGTCCTTCCTGTGGAATGACCCGTGCATTTTTAGCGATTGCCCAGGGAAATTGGCAAGCAGCACTTGACTTTCACCTACTCAGTCCCATAGTTCTGGTCTTTTTTGCCTTACTCGTCATTCACCTTGGCTTTGAGTTGTTCTTAAGACAAAAAATTAGTACCCCTTTGTCCCGCCTTTTTTGGAGCAGTCGCACCTTGTTGGTCGGGTTCAGCATTGTATTGTTTTATCATAGTCTGAGACTATGTAATCTTTGGTCAACAGGTGAACTGCAACAACAAATAGCTCAAGCCCCCTTAGGCCAGCTTTTCCATTGAAATTGTGTTTCATATAGCGATTCTCACCTGAGTGAGGTATGGGGCTGATTGACTGACAAAAGTTGTACGCCCTCACCCCCAAACCTTCTCCCAAGGGGCTTCGGTGTAAACACAAGTCTGAGAAAAAGATTTCACCCTGCATTCGCCCCCTACATCCCCCATTCTGGGGGACTGTGAGATAGTCAGAACCCCCCAAATTGAAGTTTTGTCAGTCAACCAGGGTATGGGGTGTAGGAGTGTAACCCCCACGCAGGGGGCAGCGCCCCCTGCACCCCAAGTACTTCATTGATCTGTAAACCGCTATAAGTCAAACTGGGTATTGTGACGCGATGGCCTGCGGCCAGTCTTTGAGCCTCGCAAATAGCCCGACACCGCAGACAACCCCTCAGCTTCGGCAGCGAGAGCGAGATGTTCAGCCACTTTTGCAGCTCGATTTTGTAAGAGTGACCAAGCCAAGGGGGCTAGCCAGCCCCGTAACATGATCGAGTACGAAATAAACGTTCCATTGGCTTCAGACTGAATCTGATAGGTCACCCGCTCTTCAACGCCAGGAACAGCCAAAATTCTGACACTTAGAAGCTGTTGGGGGTTGACTCGCTCCACAAAAATCCGAAAGGGTAAGGGTAACAAAGCGCTAACCGCTTCATAGATTAGACCCGGTTTGGGCATCAGTCCATAGGGAACATTGGTGCGCCGTAGCAGTGGATGCCAAGACACATCAGCTAAATTCACAATCATCTGCCAGGTTTGATCAACTGGGGCGTTGGAGATGGCGCGGTAGGTTTTGCTCAGGGGCCACCTCAAGGTGCGGCGACGCTGATGCCCTAAATTAAACATCCATTGGGAGAAACTGAAGCTGCTCATCGCACCACAAAGTAGAACATCACAGACAGATACGGCCAGAGTATGCCCTAGCGACTCACTCGTGGCCAACTATGAGCCATTGATCTCCCATCTGTTGACTTGAGCTCATGATGTTAGTTTAGCGCTGTGACTTTCTTCCCCTCAACGAATGAAGATAAGCTCCCCTTTCCAGGAACTGGTATAGCCCCTCACTCTTTCTAGGGGTGTGACTTCTATTTGATTGGGTAGTACTCGGAATGCCCTCACCCCAACCCCTCTCCCAAGCGAGGCTGCGGTGTACACAGATCTCTAGTTCTCCGTGTTCCACGCTGCATTCGCCCCCCCAACCCCCCAAAATTGGGGGGAGAAATCCGAAAGTTAGAACTAGTTCCCCCCAGAATTGGGGGGCTAGGGGGGCGAGTGCAAAGATTTTAAATTTTTCAAGACTTGTGTGTACACGGTAGCCCAAGCGGGGAGAGGGGCTAAGACACTTTTTGACAGAAGGGGCTAGGGGATGAGGGCAAGTCTTCTCAGGTCTATCAAGTTGAGGTCGCACCCCTTTTGAGAAAGTCTAAGCTCTGGAAAAACAAACATTTCTTTACAAGTAATCATTTTTAATAAATGCGCTGAAATTGCAGTCTTACGTCCCCTCTCGTAGACACCCCATCATCAACCTCTGCCATCAGGGAGTGCCCTGAGCTTGAGTGTAGGCGTTTCGCCGCTAAATCAATTTTTGTTTATTGTTCCTATTTATATAAAATAAAAACAAAAAACTCTTAAAATTTGATTTATATTGCTTCAATAATTTTTTAGCGCTGATAAAATTCCAAATTCTTTTTTATAAAGACTCTAAATCTTGATTAAGGCTCAATCGATGCTGCGATCGCATTTGCATTGCCGCAGAAGTGACCCATAATGCACTCAGAGCCTCAGACCAGCCCTCGCGCTTCAATCCTTGTGCTTCTGGCCTTGTGCCACTGGCTGAGTGCCCCCTCCAGAACTGAACCCGGACTTATATAAGAGAGGACTCAACGTGAAACTGGCAGTTTATGGCAAAGGCGGAATTGGCAAGTCCACAACCAGTTGCAATATTTCCGTGGCCCTCGCCCGACGGGGCAAAAAGGTGTTGCAGATTGGTTGCGACCCCAAGCATGACAGCACCTTCACCTTGACTGGGTTCTTGATTCCGACAATTATCGACACCCTGCAAGAGAAGGACTACCACTACGAAGATGTGTGGCCAGAAGACGTAATCTACAAAGGCTATGGCGGCGTGGACTGCGTTGAAGCCGGTGGCCCCCCGGCTGGGGCAGGCTGCGGTGGCTATGTGGTAGGCGAAACCGTGAAGCTGCTCAAAGAGCTAAACGCCTTTGATGAATATGATGTGATTTTGTTTGACGTGCTTGGGGATGTGGTCTGTGGTGGCTTTGCCGCCCCCCTCAACTATGCCGACTACTGCATGATTGTCACCGACAACGGCTTTGATGCCTTGTTTGCGGCTAACCGGATTGCCGCCTCTGTGCGCGAAAAAGCCCGTACTCATCCCCTGCGCTTAGCTGGTTTAATTGGCAATCGTACTTCTAAGCGCGACTTAATCGACAAGTACATTGAGTCGGTGCCCATGCCGGTGCTGGAAATTTTGCCTCTGATTGAAGACATCCGCATCTCACGAGTCAAGGGTAAAACCCTCTTTGAAATGGCCGAGTCGGATCCGTCCTTGAGCTTTGTCTGCGATTACTACCTCAACATCGCGGATCAGATCATTGCCCGCCCTGAAGGTGTGGTGCCCAATGACTCCCCCGACCGCGACTTATTTGCGCTGTTGTCGGACTTCTACCTCAATCCAGTCCAGCCCACCCGTGCCCCAGAAGAAGAACTGGACTTGATGATGGTCTGAGCGGCAGTTTGAAAAGTCTCATTGAACCCTGCATTAGCCCCCCGATCCCCAACATTGGCTGGCCGTGAACACACATCTCTAAGCTGAACCAAACAGGCTGCATTCGCCCCCCTAGCCCCCCAATTCTGGGGGGGATCAGATCGTCAAAGTCCCCCAGAATTGGGGGATTTAGGGGGCTAGACAGGTTGGATAACATAACCGAAGACTTGTGTGTACACCCTAGCCAAAATTGAGGCAGAAAGTCGAAAACCCTGGAGAAACCCCTTTAATCATGACGCTAGCTGACACCAAACCCCAAGCACTTGACTTTGAATGTGAAACGGGCAACTACCATACCTTTTGCCCCATTAGCTGCGTGGCTTGGCTGTACCAAAAAATTGAAGATAGCTTTTTTCTGGTGATTGGTACCAAGACCTGCGGCTACTTTTTGCAAAATGCCATGGGGGTGATGATTTTTGCTGAACCCCGCTATGCCATGGCTGAGCTAGAAGAAGGCGACATCTCCGCTCAGCTCAATGACTACGAAGAGCTAAAACGGCTGTGTCTGCAAATTAAGCGCGATCGCAACCCCAGCGTCATCGTCTGGATTGGCACCTGCACCACCGAGATCATCAAAACCGATCTAGAAGGACTGGCCCCTCGCCTCGAAGCAGAAATCGATATTCCCATTGTGGTCGCCCGTGCCAACGGCCTCGACTACGCCTTCACCCAAGGCGAAGATACTGTACTGGCGGCCATGGCTCACCGCTGCCCCGATAAAGCCCCCGTCCTAGAAGCCGAAAAGAAAGAGCGCAACGCCATCAGCACCCTGCTCAACTTTGGCAAGCACAAAGACGATGTGGCCACCGCCGACTCGGAATACCACGACCACCCACCCCTAGTGCTGTTTGGCTCCTTACCCGATCCTGTAGTCACCCAGCTCACCCTGGAACTGAAGCGACACGGCATCAAAGTCAGTGGCTGGCTGCCCTCCAAACGCTTCACCGAGCTACCCGTCTTAGAAGAAGGCTACTACGTTAGTGGGGTTAACCCCTTCCTCAGTCGCACCGCCACCACCCTCATGCGGCGGCGCAAGTGCAAACTCATTGGGGCTCCCTTCCCCATTGGCCCCGACGGCACCCGCGCCTGGATTGCCAAAATCTGCTCTGTCTTTGGCGTTGAACCCCAAGGTCTAGAAGAGCGCGAAGCTCAAATCTGGCAGGGGCTAGAAGATTACATTCAGCTCATTCGCGGCAAGTCGGTCTTCTTCATGGGCGATAACTTGCTGGAAGTCTCCCTGGCGCGCTTCTTGATCCGTTGCGGCATGACCTGTCCAGAAATTGGCATTCCCTACATGGACAAGCGCTATCAAGCTGCCGAGTTACAGCTTCTAGAGCAAACCTGCTCTGAAATGGGCGTGCCCCTGCCCAGGATTGTCGAAAAACCCGACAACTATAACCAAATTCAACGCATCAAAGATCTAAACGTGGATCTGGTGATCACCGGTATGGCTCATGCCAATCCTCTAGAAGCTCGGGGCATTAGCACCAAATGGTCAGTGGAGTTCACCTTTGCTCAGATTCATGGGTTTACCAACGCCCGTGACATTCTAGAGCTGGTGACTCGTCCCCTGCGTCGCAACCACAGCCTTAAAGATTTGGGTTGGGACAAGCTAGTACAAGAAGCAGCTTCCGTCTAGCACCAAAAATCCAGTCGGAATCCTAGATTTGTCGAGAGACTCTCCTAAAACCCTGCCCCAGTCGCAGGGTTTTTTGATCCTGCTGGGCACACCCTTTGGGGGATAACCCCGTAAAGCCCTGTAAACAGAAGGGATGAGGAGTAGCCCAGTATGAGATCATAAAAATATCAACGACAGTTCATGCAGTTTTAATAATCAAGATGGGACAAGATCAAAAGCCAACAGTCGTGATTACCGGTGCCTCTTCAGGCGTCGGTCTCTATGGTGCCAAAGCTCTGGCTGATCGAGGCTGGCATGTGGTGATGGCCTGCCGCAATGTTGGTAAGGCTGGCGAAGCCGCCCAGGCGATTGGCATGCCAGAGGGCAGCTATAGCATTAAACAAGTTGACCTCGGCTCTCTAGAAAGCGTGCGACGCTTTGCAGGTGAAATTCAAGCCAGCAGCCGCAGCCTCGATGCGCTCGTGTGCAATGCTGCCATCTACATGCCCTTAATCAAGGAACCCCTTCGCAGTCCTGAGGGCTACGAGTTGACCATGACCACCAATCATCTGGGACACTTTCTGCTGTGTAACCTATTGCTAGATAAACTGAAGCAGTCTCGCAGAAGCGACCGGCGATTGGTACTTCTAGGAACAGTCACCCACAACCCCGAAGAGGTAGGCGGCAAAGTCTATCCTCGACCTGATTTAGGTAACCTGGAAGGATTTGAGGCTGGATTCAAAGATCCAGTTTCTATGGCCGATGGTAAAGCCTTTGAACCTGTGAAAGCCTACAAAGATAGCAAGGTCTGTAATGTGCTGACCATGCGCGAGTTGCATCGACGCTTTCACGATGAAACCAACATTGCCTTTAGCTCCTTCTATCCCGGTTGTGTGGCTGATACGCCCCTGTTTCGCAACCACTACCCCTTATTTCAGAAGCTGTTTCCCCTGTTTCAGAAATATATTACCGGGGGCTATGTGTCTCAGGAATTGGCTGGAGAGCGACTGGCACAAGTGGTGGCTGACCCAGACTTTAAGCAGTCTGGTGCTTATTGGAGCTGGGGCAATCGTCAAAAACAGGGCCGCAAAGCTTTTGAGCAAAGGGTTTCTCGCCAAGCCCGTGATGATGACAAGGGCGAGCGCATGTGGAATTTGAGCGCCCAACTTGTGGGACTAGCGTAGATCAGCGATAAAATCCACACAAACTCAAAAGGGCGAACATCTAAACGGGTTCGCCCTTTTGAATGCAGTTTCGACTCATGAACAGTTGTCTGAGGACGGAGAGGGGGGGATTCGAACCCCCGGTACGGCCTTACGATCCGTACAACAGATTAGCAATCTGCCGCTTTCAACCACTCAGCCACCTCTCCAGGTAAGCCTGAATTATAATAGCAGATCTACAAGCGATGATCATGCAATATCCAGACTTTCAAGAATCTCGACATCCCTTGGTGCAGGCGCTTCAAGCCTGTACCGATGAGGCGTTGGTGCTGGGAATGCAGCAGTCTCCCCAGGAGGGACGCTACTTTGTGGCTATTTTCTGCCGCTATGGCACGATGGCCTATATTTTATTGCGGCAGACGGCACCTGTCTCCCTCCAAAGTGACTATTTATTTGCGAGGGTGTGGCGCAATATTTTTTTGGAGCTGCCCTACTTGCAGGTGACAGCCACGGGTGAGACTGATGCGTCAACCTTCTCTCTGCAATCGTGGATCTTGAATAAGGTGGCAGCTTGCATCAACCAAGAGGCACTGCCCCCTATTGAATCGATTTCCTATAGTTTTGAGGCTGCCTCTCCGCCCCTGTGGTGCTACTTGCAGCGGGCACTTGATGAGCTGCCTGGGATTTACCGACTGGTGTTAGTGTTATCGCAAATTTTTCATTGGCAAGCAGAACGAATTGTAGCTTTTTTGCAAGCCGAGGGCGAATCCGTCACCCTGGAAGAGTTACCCTCTCGATTGGCTCAAGCCTATAAGCTACTGATTGAAGCCCTCCCAGGGGATTTACAAACCATCTACTGGGAAGCTCAACCCCAACTCTTACGGTCTTAGGATTCTTCCTGGGGGTGTTGGTTGTGCAAGACCTTCCAGGACGCGCTAGCAATCAGGTTGGTCAAAATGTGGGCGGCGACGGGCACCAGCAAATTGCCGGTGGCTAGGGCACTATACCCTAAGAGGCCACCGACCAGAGTGGCCCAAATGACATAGGGCCACTGCTGCCGACCGCTGAAGTGGAGAATGCCAAAGCAAACACTTGAAATTCCTACCCCTGTCCAGTTAAGCCCCAAGCTGGGAAGCATCACACCTCGAAATAGCAATTCTTCACTCAGACCTGGCAACAAACCCAGCCATATCAAGTCAGGCCACAGCAATGGTTTTAAGACTAGTGCCAGGTATAGATCGGCTGAGGCTCGATACTGCGGCCAAACACGATAGAGGATGGCGCTGGCTCCGGTGATGCCCAGGCCAATCAATGCTCCACTGAGTAAATCAGCGGTTTGCCAGTGTAGGGGCAGCGACGGCATCGGATCAACCTGCATCCAAATCTTGGCGACTAACAGGAGGGCCACGGCTGTGACCCCCATGGCAATCAGCACTTGCATGCGACTGAGAGGTTCGAGTTGCGGAGTCGGAGCGTTCGAGAACACCATCAAACTATGGGGCGGCGAATACCCCTTTACGTTAGCAGGTTCTCTGCTCCAGCAAATCGGCTCTTGGGCGCACCGTTGGCTAGCGATGGGATGGCTACAAGCTGGCTGCGAGGCTTGAGGGTCTTGAGCTGCCCGTGGGGTATGAGAGGCGGACTTTAGAGTCTTCCCATGCACTACATTTGCCCCCAACTCCCCATTCTGAGGGGCTTTGATCACTCTTAACCCCCCCAGAATGGGGAATTTAGGGGCGGGTGCAAGGCGTTAGCAACTTTTCAAACCGCCTCTGAGTGGTGGGAGACATCATGCAGACAGGCCACGGGGTTGACTTGTGTGGTTAAGGTGATCGGGTCAATCCCCGCCCGCAGTGCCACCAAAACGCCCAAGGCTTCAAGGTAGGTCTGGGTCTGGATTGTGGTCAGTTTTAGGGTGGCTGGATCTGCCTGCATGGTGGTACGATTTTCGGCCACGGTGATCAAGGTGGTGTTGGTTTGATTGAGATGAAGAACGGCACTGCCGCCGCAGGCGCTTTCAGGTACCACTAAGGCATTAACCTGATCACGCCACAGATCTTGGGGCTGGAGGTGCGATGGCTCTAGGCCGGTCTTCGGCCAGCGCACAAACTGGGGGGCGCGACTCAATCCGGCCAGCACCGAGGGTAAAAAGGTGTAGCCCAGTTCTTCGGCAGCGGCACGAGGACTGAGATCGGGGGTGATGGGCAGTGGGCTTAAGGCTGGGGCATGGGCGCAGGGCAAGCCAAAGGTACGAACCACCAGGTGACTAATTACGGCTTCAGCGCCAGCTAGGGGATCAACCCCTTGGCCTTGGCGGTAGTGGGCTAGAGCAGCACTCTCTGGATGGTCAGGGAAACGGGCAACGACTGCGATCGCAGTGGCTCCCTCCCGTTTAATCACCGCTTCTACGGCTCGCAGCAGGCTATCAGGATGGGCAATTGTACCCCAAGTAGCCCCAGAAATAGCGGTTTCTAAGCGAACGCCCAAGGGCGCATCCGTAATCACCGCATCCGTGAGCGAGAGTCCTAAGGTGGCACGAGCGGCATCCGCTGCTTGCAAGTGGCGCAGGCGCAATTCAGGTTCGATGGCTTGATCGAACACCAAGCCAATGCAGTTTTGGCGCACAGGTCGCAGCCCCCATGCCCCCGCCGCAAATTGATCTAGACCATATCCTTCGACATAGAGTGCTTGGGGCAGCGGCCAGTAGAGTTGGGCACCGTTGAGGACATTGGGATGGGTAATGAGGCAATCGCACACACTGGCCATGGCTCTAGCCACGGGTAGAGCATCCCCAGCATAGCCCCCAATGGCAGCCCCAATGCCTGTGGGGATGATCAGCATCACCGTAAACGGCGGTTCACCCCAACCCATCAGATGCTTGTAAGACAACGGCCTCAATCTGAGCTTGGTGATCTGTAATGCCGGTCACGGCCCAGCGCAGCGGTTCCCCATGCTGGCGCAATGCCTGCTGAATCTGTGCCAGTAAGTCTGTAGGGTGGTCAGGCATCTCCACAGTTGTCGTAATCAATTCCAGGGTGATCAAGACTGAAACTGTCCAAACTGCAACTGGTAGACGGTTTCTTCTTTGTGGGTCTCAATTTTTAAGTTAGAGCGCGGATAAGCAACGCAAAGGAGCACATACCCCTGCCCTTGAAGGTCTGGCCCTAGACCCATAGCATCCCCTTGATCCACATTCCCTTCTAAAATCTGGGCGGCACAGGTGGTACAAACCCCAGCACAGCAGGAACTGGGTAAGTCTACCCCAGCCGCATAGGCTGCTTTGAGCAGGGTTTTATCTTCGGGCACATCCAGGCTGTAGGTCTGACCCTCATGGTGAAGTTCAACGGTATAGATATTTGACATAGGTTTTATAAGCGACGAGAGAGGCTAGCGTCAGGCGCTTCAGCAGATGGCAATCATGCTTGCATCATAACCGATGGTTGCAATCTACAAGTAGTGGCAAAGCTTAAGCCCTTGCCACTATTCCTCATCCTCCAACCCCTTACGAGTGCTTGTCAGAACACTGACCTTCTGGCAATAGAAACCACGTCGCTACAAAAAGCGAAACTGCACGTATAGTCCGACCACCAAAAGTTGTAAGGCTGCCATAGGCAGGCCATACTGCAAAAACACATGGAAGGAGATTTCCTTGCCATGCTGCTCGGCAATGCCAGCCGCCACAATATTGGCCGATGCCCCCACCAGGGTGCCGTTGCCGCCCAGGGTGGCACCATACATCATGGCGTAAAACAAAGGCAGCACCAGCACGGGCAAGGTTCCAGAAAAAGCCGGATCGAGAATGTCTGAGGTGGCTAGACCCACATTGACCACATACTCCTTCAGCATGGGTACCATCGCCACCACCAGGGGAATGTTGGGCACCACACTGGAGAGGATCCCCACAAATAACATCAATAGGAGGGTGCCTAGGGCAATGTTTCTCCCTAACATCAGGGAGAGAAAGTCGGAAGCGGCACTGAGAACGCCGGTTTTTTCTAACCCCCCAATCAACACAAACACACTCATAAAGAAAATCAGGGTACTCCAGTCCACATCGCGGAGAATATTGTGGATGGAGTCAATCTTGCTTTGGTGGGTAATCAGTAAGCACAGAGCCGCCCCGGTCAGGGCAACCGTTGCGGGCGATAGGGGCACGGGCAATGTTTCTCCGATCACAAAGAAAATCAGCACCAGCGCCACAATCACTCCCCCTAAAATTAACATGCGGGGATGATTGACCTTGGGGTGGGGCAGTTGACTCAGGTTGTTGAGTTGCTTGTTCCAAATGGCAGGAAACAACACGGGTAGCATCACCACGATGGCTGCAACTGCGATCGCACCCCCGAAGCTAAGATTTTTCAGATAGTCTACAAAACTAATATTGATGGCATCGCCCACAATAAACGTGGCCGGATCCCCCACCAGCGTTAGCAATCCAGCACTGTTGGCCACAAAGACCATCAAGATCAACAGGGGCACAAAGTTGACCCCTAGCTCCGCCGCCATCGGCGGCATCAGCGGAGCCAGCAGCATCACCGTCGTGGCATTGGGCAGCATCGAGCAGACAACGGTGGTCATTCCCACAATACTCAGCAGCAAGCGCTTCCCCTGCCCCTTAGCCCGAATCACCATCTGGGTCGCCAGGTATTCAAAGATTTGGGTGGGCTCAAAGGCCCGCACCATCACCATCACCCCAAAGAAAAGCGCCAGGGTGGCCGAACTGCGGGCAATGTAGTCCACTGCCTCTGGGAGGGTCAATACATTGATAACGATCAGGAAGAGGGCACCCAACAAAGCGGCAATAGTGAGATGCAGCCGCTCGGTAATGATACAGAACAGTACCCCAACAAATACGGTCAGCGCAGCAATGGGGGGCCAACTTTCCACGGCAGTCTCCTGGGTCGATACAGGCTGAGCCACCTACCAGGAGAACAATGGCCTCCTCTCAAAGCTGACGAAGTTAGCTGTCGGGCTAGGAGTGAGAGTTCTCCCCCCTACTAGGGTGCGCCCCAAAATGGTTCCTCCGCTTCGGCAAACCGCCGAATTAAACCGTTGGCTCAGTTGTATCCCAGGATAGCACTAATGGATAGAGTCAGCTATTACTACCGGAGCCGCTGTTTCAGCCAGAAGTTCAGAAAAGGCAGGGCAATGCGATAGCCAAACCGGGGGCCATAAATCAAGCCCTTTTGTTCCAGGCTATTGAGGGCACCCTGTAACCCGCCACCCCGAGAAAGCTGATGTTTTTTGATATAGGCATTGGACTGGGGGCTATCGGTGGGGTCAAGGGCCAGGCTTTCCAGGACTTTGGCCTGGGTCGGAGGCAGCAATAACAGCAAAGCCTCGAAGGTGACACTCATATCCTGCACCAGAGATAACATACTGCTCTGAATCTGGTGGGCTGGAATGACAGAGCTTTTTGGGGGCGGCAGGGCGGCACAATCGAGCCACAGGCGATGAGCCAGGGTGATGGCATCTTTCAAGTGTCCCTGGACGTAGCTTAAAAAGAGCGGTAGAGTCTGACTCTCCGGATCCAATTGCAGACCGGATGTTGCCATGCTGTCTGCAATCCAGGTGGCGACTTCAGCATCACTCAAGGGAGCCAGGGAAATGATGGGCAGATGGCTGGCCTCCATCCAGGGTTCGGCCACCGTGGCAATCAGGGCATAGCTGACTCGATTTTGATGCTGAATTTCCTGCCGCAGGTAGCGTTCCCATTTGCCCTGTCGATCCCAAGAGCGGATATGGGGAAAGTTATGGAACACAATCACAACCTGACAGTTCAAGGACTCGGCTAAGTGCTGGGGTAGAGAGAGCAGCCCTTGGAACAGGTGCCACTCTTTACCGGGGGTGGCAGGCCAAGCCAGACGGGCTTGGGACGATAGGGTGCGATCCAGGGTCAGCGGTTGGGTCATGCTCCACTGCTCAAGGGTGGCGAGTTCGTGGGGCTCGGCAAAGGTGCGGGTTAAACCATCAGCCAGAAAGCGCAGGAACTGTCCAGCATTGAGGCAGCGCAAAAAGTCAATTTCCAGACATCGACAGCCCTCTGTCCTGGCAGCCGTGCGAATTAAGGTGCGGCGTCCGATGCCGGGGACACCTGTGACCACAAAGTCGCTGTCCTGTTGCAGCAAGGTGCAAACTTTGTCTAACTCAGCGGTTCGGTAAACCAAAGATTGAGGAATAAAGGGATTGAGCATGGGGTCGAAATCGACTGCACTATTTTTTAGTGCTAAAATTGCCTTCTCAGTACTCTCGAAGCGTAACACTCCTTTTTGAGGTCAACCGTTCCTGTGGGTTCCCGAGCACGTTATCCAGCACCAGACCCATCTGTTGCCTATCCCATTGCCCATCCCTGGCATACACTCAGTCCCCAGCAAGCGATGGTGCGCTTAGACAGTCGAGCCAAGGGGTTAAGCCAGAGTGAGGTCGAGCGACGACAGCAACTCTATGGCCTCAATGAGTTGCAGTCTGGCACAACCCGCCCTGCCTGGCAAATCCTGTGGGATCAGTTCAAAAACATCATGCTGCTGATGCTGCTGGTGGTCGCTGCCGTCTCCCTGGGGCTGGACTGGCAGAATGGAGAGTTTCCCAAAGATGCGATCGCCATTTTTGCCATCGTTTTTCTCAATGGCCTGTTGGGCTATCTCCAGGAGAGCAAGGCCGAAAAAGCCCTAGCTGCCCTCAAAGGGATGACCTCTCCCCGCGTCCGAGTCATGCGCCAGGGTCAGGAAGCCGAGATAGACGCCCAGATGCTGGTGCCGGGAGATCTGGTGCTGCTGGAAGCTGGGGTGCAGGTACCCGCTGATGGTCGCTTGCTCCATGCTGCCAACCTCCAGGTGCGGGAGGCGGCGTTGACCGGGGAAGCCGAAGCGGTGATCAAACAGCCAGATGTGATTTTGCCCGAAACCGTAGTGCTGGGCGATCGCATCAACTTGGTGTTTCAGGGAACTGAAGTCCTGCAAGGGCGGGGCACGGCCCTAGTGACCCAAACGGGAATGCAGACAGAGTTGGGGCGCATTGCTACGCTGATTCAGTCCGTGGAAACGGAGGCGACGCCGCTCCAGCAGCGGATGGGGCAACTGGGCAACGTGTTGGTGGCGGGTTCTCTAGTGTTGGTGGCGGTTGTAGTGGCGGTCGGGCTGCTGCGAACCGGGAACTTAGACCTCTTTGATGAGCTGCTGGAGGTGTCCCTCAGTATGGCTGTGGCGGTTGTGCCAGAGGGGTTGCCCGCCGTGATTACCGTGACCCTGGCCTTGGGAACCCAGCGGATGGTGCGCCGTCAAGCTTTGATTCGTAAATTGCCTGCGGTAGAAACCTTAGGTTCAGTGACCACCATTTGCTCTGACAAAACGGGAACCCTGACCCAAAACAAAATGGTGGTTCAACACATTCACACCCTGGCAGATCACTATCAAGTCACGGGAGAGGGGTATGCCCCCGCCGGACAGATTCTCAACCAGGGCACAGCCATCTCCGCAAACACCGCACCCGCCCTGGAATCATTGCTGCTGGCCTGCGCCCTCTGCAACGACGCCACCCTCACCCAAGTCGGGAAGACCTGGAGTGTGTTAGGTGATCCCACCGAGGGGGCGCTCCTGGCCCTGGCTGGCAAAGGGGGATTTGATCTGGCTCAGTTGCCCCTGACCTGTCACCGCCTGGCCGAGGTGCCCTTCACCTCGGAGCGCAAACGCATGAGCGTGATGGTACAGGCACAGGCACACAGTTCCTTGCCCCTGCCCCAGGATATCCCGGTCTTATTCACCAAAGGTTCACCGGAACTCGTGCTGGAGCGGTGTCAATCGGGGGCCGGCGCTCACCAACTCCAGCCCCTGACCGATGGGGTCAAGCAAGCGATTTTGGCGCAAAATGATGCCCTGGCTGCCCGGGGCCTGCGGGTACTGGGGTTTGCCATGAGATCCCTCTCCAGCGGAGTTGACCCTGACCACCTGGAAGCTGAAGAACACCATCTCATCTGGTTGGGGCTGGTGGCGATGCTCGATGCGCCGCGCCCCGAGGTTCGAGAGGCGGTTGTGGCCTGTCGGCGGGCTGGGATTCGTCCGGTGATGATTACGGGCGATCATCCCCTCACGGCGCGAGCCATTGCTGAGGATTTGGGGATTGCTGCCCCCGACGAACCCATTTTGACCGGAGCCGACTTTGCCCACATTGGCACCGAGGTTCTGGAGAAAACGGTTTCTCAGGTCAGTGTCTATGCCCGTGTGGCCCCTGAACATAAGCTTCGCATTGTGCAGGCATTGCAGGCTCAGGGCGAGTTTGTGGCCATGACGGGCGATGGGGTGAATGATGCCCCAGCCCTGAAACAGGCTGACATTGGCATCGCTATGGGCTTGACGGGCACCGATGTCAGCAAGGAAGCCAGTGACATGGTGCTGCTGGATGATAACTTTGCCACCATTGTGGCTGCGATCGCAGAGGGGCGAGTCGTTTACGACAATATTCGGCGCTTCATCAAATACATTCTGGGCAGTAACATTGGTGAAGTCTTGACCATTGCCGCAGCACCGCTGATGGGGTTGGGCAGTGTGCCGCTCTCACCGTTGCAAATTCTGTGGATGAACCTGGTGACCGACGGCATTCCAGCCCTGGCTCTGGCGATGGAGCCTGCCGAAGCCAATGTCATGGCCAGACCCCCCCACCATCCCAGAGAAAGCATTTTTGCTCGGGGGCTGGGAGCCTACATGATTCGAGTGGGCATCGTCTTAGCCATTTTGACCATTGGCCTGATGGGCTGGGCCTATGACTACACCCACGCCAGCAGCTATGCCGGTAATCCCAACACCTGGAAGACCATGGTGTTTACGACCCTGTGTATTGCCCAGATGGGGCATGCCCTGGCGGCTCGCTCTGACACCCGCCTGACGGTGCAACTGAACCCCCTCTCCAATCCTTACGTCTGGGGAGCTGTGCTGCTGACGACAGGTTTGCAGGTGCTGCTTGTCTACGTGCCCCCCCTGCGGCAATTTTTTGGGTTGCAGTCGTTATCTGGGTTGGAACTCGCCATTTGCTTTGGCTTCAGTGCCCTGGTTTTTGTCTGGATCGAACTCGAAAAACTAGTGCTTCGCTTCACCCTCCTGCGTCGATTTGCCTAACTTAACCCGCAGCCGCACACAGCTTCTCAACGGTGCCTATGACTTCACCGACTCCCCACTCCCGATTTTCCCAAGATATTGCCGCCCTGTTAGAAGACCTTGCCCATCAGCCTCTGACCCTGGCTCAAATTTTGCTCGAAACTTCAGAGCGGGGCTTTAGTCTGGCCATTGGTCTGTTAGTGCTGCCGTTCTTATTTCCCATGCCGCCAGGGCTGACCACAATTTTAGGATTGGCCTGCCTGCTGTTGTCTGTCCAAATGACCCTGGGACGGCGTTCACCCTGGCTGCCCCAGCGCATTGCTGGGTTTCAATTTCCCACGTTTCTGGCGCGACAGCTCCTTCACAACCTGAAGCGAATCACTCGACTTACTGAGCGGTTGATTCAGCCTCGCCTCACCCGCCTGGCCAGAAGCAGACATATCTGGCAAATTAACGGTGCTTGTATTAGCTGGCTGACAATCCTGCTGATGTTGCCAATTCCGATGACCAACCCCATCCCTACTGTGGGGATTTTGATTTTTGTAGTGGCCACCCTAGAAGCGGATGGATTGATGATGTGTATTGGCTATGGTGCCACGGGTCTGATTACCAGCTTGTTCGGGGCGCTGCTCTATGGGATCTGGCGTACCCCTGAGTGGCTGATGCACTGGGTAAATTCTGACCCAGTAAATTATCAGGGATGGCTTTCATCTTGGCAGTATGGCTTGTCTTGGTTCTGACGGTGGTTTTCTTTGCCTCAGTCGTTGCCAACGTTTCTGGTCAGCAGTTACCGATCGCTGTGCGGGTTCACTAGCGGTTCAGGTTAAGGGGACATACGGATCACGGGATCGTTAAAACTTTCTTCATCGGACAGTTATTGAGTCCAACTCACAAAGGTTTGCCCGCTCTTGCGTACTTGTGTTGTTTCCGAGACCCTAATGTCCCAGATACATGGGCTATTAGGGTTCTGACCTGGAAAAGAGATTAGTGTCCATTCTCCACTATTGAGAACATCTTGCCCAAGAACATCTTCACCCCAATCATTAGATCGAGCAGGTGAGATGTAAAGATACCAGATCGAATGGCTGGTTTCGTTGTAAAGCATAAAGTTGAGATGATCAGCGCGTACGACTGGGGCACTCCAACCATTAACTAACAAGGCAATCACTGAAGAGGTGCTAAATTTTCTTAAAGTCTTAAAAGAACTTACCATGTTTCTTCCCTTCAGCTAAAGAATATTACTCAATTTTAGGAACACAATTTAAGAGGGCATTTTCGCACACCGCAAATAGCTTTCTAAACTGCAAGTTTCAAGTCGGTCAAATAAGCATTGTCCCCGAACGATATCTATATCATATGGCAGAATTAAACCGGCTCTACCGGAATGAGTATGCTGATGTAGTCGTTATGATACTAATCAGCCATG
>NZ_WVIC01000048.1 GCF_009939295.1 Petrachloros mirabilis ULC683
GGGTTGGGGGGGCTAATGCAGCGTGGAACACGGAGAACTAGAGATGTGTGTACACTGTAGGAATGGGGGGTTGGGGGGCAAATGTAGATCATGGAAAGACTTTAAAGACAGCCTCTAAGTGACCTTGGCTTCTTGGATGTTGGCAACAGTTTATAAATTCTTAGTGCAGCAGCCATATGCTTCTCAGCTTCTTTACCCTGATGTTGAAACCATTCCAGAGTCTCAGAATCTACACGAACAGCGACAGTTGGCTCTAATGAAACAGGAAGGCGCAGTTTCGCTGTTGCGAAAAATTGTTCTGATAGAGGTGGAATATCAGAAGTATAAATGTCTTCATCAGTCATTACATCGATTCTAGATTCCGCACCCTGATTCGCCTGCTTGGGGGCTTTGCCTATCGCTCTGGCTCAAAGCCATGACTTGTTCCGCTCCAACGCCTGGTTAGGCAATAGACTCACGCAACAGTCTGATAAATCACTGGTTTATATTTAGGGACTGGAGTTAGTCTTCCTTCAAGTTTGCTTGTTTCTAGCCATGCCTGTTTTGCTATTATTACTTCTCTAAGTGCCTCCTGTGGTGTATCGCCAGCAGCAGAGCAATACTTTAGGTCAGGGATATCAGCAATATATGCTTCATCTTCTTCGCTGTAGAAAATATTAATGTGATAGTCTCTCATTACTCTTCCTCTAATGTAAGACTGTTTTCTTCGACTATAGCCAAAAATTGACGTATCTGATAAGGCTGAGCCTTGCCCTTGCGATTTTGGATGTTGACAATATTAGCAACATTTGGGTGTTTGAAGATATGATGGCTACCACTAACGCGATCCAATTTGAATCCAAAAGCCTCCACCAATGAAACCATCTCATCAAATCGAATATTCTTTGAACCTGACAAGATTTTTTCAAGCAGTTTTTTCTTCTTCATTCAAAATTAGACTTTCGCAAACATCTGATCTGACTTTAACAATAAATAAGCCGTAGGGTGGGCAGTGCCCATTAGCTTTCATGCAGTGCGATTCGGCTACAGTGACGGCTTACCCTCTAGACCGAAATCCAGGCCATCAGCCAGTTGGGCAGCACGGCATCGAGGGTGGCGAGCATTTCCTCACCGCCGCTGACTATTACCGTTAGGGTTGGCTCAAACTTGGCTCAAACCTCAATATTTGATGGGATTTGGGAAAAGGGAATTACACCTCAGATGTTGGCCATGCTGGCCATAAACAGCACCAGGTACTCAAATCTGGCGCAAAATTGACACTTCAAAGGACTGAAGGGCTTCGGCTAGGTCTATGACTTTACCAGTGGCGTGGCAGGTGGACAGGAGTACCTGCCAATTTTCGCGCCTTACGGGTACATCCAGGGTTAGGGGTAGCTCGTAGTTAAAGTTAATGGCAACCAAAACCATCTCATCTTCGGCCTCTCGTAAATAGACCAGATGCTCATGGGGATAGTGAATCAGAGGCCGCCATTTTCCCCAGCGTAGGGCTGGGCTTTGTCGTCGCACTTGAATCAGTTGGCGATAGAAGTTAAAAATGGACTGCTCATCTGTCAGAGCAGCCTTGACGTTCAGCTCAGGGTAGTTGGGATGAACGGGGAGCCAGGGTTCAACGTCTTGACCAAAACTAAACCCTGCCTGGGGCGAGCCATCCCATTGCATCGGGGTGCGGGCACCGTCCCGAGGGAGGGGGGCATCTTCCCCAGCGTCCACTTTAATCACGGCTCGATCCTGGAGCTTTTGGGGCGGAATTTCGGTGTGATCCACCATGCCTAGCTCCTGTCCATAATAGAGGATAGGGGTGCCCCGCACCGTCAGCAGCAAGGCGGCGGCAGCCTTGGCAATGGCCTCAGAGTCAACGCACAAGCTGCACTCAATCCAGCGGGATAGGTGCCGGGGAATATCATGATTATCGAGAAAATAGTTTGGCCAAGCGCTAGGGGGCGTCAATCGCTCTGTTTTTTCGACTTGCCGTTGGAGGTAGCCAGGGTACCAAGGGCTGAAGGGAAATTCAAAATTAAAGGGCAGGTGTAGTTCGTTGTTGGTGATTCCATAGAACCCAATAGACTCGTAGAGGCTGCTATCAATAAAGGTTTCACCAATGAGGAGCCGGTTGTCATATTCATCGAGGGTGGCGCGAATTTCCTCAATAATGCGATGGTTTTCGGGTAGGTTCTTGTCGTAGAGATGGTTGTAGCTGTGGTAGTCGTTGGGATCTGAAGCCCCGTATTTCATCGGGTTATCACGAAAGTAAATGTCTTTGCTGTAAGCACTGGAGGCGTCTAGTCGAAAGCCATCCACGCCCCGATCTAGCCAGAAGCGAATTACTTGGTCGATGGCTGCTCTGACTTCAGGATTTTGCCAATTAAAATCCGGTTGGTTGGCGTGAAAAGTATGGAAGTAGAACTGTTCCCGTGCTTCAGAGTAAGTCCATCCGGTGCCACCAAAGTAGGAGCGCCAGTTATTGGGATACTCTCGCCCCTCCATGGGGTCTTGCCACAGATACCAGTCTGCTCTGGGGTTGTCGCGGTTAGAGGCTGATTCGACAAACCAGGGGTGTTGGTCGGAGGAGTGGCTAACGACTAGGTCAAGAATGATTTTGATGCCCCGGTGATGGGCTTGAGCAAGAAGCTCGTCAAAGTCTTCTAAGGTTCCAAAGGTGGGGCAAATATCGGTGTAGTCGCTGACATCGTAGCCATTATCCACCATGGGGGAGGTGTTGATGGGAGAGAGCCAGATGGCATCAATGCCTAGGGCGGTTTCACTGTTAGGATTGCCGTCATTCAAGTAATCTAGGCGCTGGGTAATGCCTTGCAGGTCACCGATGCCATCGCCATTGGCGTCGGCAAAGGTCAAGGGATAAATCTGGTAAATGATGCCGTTTTGCCACCAGGGTTGAGGGGCTGTTGCGGAGACCTGGGTCATGATTGTCGATTCAATTACGCTGTTTCAGCAGGGTGGACATGGGGTTAATCCGGTTTGCCATCGCTAAGATCAGCCTATCATTTTGACGGATCGGGCTGAGGATGGATGATAGGGAGCAACGGCGGGCAGCAAAGCGCTTTTTGTGATCGGTGGATATTGCTCAAGGTCTGTTATGGTAAGCAGTTGAATTGTATTTTTCCTTGGGCTAATCATGTCTTTGATGTTTGTGGGTCTGCTGTTTGCTCAAATGCCGATGTTGCCAATGCCAGTGGCTCAAGTGCCGGTGGCGGCTAAGCCTGAGGTGGTTCGCCCCTATGAGGTGCGATCGCTGCCTGGGCAGTTAGATAATTTTCGGGTTTTCAATAGCAATAGCCCGGAATTGGTGACAGAAGAAGGAATTTTACTGTCAACTTTCCCGCCCACAAGTAAGAAAAGTCCAGGGGCTCATCTCAACTTTCCCCTTGAGGGGCGGTTTGATATTTTTGCACACCATGTGTCGCGATCGCGCATTACCGAGCGGCAAGGCCCTCTCTATATGGCCATTGTGTTACATAACCCCACCAGTCGCCCGATTCGGTTGCTCACGTTGCAGGCCACCAGCTACCTCAATGATCAAGCTCCCTTTATTGACCTGCCTGCCCATGCCGACAACCGTTCTGGTCGAGTCTACTCAGGCCCCGGTAGTCGCGCCATGAGCGATGTTTTGCGACGGCAGCGGCAGTCAGGCTGGGATGTTGGGGTCACCCTAGAGCCTGGGCAAAGCCATTTGTTGGTCAATCTACCCATCGCGGAACAGTCGGGCACCGCTCGCTCAACCTGGATGCGTCTCTATAGCAATGGCAAGCTCTACGCGGCCAGTTTGGCGAAGTTTGCTCGTCCCGATGGCAGGGGTGGGTTTCAAGCGCCACAACTTTCAGACTGGCTGGCCCTATTGGCCAATGGGGATCTGGCGCAGCCGCGCGATCGCGCCCCCACGCCCCTGAATGCCAACCAGGGAGAATTTATCTATGGACGAGTAGCCGGGATTTCCCAGGGGTCAGAATGGCAAGCCAAAATTACGGATGCTGACGATTCATCTCACCTGAACATTCCCCAGCCCGGAGAGGGGATTGCCTATGTTATTAATAGTCTGGATCGAGGTACCTTGGGAACCGGGCAAGTCCAAAGCGCGGAAATGCTAGCCCGCTATCCTGATACCGCCTACCGAGCCCACGGTAACTATGCCGTCAAATATGACTTGGAAGTGCCGCTGCACAATCCCCATGCTCACCCCCGACAGGTGACCTTAGCCCTGCAAACCCCCATTAAAGAAGATCGCCTCAGCCAAGGCGGACTGCGCTTTTTGACAACAACAGATGGCCCCATCTTCTTTCGAGGAACTGTGCGGGTTCGCTATACCGATGCTCAAGGACAAGAGCAACAGCGCTATGTTCACCTCGTGCAACGCCGGGGTCAGATGGCCGAACCTTTGCTCACCTTGACGCTGCCTCCTCAGCAAACCCAGCCAGTGCGCGTTGAGCTTCTGTATCCCCCGGATGCCACCCCCCCACAGGTGCTGACCATTCGCACCCTCGATGACAGCCTCAAAAGTGAACGCTAGACAGCCAAAACGCTACCCTTAGAACACCTCGGTTAGAGCGTGTTTTAAAAGTCTCATCAACCCTGCATTAGCCCCCCCGACCCCCCAAATTTGGGGGGAGAAAGGCGAGAACTCTGACCCTATTCCCCCCAGAATTACGCCCTGCGGGCACGCTGCGCGAGGGGGGCTAGGGGGGCGAGTGCAAGATCTAAGCACCTTTTCAAACACTGGCTCAAAGTTGCGGTTTTATAACATCAGGATACAGTTTGACTGAAAGCAAGTCAGTACACTAGCGATTGTGGCTGACGTATTTGGGGTGTTTTAGGCGCGGTATGCTGGCTCCTCGCGTAACGCTACAGGTTCGTAAATCACCCTAAGCTTGGATGTGTTGCCGGGCAATTCGGCGGGAGCGCGACTGACTGAGCATGTCCACCATGACCTTCCCCGTCACTTACTCGACCTTGGCCTGTGATGCCCTCGCTCACCAAGTGTTGACTCAGTATCCGATTGATTGCGTGACAGACTGCCAACTGTGGAATCGGGGGCTGAGCGATATTTACCTCGTGCAGACCCGCACGACTCCCTACATTCTGCGGGTGACCCATGCCCACTGGCGCACCCAGGCTGAAGTGGTTTTTGAGCTAGAGCTACTCGATTTTTTGAAGGATCATCAGATTCCAGTGGCCTATCCCCTGACCACTTGGGATGGGGGGTTGGCGATTCCTCTGGATGCCCCCGAAGGCCAGCGCTATGCAGCCCTATTTACCTATGCACCGGGTACCATTGCCCTCGGGGATCTCAATGAGACCCAAAGCTATGCCCTGGGTGAGACGGTGGCGCAAATGCATCGTGTGGCAGCTCAATTTCGGTGTGGGTGCGATCGCGCCCCCCTCACCCCAGAATATTTACTCGATCGCTCTTTAGAGGAGATTGTCCCCTTTCTGCATCATCGCCCCGATGATTTAGCCTGCTTACACCACACCGTTGCGCAGATCAAACAACAGGTGCAGCACTTACCCCAGCAAGACCCTTACTGGGTCATGTGTTGGGGCGATCCTCACAGCGGCAATGTCCACTTTACAGAAGACAATCAAATTACCCTATTTGATTTTGATCAATGTGGCTATGGCTGGCGCGCTTTTGAATTTGGCAAATTTTTACAAACCTCTATCCGTACCGGGATGCGGCGCTCTACCCGAGATGCATTCTTGAAAGGCTATCAGGCCATTCAGCCCGTTTTTGAAGAAGAACTCAACGCCCTGCAAGCCTTCACCCAGATGGCGCACATTTGGAGCTGGTGGATTTGCCTCAACAACACCAAATTACATAACTATAGCCAGCTTGATGATCGCTTTTTCTCCCTGCGTCTACAACAGCTCAAAATGCTTAAAACCCATGACTGGCAGCTATTCTAGCAATTGAATACTTGTGGGGACACCGGAGCGCCCTGATGTCATGGTTTGTGAACTTATCCATGGAAGGGAAGCTTTTTGGGCAGTATTTTGTAAAAATAGATACAGAAATATTTTTATCTTCCCTGCAAATGGGCAGAAAACTTCTGATTCCCACCCTTGAGCCTGTACCTATGTCGCCTCGCCTGAATCTCCAATGCGAAACTGCGATCGCACCCGACAGCCAAATCTCTGGCTGGGATGCGGTGTGCCACATTACCTATACCCGTGACACCTGGGTGAAACTGCTGCGTGCGCCCAGTGAATATGCCGCCGCCGAAGCCAAGCTATTGTGCCAAGAATCTCCTAACACCTGGGTGGTCTGGGTGCCTGGTTACGGTGAAATCGTCCTTGATCGCAGCTATTTCTACTGCTAGCGACAAAAGGCATTACAAAATCTCACGCCCCAAGTAAGGCAGTAGCACTTCTGGAACCCTCACCTGGCCATTGGGCTGCTGATAGTTTTCAAGCACAGCGGCCATGGTGCGGCCAATAGCTAACCCAGATCCATTGAGGGTGTGTACCAGTTGGGTGCCCTTTTGCCCAGCTTCCTTAAAGCGAATATTGCCGCGTCGGGCTTGGAAGTCGCCAAAATTAGAGCAACTGGAAATTTCGCGGTAACAGCCTGCTGAGGGCAGCCACACTTCTAGGTCATAGCACTTAGCCGCCCCAAATCCCAGATCCCCCGTGCAGAGTTCCAGCACTCGGTAGGGGAGCTTCAGAGCTTCAAGAATGGTGGCTGCATCTTGTACTAGCGCCTCATGGGCTTGTGCAGAGGTGTCTGGATGCACCAGCTTTACCAGCTCAACTTTGTTGAATTGATGGAGACGGATCAGTCCTCGGGTATCGCGGCCATAGCTCCCTGCTTCCCGTCGAAAGCAAGGGGTATAGGCGCAATGATGGATGGGCAACTCCTCGGCAGACAGAACTTGATCGCGATAGAGGTTGGTAACGGGCACTTCGGCAGTGGGAGCTAGCCATAGATCGTCCGCGTCACACTTAAAGCTTTCTTCGGCAAATTTGGGCAGTTGACCCGTGGCCTGTAGAGAGTCGCTGTTGATTAAAATGGGGGGCATCACTTCCACATAGCCCGCCTGGATGTGACGATTGAGCATGAATTGGATCAGGGCGCGCTCTAGGGCTGCCCCTGCCCCCACCAGGGTAACGAAACGGCTCTGAGCCACGTTCACCGAGCGCTTAAAGTCAAGGATGCCCAGGGCTTCCCCGATGTCCCAGTGGGGTTTGAGGTCAGCCCTTTGGGGAATATATTCTTCTCCCCAGCGGCGCACTTCTACATTTTCAGCCTCATTTTTGCCCACCGGGGTGGAATCACTGGGCAGGTTGGGAAGGGTCAAGATCAGCGTCTCAAGCTGAGCTTTGAGCTCTCGCTCTTGAGGCTCTAGCTCGCTGAGGGTGGTTTTAATTTGAGTGCCCTCGGCGCGTAGGGTTTCAATTTCGGGTGATTGGGGGGCGATGCCTGCTTTGATTTTGTCGCCAATGGCTTTGCCGATCTGATTACTGCGGGCTTGAAGCTGCGATCGCGCCTCTTCCAGGTGGCGTTGTTGTTGATCCAGCGCCAAAATAGAGCCGAGGTCAAAATCACCCCGAGTTCGTAAACGGGCTTGCACCCCTTGGGGATCTTTGCGGAGCAGCTTGAGATCAATCACGACTGACCCTGAACTTTTGTTACGTGACGCCAACTAACCAGGATATACCGGATTCCGAGCGGGGAACAAAATTTTGTAGCGGAGCGGCGGAGCGGAGCAAGAACCTCACCAAGAGCCATCGCACAAATGTCCCCCTAGCCCTTAAACTGATGAGAGCATAAACCCCTAGTACGAATTGATTTAGACATCCTGTGCGTAAAATTGCGATCGCTGGCAACTGGAAAATGTATAAGACCCAGGCAGAAGCCCTGGACTTTTTGAAAGCATTTATGCGGCTGTTGGAAGACACTCCCGATAATCGCGAGATCATCCTGTGTGCCCCCTTCACCACCCTGTCGAGCCTGTCTCAGAACCTTCATGGCAGCCGCATCCAGGTGGGTGCCCAAAACATTCACTGGGAAGATCAAGGGGCCTACACGGGCGAAATTGCCGGTGCCATGCTAACCGAGCTGAGTGTACGCTACGTGATCGTGGGTCACAGCGAACGCCGCCAATACTTCGGCGAAACCGATAAAACCGTGAATCAACGCCTCAAAGCCGCTCAGCACCATGGCCTCACCCCGATTTTGTGTGTGGGTGAAACCAAACAACAGCGCGATGCTGGGGAAACCGAGTCGCACATTTTCAAGCAACTGGAACTGGACTTGGTGGGGGTAGATCAACATAATCTTGTGATTGCCTACGAACCGATCTGGGCCATTGGCACTGGCGATACCTGCGAAGCCACTGAAGCCAACCGAGTCATCGGGCTGATTCGCTCTCGCCTTAGCAATGCCGAAGTCACCATCCAATATGGGGGATCCGTGAAACCAGATAATATTGACGAGATCATGGCTCAACCTGAAATTGATGGTGCTTTGGTGGGAGGTGCCAGTCTGGAAGGGGAAAGCTTTGCCAGAATTGTCAACTATCGATAGATCACCGCAGTTGCCCTGAGCGTAAAATACTCACCAACAGCCAGAGCCCAAGCAGGCAGGCAGCGATAAACAAGGCATTGCTAATCCAGTTGAGCTGGGTAGTTTGTGCCTGAGAGACCACCGTGGCTGCACCCATAATCAGCGCCCCAACCACAATGCTAAAAGAAAGGCGGTTGGCCGCACTATCAAGGGTGCGGCGTAGGGGTTCTGACTCTGGCAGGCTAATATTCCACTTCAGAGTTTCAGAGGTGACCCGATCCAGGAGCATCTCAAGCTGCCGTGGGGATTGCAGCCCTAAGTTTTTCAGATCCAGCGCTGTGCGCAGCATCGCTTGTAAGGGGGCTTCCCCCAATAACTGCTGCCGAAACAAATCGGTGATCAGGGGTTTGATTTCGTCTAATAAATTGATTTCAGGGTCAAAGGCTCGGGCTACTCCTTCCAGATTGGCCATGGTTTTGGCATAAAGCCCCATATTGCTGGGGAGTCGGATCTTATTGTTGCGGGCAACCTGCAAAATTTCATAAAAGACCTGACTGAAGTTAATTTCTGACAAATTGCGATTGTAGTAGCGTCGCAGCAATCGCTCATAGTCAGTTTCCAGCATGACCAAATTGACATTGCCCACGGATTCCGCTAGTCGTAGGGTTAATTGACTGCAACGCTGGGCATCCATATCCACAATGGCCAGCAGCATTTCTGTGAGAATACCTTGGGTGTTGGGGTCAAGTCGCCCCACCATGCCAAAATCTAAAAGGGCGATCCGTCCCTGCCCCAGATAAAACAGATTGCCCGGATGGGGATCGGCATGGAAAAAGCCATCCACATAAAGCTGCTGAAAAAACGCTCGGAACAGTAGGGTAGAAATGGCTCTGCGCTCAACTTGGGGATCATCTCCATACCCTTGACCTTTGAGTTCGGCTGATAGAAGGGGCTCTCCGTTCAGCCATTCCATGACCAGCAGCTTCTCGGAGGTAAAGTCCCACTCAATAACTGGAACAACTAATCGGTCTGGATCAAACCAAGAACTTGTGGCAAAGTTCCGCCGCAGTTGATCCGCATAGCTGGCTTCTCGGTTGAAGTTGAGTTCTTCCTGGAGTGCCTGGGCAAACTCGTTGGCCAATGCTTTTAGGTCATAGTCTTCGGCGAGATCAGTGCGAGTGGCGAGGTCAGCCAAAAATCGAATCAGAGCAATGTCTTGAGCAATAATCCCTTCAATACCGGGGCGCTGCACCTTGACGGCAACCTCACGCCCATCTAAGAGAATAGCGCGGTGGGTCTGGCCAATGGAACCTGCTGCAACTGGAACGGATTCAATGGATTGGAAAACGGATTCGAGGGGTTGCTGCAACTGCTGTCGAATCATGGGCTGAATCTCTGACCAGGGTACGGAGGGAACCGCACTTTGCAGCAGGGATAATTCGTGGATGTACTCTGTGGGTAAGAGGTCAGGACGGGTACTCAGCAATTGCCCCAGTTTGACGTAGACGGGTCCCAACTCGGTGAGGATCTTACGCAAAACGGCAGGGGGGGGTAGTTGAGGTTCGTCGGTTTTACTGCCTGCTAGGAGGCGTCGCATATAGTCCCAGCCATTGCGGAGGACAACTTCGGCGATTTCTCGCTGGCGAGATTGGGTTTGAGCTAAGCCTGAAAACACAAGACCTCCTGGTGACTGCTACGGTTGAGAGTGTGTTGGCTTATGCTTTTTCGTTGTAGCGTGAAGTTTTGTAATTTGCCATGATGCTAGCGATAGAAAGCGGGGCAGGAATCTACAGCTATCGGTCAAAGCCAAGAGAGCAAGACTCGGGTCGAGAGAGATGACCAGACTACAAATGAGCCAAATCTACTCCTAGCCAAGCGCGGCAAGCGGCCACTTGGGTTGCGGTGGGATGGGTGACGGGTTGCAGTATATATCGATTGGGTTGAGGAGGTGCCAGGATCACCGGGGTAGTGCGGAGTTCATCCTGATGAAAAACAGTCACTTCTAGGCTTTGGCCGGCTTGGTAGTCTCTGAGGCGGTCGTTGATTTGTTCGGCAGTGACGCGAAAGCCTGCGATCGCAACCAACTCATCTCCTGGTTCTAGACCTGCTTGCTGCGCTGGAGAGTTGACTAACACCTGCTTGATTAGGGCTACCCCGCCTTCTGATTTTATGTCTAGCCCCCAGTAGGGGGGATTATTCTCACCCCCTTCGGCCTTAACCGCTAGGCCAAAGGGATGGAGGTATTCATCAAAGGGAAGCTCATCTGTCCCCTCAATATAAAAGCGCCAAAATGCGCTCAAATCTGTGCCTGCGACTGCTTCTACGATGGCTTTCAGCTCTGCCGGTTGAAATCCCCGTTCGGTCTTGCCAAACTGTTCCCACATCTGTCGCATCACGTCATCAAGGGAGCGGCGGTTGTGGTGCCGCTGTCGAATCAGCAAATCGAGCAAAAGGGCAACCAGTTCGCCCTTGAGGTAGTAAGAAATTTGGGAATTTTTACTGTTGGCATCCGGTCGGTAGAGTTTAATCCAGGTGTCAAAACTAGACTCCGATAAGGACTGTATTTTTCGTCCCGGCGTCGTTTGTAACCGGGTAATAGACTCCGACAGGAATTTCAAAAAGGTTTTGGCATCATAGATACCGGCCCGCATTGGGATAGCCAAGTCGTAGTAACTGGTCACTCCTTCACAAAACCATAGGCAATCGATGTAGTTTTCTTGGTCATAATCAAAGGTTTCTAGAGCTTTAGGTCGAATGCGCTTCACATTCCAGAGATGAAAAAACTCGTGGGCCACTAAGCTCATAAATCGGGCATAGCCTTCTGAGTCGTTAAATTTGAAGCGAGGATAAATCAATGAGCAACAGTTTCGATGCTCTAAGCCCCCATATCCATTGGCTAGATGCAGCAAAAACCAATAGCGTTCATAGGGAAGCCCTCCAAAAATAGCGGCCTCGGTCTGGATGATTTTTTGGGTGTCGGCAATAATCCTCTCTGGCTTGGCATTGCCTCGCCCCCAAATAGCCCATTGATGGGGCTTCCCTTCGACCTCAAAGTCGTAGCAGGCATGGGTACCCATCTCAAAGGGGCTATCGACCAGGGTGTCAAAGTCCTGGGCGAGAAAGGTGTGGGGTTGTCCTGGGGCAGGGGGTAACGGTGTGGTGATGTGCCAGTCAGCGGTGGGGGGCTGCACGGTAATCTGAATAGGGGTTTGTTCCCATCCGGGGATATAAAGGCATACCGCCGCTGGATTAAAGTAGCCGTGGGTTAGATCTAAATGGTTGGTGCGAACCGTTAACTCGTTCGCAAAAATGCGGTATTGCACTGTCACTGCATTTGTTTGTGCCGTTTGAATCTGCCAATGATTTTTTTGACACTTCTGCCACCTTAGAGGCTGGCCGTCGCCGTCAGTGGCGATGAAATCTTGAAGCTGTTTGGCATATTCCCGTACTAAATAAGAGCCCGGCGTCCACACTGGCATTTTGAGATTTAAGATGCTGTCAGTCCAGCTTGGCAAGTGCAGCATCACCTCGAACACATGATTAGATGGGTTGGGACAACTGACTTGATAGTGCAACCTAAGTTGGTCTGGTGCCTTGACTGAAGTAGGGATGTGGACAGCTTCTGGCATGGATGAACGAAATGAGCAACGTTGCCTTTAGTGTAATGGGAGTTTTCTTAGCTGAATCAAGCTGCTCTGATAAAGATGAGAAGGGTAGCGTCGGCTTCTATTCCAGACAACTGGCCTGGGAATCGCAATGACTCTACCCTCCTCAACCCACATTTAATGGTAACTGTCCCCTGAGTGGAGTCGAAGGGGACATCTTCGGTAGGTTTTGGCTTCGACTTCGCTCAGCCAGCATAGTCGTAGGGACGCTTACATTTAATTCAATCGCAAAGTGAATTGCGGAATGGAGCGATTACCTCCGTTCGGAGGTGGAGACGGCTTGGAGCATTTGAGAAACGTCTAGAGCACGCTCTCGCTGATCTGCTGGCTCCCAGCTATCCAGTTGGGTGGTGATGGCTGGATACCGATCAAAGGCCATTTGCAAGGCCGCAGCGGCGATCGCGTGGGTATCATACTCTTCACTCAGATGAGACACCACCGGCAAGAACGAGGCCAACCGCTCCCCGGTCAGAATGCCGTGCAGTTCTCGTTGCAGTTGAGCTAAGCGACGGGCTTCGATCTGCGATCGCGTTGGCGCATCCAAGAGGGTGATCTTTTGGCGAATATGCCGCTCGACCTCACGCAGCCGCCAGAAATCAGTGGGATGCACCAGCGAAATCGCCGTCCCTTCGTTCCCCGCCCGACCGGTGCGGCCAATGCGGTGAACGTAGCTTTCATTGGCATCGGGCAGATCGTAGTTGATCACATGACTGAGGTCATCTACGTGAATGCCGCGAGCGGCAATATCCGTAGCAATCACCCAGCGAATTTGGCGCTGCCGGAATCGATCTAGGAGGCGTTCTCGCTGACTTTGGTTCAGGTCACCATGGTATTCATCAACGCTGTAGCCCGATGCTTGCAACTGCTGGGTGAGGCTAGCGGCCTCCCGACGGGTGCGCACAAACACCAACGCCGTTTCTGGATCTTCAAGTTCCAACACCGCTTGCAGCATGGTTGCTCTGGCCCAAGTGCGCGGCACCTTGTAAGCAATTTGATTAATCCGAGCTGGAGCTGCTTTGGGTTGCTCCACCGTAATGGTGACGGGTGAGCGCAAGAACTGCTTGGCCAATTTGTAGATTACTGGATCCATGGTGGCCGAGAAAAAGGCCATCTGCCGTTGCTCAGGGATCTGGCTGAGGATTTGGCGCACATCGGGGATAAAGCCCATATTGAGCATTTCATCGGCTTCGTCGAGGACAAACCAAGAAATCTGGCTAAAGTCAATGGCTCCCCGACCCATCAAATCCATCACCCGACCGGGCGTACCCACGACAACCTGAACCCCGCGACGAAGCTGGGACATTTGTCTTTCAATGGATTGACCGCCATAAATAGCCAATACCTTGATCGCAGACTTGCCCTTAAAGCTTTCGATGGCTTCGCAGACCTGCACCGCTAACTCACGGGTGGGGGTCAAAATTAGGGCTTGAGTTGCTTTTGAGGTGGCATCAATCCGTTCCAGAATCGGTAGGGAAAACGCTGCCGTCTTGCCCGTACCGGTCTGGGCTTGGCCAATCATGTCTTTGCCTTCTAGCAATAGGGGAATGGCCTGAGCCTGAATGTCTGTGGGGGTGGTGAACCCAAGGGCTTCAAGACAGTCAACGCGATGTTGAGAAAGACCAAGTTGTGGAAACGAAAGGGTCATGAATTCTCCTATTCAGTGTGCAGTCTGTGCAACGACTCAACGCGAAGCCTGTCATTTGAAGAATGCCCAACAGGTAGATACCTATAAAAGTCAGACAGGCATGGAACGCATGGATCAGACACATCCGAGCCCTAAAGATCAGGGCATTAAGCGGGAAGAGTCGTGATGCGTTATCGATATTGTCCCCTATTTTGCAACAAACCGTTACAAAAAAGTTGTGCCCCAGGGTGGGGATTTCTACACCTCAGGGTTTCAGTACTGACGGGATGGGGGCTGAGGTTGTGCGGAGTAGGGTGTTAGCGGTGGCGAGATGCCCGTACAAGTCGTAGGGGTCGGCGTCGGTAATTTCCACCAAGGTCATGGTTCCCAGTCTTACGGAGGCTGGGGTGGATCCATCCCCGGGGGGATTGATATAAACCACGCCATCTACATCGGCAGAGAAGTGCTCACTGCGACCGATATATTGGCCGGTGCTGGGGTTTTCCTGCTCGATCAAGACATTGATGACTTTGCCGACCTGGGCTTGGTTATGGCGCAAAGAAATCGGCTGCTGCAAGGCCATGATGCGATCGCGCCGCACCTCCATCACATCCTGTGGTACCGGATTGGGCAGCGTATAGGCCGCTGTGCCTTCTTCCGCAGAAAAGGTAAACACGCCCACATGGTCAAACTCGTGACGAGATACAAACTGGCACAGATGCTCAAAGTGAGCCTCCGTTTCACCGGGAAAGCCGACAATGAAGGTAGTGCGCAGCACCGCCTCGGGTAGTGCTGCTTTCAACTGCTCAATGATCCGGTCATTCACCTGTCCCTGCCAGGGTCGATTCATGGCTCGCAATATCTCTGGGTGGGAATGTTGCAGGGGCAAATCTAGGTAGGGCAACACATTGTCTGTTTCCTGAATGGCGGCAATCACCTCAGGGGTCAGACCAGTGGGATAGGCATAGTGCATCCGAATCCAGGGCACGTTCACCTGACCTAGGGCGCGGAGCAGCTCTGCTAGCTTGGGCTTGCCATACAGATCCAACCCATAATTGGTAGTGATCTGAGAAATTAAAATCAGCTCCTGCACCCCTTCAGCGGCCAACTGCTCCGCCTCGGCTACGATGGACTCAATGGAGCGCGATCGCTGCTTGCCACGCAGGTGGGGAATGATGCAAAAGGCACAGCCATAGTCGCAGCCTTCGGCAATGCGCAGATAGGCGACCCCCTCGGTGGTAGTGCGATAGCGGGGCACCGTTTCATCGGCAATATAAGTGGGGTTGGCACTGACCTCCTTGACCCGTTCCCCGGCTTCAGCCCGCTGCATGACCTCTACAATTTTGTGGTAGTCCCCTGTCCCCACCAAGGCCACCGCCTCCGGCAGCTCTGTGAGTAACTCTTCTTGGAAGTGCTGAGCCATGCACCCTGTGATCACAATTTTTTTATGGGCTTCTGCCAGCTCTACCAGGGTTCGCACTGATTCCTCCCGAGCAGACTGAATAAAGCTACAGGTATTGACAATCACGTAGTCTGCTAGGGCTTCATCACTGTCTACGCCGTAGCCCGCCTGCACTAGCAGCCCCAGCATATGTTCGGTATCAACGCGATTTTTTTCACAACCCAAATGGGAAATAGCAAGGGTGGGGAGCTGAGCCATTAACAATCAATCCTGAGGTCAAAATAAAGAAACCAATTTCCTATTCTAGCGCTACCTAGTGTAAAAACGCAGTCCTTTCGTGAAATTGTAAGTATGAAGAAACCCATGGCCGAAGCATTCATTAAGCCATTGCCAAATCATTGGAAACCCGATGACTTCAATCTAGCGACTATCAGTATTGACTCATCGCTGCTGCATATCACGAAGACGATTTGCCTATTGGAATCTCGCTGCGACAACTACGCAGGATATTTGCAGGCTATTTTTCGTAATCGCAGCGAGAATTGGAAGTTGGCAATTCATCAATGGAACATTGAGGAGTGCCAACATGGCGTTGTTTTGCGTAGGATTTGCGAATTGAGCGATCGCGGGTTCATATTTAATCACTCGATGGCACAATATGAGTCCCTGGTGTCCTACCATGCACCAACTGGGGAATCAGTTCGGGGTTCGGTAGCGGCTGAAATGGTCTCTCGTTGTGTCGTGGAGGCACTGGCAACTACGCTTTATCGTGTGCTTGCCGATGCAACAGCAGATCATAAGGTTCGTGCTGTTTATTCTGCTCTCGCCCAAGACGAGGCAAGGCATTACGGCATGTTTTTGAAAATGCTAAATGCAGAAATTAGAGAGAATTCAAGCATAGATTTTCGGGCAAGATTTTCATTTGCCTTGCGACGAATTCTTGAGTTAGAAGATGCTCAAATAATGATTGCGTCCTGCGTAGTCGCTGAGCGAGGGCAGGGTGTAATTAAGGGACGACGGGAAGCGAATTGGTATCTCGCAAAACTGTACCGCTTGTACCGATGGGAACATCTTCACTACGCTGTGCGGATGCTTTTGCGGGTCGTGGGCATACGGGCAACCGACCCGATTGTATGGTCTGCTACAGTATTGGCTTGGTTGGCGGTCAAGCTACGGCTGGTGTTGGCCATTGTCGCTAATTTTGTCGTTACCCCTATCCAGTGGCCTGAATACCGCCGGGTTTGAGCGGCTTTCGTTCTAGATGTCAAGATTTGATGCTGCGATCTCATTTCACCTGCTGCTTCACCCAATCCCGAACGGCTCGTCGCAGCGCTAGTCGTCCCTGGGGGCGATAAGTCTCGATGAGCTGGGGTAGGGTGCGAATTGCCAAAGCGGGGAAAACCTGACTCTGCTCAGCTTCTACGTACTGGCCGACTTGCAGTTGGTAAATACTGAGCCTACCGCTGTCATAGCACCAAATTTCGGGCACACCCAGCCGTGCATAAATGGGCAGACGATTCAATGACTTGTGCGTCAGATCAATTTCCAGCGCCAGATCCGGGGGCGGATCCTGCGCTAAGTCAATGGTGAGCTGACCGCGAATGCGGGCTGCATTTTGGACGTAAAAGCAGTTGTCTGGCTCGACGCCAACTTGCTGAGCCTGCTGCCGCCAAGTGGCCGAGCCATAACTTTCATAGTCAAGGTTCAGCACTTCAGCAATATCCTCGATGGCAATACTCAAAGACTGCTTAAGGTATTCGTGTTCGGGTAGAGGAGTCATAATTGCTAACCAGCCATGGTCGTAGGCGATTCGAGTGCCTCGATGGTTGCCCAGCTCAGATAGAATCGCTTCAAACTCTGGCCAATCAACATCTCGAAGCAGCAATGTTTGCCCCGGCTGTACCTCGAATTGTTGAAGTTGAATTGCAACCATGGCAGATACCCAGGACTCAGTAACAGTTGGCAAGCCCAAATCGGCGAGATTGGCCGATGAGTCGCCCGATCAGATCTAGACACTTTTTACGCATCTGGATCGATGCCAAGTGCTTTTAGCCGTGCGGCTAGCCGCTCCGCGCGTTGGTGTTCTTGCTCGGCTCTCTGGCGTTCTTGTTCAGCTCTGTGCTCTGCTTGTTCAGCTTTCTGGCGCTCGGCTTCGACCTCCGTTGATACCCAGTTCTGCTTGGCATCGTACCAGCGGAGCCAAGGGCGATGAATGCCCTGATATTCCCCCTCCCAAAGCCCCAGTCCTAGATTTAAGGTAGGCATCCAAATTCTGGGTTCAGAGAGGTTGAGTTCCTGGTAGCGATCAGACACCAATTGAAAGGCTCGGAGGCGATCACTGTAGCGATCGAAGACAACATAATAGGGAATTCCCAGGATTTGCTCGTAGACTTGCCATTTGGTGGGTGGCTGCTCTGGCGTTCGCGACGTTTGGCCTAAATCCTCAGCCTGAGTGCCAGCAGAGAGCAGCTCCACCGCCACGATGGGTCTGACCCCTTCTTGCCACATTACATAACTCAGTCGTAAATGACGTTCTTCATAGAGTCGCGGAATCCCAACTACGGCAAACCAGTCAGGGCGCTTATACCAGGTACGGCGCAGGTCATAGTACAGATTTAAGTCGCTGGCGGTAAAGATCTGGTCAGCGGGGTAGGTGGGTGGTTGAAACGTCAAGCTCAATAGTTGTGGCTGCAAAAGGTGGAACTCGTCGGGCAAGCCAGGTTCCTCCGGGTCTTCACTGGGCAAGTCATACATGGTGGGCTGCACTTCCCGAGGTGAACGGGGTGGATCGCTTTGTGCAATCGATCGGGAAAAGGCCATGACTGCCTCCAGAAAACAGACTTGCCCCTATTCTAGAAGACGGGCAAGGCTTTTCAGTTCAAGCGTCGATCCAATGTTTGGCTCGCTCTACGGCTTTTTGCCAGAGGCTAAAGTTGGCTTGGGCTTGGGTAGCACCCTCACCGGGGATGAAGACGCGATCTAGTTTGCGATCGCGCACCAACCCATCGTAGTCTTGCCAGAAACCGCAGGCCAATCCTGCCCCAAAGGCTGCCCCCTGAGCCGTGGCATCCAGCACCGCCGGACGCTCCACGGGAATCCCGAGGACATCCGCCTGAAACTGCATCAAAAAATCATTTTGGCAGGCACCCCCATCAACGGTCAGGGCTTGAATCGGGGTGCCGCTGTCTTCATTGACCGCATCCACCACTTCTTTGACTTGGTAGGCAATTGACTCCAGCACAGCGCGTACCATGTGAGCCTGGGTTGCCCCTCGGGTCAGACCCAGAAAAGCCCCGCGCGCACTCATATCCCAGTGAGGTGCGCCTAACCCACTCAGGGCGGGGACAAAATAAACACCGCCGTTATCGTCTACTTGCCGCGCCAGGGCATCGGTTTCTGCCGCAGTCTGAATCCACTGCAAACCATCCCGAATCCACTGCACACAGGCTCCGGTGGTAAACATGCTCCCTTCAAGGGCATAGCCAATCTTGAATGACCCGGATTCGGTGGCTTCCGTCCAGGCCACTGTAGACAGAAGCTGGTTGTGCGATCGCGCCATCTCTGCACCCGTGTGAGACACCAAAAAGCACCCTGTCCCATAGGTACACTTGAGCAAACCGGGGCGATCGCAGCCGTGGGCATAGAGAGCGGCCTGCTGATCGCCAAAGATCGCCGTAATTGGCACTTCAGCCCCAAACACCGTCGCATCCGTCACGCCAAAATTGCCCAAGCTGGGACGGAGTTCAGGCATCAGATGAGCCGGAATCCCAAATAAATCCAACATCGTGGCATCCCAGGTACAGTCCTTGAGATTGAGCAACAGAGTGCGGCTGGCATTGCTGTGATCCGTGGCATGAACCTTGCGCCCGGTGAGATTCCACAGGATCCAAGTATCAATGGTGCCCCCTAAAACGTTCTGTAAATTTAAGTCTGGGCTCTCCTGCTGCACTCGCTCTAGCAGCCAGGCCAATTTTGTCGCCGAAAAATACGCATCCAGCACCAGACCCGTATGCTGACGCACCGTTTCTGTATGCCCCTGCTGCGCAATTTTGTGACAGAGGGCAGCAGTGCGTCGATCCTGCCAAACGATGGCATTGTGCAAAGGCTGCCCCGTCGTTTTGTCCCACAGCAAACAGGTTTCCCGCTGTACCGTCAGACCAATAGCCGCAATATCTGAAGGCTCAATGTGGGTCTGCGCCAGCACCGCCTGACTCACCGCCAGGGTGTCTTGCCAAATTTCCATGGGGTCATGCTCTACCCAGCCCGGTTGGGGGTAGTGCTGAGTGAGTTCTTTATACATCTGACCCACGATCTGGCCATGGGTATCAAACACTAGGGCGCGATTGCCAGTTGTGCCCAAATCGAGAGCCATTATATATTGCGTTTTACTCATTAGTCTGTCAACTTTGTTTTGAAGGATCGATGAGTGCCCAGAAGTTGATGGGGGTTAAATTTTGAGGGGCCGCAGACCCTCAAAATTTTCCTGACGGAACACTCATGCTGAATTACGATTCCATGATTTTTTCCAGTAATACCCCCTGGCTGTCCCGAAGTTCAAAGGCTCGTAAGTTTTCGACATCATCGTCTAAATTGAGACCCGGTGTTTGCAAGGCAATTCGCCATTCATCCAAGTCCAACTGCAACCAGTCTGCCAAGGTCACGGTGAGCGGCTCTCCGCCCATGTGGGTCACCATGGCCACAGATGGCAAGGTCTCATCGACGTCTTCACTGGGTTGAGTGCGTAACCCATAAAACAGGGTGCAATCCTCATCGCTAATGCGATTAAAGCGATCTCGCTCGCCCAGATTTTCTCGGAGCCAGGGATAGTTAGCTCGATACTGCCGCAATGCCGCGTTAAACACCACCTGCTCTGGACTGAGATTGTCGGCCCAGTAATCAACCTTGGCAAAATCGTGGCAGTCCTCCATGAAGGCTTTGGCGAAGTCTTTGAGCTTGGGTACATCCAAGTTCTGCAAAAAGTCTGACTTTACTTTGGTTTCTTTTACCTGTTGCAGTCGCGGATTGGCGCAGGCCAGCACTTCACCATCAAAGCAGTGACGACAGGTTTCGGCCACAACTTCCAAGTCGTAGTCGGACTCCACCATCGTCTCTTGCAGAGCCTTGGCAAAGCGACGCAATTGCTCTAGATCCGCAAAACCCATGGCCTTCAACCGGCGAAAGTGATGGGGTTGGGCGTAATACCCAGGGGTGACTTGCCAGTCTAGAAAGCCCACTTCTTCTGAGGCCACCTTGACGCCGTAGCGTTCATCGGTGTTGCGGAAAAATCCCCAGGCTCCCCGAAAATTGGCATTGAGAAAGTCCATGGGCAAGCCGGGACTAAACCCATACACCCACAGCTTGGTTGCCGGATTGTCGTAGGCATTTTTGAGCACTTCTTCTAGGGTTTCGCCCAGATGCCAATTAATGGGTCCTTCCGGATCGATCTGATTCCCCCGCCGCACGGTGTCGTGATTGGCGCAGCCGGTAATCCAGCGATCGCCCTGGCTCATCACCTCACAAACCCGTCGCCATTTCTGATCCCAGAAGTGTTTCAGCACTGGGGTGTTGTGGGCAAAAATCAGAGGCCCCCATTGATAAGCATTCGGGCGCAGTTCAATCATCTCTCGATAGCGGGAGATTTCTTCCCAACCTTCCTGGGGCCAGGGACGGCCATCTTCAAATATGGTGAACATGAGGCGCTGATAGCCCTCAATTTCCTGGATCACATCACTCATGGCCAAGAGATAGGCGTCATCTTGCTCCACAATGCCAGTGAGCGGATTGAAGAAGCGAAAATCCTGACCGCCATCTACTCGAATGCCGTCTACCCCGGTGTTGAGCTTGCGCCGCTGCATTTCCAGCAGAATCCCCCGCACCCCTGGATGCTGGTGGTTTAAGTCTTGGCCATACATGTTCGGGCCTTTGAGAAAAGGCGGGCTAATCAAAAACTGACATTGATTATCGGCATGGCCATAGACCAGATCGTAAATGACTTGAATCGGACCCTGGGGAAAGTTGTGCAGCTCCACAATCAAATCAATCAGTTCATCCGGTCGCAGACTGCCTAGTAAGGCCGGATTGATCGCGGCTGAACCCAAAATTGGCACGTCGTACCCCCAATTTTGGGTAATGGGCTTGCGCAGCGTCACCGGTACCTCTTGGGATTCAGCCTGGAGTTCACCGTAGGTGACGTCGGTATTATCAGCCCAGATTGCAAAGAATTCATGGGCGGTGTTGTTCTCGTCCCAGCGGTATTCAATGGTGGGTTCTATGGGCAATAACTGGATGGCGTCATAGCCGATGTAGTTTTGCTCGGCCAGGGTGAGGGGTTCGTTTTGACCCAGCTTTTGGGCAATTTGGCGATAGATTTGGGTCAGCCCTTCCAACGTGCCTACTTCAGAAGCTGTATTGATGTGCATCTGTAAAATGCAGTGGGGGGCAGACAGTCGCGGGGGTGGGTTCTCGACATCTGAGGCCAGTTGACCGGGCAGCGCTTCTGTTTGGGTACCGGTTTGACGAAAATAATCTAGGTCTGCTCGTTGGCGCTGTACTCGATCAATGTCATATAGCTCAGCGGGGGCAAAGATACCATAGGGCATGGAATAGGCCAGCACATCTCGCAAGGTGTGAACTTGGTTTTGGCGATCGACATAGCGCAACCAGTAGAAACTTCCGGCCTGCTCACGGGTGCCAGGACGCATCCCGGCAATCACCCCCCAGGTATACTCCCCTTGCTGGGTTAGAGAGACACGCTCTCGCTGCCAGCGAGTCAGTTGTTCGCGCGCCCGAAAATCAATGGGCTCCAGGGGCGTGAAGACCTCTAGATAGATGCTGCGATCGGACTGGATGACTTCAGCCGTCAGTTCCGGTGTCCAGAATCCGACTTCAGTCAGACCATCGCCTCGATAGTGGGCACCGAGGCGGGTAGCCAGGGTTTGTGCCTTGTGAAAAAAGGTGGCATCGGATTCGGTGACGTCTGTGGCCCAATTCAGGAGAGCTTGGGTGGCATCTTCAACTAGGGTGAGTTTAGAGGGAGTATCAACCAGCACGCTACTTTATCGAGGAAATGGCCAAGGATTTCGTTCATCAGCCTAGCAGATCCCTTGTGGTTGACCATCCCTGTTCCTGAGATGTTGGGCAAAAATCCCCCAGGAGAAATATTTCTTATCTGATGGGAGTTGATTGTTTATAGATGCCCACTGACCTGTGAATGTGCAGAAATTGGGGGTATATCCTCTGATCTTTGTGATGGAGAATACCGCCAAACCTGCCTGATGGCGCTGATATTGATTCATTCTTGGGGTAGAGCCGAATTCAAGGATGGTATTCTATAGTTTGGGAGGAAATTGTTAAGTTTTTCATACCTTAAGGGCTCAGATCCTGAGTGCTCAAGGTTGAAAGGCTGGTTTGCTCTTCAGTGATGAGCCTGTGTTAACCGATTTTGATAGGAATTCTAAAAAGGTGATCTATTTTCCAGTGTTCGGGGATACCCCTAAGCCTTTGGCGTTGGAGGCAGTGTTCTCTGGACTTGTTGTGAGCGGAGGGCTGCATATTGCAGCGTGAATCAATTTTGAAAGCCGATTATTCATTGGTATTGGCAACGGATTTAGATGGAACTTTTTTAGGGGGCACAGACCAAATGCGGTCTGAGTTCTATGAATATTTGCAGCAGCGGCGCGATCGCATGTTGCTGATCTTTGTAACCGGTCGAGATCTGGGCTTTATTGAGCGGCTTTATGCAGAGCCAGGGTTTCCCCAGCCTGATTACATCATTGGTGATGTTGGCACCACCATTGTCCATGGCGACACCTTCAAACCCCTACCTGAAGTCCAAAATTGGGTGACTGAGCGCTGGGGCAACGCCAACGAGCGCATCAAGAGAATGATGGCCAACGAACCGGGCATTAAGCTACAGCCCGTCGCCACGGAGCGGCGGGTGTCCTATTATTACCAGCCGGAAGAATTGCAGCCCAGCACGGTTCAAAAAGTCATCGACGCTGGCTTCGATTGCATCTTGTCGGCTGATATTTTCTTGGATGTCATGCCCCGGGGCATCGCCAAAGGCCCAACCCTCCTCAAGCTCATGGAGGTGTTGCAGCTCAAGCGCGAGAACGTGATTCCGGCAGGAGACACCCTCAACGATCTGTCTCTATTTGAGACCGGCTTGAGTGCGATCGCAGTGGGCAATTCCGAGCCCAAGCTGGTAGAGAAAATCCAGACCATGGAGAACGTCTACCACAGCCCCCACCCCGGCGTCGCTGGCATTTGGGACGGCATCAAAGTTTATGGAAAGCATCAGGAGTTAGTGGCATGAAATCATCCCTCGTCATTCTGTATCATCGTGAACCCTACGACGAAGTCGTTGAAAACGGCAAAACCTACTACCGCCCCAAAAAAAGCCCCAACGGCATCGTCCCCACCCTCAAGAGCTTCTTTGCCAGCGTCAATCAAGGTACCTGGGTGGCCTGGAAGCAAGTCACTGCCAAGCAAAAAGCAAACTTCCAGCAACGGGTCTCCCTCGAAGATGAAGCCAATTACTCTGTGCGGCGGATTCCCCTGACCGCCGATCAGGTGAAACACTTCTACCACATCACCTCAAAAGAAGCCTTTTGGCCGATCCTGCACTCTTTTCCCTATCACTTCACCTACGAAACATCCGATTGGGAAAACTTCCAGACCATTAACCGCCTGTTTGCCGAAGCCGCCTGCGAAGAAGCCGCCGATGATGCCCTGATCTGGATTCACGACTACAACCTGTGGCTGGCGCCCTACTACATTCGGCAGTTGAAACCCAATGCCCGCATTGCTTTCTTCCATCACACCCCCTTCCCCTCCGTCGATATTTTCAACATCTTGCCCTGGCGGGAAGCCATTACCGACAGCTTGCTGTGTTGTGACATTGTCGGGTTCCACATTCCCCGCTACTCCGAAAACTTTGTCAATGTGGCCCGCAGCCTTCGAGAAGTCGAAGTCGTGCAAAAAGGCGCGGTGCCCGAGCACATCACCCCCGTGGGGACAGCCCTGGCCGAACCCGAAATGACCAAGCAATTGCGCTATAAAGGGCAATTAGTGAACGTAGATGCCTTCCCCGTGGGCACCAACCCCAAGCAAATTTTGGCTGCCATCCATCAGCCCGATACCGAGAAACGACTGGCCGAAATTCAAGCCCAATTAGACGGACGCAAACTCTTTATCGCCGCCGGACGAGTAGACTATGTTAAAGGCAACCGTGAAATGCTGGAAGCCTACGGTCGGCTCTTAGAACGGCGTCCAGAGCTGCACGGCAAAGTGGTGTTTGTGATGACCTGCGTGACACCCGCCACGGGAATGCGAGTCTATAAAACCGCCCAGAGCCAAATTGAACAGTTGGCCGGCAAAATTAACGGTCGCTTTGCCCAACTGGGATGGACGCCCATTCATCTATTTACCCAGCCGTTGCCCTTTGCTGACTTGATTAGCTATTACCGTGCCGCTGATGTGTGTTGGACCACACCCCTGCGCGATGGACTCAACCTAGTTGCTAAAGAATACATCGTGGCTCAAGAAGGCAAAGCTGGCGCACTGGTGTTGTCTGAGTTTGTGGGAGCTGCCGTGGAGCTGCCCGAGGCCATTTTGACCAATCCCTACTCCATAGATCGCATGGATGAGGCCATTGATTTGGCTCTAGACATGCCGGACGAAGAGAAAAAGGAACGCATGGCCAAGATGTACAAAACCGTCACCAAGTACGACGTAGAATACTGGGCTAACCGACTGCTGCAAATGTTTAAACAGTCCCAGAGTATGGGTGCAGACGCCCGAACGACGGTCTCTGGCGTCGGTCTGCCTAGCGACGACTAATCTCTTTCTTGTGGGGCTAGAGGCTTTTGGCTTTTCCTAGCCCCTTGCTCCTCATTTCCAGGATCCATGCCAGATTTACACGCAATTCAAAATACAGCCTATGACCTGATCATCATCGGGGGTGGCATCAATGGTGTCGGTGTGGCTCGTGATGCCGCCCTGCGGGGTCTAAAAACCCTGCTGATTGAGAAAGGGGACTTTGGCAGTGGCACCACCAGTTGGTCAAGTCGCCTAATTCACGGGGGGCTGCGCTATCTGGAATATTTTGAATTTAAGCTGGTGCGCGAATCGCTGCGCGAGCGTGAAATTTTGCTTAAAACAGCTCCCCATCTGGTACAGCCTATCCAGATGACGATTCCCATCTATGGCAGTGGCTCTCGCAGCTACTGGGAAATTCAGGCGGGCATGATTTTGTATGACATGCTCAGCTTTGATAAAACCCTACCCGCTCACCGGATGTTGTCGCCCCAAAAAGTATCGCAACTGTTCCGAGCCGCAAATCCCAGCAATTTGAAGGGAGCGGCTCAATTTTACGATGGCCAGGTGGTCTATGCTGAGCGGCTTTGCTTGGAGACCCTGCTCTCGGCTCAAGCTGCTGGGGCAACGGTTTTGAATTATGCCCAAGTGGTTGATTTGCAGGTGGCATCAAACCGCATCACCCAATTGACCGGCCAGATGGTTCATGGTGGTGAAACGTTTACCGTCCAGGGTCACGAGCAAACTGTGGTGGTCAATACCGCCGGACCATGGGTAGATCAAGTGCTGGGATTGGGTAAAGATATCCATGCGGAGCGCAAAATTGGTGGCACCAAAGGCAGCCATATTATTGTGGATCCTTTTCCGGGTGCGCCAGCCACCGCCTTCTATGCCGAAGCAGCAGCGGACGGGCGACCTTTTTTCATTTTGCCCTGGCAGCGGCAGTATCTCATTGGCACCACCGATCATCGCTATGACGGCAAATTGGATCACATCAAGGCAGACAACGCCGAAATTGACTATCTGCTCGCTGAAACCAATCATATTTTCCCCTGTGCGCAATTGGGTCGTCAGGATGTTCGCTTCACCTATTCGGGGGTGCGGCCTCTGCCCTACAGTGCCGACGAGAAGCCCAGCAGCATTACCCGCGATCACATTTTGTTTGACCATCGCCGCGAAGGGGTGCACAACCTCATCTCTCTGATTGGGGGTAAGCTGACCACCTTCCGCCAGGTGGGTGAAGAGATGGTCGAGGCCGTCTTTCGGAAGCAGGGTCGCACGGCTCCGCCTAGTCCTACCCGGAAGCAACCCCTGCCCGGTGCCATTGATCTCAATGACCCCCAAATTGAGGCCACCCTGGTGGAGTATCGATCTCGACTTCCCCGTGCCACTCTCTATCATCTATTCACGGTGTATGGTCGGCGGGCTACGGAGGTGTTGGCTTGGGTGGATCAGTATCCCGACTTGGCCGAGCCGATTGTTCCTAGCTTGCCCGATATTAAGGCTCAGGTAGTGATGGCGGTTGAATCCGAGTTCGCCCAAACGTTGGTGGATATTTGTCGCCGTCGCACCTTGCTGGCGATGCAGGCAGACTATGGGTTTGCGGCTTTGCCATCCGTGACGGAAACGCTTAAGACTTACTGTGGCTGGAGTCAGGCTGAGTGCGATCGCGCCATCCATGAATACCGCCAATATATGGAAGTCAACTGTCTACCGGACTACGCCCTGGCCACTGCTGCCACCGTTTCTGAATAAATTCTTTGATCTCTTTGCCAACCTTTATGATCTCTAATTCTCCTGTGACTGCTTCTGCCACCAATTCTGCTGACACTGTTTCCATGACCATTCTAGGAACTGGAGCCTGGGGATCAGCCCTTGCCGCCCTAGCAGAGGTGAGTGGCCATCATGTCCAAACCTGGTCTCGGCACGGGGAACAATCCCTGGCCGACAGTGTGGCTGAAGCCGAGGTGATTGTGATTGCCATTTCGATGAAAGGGGTGCCCGAAATGGCCAAGCGGCTCCAGGAGGCCAATATCTCCAAGTCGGCCATCTTGGTCAGCGCCACCAAGGGCTTGGATCCAGAGACGCTGCGTACCCCCTCGCAAATTTGGCAAGCTTCCTTTCCCGATCATCCCATTGTGGTCTTGTCTGGCCCTAATTTATCCAAGGAAATTGAGCGGGGAATGCCTGCCGCCACCGTCGTCGCCAGTGAAGATCAAGCGGCAGCGGAGACTGTGCAACAGCAGTTTGCGTCTGAGGCGTTTCGGGTCTATACCAACCCCGATCGGCTGGGCACCGAACTGGGCGGCACCCTCAAAAATGTGATTGCGATCGCAGTTGGCGTTTGTGACGGCCTCAAGCTGGGCGACAACGCGCGTGCTGCCCTAGTGACCCGTGCTCTGCCTGAATTGATCCGAGTTGGCACCCACTTGGGCGGCCAAGCAGAAACCTTTTTTGGCCTGTCTGGGCTGGGCGATTTGCTGGCTACCTGCACCAGTCCCCTGAGTCGGAACTATCAAGTCGGCTATCAGTTGGCCCATGGGAAGTCTTTAGAACAAATCTTGACGGACTTGAACAGCACCGCCGAAGGGGTGAATACTGCCAATGTTTTGATTCGACTGGCCAACCAGGAGAAAATTCCAGTTCCGATCTCTCGCCAAGTCTATCGGCTCCTCAACGGCAAGATTACCCCGCAACAGGCCGTAGAAGCCTTAATGGAGCGCGACTTAAAATCCGAGGACTATGATGAACTCCTCTGAACGTGTTTCGATTGTGATCTGCTGGTAATAGCAGGGTTGCGATCGACGGGGCTGTATATGGGGTTCCAAGCCAGCTTAAGATAGAAGGCCGATGAGTTTGGATTCAAGCGGAAAGTCATGGTGCAGCAGTTTCGGATTACCCTCTTGCCCGGAGATGGGATTGGCCCAGAAATTATGGCGGTGGCCGTCAAGATCCTGAAGGAAATTGGGCAACAGTTTCATCTCCAGTTTTCCTTTCAAGAGGCGTTGGTGGGGGGAGCTGCCATTGATGCAACCGGAGAACCGCTGCCAGCCCAAACCCTTCAGCAGTGCCAAAACAGTGATGCGGTTCTTTTGGCCGCCATTGGGGGCTACAAGTGGGACACCCTACCACGCCATCAACGTCCCGAAACGGGCTTGCTGGGACTGCGAGCTGGCCTAAAGTTGTTTGCCAATCTGCGACCGGCCACAATTTTGCCCCAGTTGATTGAGACGTCGAGCCTAAAACCCGAGGTGGTGGAGGGGGTGGATCTGATGGTGGTGCGAGAGCTGACTGGCGGAATTTATTTTGGTCAACCTCGGGGGATTTTCGCGGCCGAAACTGGCGAAAAGCGTGGGGTTAACACCATGGCCTATACCGAGGCTGAAGTTGATCGCATTGGCCGAGTGGCTTTTGAGACGGCTCGGAAACGCTCGGGCAGGCTGTGCTCGGTGGATAAAGCAAATGTATTGGAGGTGTCGCAGTTATGGCGCGATCGCATCACTCTCTTAGCCCAAGAGTATCCCGATGTAGTGTTAACCCATCTTTATGTAGACAATGCCGCCATGCAGTTGGTGCGCTGGCCAAAGCAATTTGACACCCTAGTCACCAGCAACCTCTTTGGAGATATTCTCTCGGATATTGCAGCGATGCTCACGGGTAGCATTGGCATGTTGCCCTCCGCCAGTTTGGGAGCTGCTGGGCCGGGCTTATTTGAACCCGTTCATGGCTCTGCCCCCGATATCGCCGGTCAGGATAAAGCCAATCCTCTTGCGCAGGTCTTGAGTGCCGCCATGATGCTGCGCCATGGACTCAACCAACCCGAAGCGGCTGCCAAAATTGAACAAGCAGTCCTGTCAGTCTTGACCCAGGGCTATCGTACCGGGGATATTCACAGCCCAGAAACAACCTTGGTAGGGTGTCAAGCCATGGGAGATGCCTTGCTTCAGGCTCTCCAAACCGAACACTGATCGGCGTTCTTAGTTTCATCACATTGTCTCCACTAGATTGATCTATCCTAGGGGAACTGCAAAACGATCCAAGTCTGAACAGATAATGGCGAGGAAACTGCACCCATCATTGCCAAGGGTTGTCGCACTTCAGTATGATGGAGAGTTCCAGCACTTAAAACACTGCACAATTTGGTAAGAAGGGTTATGGCAAAGCGCATTCAGCTCGTACTCAACCAGGACGTGAGTAAACTAGGTCGCTCTGGCGATCTCGTCGAAGTTGCTCCTGGCTATGCCCGCAACTATCTACTCCCCCGCGGCATGGCCTTGCAAGCCACCCCTGGCCTGCTCAAGCAAGTCGAGCGGCGGCGGGCTGAAGAATTGAAGCGGCTGGCCGAACAAAAAAAAGAAGCCGAAGCCCAAAAGACAACTCTACAAACCATTGGCACTTTCAAAATTGCCAAGAAGTCTGGGGAAGAAGACACCCTCTTTGGCAGTGTCACCGCTCCCGATGTAGCTGCTGTCATCCAAGAAACCGCCAACCTCGAAATTGACCGACGCAACATCACCATTCCCGAAATCCGCAAACTGGGTCTGCATACCTTTGAAGTGAAATTACACCCCGAGGTCATTGCTACCCTCAAAATTGAAGTGGTGCCAGACTAGGGCTGCGTGTCTTGATCATCCATTGCCCTGTATCTCGTCCTTCGGGATTGATATTTTCTCTATCCCATGGTGTACGAACTCAGTTTTCCTGTCGCAAACGATCGCTTGCCCCCCCAAAATGTCGAGGCAGAGGAATCGATCCTGGGCGGCATTTTGCTCGATCCTGAAGCCATTGGCCGGGTCGCAGATCTGTTGCGACCCGAAACGTTCTACCTCAATGCCCATCAAGAGATTTACCGAGCTGCCCTGGCCCTTCATGCCCAGGGCAGTCCCACCGATCTCATGTGCCTTGTGGCCTGGCTTCAAGATCATGAGTTATTAGATAAAGTAGGGGGACAGGGCAAGCTGGCTCAGTTAGTTGATCGAACGGTGAGTGCAGTCAATATTGACCAGTACGCAGCCCTGATCAAAGATAAGTATCTCCGCCGTCAGTTGATTAAGTCCGCTGACATTGTTGCTCAGTTGGCCTATGACGCTACAAAGCCCCTAGAAGTGATTTTGGATCAAGCTGAACAACAGATCTTTGATGTCACCCAAGATCGGGTGCGTCAGGGTCTAGTGGGCACTGAAGAAATTTTGGCCAGCACCTTTGCTGATCTAGAAGAGCGATCCCTGGGCAAGACCTTGCCCGGTCTCTCCTGCAACTTTTATGACCTAGATGCCATGACCCAGGGCTTCCAACGCTCTGATTTGATTATTGTGGCCGGGCGACCTTCTATGGGTAAAACAGCCTTATCGTTGCAAATTGCCCGTCAAATTTCTGAAATCCATCAAACCGGTGTTGCCATTTTTAGCCTGGAAATGTCTAAAGAGCAACTGGTGCAGCGACTACTGGCCAGTGAAGCGGGCATTGACAGCAACTACCTCCGCGCAGGCCGGATTCAGCAAAATCAATGGGAACCTCTCAGTCGAGCCATTGGCACCCTTTCCCAACTCTCAATTTATATTGAAGATTCACCCAACCCCACCCTCAATGAACTCCGCTCCAGTGCCCGTCGCCTGCAAGCCGAACGTCCTGAGGGCTTAGGGTTAATCTTGTTAGATTATCTACAGCTCATGGGCGGAGGTGATGCAACCGATGGTCGGGTGCAAGAACTCTCTAAAATTACCCGTTCGCTCAAGGGATTGGCCCGAGAGTTGAATGTTCCGGTAATTGCTCTGTCGCAGCTTAGCCGGGGGGTAGAGTCACGCACCAATAAACGCCCCCTAATGTCTGACCTGCGCGAAAGTGGCTCCATCGAACAGGATGCGGATTTAATTGTTCTGCTTTACCGGGACGATTACTATAACCCCGACAGCCAGGATCGGGGCGTCTGTGAACTGAACATTGCCAAACACCGGAATGGTCCTGTGGGCACGGTAAAGCTCTTGTTTGAACCTAGATTGACTCGCTTTTTCAATCTGGCCAATGCAGGGGGTGGAGGTGCGGCATCTATTTGATTTGGTAGTACTCGGAATGCCCTCACCCCAACCCCTCTCCCAATCTGGGCTACGGTGTACACACAAATCTAAGAAGATGATTTAAAAGCCTCTAACAT
>NZ_WVIC01000049.1 GCF_009939295.1 Petrachloros mirabilis ULC683
TTCCACGATGATTCTCGAAAAATAGTGATTCTTTTAAGCCTGAGTAGTTACAATAAGTAATTTATTGGTCCCTAGTTGTAATAGAAAAATTGAGACTTTAAGCAATGACAGTTAAAATTCACTCAAGAGACTTATCTACTATTAGTTACTATGACTTAAACGCGGAAGAATATTTCATTCGGTTGCTAGGAGCTAACATAGACATAATATATAAAAAGTTTCTCGATTATGTTCCTGAAGGGATCACTATCTTAGATGCTGGATGTGGTTCTGGTCGCGACACAAAATACTTTGCATTTCTTGGACATAAGGTTTTTTCTATTGATGCATCACAAGAAATGGTGGAAATTAGTACTAAATATACGCAAAAAAAGACTCATTTAATGAATTTTTACGACCTGAAATTTGAGAATGAGTTTAATGCGATCTGGTCTATGGCTTCACTAATTCATATCCCAAAGAATGACATGGATTACATTGTGAGGCTGTTTACCGAAGCTCTAAGAGTAAATGGCATTTGGCTCATCTCCCTCAAAGAAGGCGAAGGTGAAGAGATAGAGGAAGATAGGTTATTCAATCGTTATACTGAAGAAGAGTTCAGGCTGCTCTTAGAAAAACATTCTTGTCTTCAAATAGAAAAGCTCTGGCATAGTCTAGATGCTATTGGAAGAAGTCAAAATTGGCTGACAGTTATTCTTCGAAAAATCTATTGACAGAAAATTATTTCTTCAAGTGAAATTTCCCGTCGGAAGTTTTGGAGAATTCTTTTTGGGGGAGAGAATCTTTTCTTGTGTAGCCCTCGCAACGGCGAGCGATCGCCCGCCTCACCATCCCAACTTGATCCTTGGTATTGAACTCGTATAATCCCTTGTCAAGGATTACTTGAGTAATTTCAGCCGCTGTCATTGGCTCTTTAGCCGCCTTCAGGACTTCAACAGCAGCTTCAGCAATCGTCCGTTCTTTAATAGCTTTTTAACCCAGAACAGTACCGTTTAACCCCAAAGCCCATCTTCCTCAAATAGAAGCTGCTGGACATTACCATCAGGCAAAATCTCGGGTACCATGACATCCCCTCTGGCCTCTGTTCCATCCCACTGGTTAGGCCAGGTCTTCGCCGCAATCAGCTCCTCAATTCTGGCCAACTCTTCCTCATTAATCAAGATCACTTCAGGCATCCCCTGGGCTCTCGCCGCCCGGTTAACCTCCTCTTGAATCGCCAAAACCTGCTCCAACATAGAGCGGCGAGCCTTCATATGCAGTGGCCCCAAACGATTTCGACCAATATACTTGGTCGCCGCCTTTCTTACCTCCCCATGCTTGCGCAGCCGATACTGAGGCTTCTTCATCTCCCAATACAGAGGCCGCAGCTTCTCCAGAGGTGCCAGATACGCCCACTTAGGCTGAGCCACCACCCGTTCTAAAGCCGCATCCTTCTGCACCAGCGGGCAACCAATACAGCCCGTCCGCGCATTCATCGGCTCCGTTTCCCCCAGGTCATCCTGGGGGTCGTGGCCATAGACCTCGGCAATCTCAAACGTCGGGAAGCCCAGCTCAATATCGGCTTTCACCAGCCAGTCCCACACATGGCAAACCCGCCAGTGCAGCAGCGGCGCCAGGGTATCAGAAATCGCCCCCGAGGTGGTCTGCTGAAACCACCCCTGCCCGCACTCACCCCCATCCTTCGTACAGCTCACGGCAATGCGCTGATCACGGGCCGCGCTTTCGCCAATGCGCACCCCCGTCAGCATCAAAAACTTTTCTCCGTACTCTTCCCGCAGCGTTTCCAGCTCTCGCTCAATGCTTATCACTTTGAGCTTGGGCGTACACCAGCGGAAGGTATTGCTCGGCGGCGGTACCCCCCGACCCAGCATGTAGACAAAAAAGCGGTGATCTAGCTCAGGTAACACCACCCGAGTGTCAAACCCTCGTTCTCGTAGAGCCTTCAAGACTCCCATGGCAGCGTCGTGCAGCGGCGGCAGTTCCTGGCGGGTATCGGCGTAGAGCACCATGATACTCGCTGGCCGAGGTACCAGACCCTTGTCGAGCAAATCGGCAACTAATGTAACGGTGGCGGTCGAATCTTTGCCGCCCGAGAACGCGATCGCCCAATGCTGATACAACGATCCATAGTGGCGCAACGACTCCGCCGACAGCTCAATGCTGCGCTCTAGCGAGAGGCGTTCATGATCAAACAAACTTAGCGTTGGCATGGAGACAGAACGGAATGGAACAGCAGCCTGTAACGTCATTCTAGAGTTAATTGATCGCTGTCACCGGGCTTCAGTAGCATAGAGAACAGTGAGAGCGGATCTCGCCCATGGCTGCACACCAAGCATCGACGATGACCTCCGACCAGCTTTTACCCGCCCATGTTGAATTGTGTCGGTGCAGTCCAGTGGGCAAGCGTTTGCCAGAAGCCCTCTACGTTCATGTTTCGGCTCTGTCGGCTTTAGCCGCACCCCTCCAGGTTCTCGAACAACAAGCCAGAGCCGCCATTTCCCAATTTGCGGAAGCGACGTTGGTCAAATTTAGTCTCAGCCAGCCCCAGATTTCCTACCTGTTCTACCCCAGCTTTGACACCGAGGCCCATCCGGCCCTTCACCGCAGCATTCAGGTGAATCTCGCCACCGCCACAGTCGGGCAGCGATCATACCGCGAAACCGACAACCCACCCATTTTGCACCGCAAAGAAACCTTTGTCACCCCTGATTACCCCCACTACGCCACCTTTGCCTGGCTCACAGCCCAGGAAGAACAAGTCGGACTCCTCCAAAACCCTCGCACCATTGGCTGGCGTCAAGCCTGGCAGAACCGCTTACAGCAACACCGTCTGGTGATCCACGGTCATGCCTTAGTCTGCCCCATCGCCCCCCCAATGGCTGAGTCTGAGGCACCCAAGATCCAACGCCATCGAGCCGCTATTTCCCGCGTCACCGCATCCAAACCCGTCCGCCTAGCCGTGGAAGCCGGTCTGTTTTCCTCCGGAGCCACCTATTTTGACTACGGCTGCGGCCATGGTGCCGACATCACCTACCTAGAACAGCTCGGCTATGCCAGCTCAGGCTGGGATCCACACTTTCGACCAGAGGTAGCCCATACCGTCGCAGATATTGTCAACCTCGGCTATGTCATCAATGTCATCGAAGACACCGCCGAACGCCGCCAGGCTCTGATCAAGGCCTGGAGCCTCACCCCAAAAGTGCTCATCGTCGCTGCCCAGGTCTTGATTGACGACCGGACTCAGGGCGTCATTGCCTACGGGGACGGCATCATCACCCGCCGTAATACCTTTCAGAAATACTACGAGCAAGAAGAACTCAAGGCTTACATTGACCAGGTACTGGGCGTTGACGCGATTCCAGTTGCCCTGGGAATTTATTTTATCTTTCGTGACCCCAGCCAAACTGAAACCTTTCGGGCTTCTCGATTTCGCTCGCGCACTACCGCCCCCCGCATTCGGCTCAAAGTCAGTAAATTTGAAGCACATCGGCAGCAGTTGCAGCCACTCATAGACTTCTACACCGATCGCGGTCGCTTGCCAACCGTCACAGAGCTGGAAACTGAGCGTCTTGCCCCACTCCAAGAAAGCTTTGGCAGCATCAAACGGGCATTCAATATCGTCCTAAAAGCCACGGATGTTGGGGAATGGGATGCCATTGCTGACAAACGCCGCAATGACCTGCTCGTTTATCTCGCCCTCAGCCACTTTGGCCAACGTCCCAAATTTAAGGATCTTTCCCCAGCAATTCAGCAAGACATCAAAGCCCTCTTTGGCAGCTATCAGCAAGCCTGCACCGCCGCCGACTTGATGCTGATGAGCCTAGGCCGCACAGAGCTGATGGCAGAGCGGTGTCGCCAGAGCCTCATTGGCCAGCAGCGCCCCAACTCTGTGTGGGTGCATGTCTGCGCTCTAGATCAGCTCGACCCCTTACTGCGTCTCTACGAGGGCTGTGCCTCCCGCACCATTGGCCGCCCGCAGGAAGCCACAGTGGTGAAGTTTCACCTTCAAAAGCCCCAGATCACCTATCTAGAATTTCCTAACTTCGACAAAGAACCCCACCCAGCCTTGAAAACCAGCATGGCCATTTCCCTGCGCGATCTTCACGTTCGCTATCGCGACTACGACCCTGACAACCCCCCACTGCTGCACCAAAAGGATCAAGTAGTTGCCCCTGACTACCCAAACTATGCCAAATTTGCCAGACTCAGCCAGCAAGAGCAGCGGTGGGGCTTACTCGCTGATGTCAAAGCCATTTTTGACCAACATGGCTGGCAGCAATGCCTCCGCACACACGGAGCCGAACTGCGCGGCCATCGGGTTGTGCGCTGCCAAGAGGCGGCATCGGACACCTCGTAAGCGATCAAAGCGTTGAGGATAGAGATCGCCATGAAGTCGATTGCTTACGACTATGAGTGAGCCAAGATTGTGGGCGTAATCGGGTGATGCAGGTTTCATGGGCTGTTCCCTTTGCTGCCATTTGAATAAGCTCTCCTCGAATCAACTCAACGTGGTCGTCTTCTGTGAGAAAACCCGATTCGGCCAGTCGATGATATTCCTGCACTGTGAACCGCTTGGGCTGAGCTGAGTGGTAATTTTGGCTAACGGAATGGGTCATTTTTGGGAGAAGAAGGGGTTAGGGGTTGAGGGCTACGAAGGTGGGATGCACCCGGGTCGGTGTTGTTCAAAGTGCGTCGGGGTGATTGGTAATAATACCCTCCACAGACCACTGCACCAACTGCTGATGATCCGAGGGGGTGATAGCGCCATAGACAAAAACCTGTAGGCCACAGGCTTGGGTCTGGGTCACCAAGTCAGCATCCAGGGTTTCATACCGATAGACAATCGTGCGAATTTTGGGGTGGTTGGCAAGCCAAGGCCATGGGGTTTGTCTGGACACCTTCAGGGGTCGATGGGCGATCAAGAGTCCCCCTTCAACCTGAATGTCTTGACTCACTGCTGAAATTAGCGGGTGCCAGAAGGATGTGACTAGCAGGCGTCTAGTGGTTTGATATTGTCGGAGGACTTCAAGGGTGAGCGGTAACGTATCAGGCGTTTTGAGTTCGAGGTTCCACAAAAAGGCAGTTGGATTAAGGAGAGGAAGCTGTAAAACCTCTGCCAGGGCGGGGACTGGGTATCCCACCTGCTGGCTGAGTTCCCTTTGGGTCAGAGTGGCTACATCCTGGCCATTGGGAGCCAACCGATCATGAAACAAAATGAGACGGTGATCTTGGCTGAGACGAATATCGGTTTCAATGCCATCTACCCCCAAGGCAATGGCAGCCTCGAAAGCCGCCAGGGTATTTTCAGGGCAATGGGCATAAAATCCACGATGACTCAAAATGAGCATGATTGGGGGGTAGGCCACTAAACTGAGCATCAGTGTAACGCCACTGAATATGAGCGGTACGTTTCTAGTTCTGAAAGTTCTTCAGCAAAACCCCATGTTGTCTTGTTGCGCAATCCTGGTATCTTAGGTTGGAAGCATTTTGAATGGTAGTAGTCATCAGCGCATGGGGACAACTTATCAGCGCGTCTTGCTGAAGCTGAGTGGAGAAGCCCTTATGGGATCGCTTAGCTATGGCATTGATCCAGAAATTGTCCAGGGTATTGCCCAAGAAATTGCTGAGGTTGCTGCTCAAGGAACTCAAATTGCCATCGTGGTGGGGGGCGGCAATATCTTTCGGGGGGTTAAAGGTGCAGCTGCTGGCATGGATCGCGCCACTGCTGATTACATTGGCATGATTGCCACTGTGATGAACGCCATGACACTTCAAGACGCCCTTGAGCAACTTGAAGTCCCCACTCGGGTGCAAACAGCTATTTCCATGCAAGAGGTGGCGGAGCCTTACATTCGTCGGCGCGCCATTCGCCATCTGGAAAAAGGACGAGTGGTGATTTTTGGGGCAGGTTCGGGGAACCCTTTTTTTACCACTGACACCACTGCTGCCCTCCGTGCCGCCGAAATTGATGCTGATTTAATTATGAAGGCAACCAAAGTCGATGGCATCTATGACTGCGATCCCAAGGTCAATCCCCAGGCACGACTCTTCCGTAGTTTGACCTATGGTCACGTCCTCACCCATGATTTAAATGTCATGGACAGCACGGCCATCGCCCTCTGTAAAGACAACAACATTCCAATTTTGGTCTTTAACCTATCCGTTTCCGGTAATATTCGGAAGGCCATGCAAGGAGAGACCATCGGCACCATTGTGGGAGGTTCCTGTGAAGTTAGCTGAGACTGAATCACGCATGCAAAAGGCTGTTGAGGCAACCCAACGGTCTTTTAATACCATTCGCACCGGACGAGCCAATCCATCTCTGCTGGATCGGATTATGATTGAGTACTACGGTACCCAAACTCCGCTGCGATCGCTGGCCAATATCAGTACTCCAGATGCCAGCACGATTACGATTCAGCCCTTTGACCCTGGCAGCCTAACCGCCATTGAAAAAGCTATTTCCCTCTCCGATGTGGGGCTGGTACCTAACAATGATGGCACCGTTGTGCGGCTCAACATTCCGCCGTTGACCGAAGAGCGGCGCAAGGAATTTGTCAAAATGGCCGCCAAACTGGCTGAAGAAGGCAAAGTTTCCATCCGCAACATTCGCCGCGATGGAATTGATGGTACCCGCAAAGCCGAAAAAGCTAGCGAGATTTCTGAAGATGAGTCGAAAGATCTCCAAGATCAAATCCAATCTTTAACAGATAAATACACCGCTCAAGTGGACGAGTTATTGGCTGCCAAAGAGCAAGAAATCACTACCGTCTAAACTATGTTTGACTGCATTGTTGTTGGAGCTGGCCCGGCTGGGGGCACTGCGGCCTATCATCTGGCTAAGCGTGGTCGCTCGGTTCTGGTCTTAGAAAAGGCTTCCCTACCCCGCTATAAACCCTGCGGGGGTGGTGTTTCTCCTGCGGTTGCCCAGTGGTTTGACTTTGACTTTTCCCCTGCCATCTCACTCAAGGTCAACACCATCCGCTACACCTGGGACATGGGCGATCCCGTGGAAGCAGAGCTGAAAGTTGCTGACCCCATTTGGATGGTGAGGCGAGATGTGTTTGATCATTTCCTCATCCAGCAAGCCCAAAAACAGGGAGCCGAACTCCGTCAAGAGACTGAAGTTCAGGGCATTGAGTTTAAGCGGGATCACTGGCAAGTGAAGACCAACCAAGATCCGGTTGCGGGTCGCTATTTGATTGCTGCCGATGGTGCCAAAGGCAATATGGCCAAGTGGCTAGGCTTTAAAGATCGCAAGCGACGCATGGGCGGTGCCCTTGAGGCTGAGGCCATTACTTCGATCCAAAATGGTCACATGGCTCACTTCGAGTTTGGCATGGTCAAAAATGGCTACATCTGGAACTTTCCGAAAGCCGATGGCTATTCCATTGGCATTGGCACCTTTCGGGGTGGAGAGCCCCAAAATCTGCGAGAGATTGTCAGCCAATATTCAACCCTGTTTGGCGTTGATTTCAAAGCTATTCAGCAATACGGACATCCCCTGTGCCTGTGGGATGGAAATCAAACCCTTCATACCCAAAATGCTGTGTTAGCCGGAGAAGCAGCCTGTGTGGTGGATCCCTTTACTGCCGAAGGGATTCGCCCCTCGATGTTTAGTGGCTTAAAAGCGGCTGAGCAGATTGACCGTGCCTTGGGGGGGGATATCGATGCCCTAGAGCACTACACTCAAATCATTCAAGCGGAATGGGGCAGCGATATGCTTTGGGCTCAGCGCTTGGCGGGGGTCTTCTACCGAGTTCCGAAGGTTGGCTACCGTTTGGGCGTGAAGCGGCCTTCTGCCACTCAGAAATTTGGCAAGATTCTGTCTGGAGAGTTACGCTATGGCGACATTGCCGGTAGTGCCATTAAAAAGCTGAGTGGGGGCTTGATGCCTGGTTTTGGAAAATAGCGAGATCAATGGATTGATGACTGAAACTTCCTCAACATTGACAACTTTGGCCGTCGATATTGGTGGCAGCGGGGTTAAAGTTCTACTGCTGGATGCAGCGGGTCAAGCAATTGGCGATCGCACCCGAATTGACACACCCCAACCCGCCACACCCACAGCAATTATGGCCGCCATCTTGGAGCTGGCCGCAGGCCAGGGAAACTTTGATCGAGTTTCCGTCGGCTTTCCGGGGGTAGTACGCCAGGGCATCACCAAAACTGCCGTCAACCTTGACCCAAGCTGGATCGGGTTCCCACTCACCGATACCCTCAAGCACAAATTGGGCAAGCCCGTGCGGACAGTGAATGACGCCGATATGCAAGGCTTGGGAGCCATTGCCGGTCAAGGCGTAGAGTTAGTCATCACCCTGGGCACAGGGTTTGGCTCCGGACTATTCCTAGAAGGCCGCCTCGTTCCCAATCTGGAGCTTGGGCATCATCCATTTCGCAAAGGACAGACCTACGAAGAACAACTTGGCAGAGCCGCCTTTGATGTCATCGGCAAAGACAAGTGGAACAAGCGCCTGCAACTGGCTATTGCGACCCTCGACCCTCTTTTTAACTACGACATGCTTTACTTAGGCGGGGGCAACACCAAAAAAATAGCCTTTGAACTGCCCCCTCAAACTCAGATTGTCCCCAACATCTCGGGGCTATTGGGGGGGATTGCCCTTTGGCAAGATTAAACCGTGGACGTGTCGTAACTACTCTATAACCGCTGGTAAAGAGAGATAAGAGAGCTTGCAAAGCATTTCACATGTTTGCAGGGCAATCTCAGGGGATGCCTCACTTTCTAAGCTTCTGCGAGCCGAGGGTCTGAGGCAACCCAGCAATCTTGCTTGTCTTTTCGACGCCCAGGCAGTGGCTAAACTGGAAGTGAACGAAAACCCGCTAAGAGGGGGCAATCATGCAATCTCAGCTACAGGTGGACACTCTCTACGATGCTGACTTTTATGCCTGGACACAGCAGCAGGCCGAATACTTGCGCTCTGGGAAAGTGAGTGCGCTTGATTTTGAGAACCTGGCTGAGGAGATTGAATCATTGGGCAAGCAGCAACGGCAGGAATTGCGGAGCCGTCTTGGTATATTGCTAGGCTATCTGTTGAAGTGGCATTATCAACCTCAAAAGCGTTCTAGCAGTTGGTTCTACACTATTCTCGAACAGCGAAGTGAAATTCTAAAGCATCTGCAGGAAAACCCTAGCTTAAAGCCCTATCTCCCTAAAGCGATTATAGAAGGCTACGAAAAAGGACTATATCTTTTCGGTAGAGAAACTGGAATACACTACCGAAAACTGCCTCAGTCCTGTCCCTTTTCAGATGAGCAAATATTTGAGGAGCCTATAGATTTCCCTGAACCTCCGTCGCAACGATCATCTCAGACTTGTTGATAGAAGCTGTAAGGATCAAGGTCGGGATATCAAGGAATTTTGACCGCTGGTGATGTGCCAAACTGGCGTTCCGCCGTTAGAATTGCATGGTGGCCAAGAGATGGCCATACTGCAGCGGTAATGGTGACAGGTCACGACTCAAACACGCTGCTGATCCTGCAACTTGCTGTCGGCAAGCACAACTGATGGATGCATTTCCGAAAACTAGGCTAAAAGCATTCTTCGCTCTGGCAATTGCCGTACTCGTTGCCGGGATGTTCCTAGTTGCCCCCAACCTCACCCTATGGCGGATCCCATTACCCATCGTGGCAAAGTTTGCCCTCAGCCCCCCTGCGGTGAAAGCGTTCCTGAAACATGATTCACAAGCTTTACATTTCTATCTTCAGACCTTAGGGATTGAAGAAGATATCAAAGCCTATTATCGACCTCAAATTCAGGATGAGCAAGTGTTGGATCAGTATATTCATCAAGTCTTCTATGAGTTATCTGGCTATGTGGGCAGAGCCTACACCGTTAATGCCAAAGGTGTTTTAGAGCCTAAATATTCCCGAGATCCCCACTTTGAAAAGTGGTTTAAGCTTGCCTACAAGGCTGGACTGGTTGTGGGCAGTCGTGAAGAAGATGGGGTTCGCTACGTCATCAGCCCTGCCGGAACCCAGACACCCTATACACGGGCATCAGAAGCTTATCCAATCTCCGTGTTGCGTGAGTTAACGAACAACGGGGGAGTTAGCCCACCTAGATAGCCTCGTATACTCTCCCTCCTCAGTTGATTTGGGATCACTTGATTTGGAAAAAGTTAGCTGAGCTTCTAAATGGGTCAATGCACTGATGAACGCATCTTGGTTCAAGGACAAGTGCAGCGCATCCAGAATGATGCCAAGATGTTGCTGAACTTCAGACATGTTCGCTAATAAGCCTGTTTCAGGAAGCGCAGGCAGTAACCCAAACCCTCCTTGCTTTAAAGCCCAATGTCGCTCTGTGGGCATTACTTCCCGTTGGGTGCTGTTGAGCAGGATAATTTTTATCTGAGGATAGGCTTCGCTACACCATCGACAGAGCGCGTAGGGATTGGCTGGATAGAGCGCAACATCTAGGAGTAAAACTTGAGGAAGTTCTCCGCCCTTGGCGTCACGACTTGTTAATTCAGCTTCAATGTCTTGTTCAGGTAAATGCCACTGAATCAAAATATTCTGTGACTGGAGAATATTTTGCCAAATCATGCTCTGTGGGGTGGGGTGCTGCAACATCAGGACTTGAGGCTGTGCTTCCCATCGGGCTGAGCCATTGGCGACGCTGATTGAGTCCATAAACTCTAGCTCTGTGTTGCCGATGCAGATGCGATCGCCATGCTTTAAACGTGTGGGGGTATTGACCGGCACCCCATTTAGCAAGGTGCCATTGCGGCTATTGAGATCCGTTAAACAATAGTAACGATTGTGAAGAAGCTCGACCTGGGCATGACGTCGAGACGCCCAAGGGTCGTCAATCCAAATCCCATGGCTTTTGCTGCGACCAACAATCCAGCTTGTTTGTCCACTGAGGGATAACCGCCGGAGGCCAGATTCAGAACGAATAATGAACTGGGGAATCTCTATAGGAGTCACGTTGTCCTTGTCTCAAGATTTGCGCCACCAACACATTTAGTATGGTCTTCTCGGCCTAAAAACTAAACGCTGTAGCCAAAGTTTTTTTAAGGCCAGGGCTGCTCTAGAACTTGAGACTTTGATGATTTCAGAAATTACCTGGCTTTACCTGAGCCTGTAACCCTGATCTCTCAAGACTCAGAATGCTTCAGGGCTTGCGGGCGACCAAGGTACGGTGACGCGGATCACTGGCAACTGTTTGTAGGTATGCGAATCCAATTTTGGTGAGGGCTTCTTCTAGGTCAAAGGTGTAGTACTCGTCGCTCCAGGGTTCAGTACTTTTCATCAATGTAAACAAGACGGGTGGCAAATTTTGAATGACCGGAGATTTTGGATTGTTGTCAACAATGCCAATGTGCCCACCGGGGCGCAGCAACCGCCACACTTCTTGCAGAATCTTTGTCGTGGCCTGTCCGGGCAGCTCATGAACTAAAAACTGGAGGGTGACAAGATCAAAACTGGCATCTGGCAAACCTGTATCCTCAGCCTGGGCGTGTCGCCACGCCGCCACGTCTTGATTAACGTCTCGGTGCTGGGCCACGGCCAGCATGTAAGGAGATAGATCAAGCCCCACAGTTCGCACAGAATGGCCTTGAGTCTGGGCAAAGTATCGGTGTAAAGACAGCGTTGAGAGGCCAACAGAGCAGCCTAAATCGAGAATATCGTGAACGGGTTGAGTGATGGCCTCACCCAATATTTGATGAAAACTACTGCGGAGGCGATCTTGGGCGACTTGCCAGGTCAGATTCTCTTGGGGCCAAATCCGCAGAGCCATGGCATGGGTGGCTGCTTCTGCTTCAAAAGCAGCGAGCCAGCAGAGGTTGCCCTCGGGGTAAGCATGAAAGGGAACTTGGTAATAGCTGGGGTAGGTGACGGCTGGGTTGGTGAGCTTGGCCATGATGGGTTGGAGATCAACCTGCTTCCAGGTTTGAACTGTCTGTCGCCAGGGAATGCCGTGGCGCTCTGCGGTGGTGATAAGCACCTGTCGGGCTTGATGTTTCATGACCGCGTAGATTGGCTTGGTTTGAATGAGCACATTGACGCAGCGAGACAACCAATCTTGTCCAGCCCAGTCAGGCTTCAATTTCGAGGTCGTCCTGTTCAAGCTTAAAACTCCATTCTTTGCGATGGGCAGAATAGCCTGGAGAGGGGATTGCTGTCCAGGATTGGGCGCGCTCTAGTAGACCCGGATTGTCTGCACCGCCAACCGAAATTCACCGGGAGAAAATAGGGGATTAAGCGCTCCGTCATACTCAAATTTGCTTAGCATCAACTGCAAGGAGTAGATCTGGGATAGATGCAGTTGTCGTCCGTCGCGAACCGTCTTGGCTCGCTGTACCGGGATCATTTGTGCAAAAGGTAACTGTACTGTCATCCATTGATCTGCTACGGAATCAAAGGAAATTGCATAGGCCACGCTATCCCAACGGTCTTCATCTCGCACCAGAAATTTATAGCGCTGGCCATCTCCTTGCAGGTGTAATTCAAGACCGGTATACCCTGATAGATCTAGGGGCGGGTTGAAGTCACGGGTACGAACTGAGGCAAATCCGCCTGAATTTTGAACCGAGACCCTACCTGAAAAGACAGCCATGTCGCTTTGTTGCTGCCAGTTGCTTTGACTAACCCCACCCATGACTACATCGTCGAGGGAACCCCAAAACTGGCTTGGGGCATTTGCGAGAGAGCGAAAGTCAAACAGGATGGACTCTGCAACTGTGGGCGGGGTTGGGGGTGTTGTGCCAAACAGCATCTTTCTCAAGCAACTAAAAATTGGCAGGACTTCAAAGTAACTAAGGGTTTGAAAAAATCGTTTCCAATCCCAGGAGGAGCGAGTGCTCTCAGGCATGGCTAGCTCGGGTAAGCGTCTTACTTACTATAGCGAGTCTACTTGGGAGCGCGTTATCAACGAAAACTCCTATTTTTGGTAACTGTCCCCTGAGCGGAGTCGAAGGGGACATCTTCGGTAGTTTTTGGCTTCGACTTCGCTCAGCCAGCACAGTCGTAGGGACGCTTACTATTTATGAGACCGTGTATCCCTAACGCATATTGTGCTTGCACTTATCTAAAGGGGTGGACTAAACTCTTGACGATGATTGAACTCAAGAGACGCCACTCCTAAGATTATCCTCATCAGCTTTGTGTGTTTCCAGCTCTGGGTTGTAACGATGGTTGATGCTGTCACGGCAAAAATATGCCTTACAAAAATTCTGGAATCTTACGTGAGAATGCTTCGGCTATTTTGATCGCTCAGCGATTATTAGATCCTGCGATCGCAGCTCTCTTGCTTTTAGGGCTACATCATTTCTGGGGCACAGGTGCGCAGACGCCCTATTTGCTGCTAGCCACCACCACGTTTCTATTGATGTTACCCATTCTAAAAGCGATGGGGATATATTGCCCCTATCGCAGTCACTCGCCGGGCACTTTGGCAACGCGCCTATTGACCGCTTGGGTGGTGGTTTTAGGCAGCCTATTATTTTTGGGATTTTTATCCCAGACTTCTGCCGTTTTTTCACGGGGTCTACTGCTCACTTGGTCTTTCTGTGTTCCCGTTGTTCTTTTATGTTTCCATCTAACCATTTGGAAGCTACTTCGACGCTTGCGGGCAAATGGCCGCAACAGTCGCACCGCAGTGATTGCAGGTCTTGGCCATACAGGTTATCAGTTGGCAACTCAGCTTCAAAATCACTCTGAACTGGGGATTCGATTGCATGGTTTTTTTGATGACATCATCCCAGAGGGTCAAGGCCAAGAGGAAATTATCTTTCTGGGTTCTTTAACTCAGCTACCCATCTATGTCAAACAACATCACATTGACGTTGTTTACATTACTTGCAGTATGGAGAATGAAGAAGTGATCACTTCCTTAATTCATTCGCTCCAAGACACAACGGCTTGCGTTTACTATGTGCCCAATTTGCTGACGTTTAATCTTATGAGTGCGCGTTCCTACGAGCTAAATGGGCTTCCCTTAATTGCTATTTGGGAGGTGCCCTTTTCTGAGATCCAGTACATTCTGAAGCGAACGACTGATATTGCCATTGCTGGGCTGGCGCTCGGGGTGCTGTCTCCAGTCTTTTTGGGGATTGCGATCGCAGTTAAACTCTCCTCCCCTGGGCCAGTTTTATTTAAGCAACGTCGATACGGGCTCAACGGCCAAGAAATTATCGTCTACAAATTTCGATCCATGCGGGTCATGGAAGATGGGGATGCTGTTCCCCAAGCCAAGCGGGACGACAGCCGAATTACGCCCCTTGGTGGGTTGCTGCGCAAAAGTTCTTTTGATGAGTTGCCTCAATTTGTGAATGTTCTTCAGGGTCGGATGAGTATTGTAGGGCCTCGCCCTCATGCCGTAGCCCACAATGAGATGTATCGCAAGATGATTAGTGGGTATATGCTACGGCACAAGGTTAAGCCCGGAATCACGGGTTGGGCTCAAGTCAATGGGCTGCGTGGCGAAACCGATACCCTAGAAAAAATGCAGCAGCGGGTCAATTACGACCTTGAATATTTGCGCAACTGGTCTTTTAGCTTTGATTTACAGATCATCTTAAAAACAGCACTGGTCTTTTTGCACGATCAAAATGCCTATTAACGTGAGTTCGACAGCTCTCGTCTGCCCTCACCCCAACCCCTCTCCCAATCCTGGGAGAGGGGCTAAAACGTTGAATTTCTGCTCTGTTCCCCCTCTCCCAATGTTGGGAGAGGGGGCTAGGGGGTGAGGGCGGATAAGTCGTCGAACTCACGTCTATTAAGGCTGAGTGATCCCTTGGGACTGTTGAGCACGGTAGAGTGACACCACCTTGGCGGTCACTTGATCAATGGTGAGATGATCGGTCTCAATTTCAATGGCATCCATGGCTTTACAAAGGGGTGCTAAAGACCGCTGGCTGTCGTATTGATCCCGAGCGGCAATCTCTTGCTCAAGTTGCTCTAAGGAAATCTGGGCTTCCCCCAAGCCATCTAGATCCCGTTGGCGTCGGCGTGCGCGCTCTTGAATGGAGGCGGTTAGAAAAATTTTCACCTCTGCATCGGGAAACACATGGGTGCCAATATCTCGGCCCTCCATGGCAACGCCGCCCCCTGCTCCGAGTTGACGCTGCTGCTGGACGAGGATCTCTCGCACTGAAGGTTGGGCTGCGATCGCAGAGACCTGTGCGGTCACATCCCGAGAGCGAATGGCCTGGGTCACCGCTTGGCCATTAATCCAAACTTGAGAGGGTGCTTGTGAGGTCGAGGAGGGCAAGAACGTCAATTGGCTTTGCCCCACTAGTTCGGCAATGGCCACTTCATCGGTCAAGGGTAGCCCAGCCTGAAGCACCAGCCAGGTGACTGCCCGATACATGGCTCCAGTATCCAAATATTGCAGACCGAGTTCCTGGGCACAGCATTGGGTAATGGTAGACTTGCCGGCTCCTGCCGGACCATCAATGGCCAAAATGGGCAGACGAGCATTGAGCTTCACATTATCAATTAAGCGCGCCTCCCCCACCCATGCCGCCACAGCCAACAGCCCAGTCGTCTCCAGGGGGTCTAAGGGCACCAAGGTGTCAGGATCCACTAAATCAACATATTCCAGTTTTAGCGAAGACCGCGATTCTATCTGGGCTGCCACGGCCTGAATCAAGGCATCTCGTTGCCTAACCCCTGAACGAAATAGCTCTTTAGCGCTCAGCAATCCCTGGGATAGAGCCGTTGCATCCTGCTGTTGCCCGGGGGTTAGGTACTGATTGCGTGAGCTATAGGCTAGACCATTTGCTTCGCGTACAATCGGACAGGCCACCACTTGCACCGGCACATTTAAGTCTTGGACTAAGCGCCGCACAATGGCCAACTGCTGCGCATCTTTTTGGCCAAAGTAGATCCGCTCTGGCTGAATTAAATTCAATAGCTTGACCACAATTGTGGCGACTCCCTGAAAATGCTCTGGACGAGTCTGCCCGCAGAGTGTCCCCGTGAGGCTGTCTGGGGGCACAACCTGTGTCAGACTCTCCTGATTCAGAAGCGTTTGCGGCTCTGGGGCAAAGACGACATCAACTCCTTCGGTTTGACAAATTTGGCAGTCTTGATCGAGTGTTCGTGGATAGGACTGAAAATCTTCTCCCGCTCCAAATTGCAGAGGATTGACAAAAACACTGACGACAACTGTGTCATTTTCTTGGCGAGCCTGCTGAATCAATCGCTGGTGCCCCGGATGTAAAAATCCCATTGTGGGCACTAAGCCAATTCGTCCTAGCCGAGGCGTCGCAGTGTGAGGTGATGGCTGAGTACGAACCTGTTGTACCCAACGACGCATGCCGGGTATTGTTTTAATCACAACCACATCACTCATAAATCTGTCTGCCAACGTTCCAAGCAAACACTATACAAGACCCTGGCAGCCCCAACCATAGCTCACACCCATCATCCACCTCTGGAGGTTGGCCAAGAGCAGACTTATCGAAAAGGTGGGTTCCTGCAAAACATCCCCACTAGGGATGCGATCGCAGAATAGAATCTGATTTTGTGATAGGACTAGAGAGCAGAACTTTTCCCAAATAAAGACTTTCAGATTCTATGGCTCCTGACACGCCTCCCGGCAGCTTTGTTGACAAATTGCTCGCACTCCGTGGACATTACCAGTCTTTGGTTGCGACCCATGAATATCAGGCTAACCATGCCCGTGAGCAACTCAATCACATCAACGCACTGCTCGTCGAGCAATGGGTGCCCACAGAGCTGACCCCCTCAGCAGAAGTCCCACTCAAGAAGCCGGAACCGCTGTCACTTCAGGGTACTCTACCCGCCAACCCCCGCTCACTGGAAGCTCAAGTATCCGCTTCAGAAAGTCTTCAGCCGCAGCCGCTACCGACTCCTGAGCCGACGCCCCAGTCTACCCAGAAGAAGCGTGCTGGGGCAAAGCGTCCCAAACCAACGTCTTCTCAAACGCCCCCATCACCGCCAACTCAAGACCCCAAAATCATCCTGCCCATGCGTCCGGCCTATGTGGGGCTGAGCAAAATTGATGCGGTGGCTAAGGTGATGCAGGAACGGGCTGGCAAAATTCTCCATGTGGATGACATCATTTTTGAACTGTTCGGCGAGTTGGATGCTGCGGATCTGAAGGCAGAGCGAGTGCGCACCAAAAATGTCATGATCCGAGGCGTCAATGTTGGCCGTTGGGTTAAGGTCAAAAATGTCCCTTCTAGCTATGTAGTTGATACGGTTCTAGAAGAGGCATAGGTTCATTATTGAGACTTGAAAACTGCCTGTGGAGTTAGCGTCAGCCCTTGACACCCTGCGTCAGACCCTACGCCCTGGTCAGCGAGAGCTGGCCGACTGGCAGGGGGGAATATTGGCGGTGTCGGCTGTTCCCGGTGCTGGAAAGTCTCATGGGATGGCGGTAGCGGCGGCACTGACCCTGGCACGACAAGCGGGTCGCAATCTTTCAACAGGGCGCAAGTCAGCCGCTCAGTTGGTGCTGGTCACTTTCACCCGCTCAGCGGTGGCGAGCCTCAAGGCAAAGGTGCAGGCACACTTACGAGATTTGAATTTGGCCAGTGGCGGATTTACGGTGCAGACGCTTCACAGTTTGGCGCTCAATATTGCCAGCCGTCATCCTCAGTTGTCGGGGATTCGCCCTGATCAGTTCACGTTGATTTCGCTCAATCAGCAACATCGTTTATTACGCACGGCGATTGAGCAATGGATTGCATACCATCCGGCTCTATTTCGACTGCTGTTGGAGCAGGGTAACTTCGATGGCGAAGAAACAGAACTCTTACGACGACAGTCGGTGCTACGAACCGATGTCCTGCCGCAGTTGACCAAGTTGGCGATTCACGAGGCCAAAAGCTCGGGGCTACAGCCCCAGGATTTGTGGGCAATTGCTGAGCAAGTGCCGGATCAGCTATCGGTGTTGACGCTAGCGGCAGGTCTGTATGAGCGCTACCAGGAGTTGATGCGATCGCACAACCTCATGGACTACGACGACATGATTGTAGCGGCCTTGCGCGTACTCCAAGATCCAGAGGCACGGCAGCACTGGCAAACCCAAATCTACGCTGTCTTTGAAGACGAGGCACAAGACTCGACGCCCCTGCAAACCCAAATGCTGGATATTTTGGCTCAAGATCCCACTGATCCAACCCAATGCCACCTGGTACGGGTGGGCGATCCCAACCAGGCAATCAACTCTACCTTTACGCCAGCAGATCCAGTGTTTTTCCGGCGATTTTGTGACCAGTGCCAAGGGCAAGGGCGTCTGGCGCTGATGAACCAAGCCGGTCGCAGCAGCCCCCCAATTCTAGAGGCCGCCAACCGATTGCTCACTTGGGCCAACCAGCAGGCGAGTACTGAGCAGCCCTTTCGCCCCCAAACCATCGCCCCCGCTGCTGCGGGTGACCCCCAAGCGGATGCCAACCCACCCCCCATTGGTGCAGGTGTCGAGATTCACATCCCCCCAGACATCTTTGCCACCGTGGCTCAAATAGGTCAGCGGGTTGCCGAGCTGCTCACTGCCACACCAGAGGCGCGGGCTGCTGTCCTGGTGCGCGAGAACAAGCAAGGGCGCTTTGTGGCCGAGGTGCTGGGCGATCCTCAGCGCTATGATCTGGCCGTGGATCTGCCCGCCCTGGGGATTGAGATTTTTGATGTGGGTAGCCGCGATCGCCGCTCCCATGTCCCCGGCGAGTTGCTGACGCTGCTGCAATTTTTGGCTCGTCCCCATTCCCCTGATGGGCTCAAGGCAGCCCTGCGGGTATTGGCAAATCGGCAACTGATTCCCAGCCAGGATTTGAGTCACTGGGCCAGCCAGCCAGAGCAATTTTTGTACCCCGGCCCTTTGGATCCGGCGCTTCCCCCGGGTGCTCAGAGCACCAACCAACTCTGTTGTAAACTCCTGCGTGCCCGTTGGGAACTGCCCCACTACCAACTGATTTCATTTCTGGCCTTGGCGCTGCAATACGACGCATCAGAACTGGCTACCGCCGATAAGCTGGCCAGCCGCCTCATTCAGCAAACCCAAGGCGGTTCCACCATGGACACCACCCTGGCTATTTTGCAAGAGATTGTCAGTTCCGAGCAGTTTGAACCGGTTGACGCCGAAGAGAGTGAAGCCCCCTATCTCCGAGCGGGACAGCTCACTATTATGACCTTTCATAAGGCCAAGGGTCTGGATTGGGACTACGTGTTTTTGCCTTTTCTGCACGAGCGGACGATGCCGGGGCAACTGTGGGTTCCTAAACCAGCGCAGTTTTTGGGTGACTTTACGCTGGCCGAGGTTGCCCGTGCCCAGATTCGCGCCTACGTCCATGACGAGAGACATCTGCCCCCTCTGGCTGAGGCTTGGCAGCGAGCCGAAGACTTAAAGGTGGCCGAAGAATGGCGATTGTTGTATGTGGCCATGACCCGCGCTCGCCGTCTGCTGTGGATGTCTGCGGCTGCCCAAGCGCCCTACAGGTGGTATGGGTTTGATTGGCAGCGCCCCGATAGCCTCAGTAGACAAGCCCCCAGCCCCGCGATCGCACCCCTCTCAGACTGGCTGGCTAAACAGCTCGCTCATGACCCTTAGCACCCTAGGATTCGGGGAGGTGGTCGGGATCTAGACCCTGCGATCGCAGATATTGCGCCAGTTTCTCAGCTCGTTGACGTTCTCGCTCAGCTCGTTGACGTTCTCGCTCAGCTCGTTGGTACTCTTGTGCAGCTTGCTCAGCAAGGGTTGGGTAGCGATTACCCTGGCGATCAAACCAGCCCAGTGCCTCTCGATCAAAGGGGTCAGACGGGGGGGCACAACGACCAATTCCCAGGCCAATCTCTGGCATCCAAAACGGCTCACCAATTTGCAACTGGTAGGCTCCCTCAACCCGCTTGTAAACCTCAAAGGGTAAGTGCCGGTCTCGCTGCCAAAAATGAGGATTGTAAATAACATAGTATAAGACCCCTAACCGGGCATAGATACCCATCTTCTGGTCATATTCCCCGCCTGGGGTTTGGGAAACCATCTCCAGGGTCAAAATGGGGGGAATGTTTTGCTCTTCCCAGGTCACATAGCTACTGCGCGATTGCCCCCCTTTGCGGCGTTCAACCCCCAGGCTGAGAAAGCCATCGGGCACAACTGGCACGCGAGGATTGACGCCAGTCGTGTGGTAGATTCCCATGTCTACCCCAAAAAACCAGTCCTGACGCGCTTGCCAGAGATATTCCAATACAAACAGCAAGACATTGGGCAGCCAGTTCTGATCTTCATTGTCCACAGGGGTGTCATCTGAACAGGGAAGTTCAGCGCTCGTCGGCAGGTGTGTCAGGTCAGTTTCAAGCATACAAGTTGTGGCTCACGCTAATCTGGCAAACGTTACCTTAGTTATTCAGATGCTACATCTTCGTAGAGAGCCGCCAGGGTACCGGTGAAGTCCAGGCTCTCCAGGTAAAAGGTCTTCGTCTCACGCGTATAAAACTGCAACACCCATTGCCCACCCTGATGACGGCGGAAACATTCCACCCGCTGATGGCGCGTATTGATCAATACGTATTCCTGCAAACTCTCCAGGGTTTGGTAGTCAGCAAACTTATCGCCCCGGTCAAAGGCCTCTGTGGTCTCCGACAGCACCTCAACCACCAGTTTGGGAAAGCGCTTGTAGCCCGACGTCTCCTGATCGCGCGGGTCACAGGTCACCATCACATCAGGGTAAAAGAAGCGATCGCGGCCTTCAATCCGAGCCTTCATGTCAGAAATGTAAACCCGACAACCCGTCCCCCGCACATGGCTGCGGAGAAGGGCAAACAAGTTACCAGTAATAGTGACATGGACATCACTCGCCCCAGCCATTGCATAGATTTCGCCGTCAATATACTCATGCTTGACGGGGCTTTCAGCTTCTAGCTGGAGGTAATCCTTGGGGGTCAGGTATTGCGGTGAGGCAACCATGGTGCTGTAGATCTGCTGCTGCCCAATTCTAGCGCTCTCTCCTGGGACATCAGCGCCTCAAAAAAGCCAGGAGATCATGGCAAGGGAACACAAGTGATCAAATACCCCCTGCAAATCACTGCCAAGATCCCTGCTATCGTAATCTCGATAACAATCTCGGGCTGGACAGGCAGTACACTGAAATTCAGACCCCGATCGACGTCTTTGGGGGCTTCTTTGTGCAGATCCAATCAAGATTCTGGATCACCACCGAGTAGAAATTACTATCGCGCTCCTAAATGATTTGTAAATTTACAGTCCTTGCACTCCCCCCTATTCCCCTTAGCTCTAGCGAAGCGCGGGGGACGGCGATAGCCGGGGGGTATGCAGAGTGTCTTTATTCACAACTGATTGAGGATTGCTATGGTAAGCCTGCTCATCTGCGTCCCATATCTGAGGATTTCCTTAAGACCGACCATCCACCTAGCGTCTTGCTCGACAATCCAAACTGTAGCGACCCAAAATTTGGAGTCAAGGCTCCGGTTACAGGATTACCGATTCCCTCTTCCACTCAGCTTGCTAGACTTGTTCCGCATATTTAGGCTCACATCATGATCAACCCTATCCCCCTAGCCCAAGGACTTTATGATCCTCAGTTGGAGCACGACGCCTGCGGGGTCGGCTTCGTGGTTCACATGAAGGGGAAGCAATCCCACGAGATTGTTGAACAAGGGCTGACGATTCTGCTGAATCTGGATCACCGGGGGGCCTGTGGCTGTGAGCCAAATACTGGCGATGGTGCGGGTCTGCTCATGCAAATCCCCGACAAGTTCCTGCGCAAAGTGGCCGCAGCCGAGCAAATTACCCTACCCGAATTGGGACACTACGGGGTGGGCATGATCTATGGATCACCGGATCTAGCAGAGCGACAGCAGGGTCGCCAGGTCTTCGAACAGGTGGCGACGGCGGAGGGGCTGGCTGTGCTGGGTTGGCGCGATGTGCCCACGGATCACACCTCTTTAGGCGAGACGGCCAAGGCCAGTGAACCCTCTATGCAGCAGGTGTTTATTCAACGACCGCTGGGCTTGGCCGATGACCTAGCCTTTGAGCGCAAGCTTTACCTGCTCCGCAAGCTCTCCCACAACGCCATTCGCACCCCTAAACTTGATCCCTTCTGGTACATCTCCAGCTTGTCCTGCCGCACCCTGGTCTACAAGGGGATGCTGATGCCGGTGCAGGTGGGGCAGTATTACCCGGATCTGCACGATCCAGATATGGAGAGCGCCCTGGCACTGGTACATTCCCGCTTTAGCACGAACACCTTCCCCAGTTGGGAGCGGGCCCATCCCTATCGCTACATTGCCCACAATGGCGAAATTAACACCCTGCGCGGCAATATTAACTGGATGTACGCCCGCCAGTCTCTATTTGAGTCGGAGCTGTTTGGGGAGGACATGACCAAGGCACAGCCCACGATCAACGTCAATGGCAGCGACTCGCTGATTTTTGACAATGCCCTGGAACTGCTGGTGCTGGCGGGACGTTCGCTGCCTCACGCCATGATGATGATGGTGCCGGAACCCTGGGCGGCTCATGAGTCCATGAGCGATGAGAAGCGCGCCTTTTATGAGTATCACGCCTGCCTGATGGAGCCCTGGGATGGCCCAGCCTCAATCGCCTTTACGGACGGCACCATGATGGGGGCAGTCCTGGATCGCAATGGCCTGAGACCGTCGCGCTACTACGTCACCAAAGATGACCTAGTGATTATGGCCTCGGAAGCGGGGGTACTGCCCATCGAGCCAGAGCGGGTAGCCCACAAGGGGCGGTTGCAGCCCGGTCGGATGTTCCTGGTCAATATGGCTGAAGGCCGGATCATCGCCGACGAGGAAATCAAGCAGCAAATTGTCACTGAGCACCCCTACCGGGAGTGGCTGAACCGGTACCGTAAAGATCTGAACCAACTCCCTGAGGCACCCTTGCCTGCGTCTGATCCACTCCCCCTGCTGCAACGACAGCAAGCCTTTGGCTACACCTTTGAGGAACTGCGCCTGTTGCTGACACCCATGGCCAGCGATGGCGTAGAAGCCGTGGGAGCCATGGGTTCAGATACGCCCCTGGCGGTCCTCTCAGATCGCCCCAAGCTGCTCTATGAGTATTTCCAGCAGTTGTTTGCTCAGGTCACCAACCCCCCCATTGACTCGATCCGTGAAGAAATCATTACCTCGGCGGAGACACCCCTGGGGGCTGAGGGCAATTTGCTTCAGCCCCAGCCCCAAAGCTGCCAGATGCTGAACCTAAAGACCCCCATCCTCAGTAACGCTGAACTAGCCAAGCTGAAAGCCCAGACCGAAGAGCCATTTCGCGCCTTGACCCTAGCCATTTTGTTTGACCCTCAGGGGGGTGAACAGGGATTAGAAGCTGCCATGACTCACCTCTGCCAGCAAGCAGATCAGGCGATCTCGGCTGGGACGAGTATTCTGATTCTGAGCGATCGCGGTATCGGCTCAAACCATGCGCCCATTCCGGCTCTGCTAGCGGTGGCGGGACTGCACCACCACCTAATTCGTCAAGGAACCCGCACCCAGGTGGGGTTGGTGCTAGAGTCCGGTGAGCCGCGAGAAGTGCATCACTATGCGGTGCTGATTGGCTATGGCTGTGGAGCCATTAACCCCTACCTGGCCTTCGAGACCCTAGAAAATATGATTCAGGAGGGGATGCTGCTGGATCTTGATCCCCAGACGGCCTGCAAAAACTACATCAAAGCCGCCACCAAGGGCGTGATTAAGGTGGCCTCCAAAATTGGCATCTCCACGATTCAGAGCTATCGGGGTGCCCAGATCTTTGAGGCCATTGGTCTGAATCCCACGGTCATTGACCGCTACTTCACCTGGACCTCATCGCGGATTGCTGGGGTGGGTCTGGACGTGATTGCCGAGGAAGCCCTCATCCGCCATCGCCGCGCCTTCCCCGATCGGGATGTGCAGGTGCCCACCCTGGATGTGGGGGGCGAGTACCAGTGGCGCAAAGAAGGTGAAGCGCACCTGTTTAGCCCCCAGACAATTCACACCCTCCAAGAAGCGGTACGCCAGGGGAATTACGAGCTATATCAGCAGTACGCAACCCTGGTGAATGAGCAAAACCAGCAGCACTTTACCCTGCGGGGATTGCTACAGTTTAAGCCCCAACCGCCGGTGCCCCTGGAAGAGGTGGAACCTGTGGCAGCGATTATGCGTCGGTTCAAAACTGGAGCCATGAGCTATGGCTCTATTTCCAAGGAGGCTCATGAGTCCCTGGCCATTGCCATGAACCGCATTGGGGGCAAGTCCAATACGGGGGAAGGGGGCGAAGATCCCGAGCGCTACACCTGGACGAACGAGCAGGGCGATTCTAAAAATAGCGCCATCAAGCAGGTGGCTTCAGGACGGTTTGGGGTGACCAGTTTGTACCTCTCCCAGGCCCGGGAAATCCAGATCAAAATGGCTCAGGGGGCTAAGCCCGGTGAGGGGGGCCAGTTGCCCGGTCGTAAGGTCTATCCCTGGATTGCCAAGGTGCGCCACTCAACGCCCGGTGTGGGCTTAATTTCGCCGCCGCCCCACCACGATATTTACTCCATTGAGGATCTCGCAGAGCTGATCCACGACCTCAAGAATGCCAACCGGGCCGCTCGGATCAGCGTCAAGCTGGTGTCGGAAGTGGGGGTGGGCACCATCGCGGCTGGGGTGGCCAAGGCCCATGCCGATGTGGTGCTGATTTCCGGCTATGACGGTGGCACGGGCGCTTCGCCCCAAACTTCGATTAAACATGCGGGCTTGCCCTGGGAGTTGGGTCTGGCCGAAACCCATCAGACTCTAGTGCTCAATAACTTGCGATCGCGCATCGCTGTCGAAACCGATGGTCAGATGAAAACTGGACGGGACGTGGTGATTGCTGCCCTGCTGGGAGCCGAAGAATTTGGCTTTGCCACCGCTCCTTTGGTCACCCTGGGCTGCATCATGATGCGGGTTTGCCACAAAAACACCTGTCCTGTGGGTGTGGCCACCCAAGATCCCTATTTGCGTAAAAACTTTACTGGAGATCCCGCCCACACCGTCAACTTTATGACCTTCGTGGCCCAGGAAGTTCGGGAGCTGATGGCCGAATTGGGCTTCCGCACCCTGGATGAAATGGTGGGGCGCACCGATGTCCTCGAACCCAAGCAAGCCGTGGATCACTGGAAAGCCAGGGGGCTAGATTTCTCCCAGATCCTCTATCAGCCCCCAGTGGGGCCAGAAGTGGGTCGCTACTGCCAAATTCCCCAAGATCATGGCCTGGAGAAATCCCTGGACATGACCGTTCTGTTGGATCTGTGTCGGCCCGCCATCGAACGGGGCGAACCCGTTAAAGCCACCCTGCCCATTCAAAACATCAATCGGGTGGTGGGCACCATCCTGGGGAACGAAATCACCAAACGCCACTGGGAGGGACTGCCCGACAATACCATTCATCTCCACTTCCAGGGCAGTGCTGGACAGAGCTTTGGTGCCTTTGTCCCCAGGGGCGTCACCCTGGAGCTAGAAGGCGACGCCAATGACTACCTGGGCAAGGGACTCAGCGGCGGTCAGATCATTCTCTATCCGCCCAAGGCATCCACCTTTGTCGCCGAAGACAATATCATTACCGGCAACGTCGCCTTCTACGGAGCCACCAGTGGCGAAGCCTATTTACGAGGTATGGCCGGGGAGCGGTTCTGTGTCCGTAACTCTGGCGTCCATGCCGTCGTCGAAGGCGTGGGCGATCACGGCTGTGAATATATGACCGGGGGCAAGGTGGTGATCCTGGGAGCCACCGGACGCAACTTTGCGGCAGGCATGAGCGGCGGCGTCGCCTACATCCTAGATGAACAGGGCGATTTTGCCACCCGCTGCAACCAGGCCATGGTGGCACTGGAATCTTTGGAAGATGCCGAAGAAATTGCCGATCTGCGCCAAATGATTCAGCGCCATGTAGATCTCACGGGCAGCCAGAAAGGGGCACAGGTCTTGGCAACCTGGTCAGAGCGAGTGCCCCAGTTTGTCAAGGTGATGCCCAAAGATTACAAGCGCGTCCTGGAAGCGATCGCTGCCGCCATGGCCTCCGGGTTGAGCGGTGACGATGCCCTCACAGCCGCCTTTGAAGAAAATGCCCGCGATGTGGCGCGAGTAGGGGGTAGCTAGGATGGCCGCAAGTTCAACCCAAAGCAGGAGTTTGAGATCCGATGAGCACAGAGACGACAGCAATTAAACCCTATGTCGAAGAACCTCTAGGGCGCTCAGGGGCGTTCCATCGGCAGTTTCCAGGACGAATCCGGCATCTTGAATCATCTCCCAATCTTGGCTAGCAGCTTGGCCTGGGGTGGTGAGATAGTCCCCCACAAAGATGGAATTGGCAGCATAGAGCCCTAGGGGTTGCAGCGATCGCAGATGCACTTCTCGTCCCCCAGCAATGCGAATTTCCTGACTAGGCAGCAGCAGTCGAAACAGACACAAAATTCGCAGGCAGCGCTGGGGGGTGAGGTCTTGACGGTTCGCTAAGGGCGTACCCGGAATCGGAATCAAAAAGTTAACTGGCACACTGGTCACTTGCAATTGACGCAGCGACAAAGCCAGATCAATCACATCTTGATCTGATTCACCCATGCCCAAAATGCCCCCGGAACAGGTCGTCATCCCGGCTGTCTGCACATGCTCAATCGTGGCCACCCGATCAGCAAAGCGATGCGTGGTACAAATCTCTCCATGGTGAGCCTCAGCAGTATTGAGGTTATGGTTGACCCGATCCACTCCTGCGGCGGCCAGTTGTTCAGTCTGCGCCTGGTTTAGCAACCCCAAACAGGCACAAATTTTGAGATCGTACCGATTTTTCACTGCTTTGACAGCATCCAGAACCCGATTAAAGGTTGGCTCACTGGGCGAGCGGCCTGAAATTACCATACAAAAGGTGCCCGCTTTCAGTTCCTGGGCACGCGCCGCCGCCGCCAAAATTTTGTCCTGAGCCAAGAGGGGGTATTTCTCAATTTCAGCCGTGGAGATCTTAGACTGAGAGCAATAATGGCAGTCTTCTGGACACAGACCGCTCTGTGCATTAAGAAGGTAATGGAGCCGAACACGATTGCCCCAATAGTGTCGTCGCACCCGATAGACTGCTGCCAACTGTTCCAAGAGCAGGTGATCAGGAGCTTCTAGCACCGACAATGCATCCGATTGAGCAAGACACTCACCCCCTAGGGCTTGCTCAGCCAGTTGGTTCCAATTCACAGCAGACATAAAATCAGTTCAGAGCCCCAAACGCACCTAGACACCATCAAGTTCGACCTGGATTAACCACCATTCGAGGCATAATTCCCCAGCTCGTCCTCCACTATATCGCTTCACGGCATACTGCTAACAATGCGCGATCAAGACCTTATACCCCATCCAGAGGGGGGCCGTTATCGAGAAATCTACCGCTCAACGACCCGCATCACCTCTGAGCATCAGGGCACCCGAGCGGCTCTAACCCATATTTATTTTTCCCTCTGTCCACCAGAGGTCAGTCGCTTTCATAAAGTTGCCAGTGATGAGGTGTGGAACCTCTATCAGGGGCAAGGGCTATGGCTTTATCAATGGGATGGCAGTTCCGATCACGTTTCAGTGATTGAACTGTCTGGTCGCAGCAGCCAGTTTTGCCATGTAGTGCCTGCGGGCTACTGGCAAGCAGCCCGACCCATGACAGAACGAGTGCTAGTGGGCTGCACCGTCGCCCCAGGGTTTGAATTTGCTGATTTTGAACTCATTGATCTCCAATCAGAGACTGCGGCTCGCCTGATTGCCCTGCATCCAGATCTCCAATTCCTGGTGGAGTGATAAAACGTATGGTCAGCCCTGTGGCCACATCCACTTCAATGAATTGCTTACTGACAGCAAAAACAACCTCCAAGAATGTTTGGGATTCCCAAAAGCCTTACTGTATATGGTTCCCCAGCCAATCGGAATGAGAGAATTTGAGTCTAAAGAGATATAGCGGTTTACAGATCAATGGAGTACATGGGGTGCAGGGGGCACTGCCCCCTGCACCCCATGTGTTCTTAGGGGCGGGTGTAAGGCGTTAGAAGTTTGGTCGCTCAACGGCGCAACCGATCGATTGCTGCCGCCAACTCCAAAGGGCGAATCTGAGCCAGATCGCCCTGCGGGAAAGGGCACAGTGCATCCCATCCTTGGGTGTGAATAGTAGCTATGAGCTGGTGTAGCGTCTCGGCTAGGGGGGTGTTGGGGGGTAGATGTTGGTGGTGCAAATTGCTTAAGGCGATGGCAATCGCCCGATATTGACCGGGTTCAATCAGTTGCTCTAGTCCGCAGAGATCAACTGGGGTTTTCCCTAGCATCAGGGTGCGATCGCGTACCTTCAGACGATGGGCTTCCCCATCCAGTGGCAGTAGGGGAGAAGGCAGCCATCGTTTGGGTTGAGAGTCAAAGGAAACATCTGCTTCGGGGGTGCGATCGCAGGGGTACTGCTGAGCAATGGCGCGGGCTTCAGCGGTCACCTCTCGGGGACAAAAGTTTTCCAGGGCAATCACAGTATCGGCGACATCGAAGTAGTCGCCGCTGCCCCCCATCACCAAAATAGTAGACACGCCGTGGTCAGTATAGAGGCGACGCACCTGATCAATGAACGGGGAGATCGGTTCCTTGTCTTTGGCAATTAGCGCCTGCATGCGGCGATCGCGAATCATAAAATTGGTGGCCGCCGTGTCCTCATCCATGAGCAACAGCTCAGTCCCTATCTCCAGCGCTTCCAGAATATTGGCTGCCTGGGAGGTGCTGCCGCTGGCATTGGCCGTGGTAAAGTCCTGAGTCGAGCGGTTCTGAGGCAGACGATTGATAAAAGGCGATAAATCTACTCCAGAAATCTGTCGGCCCTCCTCTGCTCGAATTTTGACCGCCGTCGCGCAGGTCATCACGCGCTCCCGGCCATCCCCTGGAATATGGTTGTAGATCCCAAACTGAAGCGCGTGCAAGAGAGTGGATTTGCCATGGTACCCTCCACCCACAATCACCGTGACCCCCGCCGGAATTCCCATGCCCGTCACCCGCCCCTGATGGGGGCACTCAAAAGTCATCCGCAACGAAGGCGGTGAGTCAAAGGGCTGGGCGGCTTCGGCCAAGGGTCGCTCATCAATGCCGCTGCGCCGGGGCAGGATTGCCCCATCGGCTACAAAGGCCACTAGATTCTGTTTCTTGAGTTGACCCCGTAACCAGTCTGCGTCTTCTGCTGTCTCAAGGTGCTGCTGGATTGCCCTTGGGTTGAGAGAGGCATAGTTTAAGGTTTGACCCACAAGTTGGGGCAACTGCTCACACAGCAGCGCCACTGCCACAGCCCCCGCAATCCGTCGCCCCCAAGCAGGAAGGCCGATCTGGAGGCGGGCTTCAATCACCTCAGGGGTGATGATCACTGCCGTGCGCTCCAAGATCGCCTGAGTGGGGGTAGCAATAGCGATCAAGCCACTGTTCCCTGACCCCGCTCCCCGAACACGCCCTGAGACCGCCTGGGCTATTTGGCGGGTGAGATAGTCCCGCAAGGCCACCGCCCGACTGGCAGAGCTGGATAACGCTGGGGGAAAGGCCGCCACAGACTGGGGCACCTGCACCCGCACCTGGCTGGGAGTGGCAAAGGGGTCACCCTGAATCCGGTCAAAAATTAAGGTGAATTCAGGAAATTGATACTGCCGCTCCAAGTCGCGGTAGGCTTTGTAGCCTCTTCCCTCCAAATGGCGCAGCGTTTGCTGTAGATCTTGAACAGTCTTCATGCTGAAGCGTTGACTCAGACAAATCGGGGCTAAATTTTAATTTTCTCTGATTTCAGTATTATTATCATTTCCCCTGTTATTGGGGCATGCTAGGTTAGACCCAAAGCAGATCAAAAGAGCCAGAACCCCATCTCATTATTGATCTACAGATAAAACTTTTGTAACCCTTTTACATCTCTCCTTTTCTTGGTGCTGCAAAATGCTTAGACCTAAACCGAGCACATCCATTCAGGCAATGATGTTGGCCTCGACCCTCGCCCCCAAGCAGTCAGGGTTTGCGCTTCCCCTGGCCTTTGGGATGGGACTGGTGATCATGCTGGCAGCAATGGTGGCGATGATTCGCTCCCAAGATGATCGGGCCACCGCACTGTCACAACAGTCAACCGCTCAGGCCATGGCAGTTACAGAGAGCGGCATCACCAAAATGCAGGCACTTCTAAACAGCAACCGCCAATTGCTCACCTATTGCTCTCGCACAGATGACCATACGGCTTGTGCAAGTGGCCAGACTTGGCAAAGCCTAACCCCCGCTCAGTTTGAGGTTGCCAACACCTGCACCTCCTCAACCTCCTCAGTCAGCAGTGCGTTGGTGACTGCCAAAGACTATGCAGATGATTTTCCCAACGATCAATGGCAGCCCATCGACAGTGCCAATCCCCAAAAAGGGCAGTTTCGGCTGGTGAGCTATGCTTACATTCCCGATACTGGGACGGCACCCGCCCCGCCGGGGACGGGCATTTTAACTGTGGAAGGTCGGGTTAAGCCCGGCCCCGATGACAAGCCTGATGTGGGCACTAGCATCAGTCGTGTGGCTGTAGAATTTCCAGTGATTGCCCAAACATCAGGGGTTGGGGGGCCAGGGCTATGGATTCAGTCAAACCCCGACTCTGATGCAAGTGGCAGCGTCGAGTTGCAAACCAACATCCAGGACTCCACCTGTACCAGTGACTCGGCTCAGAAGAAAGTGGAGAATTTTGAAAATCGTCAGCGCCCCATTCCACCCGATAATACTACCCCAACCTACAACCCCACGCCGGGGGTACCGTTTCCGCCCTTGCCCTCTGAGGGGCTGACCCCCCCTGCCGCAGACGCGAGCAAGGGAATTTATCACATTTCAGGGGGGATCAAGAACGTCACCCAACTGCCACAGTCTGGAGAAGCGGCTGTCAATGGGGTGCTCACCTATCGGCAGGGTAAGCGCAAGAAAAAAGAGCCCATAATGTGCTAAGGAACTCCCGAGTT
>NZ_WVIC01000050.1 GCF_009939295.1 Petrachloros mirabilis ULC683
GTAAAAAACAAAGGAAATGCTATTAATGTAGTTTAGATGCACAACAGCTTAGAACTTGGCTGGGGTCGCTATGGGCGTGGTTGCAACCTCCGGCGTCTATGTTAGCGTCAGAACAACGCATCACCCACGGTTATTGATGTCTTCTCAACCCCCCGCCCTATGACCCTACTCAACCTGGTCAAACTCCCCATCACTACCATTGACCTCTCGCCCGGGAGCCACCTGCTGATCAATGATGTCACCTGGGAGCAATACGAAACCCTGCTGGCCGACCTGGGTGAAGAGCGGCGCGTTCCCCGGATTAACTACTGCAATGGCATCCTCGAAATCATGTCACCCCTGCCCGCCCACGAACGCCCCCACCGCATCATCGCCGATATTGTCAAAGCCCTCTTGGATGCCCAAGATCGCCCCTGGGAAGACTTTGGCTCCACCACCTTCAAAAAGCCCAAACGAGCTGGACTGGAACCCGACACCTGTTTTTATATCCAAAATGCCGAACGCGTGCGCGCCCTCATGCGGATGGATATGGACACCGACCCACCCCCGGATCTAGCCATTGAAGCCGATGTCACCTCCAAAACCACCCTCGATGCTTACGCCACTCTGCAAGTCCCTGAAGTCTGGATTTACGATAATGGCCGTCTGACCCTTTATCTCCTTGAGGACGGTGAGTATCAATCTGGTACCATGAGCCAAATTTTTCCCAGCCTGCCCATCACGACTTGGGTGCCTCAGCTCGTGCAAGAGGCATTAACGATAGGTACAAGCGCTATGCTCTGCAACTTGCGCTATCGTCTGCAAGCCGAAAACATCAAACCCTAAGCGAGAGTCTGTTTGTCTTTAAATCCCTACCCAAAAAACTGTATGAGCACCGCCGACACCATTTACGCGCCTTCATCACTCCTACGACGGTGACCTTTAGATTGGATATAGCCCACTGGCTGGTATCAGTCGCTGTAGGCAATATCGAGAATTTCAGGGGCAAAGTAGATTTTAGGACGGGTTGAGATATCAGACTCAGCCAAAATATTGGCCTTGATAAATCGCGTGATATCAGCACGAGCCGTGTTGTACTGCACGCCACAGATATCAGTCACCTGTGCAGCCGTGACCGCCGGAGACTCAAAGAGGTAGTCCAGCAGTCGATTTAGGCGAACATTGCCCCCCGCGTCAGCCAATATTTCCATGTACTGACTTCGCAGGTTTAAGAGTTGGTCAAATCGATTCAGCGCATCTTTGGATTGTTCAGCCGTTCCCCGCAGACAAAACGCAATCCAGTTATGCCAATCCCCCCGAGTGCTAACCCGATATAAGCCATCGATGTATTCATCCTTATATCGATCAAAAAACGCACTGAGATACAGCCAAGGCTTATTAAGCTTGCATTTCTCATAAATCATCAATGAAAGCAACAGCCGCCCAACTCGACCATTTCCATCCCAAAACGGATGAATCGTTTCAAATTGATAATGCACCATAAAACACAAAATCAGCGGGTCAATATCGGTTTCTTGGTGAATAAATCGCTCTAGCTGGTCAAGACTTGGCATCACCTCATGGGCCGGTGGTGGCACAAACCGTCGATCTGACCCAATATGCACCTGAGCACGGCGAAAGTTACCCGGATCGCGTTGGGCACCCCGCACCCCCGACAGTAAGGTGTTATGCATATTGCGAATTAAGTTCAGACTAATGGGTCTTTGCTCTAGGCTTTGAATCGCCAATTCTAGAGCTGTGTTGTAGTTCGTTACTTCACGCCATGCATTCACTGGGTCTTGGGGCGACTTTGGCTCTCGTGGATCAAGCTCAAACAGTAATAACTGCTGAGGTGTAGCATAAGTGCCCTCTAAGCTAGACGATCGCAAAGCCTCACGCCGCTGTAGGGGACGCAGCAACAGATTATAGTTGGGCATAAATCGACCTACCCCATCCAACCGGGCCAGTGCTTCCCTCGCTTCCATAAGCTGCCGCCACAAAGTTTCAGGCATCGACCATTGACTTGGCAGCGGATCGGGGATGAATGCCCAATCTCGATGCTCTTGAATGGTGATTTCCCAGAGCTTACCGGGAGCATCGCTAGTGAAAGCTGACTTATCCACACTTAAATCCCAAGAAATTGAAACTCTCTTAATTGAATTTCAATTTTAGGTAATTTCTTGAAATTCGCACCACCTGAAGTGCAATGATCTGCACAACAGAGTAGCCTATAGCGGTTCCTGATCGGATGAAGTACAGCAGAGCTCTTATTACATAAGCGTTACAGGCATTCGTATGTACCTCACACTAGCGAGAACCGCTATATTGCTTCACGTAGGCAACCTATTCGATGCCTTCGATGCGATCTTCGACCTCTTGATACAGCTCCCGCAGCATTTGCAGGTTGGCTTCGCTGGTCTCCCAGTAGCCGCGACCGTTGACCTCTAGGAGGGTGGCCACCACCTTGCGGAAGGAGTGGGGGTTGAGGTTCTTTAACCGCTCCCGCATTTGCTCGTCTTGAATAAAGGTGGTATTCACATCCTCGTAGACCCAGTTGTCTACGGCTCCGGCGGTGGCAGACCAACCCATGGTGTTGACCAGGCGCTTGGAGAGTTCCCGCACGCCTTCATAGCCGTGGCTGAGCATGCCTTCGTACCACTTGGGGTTCAGGAGCTTGGTGCGGGCATCGAGGCGGACGGTTTCTGAGAGCGATCGCACCTGAGAATTGGCCGTCGTCGTATCTGCTACATAGGAATTGGGCTTCTTACCATCCTGGCGCAGTTGCGAGACGACCTTAGTGGGATCTGAGTCAAAGTAGTGGCTGACATCCGTGAGGCTGATCTCAGAAGAGTCTAGGTTTTGGAAGGTTACATCTACGTTTTTGAGCGAAGACTCAAAAATCTGCCGCGACTCTGCCATGGTGCCGGGAGAGTCGGAGGAGAAGGCAAAGGATTTGCGCTTCAGGAACATCTCTTGCAGTTCGGTTTCTTCTTCCCAGGTGCTATTTTCTACGGCCAGGTTAACGTTGGCGGCGTAGGAACCGGAGGCGTTAGAGAAAACCCGGGTGGCCGCTTGGCGCAGGTTGATGCCCATCTCTGCGGCTTGCTTGAGGGCGTGCTGGCGCACAAAGTTCATCTCTAGGGGCTCATCAGCTTCGGCGGCCATTTTTACCGCCTGATCCAGGAGCGCCATCTGGTTGATGAACAGATCCCGGAAGACCCCAGAGCAGTTGACCACCACATCAATGCGAGGCCGCCCCAGTTCTTCTAGGGAAATCAACTCTAGCTTGTTCACCCGTCCCAAAGAGTCAGGCAGCGGTCGCACACCTACCATCCACAACACCTGGGCCAGAGATTCGCCATAGGTCTTGATATTGTCGGTGCCCCAGAGAACTAAAGCAATGGACTCGGGCCAAGCGCCGTTGTTTTCGGCTCGCTGCCGCGCCAGCAGCCGATCCACCACTACTTTGGCTGACTGCACCGCCGCCGTGGTGGGGATGGATTGGGGATCGAGGGCGTGGATATTTTTGCCGGTGGGCAGCACATCCGGGTTACGGATGGGGTCACCGCCGGGGCCGGGGAGGACATATTCGCCTTCTAGGGCTTTGAGCAGAGCGCCCAGTTCGTTGTCTGCCACCACCTGTTTGAGGCAGAACTCTAGATACTCAATCAAGGGCTTCAGGGTCTCGGCGTCTAGATTGGTGTAGCCCGCCTGATGCAGCGCTTCCACCCAGGGGGCTTTGCGACCCATATTGAGGAAGTTCAGAATCGAGACCCGCTCGATGCGACCTTCGGCATTGGCTTGCTCTTGCACCAGGGCGGTGACGGCGGCTCGGGTGGCTTCGGTAATTTCCTGCAACAACTGCACGTCGGTTAAAACGCCGCGATCGCTGTTTTGATAGATTTCATCTAGATCACGGCCAATGCTGTTGGCAATTAGGCGGGGCAGCCCCTGAATCCCTTCTTCTTGGCGATCCAGGCTGGCAATATTCACCAGGGTGGCGATGGCTTCGGCGGCGGAGGGGGGCTTGCCAATCACATGGAGACCACAGGGCAATAGCCGCGACTCAATCTCCATGAGCTTGATGTAGACCTTGCCCACAATGGTGTCCCGCTCCTCAGGGGACATTTCCTGGGCGTCTTGATCCGGGAGGGCAATATCTTGATCTAAGTTGACCAGACGGGCCTGATCCATGATCGAGTTGACAATGGAAACCCCGCGCCCGCTGTCTTTGAGGGTCTGATAGGAGCCAATCAGTTCACTCAGTTCTTTCAGTCCCTTATAGAGACCCGCATTCTCGGCTGGGGGAGTGAGGTAGCTGATGGTATTGGCGTAGCTGCGCCGCTTGGCAATGGTGGCCTCGGAGGGGTTGTTGGCGGCGTAGTAATAGAGGTTGGGAATGTTGCCAATCAGATTATCCGGGTAGCAGTCCCCGGACATGCCAATTTGCTTCCCAGGCATGAACTCCAGGGAGCCATGGGTACCAAAGTGGAGGACGGCATCGGCCTGCCAAATCTGATTCAGGTAGGTGTAGTAGGCGGCAAAGCCATGGTGGGGGCTAGCGGAGCGCGAAAATAGCAGGCGCATGGGGTCGCCTTCGTAGCCAAAGGTGGGCTGTACCCCAATAAACAGGTTGCCGTATTGCTTGCCGTAGACCAGCAGGTTTTGGCCATCACTATTCAGATGACCGGGGGCGGATCCCCAGGATTCTTCTAGGCGTTTGGCATAGGGGGTCAGGGCTTCGTACTCGCGCACAGACATGCGGTAGGCAATATTGAGTTCTGGGCTGGCGTACTGAGCCTGGGCATCGTGGATTAGCTCCTGCATCAGGGCTTCAGGGCTTTCTGGCAAGTCCTGAATGTCGTAGCCGTTGTGTTTTAGGGCTTCCATAACCTTGTAGATGGAGCCAAACACATCCAGATAGGCAGCGGTACCGATATTGCCCTTGTCCGGGGGAAAGCTGAAGACGGTGATGGCAACTTTTTTAGTGATTTTGGGCTTGCGGCGCAGGTTGGCCCACTTCATGGCCCGCTGAGCCACGGTTTCAATTCGGTCTTGGAGGGCAATGGCGCGTCCGGTGGTGCCATCGCGACCGGAGAGAATAATCGGTTCAATGGCTCCATCCAGCTCGGGGATGGCAATTTGCAGCGCCACCTGAATGGGGTGCAGCCCTAGGTCGCTGTCTTCCCATTCTTCAGTGGTTTGAAACACCAGGGGCAGGGCCACCATGTAGGGACGGTTGAGACGCTTGAGGGCGTCTACGGCTTTGGGATGATCTTGACGGGCGGGGCCGCCTACGAGGGCAAAGCCAGTGAGGGAAATGACGGTATCCACCAGGGACTTTTGGCTGGCAGGATCATAGAAGTAGGCTTCTACGGGCTTGGAGAAGTCTAACCCCCCGGCAAAAACGGGAATCACCCGTGCCCCCAGAGACTCTAGCTCCTGCACCATGGCCACATAGTGGGCGTCGTCCCCGGTGACTAGGTGGGTGCGCTGCAAAATTAACCCCACGGTGGGAGCCAGGGGGTCTTTTTGATCAGCGGAAAGATCCCGACGGGAGGTGAACCAGTTTAGGTATTCCCGCACATCTTCAAACATTTCTGGAGCCAGGGGGTGCCAAATCCCCAGGTCAGGATAGGTGACTGGGTCTTGGAATTGGACGCGATCGCGGAACTCGGGCACGTACTTATCAGCCAGCATCAGCAGGAAGTTTTGGAGGTTATCCTGAGAGCCGCCCAGCCAGTACTGGAAGCTGAGCATAAAGTTGCGGGCATCCTGAGCCTTATCCATGGGCAGGTACTTGAGCACCTTGGGCAAGGTTTGCAGCAGCTTTAACATGCCGTCCTGGAAAGACGAGCCTGACTTTTCTTTGCGCTTACGCATAAACTGGGCGATCGCACTTTGGGACTGACCCAAATTGGCCATGGAAAAGCTGCCCATTTTATTCAGGCGCATCACCTGGGGCATGGAGGGGAACACCACCGCCACATCCAGGCGATCGCGGTGGGGTTCAACTGCCGCCACCACCTTATCGGCCAAATCTTCAATAAAAATTAGGGAGCCAATAAACACATTTGCCTTGGCCACATCTTGCTGAAACGCCTCGTAGTTTTCCGGCGATCGCAGCTCTTCAATCAAATAGCCGCTGACTTCCACCGCCAAGTTGGGGTGGGTGCGATTAATGGCGTTGACCGCTGCTGAGAGCGAACTCTGGTACTGAGGCTCTAACACGACATAGACCACTTTCATCAGCGATCGTCCCCGTAGATCCTCAGGCACGATATGTCTGATCGTGGGCTTGACGTGAGTGAACATGCAATCCGGCTCCTTGGCAGTGGACAGGGTAAAACGAAGACTTAAACAGAATTTTATCTAATGCGGTTGTAACAAAGAAACCCAACTCCAAGCTTTGGCGGTTCTGGAACTGACACAATTCGATAGAAATTTCGTAATCCTTATTAAAGGTTCGTTACACCTGCGGTCGCCTCACGCCACAAGGCCACCCACAAAGATTCAGGTAGCCTGCCCCATAGGGTTAAACCTTAGGGGTGGGCGGCAGTCCTACCACTCGATCACGACCCTGTTGCTTGGCTTGGTATAGGGCTTGGTCAGCCAAGACAATCAGTTTCTCAGCAGTCTCGTTTGGGGTCGGCAGCAGACTGGCTACCCCACAACTCAGGGTGACCCCCTCGCTGATCATAGAAGCTTGATGAGGGAGATGCTGCGATCGCACCGCCTCACAAATCTTATTGGCCACCTGAACCGCCCCAGGGAAAGGCGTACTCGGCAGGAGGATGCCAAATTCCTCACCGCCATAACGCGCCACCAAGTCAGTGGGGCGGCCAACCGTCTGTGCCAAGGTCTGGGCTACTTTTTTCAAGCAATCATCCCCAGCGGGATGACCATAGGTATCGTTATAGGGCTTGAAATAGTCAATGTCGCACAAAATCAAAGACAGAGGCTCCCCCCCTCGCAACCCACTACGCCAGTGCTGGGTGAGTGATTCATCAAAAGCACGACGATTGGCCACCTGGGTCAACTCATCCACCGCCGCTAGTCGTCGTAGTTCGGAATTAAGCCCTTCTAGCCGCTGGCGTTCCTGCACTTGCAGCAACAAATGCCGCAGCCGCTGGCGCAAGACCGCCCAGTTAATGGGCTTAGTTACATAGTCAATCGCCCCAGATTCATAGGCTCTATCCACCGAAGCTTCATCCGTCAGCCCTGTAATCATCAAAATGGGCGTCTCTGTACCTCTGGGCATTCTTTGTAACTGATCGCATAACTCAAAACCGCTCATGTCAGGCATGACGGCATCCAGCAAGACAACATCAGGGCTAAGAACCTTAAACTTTTCTAGCCCCTCTTCACCATTTTCAGCCTCCTCCACCCGATAAGGCTCTTGTTCCAAAGCCCGACGTAAGAGGCTTCGCATTAACAAATCATCATCAATGACCAAAACCAGCGGGAGGGAAGCCAGTAATTGCGCTGATGGCAGGGACATTTTACAGATCCACCTCGCTGGCCTCAAGATAGCACTGTAACCAATTTTGCACCCGATCGTACTCCGATAAAATTGTGGCTACTGCCAGGGAACAACTTTCCCCACTATCCTGACTAATTTTTTGCTCTAGGGTTTCACAGAGTTGTGCCAACTGCATCGCCCCTAAAACCGCGCTGCTGGACTTCAGGGTATGGGCAGCATGAACCTGTTCCTTGATGTCAAATGGGGGAAAACACAATGCTTGCAGCAAGGGCGTCGAGCTGTCTAGATAGGTTTGCACCAGCTCACGGGCAAAGGCTGGCTCATGGGGAGACAACATCTCGACCAGATCCCGGAACACGACTGGATCAATAGCCTCCACCTCAGGAGGCCAGTCAGGAATTGCAGACTGTGAGGGCACCCTCACAGCCCCGGCTGGACATGCTTGCAGAACCCGTACCAGTTCTTCAACCCGAATCGGTTTACTGATGTAATCATCCATGCCGGCTTGCAGGCAACGCTCTCGGTCACCTTGTATCGCATTGGCAGTCATGGCCACAATGCGAGGGCAGGGGTTCAGGTGCGATGACCGTTGGTTGCTGTCCGGAGGACATAGGCCGGTCGTAGACCATCGCAGCCGCCGGGTTGCCTCTAGTCCATCCATTTCTGGCATTTGCACATCCATCAAGATCAAGTCGTAATCTTGATCTTGCAACACCTCCAGAACCGCTTGGCCATTTGCAACCATATCCACTGCATAGCCCAAGCGGTGTAACAAATGCCGAGCCACCTTTTGATTTACCGCATTATCTTCAGCCACCAAAATGCGGAGGGGATGGCGTTCTCCTAAATTGGCATTGGCCTGTCGCTGCCCCCAGACCCCTTGAGCCGCTGGCAGGATGCAAGCTTGAGCCGCCACCTGACGTAAGACTTCATGGAGACGACTCAGCTTCACCGGCTTATTGAGATAGGCCATAAAGTCGCTTAACGCCGCCACAGACCCCGTCCACCCCATCGAGGTCAGCAAAATGAGCGGCAACGACGGATAGCGTTGATGAATATGCTTGGCCAGCATCATGCCATCCATCTGGGGCATTTGCATATCCAAAATAGCCAAGTCAAAGACCTGACCTCCATCCATTTTGGCCAGCGCCTCAAACCCAGAGTCCACAGCCGTAATCTGGAGGTTCAGGGGCTGGAGTTGCAAAGAGAGGATCTTTCGGTTAGTAGCATTGTCATCCACCACCAGCAGATGTTTGCCCTGTAGATGATAGAATGCTTCGTCCAGACCGGGTGGGGTCGAAATGGCCACAGTCTGAAACGAAAACGAAAAGGTTGAACCCTGCCCCACCTGGCTGTCTACCCACAGGGTACCGCCCATCAGTTCACACAGGTGTTTGCTAATCGCCAGCCCCAGACCTGAGCCGCCGTACTGTCGAGTGGTTGAAGCATCCACTTGGCTAAAGGGCTTAAAAAGTCGATGCCGTCGTTCAGGCGGAATGCCAATGCCCGTGTCCCGCACCTTCACCTCCAGCACTATGGGCGTTCCTTGATCATTTGCGCCTCGGGTCCCTGGTTCCGGGATAGCCTTGGCGCTGACCGTGATTTCAATTTCCCCAGCATCCGTAAACTTAATGGCGTTACCAATCAAGTTCACCAACACCTGCCGCAGACGAGTGACATCTCCTAAGAGCGTCTCTGGTACCTGTGCAGGAATCAGGTACACCATCTCTAGCTGCTTGGCTGCCGCCTTGGCGGCAAGCATATCCAGCACCCCTTCGATGCAATCTCGCAGGTTGAACGGGTGCTTTTCCAAATCCAGCTTGCCCGATTCAATTTTAGAAAAATCAAGAATGTCGTTAATCAAACTCAGCAGCGTTTCCCCCGCCTGACAAGCGGTTTCAGCAAAATCCCGCTGCTGAGGCGTCAGGGGCGTGTCCAGCAATAGCTCGGTCATGCCAATAATGGCATTCATGGGGGTGCGAATTTCATGGCTCATGGTCGCCAAAAATTCACCCTTGGCTTGATTGGCCTTATCAGCAGCAGCCTTAGCCTGATTCAAAATTTTCAACTTGTGCCGCAGTTCTAGCTGGGAGACCACTTGCTTGGCCAGTGTACTTAAGGCTTGGTACTGCTCTGGCGTGAGGGTGCGAGGCTGATAATCAACCACGCACAGGGTGCCAAGAGCATAACCATCTGGGGTTATCAGAGGTGCCCCGGCATAGAAGCGAATATGAGGATCGCCCACCACCAATGGGTGATCAAAAAAGCGCAGATCTGCTTTGGCGTCTTCTACTACCAGCAGATGTTCATGCAGTAGAGCATGGGCACAAAAGGCCAAATTCCGAGGCGTTTCGGTCGCCTCTAGCCCCACTTTAGACTTAAACCATTGGCGGTTAGCATCGACTAGGCTAATCAGAGCCATCGGCACCTGGCAAATGGCACGAGCCAGTTGGGTCAGCTCATCAAAGCTTGCTTCGGGGGGGGTATCGAGAATTTCATAGCGCTCTAGGGCTTGCAGCCGCTGCGCTTCGTTCTCGGGAAAAGGTGCCACTTGCATGATGGTCAACCGTTATTGATGTCACTAGTATTCCCGCTTTTTAGAGAATGCTCACCTATCCTTTGCAAGTCTCAACCCAGAGCAGAAAAACCTCAATCGAAACTGAGATAAACCAAAGCTTCACCTTCCTAATACTAAACAATCATACAAAATTTTGTGAAGCTGCCTCTCATTTGCACCGAGCTAAGAAAATAGTAGAAGTGATGAGTTGTCACTGCCGCTTGATGAGATAAAGTCAAGCTGAAGATTGATTAGAGAAAGCCCTTAATAAAAGATGCGGCAATACCGTGAATTCCTTTCCGTTTTGACATATTTTTGAGCTGTCGTTTGACTATTCTCTCTCCCATATCTTGAATCATGTTAGCAGTCTCGGTGGCAGGGTTTGATCGATATCCTAAGATTTGCTCTACATCAGTCTGAGTTAGTTTAAACCACTCCTGGCCTGCGGCCTGTTCAACCCATTTTCCTTCTCGTTTGAGTCTTTTGTGTAATCGAGATTCATCAGCACGACCACCATTGATATGCCCCATCAAAACCAGGGGAAACGGACAACCCGTTTCCCATTGCTGCCGACGGATTGCTACATCACTTTTGCTGGTATAGCCCACTTTATACAGATCAGTCCCTTTTGCCCAGTAAATATAAATCATTACTTGATAAATCTTTAAGTTGAAAATGTTCAATAAAATCTTTGGCCTGAATGATCAATCCAGTAACGATCTCCTAATTTACCTTTGATCTTCCCTAAATAATTGCCTTGGACATCAAAGCATCGATACTTACTTCGATTCCAGTTCACCTCCTTGTCTACCCTAACGGTTTCAGGTGCATACTTTTCAATCAGCTTTTGAACATCTTCTCTTACACCAAAATTAGGTGTTTGAATTTGGTTGGATTGACAACCTTCCTGTGGAACTGTTGCCGTTGAATCTCCTGTGTGTGGTATTTTGCCAGATAAATATTCTAAGGTTCGAACACAATCTAGAAATGATTCAATATTTCTAGCTAAATATTCTTTTGTGGTCATATGAATAATGGCGTAACCCCTTCCTTCATTGAGGACGGCGTATGGCCCTTGTACAGTCACGTATTGACTTGAATCAACTTTCTTGATGTCATTCATAAGTCGTCTGCAAGTCTGAAGCGAGGATAGTTCCTAAGGTATAGATACAGCATGCCCATTTTGCCTAGAGAAGGAGACATTTCTAGCTGGGTAAAGGTTGTCACCGGCTCTCCAAAGCCCACGTTATCAGTTGGATTCCCGCTGGTCATGTCGCCAACGCCCGCCTCTGGAGTAACCGTAACCGACTCACCCTGGCAGCCGTCGTGGTGGCAGTGGTTAATCTCGGTGTTGTAGAGCAAAGCTCGTGCGCAGCGTGGAACCATCAAATAAGTCTGACGACAGGCTTCGCCAACGAGAAACAGATCGCTTGGCTCAAGCAGAGAGAGAAAGAGCGGAAGATGAGGGACGAAGAAGAGAAAATCGAGCACGAGCAGCAGCTCGCCGAGATGAGGAGACAGAACGCCAGACTCGCCGAGCTAGAGTCGAAGTTGAACGCGATCTTGCACTCCTGACCTTTTTAGCTGACCCGTCTGAGCGCAATCGGGATATTTTGCAGCAAACCATTGCCCTTTTGACTGAGTACCGCGATAGTCTTTAGTTCAGATCTAGTCGCCCAAGATGCAGAAGCCTTACCACTGGATCTGGGGGATGACCTCTGAAGTTGAACGCACTGCCCGTCACTTGCGCCATCGGTTGACTCCGGCGGAGGTTAGGTTGTGGCAGTGATTAAGCAGCAGTGCCAGCTTTACGGAAAGGATCTAACCCCAAGAGGGATTTAGGGTGAGGGTTACGAAAGTGGGATGCTCCCGGTGGGTTGGGCATTTTGCCAGTGTGGATCGATCTAATTATCGGGTGATACGAGGCACGTTTGTAATCGATGGCATTGCATATTTTGTCCAGGCTTCGTCAATGTTAGATCACGCTTTTGATGAAGATCGCTGTCGCATTTTGATTAAGCTCAGGTCTACCTCGCCTGCTTCGATAACCGATCCCGTGACACTGGGCAGCCACACAATCCCCCAATCTTGGCAGCCTAGACCTGATTGACTGACAACAAATCTGGCTCCGATGCTTCAGTTACCTTTACTCCGCAGGCTCAAAGGTAAATGGGGGAGAGGCCACAAAGGCTGCCGAGACCTCTCCGCTGAAGATATTGCGCTGAGCGGGGCCTAAATCAAGCTTGCGTACTCCAGATCCTTTGGCAAAGTTAATCTGTTTTAGGTTCACCCAAAACACATTGGGGGAGTAGACCGACTCAAAGTAGTAGAGCTGCTCTTTGTGGTCGGCGACGATACGCCAGCGAGTGGTGGAGAGATTGGGCTGGTCGTCAATTGAAATGCCCCAGGGAGCCGAGGCATTGCGAATGACGCTGAACACTGCTGCCGCTGCCTCGCGGGTGTTGTCAGTTTTGGGGATGGCGTTGATCAAAAAACTGGCTCGCGCGAAGCGGTCTTCGGCTCGACTGGTGCCCGGTAAAAAGACAGTGCCGTCCACCCGGTTCCAGTAGCGGGTAATGGCAAGCTGGTCTTCAAAACGCGGCTCATTGGTCATTACCTGGTAGCTGCGATCGTGGTGAATTTGCAGCTCGCCGTCAATCCATTCCAGGATGGCGCTGTCACCGGTGGCATCGGACAAAGACAGGTGTACTGTGGTCATCCGCCCTGGCATACCCGGCACCTCGCCCGTGACGGCATGGAGCGGCGTTTCCTTCAGGTGGGTGACCGCTTCAGCCACCGTGGCAAACTGATCCAGAAAATACTGCGCCCACATCGACAGGGACAGTCGCGGTGTCTGGCCGTCGTCCTCGGGGTAGGCGGCGTCTACTAGCCACAGCAGGTTGGTGACCAGCCCTGCCTCGTTCATGCCATCCACTGTAGAGATGTCGTAGCCCGAGACAATCAGACTGCCGTAGCGCGATGTCCACTCCACTGAACGCGGGCCAGCGGCTCCATTGCGCTCCATGCCCCGGGGAAAGATCCAAAGATTACTAATGATTTCATCCCTCCAGTCCATGGTGCGACCCGTCAGGTAGCGCCCCTCGGGACCGTGGTAAACCGCGCGGGTGCAGGCTTCGGATCGAGGGGCAGCCAAGAGCATGGCTGAGATAAGCAGGGTGCAGACACTGCCCCGCATAGAAGATGAAAAAAGCATACAGACCTCCATGAAAAAGAAATTAGTGATGCAGAAACTCTAGCGCCATGAGCACTGCGACTTTATCTGCGATCGCGCGCCAAGCTCCACCACTATCGAAAAAGTTTCCAACTCTAAAAATAGCAAGGATCGAGTAATAATTTAAGAAAAGACCAGATACATATGTTATTAATTCAATAGCCTGGACACTTTTCTGAGTAATGGCTAAAATTTTTGTCTATCTCTTTGGCAGTAACATGATGAGAGAGGTCTAAAACCTGAATTGTACCATTACCGTTTAAAAATTGTCCGGAGTGTTGTAAGTGTCTAGTAGTCCTGATTTCAGGATCAAAAAGAAAGGGTGAAGGAGAAATAGCATTGAAAACTAGTAGCTGTTGCTTAACCAAACCGGTCAACTCTAAGTCGAAAAATCTAGTTTTGTATTCGGGGCATCTCGAAATAGCCAAAGGTAAGTTACTCCAGTCTTTGTTGCTGTATGGCAGTAGTGCTCTATCCATTGCGATAGCGCTTTTACCTGCACCAGGGCTAGCGGAAGAACTGTCTTCTCACCTCTCCACCCTTGAACTGCATACCAGCATCGGTATTGATGCGTCTGTTAGCGAGACTACAAATGAAGCTACGGTGGTAGCCTCTGACAGCGCTACCTTGATCAAAGAACCCGATTCTCTGACACAAGCCCTAAGCCCAACAGAGAGTCTGGTGGTTGATTGGGTTTCATCTGAATCTGTCGAGTCTTCAGAGCAGTTTACTCTGACGGTGATTGCCCCAGATTCTCTAGCCCAGACTCCTGAGGCAGAACTTGAATCTGAATTGCAACCGGGTGAGCCTGAGACAGAACTTGAATCTGAACTACAACCGGATGAGCCTGAGACAGAACTTGAATCTGAACTACAACCGGATCAATCTGTTTCTCAGACTGTACCTGGCAATCGCTGGGAATTTAGAGTGATGCCCTATGTCTTGGTGCCTTTGGGGGTGAACATAGATGCAACCGTGGCAGGGCGGAGCGCCGAGATTGATTTGGGGCTAGGGGATATTTTAAGCCTGGATCGAGCCTTTAACGCTGGATTACGGGTGGAAGGACAAAAAGGCCGATTTGGGTTTTTCGCCAGTGGTCTCTACGTTTTTGCAAGGCAGAGCGGCAGCATAGGGGTAAGGTTTCCTGAAGGGAGTCTAACTGGCTTTGGCATTCCCGTTGAGGTACGCACAAGGACAGATGGAAGTATCCGGATTAGACAGGGCACGATCGATTTGGCGGCAACCTATCAGGCAGTCAATATGCCTTTAGGCAACCAAACAGTGTCACCCAATCCTTTCCGAAGGCTGATTGTTACTCCCTATTTAGGGATCCGAATTAATGTCTTAGAGGAAAGACTTCGAGTTGACTCTGTTCGGGTAGAGGGTATTCCTGTTCCGATCAATCCGATTCCAGTCAATCAGGAGTTTAACGCCTCCAGAACGAACGTTACTCCACTGCTGGGGACACAAATTGGGTTCAGCGTGTCCCCACGTTTGGCGTTTGGTATTCGGGGTGATGTATCTGGTTTTAACATTGGTGCGCGCAGAAACTTTGCCTGGAATGTTCAAGCTCTGACCCAGTATCACTTTTCACCCAGAACATCACTTCAACTGGGTTATTTTCTCAGTAATTCTGACTATGAAGATGGTTCGGGTCTGAGGCGTTCCAGGGTAGATATCCGTCAGCATGGTCTACTACTTGGTGTTATTTTTCGGTTTTAATTATGGGAAATACGTTTGGACACCTGTTTCGCGTCACCACCTTTGGCGAATCCCATGGGGGTGGGGTGGGGGTTGTGATCGATGGATGTCCACCCCAGTTAGAAATTTCGGCAGATGAGATTCAAGTGGAGCTGGATCGGCGACGACCGGGACAAAGCCGAATCACGACTCCTCGCCAGGAAACGGATACCTGTGAAATTCTTTCGGGTACCTTTCAGGGCAAAACCTTGGGAACTCCCATTGCCATCCTGGTGCGCAATAAGGATACCCGGCCCCAGGACTACAGCGAAATGGCCACGGTGTATCGACCGTCCCATGCAGATGCCACTTACGATGCTAAGTATGGCATTCGCAATTGGCAGGGGGGTGGGCGCTCTTCGGCCCGAGAAACTATTGGTCGAGTAGCGGCTGGGGCGATTGCTAAAAAAATCTTGCACCAACTGGCTGGGGTGGAGATCGTGGGCTATGTGAAGCGCATTAAAGATCTAGAAGCCCCGATTGATCCTAATACCGTCACCCTAGAGGCGGTGGAAAGCAACATGGTGCGCTGCCCCCACCCTGGCTATGCCGAAAAGATGATCGATCTCATTGATCGGACTCGCCGCGCGGCGGATTCAATTGGGGGCGTGGTGGAATGTGTAGCCCGCCATGTTCCCATGGGGCTGGGATCGCCGGTTTTTGACAAGCTGGAGGCTGACTTGGCTAAGGGGGTGATGTCTTTGCCAGCGAGTAAGGGGTTTGAAATTGGCTCTGGGTTTGCGGGTACTCTGCTCACAGGTCAAGAGCATAATGATGCGTTTTACACTGACGATCAGGGGTGCATTCGCACGGTGACTAATCGCTCGGGGGGTATTCAGGGGGGCATTAGCAATGGAGAGAATATTATCCTGCGAGTCGCCTTTAAGCCCACGGCCACTATTGGTCAGGCTCAACAGACGGTCAGCCAATCGGGAGAAGCGACGACTCTGGCTGCGAAGGGTCGTCATGATCCTTGCGTGCTACCCCGTGCTGTGCCTATGGTGGAAGCGATGGTGGCGCTGGTGCTCTGTGATCACCTGCTGCGCCACCATGCCCAGTGTGAGCTGTTGGCGCGCTAGGCAGCTAGGCAATAAAAAAGGTCTGCCAAATCACGCCGACTAAGGATCCTAACAAGAGCACTAAGGCGCTGAGAGAGGCGATCGCAAACCCCGGGCCTCGTTTTTCGGCAGCTTGGTAATAGCCCCAGGCATAGAGGATACGTCCCAGGATCCAGCCTGCGCCTAGGCCAGCCCCCCAGCGAGGATCAACGTAGAGCGAAAAAATCCACAGCACTGGCAGGAAAAACACCAACTGCTCCAAGGTGTTTTGGTGAACTCGCATGGTGCGCTCAAACTCTGGTGGGCCACTTGTTTGCGGAGCTGGGACTTTATACTTGGCGCGGGCAATTCCCACCTGGATGCTGGCCCAAAAGTAGAAAATCAAAGCGATCAGGGTGATCAGAGTTGGCCAGGGGGACAGCATAATTTACAGACTCCGGTTACGGATAACAACATCCTCTACCATAGATTCTGAAGACCATGTTTATAATCTTTAAGGGAATCTTGAAATATTTTTATGATTCGTGAGTAGAGGTCAATTTTTAAATCTATCTGCTTCGGTTGCCTTTGATATCGCTTGAGCTTTGTATTGAGACTGGTATAAATGAAGCCCCGCATTCTTGTCATTGATGATGATCCTGCGATCGCAGAGTTAGTTGCAATCAACTTAGAAATGGCTGGCTATGATGTCACCCAAGCCACAGACGGTATTAAAGGGCAGGCACTTGCCGTCCAACTGGTGCCTGACTTGATCATGTTGGATCTGATGCTGCCCCAGGTTGACGGCTTTACGATTTGTCAGCGGCTACGACGAGAGCACCGCACCGCCGACATTCCCGTGCTTATGCTGACAGCACTCAGCCAAACCCAAGATAAGGTTGAAGGCTTTAACGCTGGAGCCGATGATTATTTGACCAAACCCTTTGAATTGGAAGAAATGCTGGCAAGAGTGCGGGCACTCCTGCGGCGTACCGATCGCATTCCCCATGCCGCCAAGCACACCGAAATTCTCAGCTATGGCCCTCTCACCCTAGTGCCTGAGCGCTTTGAAATCCAATGGCTAAGTCAGGTGATAAAACTCACCCGCCTCGAATTTGAACTCTTGCACTGTTTGCTCCAGCGTCACGGCCAAACAGTAGCCCCTAGTGAGATTCTCCAAGAGGTCTGGGGGTATGACCCCAATGACGATATTGAAACGATTCGAGTGCATGTTCGCCACCTGCGCACCAAGCTCGAACCTGACCCCCGACACCCGCAATACATCAAAACGGTCTATGGCGCAGGCTATTGTCTAGAACTTCCCAATACAGGCATCTCTGATGAAGAGGGCACCTTACGCACAGGAGATGAAGAGGAAGCCTCTATTGTCTAAGGCTATCAGTGATGTCGCTGAGCCATTCAAATCGGCCAGTTCTAACAACCTCTACTTGACCAGATGGGCTTCTAGGAACCAGAGGCGCATATCAATGGTGCGCGAAATCTCAGTATAGAGGTCGGCTGTGTCGGCATCACCCGCTGCATCGGTTTGGTCAATGGCCTCACGGACATGCTTAGCGTAGAGCGCAAATCGCTCAGCTAATGCCCTGACGTGATCTTCTCCACTGATGATGTCGTAGGGATATTCGGGCAAAATCGACTCTGCTGCGGCAATACGGGCAGTTCCCATGGCTCGCCCCCCTAATGCCGTGATGCGCTCGGCCACCATATCGACATAGGCTTCTAGCTCCCCAGCAATCTCATCAAAAAGCTCGTGGAGTTGCAAGAAGTCCATCCCTTTAACGTTCCAGTGAGCCTGCTTGGCTTGGGTTTTCAAATCTAAGGTGGCAGCTAGGCTTTTACTGAGAACTTCTACGACTTCCTCGCGAATGCCAACATCAAGATCAATGCTGGTGGGATAAAACTTGCGGGTTGTTTTGGCTGGTACGGTAGCTGTCATCTGTGTTCTTTCCTTTGGGTCTACTCAAAATTGATATACAGCAGTAGGCGACTGCGATACCGTTGGGGGCATCAATCCTGGGTTCTGGGTTTGATCGTCATTTTTACTGATGATTTGAACCCCTGATCTTGATCTCTACATTGACCCTAAAACGATTCGCCTGAGATGCCTATCCCCTTGGGTTAGATTTGGAACCCCTCAAGCTGGACGGCTGATTCCAAAGGTCTTCCTAAGGACAGACTTAATCTTGTGTGGCTCTGCGCTATGGCTGTACTTTGCGGATTATTAAAAAATCTCACATGGTTAAATCATAGTCGTTATGAGTTTGTTTTGCAACCCAGGGGGTTGAGGGGGTATGGATAGTTATCAGGGTTGCCGGTTGCTGCGATCGCGCCCGTTGCCGCCCTTGAACCGTAATGACAACCACGGCCACCAGCAACAGGACAACGCTCCCCCCCCCAAGCCATAGGCGACGTGGGTGCTGCTGCCATTGGGCTTGGAGAGCCCCCCAACCTGGAAGTTTCCGGAAATTTTGCCCCACTTGAGAGAGGCTGTGAAGCATTTGGGCCTTAAGGTTCTGAAGCCAGCGCCACTCAGCCCGCCCTGAGGTAGACTGAGAAGCCATCGCAGGCTCTAAAGCTTGCAGGAATTTGAACTGAAACTCAATTTCAGCTTCAATGGCCTGGGTGTCGGTTGAAGTCAGCCCCAGAGACTCCTGTAGCCCCAGCAAAGTCTCTGAGAGATCAACTCCTTGATTTTCAAAGACTTGCTGCCCATTGACAGGCTGCCAACGGATCTGAAGCAGTTGCTGGGCATAAGCCTGAATCTTGCGGCGATAGTCTGAGTAGGGCTGCAAAACCTCCGCCTCAATGGTGCTAGCCTCCGAGGACGTAATTCCCCAACGAACTTGTAAAGAATCTAAGACCGTCCGATGCAGGGCTGAAATATCTCCATCCTGGAGCCCACGCTCCACATGCTTGCGATATTTGAGCCGAGGGTCAGTGGACGGAACCGCTATCAGGCCAAGATTCTGTAATTCCGTAGCACCGTAGCACTGAGGCATCATGACCGGTGCAGCTTGAGTTGTCCGTTGGCGGGCATAATCATGCCATTCGTAAAGCGTCACAATGCCATCGTGATTGACATCTGCCGCGCCAGTCGCCAAGCCTTCTACTAGATAGCGGGTATACAAAGAGGGCTCCTGCTCTTTTTGGGCGGTGGTATATCCTGATGTGGTGCAAGTAGATAAAATCAACCGCTGAGAACCGCCCAGCTCAGATTCCACTTTAGGAGGACGCTGGGCAGTCGGTGTTTCTCGGGGAAATGCATCGGCAAAGCAACAATCCAACACTAACACCTGCTGTTGAGATGAACTTTCATCCATAATTGTGCGCATAAAGTTGGCCGGGATCACTGTGGAGCGAATCACCTTTTGCTGCCGACCTCGCCGACTGATTCCAGTGGCCAGACTGATATTCCCCTGGCGATCGCGAATGCAGTAGCCCGACAGATATAGCAGGATCAAATCTTCTGGCTGAGAGTCCAAAAATAGCGATTCAATCGCTTCCGACATCACCTGACAATCTGGGTTGAGCAAGGTCTTGACCTGGGTAAAGCCACCTAAGCCAGGAGAAGCTAGAACCTGAGCCATGGCTTGCACATCTTGCTCAACTCCCATGAGTGGCCGAAACCCCTCTCCGTAGCCATTGACCCCAATCAACAAAGCCATCTTTTGACCACTCCCCTCAAACTCCGAGACCGACTGGTTAAGAACCATAGGCTCAGAATTTACGGCATCCCAAGCCGGTAGCCAGGTTTCGGATGGGGGTGGGGTTACTGAGGATGCTGTCAGCGTCCCAGGGGAGGGTAAAACTTCTACTTCCAACTCGGGTTCGTAGGGAATATAAATATCGAGCATCCGCTGCTTAACCAGCAGCAAGCGGCTGCGGGCATAGATACCAGAGGGTAAAGGCACCCCTGGGCGAGCTGGTTCATAGCTGAGACTGCTGGGAAAGGCAACTTCTTCTAAAAACTCAGGCAAATGGCTCAGATTTGGGCAAGATAGGGGGCCACGCTCCAGGCAACCAAAAATGAGTTGGAGTAAATCGCCAGTGAGGGGTGCATTGAGGTAGTAGCCAAGGGCACAGGGAAGCAGCCCTTGAGTTTGTTCATCAATATCGCTGTAGAGCCAGCCAAATAAACTCTGATCGGGTGCCATCTGACGGAGGAAAGCAGCTCGGAATCCCTGTGGAGGTGGGTCAGTGGCATCCCAATATTCTGTGACAATATCTTCAATAAAGACTTGTTGTATGTCGAATGGAATTGAGCTACTAGCAAGGGCAGTGAGGCCTCCCTCGCTAAAGTAAGCATAGATCAGGGGATCAAGAGTCTCAGACATAGGATCGGATTCCACAGATTAGGCGTCCCGAGCCAGCATGATACCAACTTCAGCGTCGTTTTGGGTTACTAACATCAATTCCATCTTTCTTCGTAACCCGAAGCCCAACTTTTGCCCTGTGAAGATTGATACCTAAGTCTACCAGGACAGCCAAAGTCCACGCTGTTGCCACAGCATCAACATGCCGCTCAGCGCTACAAAGGCAAACACCACTTGCTGAAAATGATCGTTGCTCATGCGCTGCAAAACCAGCTTTCCTAACCAGTTAGCGGGAATCGCACTCAACCCAATCAAAATGCCATAGGCTAAATACTCCCGTGTCAGCACTCCTAAGCTGAGGTAAGTGATGAGCTTGACCATGTGCATCACCACTACATTGACCGCTTTGGTGGCAATCATGGGTTCTTTCACCAGGCCATAGCTCAGATAGAGCGGATTCATCACAGGGCCAGTGCTGCCAATGATGCCTGAGACAAAGGCATTCAGGCAGCCCAGAGGCAAAAACTGCCAAGCCTGTGCTGAAAATTGATTTTTCTGGGGTCGGATCAGATAGTAGGCCACCATCAACAGCAACACGATGCCAATCAAAATTTGCAGCCCCTCTGGATGAATCTGAGTAAAGACGTAAGACCCAAAGATAGCCCCAAATACAGATCCGGGCACATGCCACTTGGTGACTTGCCAGTCAATGTCCTTCCAAAAAAACAGAGCGCGCTGAGTGTTGCCGATCAGCATGCCAGTAGTGATCACAGGGGCGATCGCAGCTGCCCCTAGAAGCACATTAATCAGCGGAATTAAGACCAGAGGACTTCCCCCGCCTGCCAACATGCTGATAAACCAAGCGACAAAGCTCGCGCATCCCAGAACCAGAAGGGGCATAGAGTTTTGGGGTTAAGGCAAATTTAAGAATAGGCTAAGCCAATCTCTCTACCTTAAACTGATTGGCTACCAGGGCGCAAAGATCTATAGACTGGGCTGATCTCAGTGACAGCTTTCAACGACAGTACAAACCTCTAAAGCTGCTGCCCCCTTAGTCCTAGCAATGATCATTCCGCACACTACCATCGGGCAAAACGGTATTACAAAACTGGGCACCCTCTAAGTTGACAGAAGCCCCCCCACCAGCATGGTGCAGATTCACATTCTTCAAAATCGCCCCCTGTAAATTCGCCCCAGAGACTTGCGAGAGCGTGAAGTAGGCATCGGTCAAATCTGCACCAGATAGATCTGCATCCGTCAGCACGGTCATATCAAATTCAGCACCACTGAGATTGGCTCCGCTCAAGTTCGCCCCCCGCAGCGATGCGCCATGGAGCGTCAACCCAGACAGATTCGCACCCCTTAAATCCACAAGACTCAAATCTTTATACTTCAGCCCAGCTCCCACATGGGTACAGTCTGTTTCTGGCTCAATCACACAGCCGTTAATGACACGCGGCTCGGCTTGAACGCTGACACCGCAGCCAACAGACAGGAACAGCACCGCTAGCGTGATCAAATATTGCCGCTTCATAGAGATTCTCTGGGTGTGAGTGAAAGCAACTGACAAACGACCTTAGCAATAATTTCTAACTGTACCCTAAATTTATCTTCGATATTAATGCAACTCTATTTCAATAATTAAGGGGATCTAAAAGAGAACTCAAGGGATTACTCAGGGAGTTCACCTAGGAATCTCAGTCATCTGGCAGGAAATCTCAAGCAAAACGTAAAGAAAATTAAACAGGAGTTTGACGCCTGACGTGAGCCTTGCATAATAAACACTATTGAGACTAATTCTTATCAATTTTGAGATCCGAGTCTGCAATGACCCAGGATCAACGTGGTTCAGAGAGAGAGACACCCATGTCACAACAATTGAGTGGAAGGAACCGTGAATGAGTGTTTCAACATTTTGGCCACCCGTGTTTCGTGCCCTGGGTTGGTCAGCCTCAGTAGAGGCCAGCGAGTCAGGTGTTCCCTTGCTGACCGGTAATCTCCGGCTAACTGATCTTTCAGGACGGCTGCTGGGGGCACACATTGCTCATGCTGGACTCATTATCTTGTGGGCTGGGAGCATGGCGCTCTTTGAAATCAGTCGATTTGATTCAGCCCTGCCCCTCTACGGCCAAAATTTAATTCTGCTGCCCCATCTGGCCACTTTGGGATTTGGAGTTAGCCCAGGCGGGCAAATTGTCGATCTGTATCCCTATTACTTAATTGCCATGCTGCACCTGATCAGTGCAGCCGTATTAGGGGCTGGAGGTCTCTACCACGCTATATTAGGCCCCGAAATCTTGGATGAACAGGGCTTTGGCTATCGCTGGTCAGATGGCAACAAAATGACCTCTATTTTGGGTATTCACCTGATTGTTTTGGGTCTAGGGGCATTGCTGCTAGTGCTCAAGGCCACCCGATGGGGGGGCATCTATGATCCCTGGGTTGAGCAGGTGCGCCTGATCCAGCCCAACCTGGATCCAGGGAGGATCTTTGGCTATCTCTTGGGCTTCACACCCCACGGTTGGTCTTTAAGTGGAATGGCCAGTGTAGACAACCTCGAAGATGTGATCGGGGGACATGTGTGGGTCGGTCTGCTGTGCATTGCTGGGGGCATTTTTCACATCGCCACCCGACCCATGACCTGGGCAAAGCAGCGGTTGATCTGGTCTGGGGAAGCCTACCTATCCTACAGTTTGGGGGCTTTAGCTTTAATTGGATTCAGTGTGGCCTGCTTTGTGTCTGTAAATGACACCGTTTATCCCAGTGCCTTTTACGGTTCATTGAACACAGTGACCAGCTCAGTACGGGCGGCTCTGGCTAGCGTTCATGCCACATTTGGGTTTCTAGCACTGGTGGGGCATTTTTGGCATGCTTATCGAGCCAGAGCCGCAGAGCGGGGGATGCCAGTTCACACCTTACTTGACGCTGTTGCCGCTGCTTCCAACCCAACTTAAGTCTGCACAGCCTCTCTAAATAAGCTTAAAAGGCCACATTTGCCTTTATCCTCTCGGATTCAGAGAGTGCTTGAAAAGTCTCGTCCAACTTTGCATTAGCCCCTCAACTCCCCAAGTTTGGGGGAAGAAAGTCGCAAACTTTAGACCCTATTTCCCGCAGAATTACGCCCTTTGGGCACGCTGTACGAGGGGAGATAGGGGGCGAGTTCAAGGTTCAAGCACTTTTTCAAACACCTTCTTAATTGGGTCAGATTTTCAAAATAATCTGCCAAGTTGTATCTAACGTTTTTCAGGAGAATCCATCTATGACCCTGGCCAATCCAGCTATTGAACAAATTCCCCGGCGAGCTGGGAATGCTCGTCTGGTTAACTTTTCCGGCCTCTTGTTAGGGGCGCATGTGGCTCACGCCGGACTAATTGTCCTTTGGGCCGGTGCCATCACCCTCTTTGAAGTTTCAGGATTTGACCCTTCACAGCCGATGTACGAGCAGGGACTGATCGTCCTCCCCAATCTGGCCCGGCTGGGCTGGGGCGTGGGGGAAGGCGGAGCCATCGTCGATACCTACCCTTACTTTGTGATTGGGGTACTGCACCTGATCAGCTCTGCTTTTTTGGGAGCGGGGGGACTCTTCCATGTCTTTAAGGGGCCGCGCCAACTAGAGAAATCGTTTCCCTTTTTTGGCTATCGCTGGGACGATGCCAATAAGATGACCACCATTCTGGGGATTCACCTAATACTTCTGGGTCTGGGCGCACTGCTCTTGGTGGCCAAGGCCATGATCTGGGGAGGACTGTATGACCCCGAGCTGAAAGCGGTGCGTCTGGTGACCAGCCCTGTGGTAGATCCCAGAACTATTTTTGGCTATCTTCTGGGGCTGCAAGGACGGTTTTGGCTGGCCAGTGTCCAGTCTTTAGAGGAAGTTGTGGGTGGTCACATTTGGATAGGGCTGCTGTGCATTGGCGGTGGACTCTGGCATCTGCGCACTCGCCCCTTTGCCTGGGCGCAACGGTTGTTGGTGTGGTCAGGTGAGGCCTACTTGTCCTACAGCATTGGGGCAGTAAGCTTAATGGCTTTTGTGGCCACGTTATTTGTGTCAGTCAATACCCTGGTGTTTCCAACCGAATTTTATGGCCCTACGCTGACGCTGGTCTTTGATCGGTTTCCGGTGTTTGCCAGTCCTGACGGTGCCCTCACGGCGCGGGTGTGGTTAGCCAACGCCCATTTCTGGTTGGGATTTTTTTTCTTGCAGGGACATCTGTTTCACGCCCTGCGAGCCGCTGGCTATCGTTTTAGCGAGGGGCGAATGGTGGCATCGATGCGAGGGCAGGTGAGCGCATGACGTCTACTCCTATCAGCTTGTGGCGCTCCCTGGGGTGGTCAACCCAGCCTGCGCCAGAAACCTATGTTTCGGATTCAGTCGATCCTTACTCCTGGTGGGCGGGCAATTTTCGTTTCGTTGATCTATCTGGACGGCTGTTGGGAGCGCACATTGCCCATGCCGGTCTGATTGTGCTCTGGGCCGGTGCTATGACCTTGTTTGAGTTGTCCCGGTTTGACCCGACGGTGCCGATGGCTACCCAAGGGCTGATTCTGTTACCCCATCTGGCTGCCCTCGGGTTTGGTGTTGGGTCTGAGGGACAGGTGGTGGACTTTTACCCCTACTTTGCCATTGGGGTGCTCCATCTGGTCAGTGCTGCTGTTCTAGGAGCGGGGGGTCTCTATCATGCTGTGCTGGGGCCGGAGCGGCTGGATGAGCAGGGCTTTGGCTACCGTTGGTCAGATGGCAACAAAATGACCACAATTCTGGGGATTCATTTACTGCTGTTGGGGGTGGGTGCCCTGCTGTTTGTTCTCAAGGCGGTGCTGGGGGGATTGTACGATCCCGGTGTGGCTCAAGTGCGTTTGATTACCCACCCCACCCTCAATCCCCTCACCATTTTTGGCTACTTAGTCGGCATCACCCCAGATGGGTGGGCGCTGCAAGGTATGGCGGCAGTTCAGGCTCTCGAAGATGTGGTCGGGGGCCATATCTGGGTCGGGGGGCTGTGTATTTTGGGAGGGCTTTGGCACCTTGCAACCCAGCCCTTTGCCTGGGCCAAGTCGATTCTGGTGTGGTCTGCGGAGGCTTACCTGGCCTACAGTCAGGGTGCCCTGGCCTATATGGGTTTTTGGGCTGCTTACTTTGTCAGCGTCAATGAAACAGTCTATCCCAGCGTGTTTTACGGGCCGGTGGGCACCACCACCCTGGATGGGGTAATTACGCCCCGCACCTGGTTGATGTTGTTTCATGTCATTTTTGCCAGTTTGTTGCTGGCAGGGCATTTGTGGCATGCCCTCAGAGCCAAAGCCAAGGCTGCGGGCTTTGAGTTTAGCCAGATGAGGTTTCAGCCACAAGCTCAGTTTGGTGAGATTCAATTTCAGGAAGCGCCCCGGTTTGCTGGCATCATCCAACCGTTTCGCAATGACCCCATGGCTGGCAATCTGGCGACGCCGATCAACAACAGTGACTTGGCTCTGCGCTGGGTCAACAACTTGCCTATTTATCGCTCAGGGCTATCGCCTGTCACCCGTGGACTGGAGATTGGTATGGCCCATGGCTACCTGCTACTGGGGCCTTTTCTGAAGCTAGGCCCGCTGCGGCAGACTGACCAGGCGCTGCTGGCGGGGTTTAGCAGTGCCTCGGCTCTGGTGTTGATTCTCAGCCTGTGTCTCTACGTCTATGGGGTGGCCATGTTTCAAAGACGCGGCCCAGCGGGGATCTTGCCTGGAAATCTTCAGGATTATCGCTCTTGGAATCTGTTTAGCTCTGGCTTCCTGGTTGGGGGACTGGGGGGGGTTATCTTTGCCAGTTTTATTTTGCTGGAAGTTGCTCGGGCTGGGATTTCCTAGCTCTTTGCTTGAGTTCAGGATCGTTACAGCGGTTTACAGATCAATGGAGTACATGGGGTGCAGGGGGCAGTGCCCCCTGCGTGGGGGTGGAACCCCCACACCCCGTACCTCACTCAGGTGACAACCGCTATATCAGCAAATTAATTCCAATTGGAATCAGTCAAATATTCACAGTTGCAATGGAGGATTTTAGCCATGTCAATTCCACTGCTGTCTTATGCTCCGGAAAGTCAAAATCAGCGGGTGCCTGGCTACGAAGTGCCCGGAGATGAGTTTCTCAATCGATATCATCTGGATCAGGTGCTAGATCAAACTGGGCTGGATAACTTGATCTGGGCGGCCTATCGACAACTGTTCAATGAGCAGCAGATCATTGACCGTCATCGCCAGCCTGTGCTGGAGTCGCAGCTGCGATCGCGCCAGATTACGGTACGGGATTTTATGTTTGGGCTGGCCACATCTGAGAACTTTCGCCGCTTAAACTACGACACCAACAATAACTATCGCTTTGTGGAAATGTGCATCCAGCGGCTTCTGGGTCGTGCGGTGTACAACCACCGCGAACCCCTGGCTTGGTCGGTGGTGCTGGCCACCAAGGGACTTCAGGGCTTTATTCATGAGCTGCTGAAAACCGATGAATATCTGACCCACTTTGGCGAACAGACAGTACCCTACCAGCGACGGCGAATCTTACCGCGGCGGCGCTCTGGAGAACGACCCTTTGCCCGCATGGCTCGCTATGACGCGGCTCATTTACAGCAGGTGCAGGCCAGACAACAAGTTCAATCCTGGGGGCCGAAGGTGCGCGATCGCAGTGCCACCGTATACCAAAGGCTCGTGGTCGCGGTACCGGTGATGTCCCTCGTCGTGCTGTTTGCCACCCTGATTGTGGTTGCTGCCCCCCAGTAATACTGTTCATCGTGTGGACAGTGACCGTAAGCCGAACCTGAGGTGATTTATGAGTGACGCCTGACCCTGGCTCCAGACGTAGCTCAATCCTAGTTCCAACTCATTTTGTGTGAGTTGGAACTAGATTTAGGTAGGGCGCTTATTTATAGACTTGATCGGTTTTGGCGGCCATGATGAAGTCATTCCGGTGTAGACCTGCGATCGCATGGGTCCACCAAGAGACCGTCACTTTTCCCCACTCGGTCAGGAGGGCAGGATGATGACCTTCGGCTTCAGCCAGCTCGCCAACGCGATTTGTGAAGGCCAGGGCTGCGGCAAAATCTGGGAACTTAAACACCCGTTTCAGGTAGGGATTTCCTGCTTCTGACTCAATGCTCCAGTTAGGAATGTCAGCTTTGAGAGTCACGATTTCGGCCTCTGTAACCGCAGGAGAGTCTGCGTGACAGGCGGTACAGGATTCTTCGAGAAGCTTGGCCATTGTTGACTTGGATCTCCAGAACACAACACGATGAATCCATCACTTCAACTTTAGCGTGTTGGCCATTCTACCTGCATTTGGCTTTCCCAGGTGACACATTCGCGCTTCTGGGCAGTGCCGAGATTTTCTCTGCTTGGCAATGCAGCTATGATGGGTTCAATCTGTGCCTAGGCAAACCATGTCACGGAATCTTACTTGTAGTCGAGGCCACGCCAATCTCCTCAGCAGCCGCTTCTGTCAAGACTGTGGTGAGCGGCTTGTTGTGGTGAGTCGAGACCATGCCTCAGAGACCGCCCTGATTCGCGATCGCTATCGAATTCTCCGTGCCCTAGGACGGGGCGGATTTGGTCAGACCTACCTAATCGAAGACATTCATCGCTTTGGAGAGCACTGTGTGCTCAAAGAATTTGACCCCCTGGAATTAGATCTTGAGTCACTCCCCAAAGCCAAGGAACTGTTTGAGCGTGAAGCCCAGGTTCTCTACCAACTGCGCCACCCCCAGATCCCTCAGTTTCGAGAATGGTTTATGGATCCAGAGCGCCATTCCCTGTGCTTGGTGCAAGACTACATTGAAGGTGCGACCTACCTGGAGCTTCTCAGCCAGCGACTCCAGAAAGGTCGCTGCTTCACAGAAGCCGAGGTGTTGCACTTGCTGACCCATGTGCTGCCAATCCTAGACTATATCCATGGCCAGGGCGTCATCCACCGGGATATTTCTCCCGATAATTTGATCTGTCGTCAGAGTGACCAACTGCCACAGTTGATTGACTTTGGTGGCGTTAAACAGGTGTCTGCTCACCTGAGCCAGCTCCAGCGCGGCGGTAAAGTGTCGGGAACAACGCTGATTGGCAAACCGGGCTATGCACCCATCGATCAGTTGCGCTGGGGTCAGGTGTCTGCGCCCTGTGATCTTTATGCGCTCGGGGTGACTGCTCTGGTGTTGCTAGTGGGCAAAGACCCCCAAACCTTTTTTGACCCCAATACCCAAGCCCTGAAGCTGCCCCAGGGGGTTCAGCTCAGTCCTGGCTTGGTCAGCGTGCTTGAAAAGTTGGTGGCGACCCACGCCAGTGAGCGCTACGCTTCTGCCCGATCTGCCCTAGCCGATCTCGAAGCGATTCCCACAGATTCAAGGGGAGCGGCAGAGGTTGAGGCGGGGTCTTTCCCATCCCAGTTAGGCTCCCCTACCCCCCTAACGCAGGTGATCCATCAGCCTTCTGCCCCCCTACCCCTGAAACTAGGGGCTAGGCTGCTCAGTCGCAGTGCCCAGTTGGCCTCTCGACTGTCTCTAAAGGGCGCAATTTTGCTAACCATTGGGGTGGCCAGCTATGCTGGCTGGAGTCTGATGCGAAGCTGGCTGAGCACCAACCCCCTGTCGGCTCCACTGTCGGCATCGTCTTCGGAAGTAGAGGAGGATGCGCCCGCGTTTTCTCCGGAAGAGCAAGCCCGTAAAGAGCGTCTGTTTCAACAAATAGATAGCCTCCAGATGTCATCAGGTCTGTTTAATCGCCTGGTGAATGAAGCCTTTTATCTGCAATACCCTAACCTTCAAGGTCGAAGGCTCAGCAATGTCGCAGCGGATGCCCAAGAGCGAGCGAACTGGGATGCAGTGGCTTTTCAGGTGCTAGAGATCTTGGAGTCGCTCACCCCCGATGCCCGCGATCGCTTGGGAACTTATTCTCGAACCGATCTAGAAACTTGGGAGAACCAGCTTAAGGCAACGCGGGTGAATCCAAGGCGGTTATATCGGGATGCTGAGCGGGATGTGGTGCGACAGCTCCCGATGTACCGTCGCCAAGATCTGCCTAAGCACCTCGCCCATCAACTTTGGTACGCCACCGTTGCCGACCGAGTTACCCAGTCTTTATTTGAAACCCAAGCACCGATTCCCATTTTGGATCAGTTGATTGATGTTGTAAACCACTAGACCCCCCAGTTGTAATCCAGGGGGCTGCGTTTAATAATGGTGCCACTCTAAAAAGTGTCACTTAGGGGTTGGCCTCTGACCCTGAAGGGGATATTCTATCTTCAGTGAGGAGTGATTCAGATAAAAGCTCTTGAGGTCGAAACACGGCAAGACTCTCAAGAGCTTTTTCTTTTGCAGTTTTTTCAGCTAGACCTAGTGCTCCGTCAAGAAAATGTTGAGGACTCGAAGACCCTCAACATTTAACCCCATATCCCACTTTCGTAACCCTCACCCTAAATCCCTGTCATGATGGTGACCACCGAGGTCTGGCCAGAGCGGTGCGGCTGAGCCTGGGCACTATGGAGAGCCAAGGACTGCGCTAAAATTAG
>NZ_WVIC01000051.1 GCF_009939295.1 Petrachloros mirabilis ULC683
AGGGGGGCGAGTGCAAAGATTTTGAATTTTTCAAGACTTGTGTGTACACGGTAGGGTACCCGCGAGGGGTCAGACATTGCGCCGCTGTTTGACCCATAGGGTAATGAGTAGCGTCCCGACTGATACCCCAGTAATCAGACTGATCAAGGCGGGGGTATTGCTGCCGATAGATAGGGGCTGAATGCTGATTTCTGGGGTGCTCGCTAGGTCTTCAGCCCCATCGTTGGCATTTGTCGGCACATCTGTCGGGGCTTCCTGAGCTTGGGTCGATCGCACAAAGTCAAGGAGCCCCAAGTATTTGGGGGCTGTTTGCAAGTCTTGGTCTTGATATTCTAGGGCACCCCAAAAGCCATGACGCCCTGGCCAATAAATATCGGCAAAGTGACAGAAGAGTCCACCGCCCGCCTGCTGCCACTGTTGCAGGTACTTGAAGTAAATTTGACGCATACGGGGGTGACGATTGACTTGGAGGTAACGTTCGCGCATTTGCGGTTCGCGCTCTCCAAAGCGACCACTCACCAAATGTTGGCCACCCTCATAGGCTATGAGATCTAAACCTAGGTCTCGCACCCAACTGTAGTTGGTGCGCAGAGTTTGTCCCAGCTCAGAAACCTCTTGATCTAAGATATCCATGGCTGCATTGATGGGCATCTGGAGTTGTGCTTGGGGTTCGAGCTTCTCTAAGCTGCTGCCAAAGTAAGGTGCGATCGCATAGGCATCCGCTTGTTTGTAGGCATCTCGCCACTCTAAAATTTGTCGGCCTGTCCAAGGATTAGCAGACTGTCCGGCCAAAATCCGTACCAGCCGATCTGTGCCGCCAAACACCGATTCCCATATTTTGAAGACTTCAACCGAGCGCTGGGCATAAAATCGGAGTCTCGCTTCCATGGGGTCATTCGACAACCCCATAGCCAATCCTTGCTCTTGGGCATAGCGAGACTGGGAAAAAATATTATTCCAAACCTCATTGGAATATTCAACATGCACCTTCAAAGATGGATCCAAGCGATCGCGCACCAGTTGAGCAAACTGGCGCACATAGGCATCTGAGGCTTGATGCGGCATCGTAAACCAGGGATTGGCCTTGAGCGTATTGGCTAACTCAATCATGTACTCTAGAGCAACTCCCTGGGAATTTCCCTGGGTCGGCATCTCCAGAGTTGAGCGCTGAGACCAGTTAACTAACTCAGAGTTATTGGTTCGCAACCAATTCATAAACCGAATCGTGTGCGAAAAAGGACGTAAGCGCTCTAGAAACAATGGGTGAAACGTTTGCCGAGCATAGGTTTGCTCAAATCCAGGTAAGATGAGACGAATATTGCGAATTGGATTTTGAGGATTCACCCGCGCCAGCTTAAACCAGAGGCCATTGGATTGCGGCACCACATTCAAAACCATCCGCCCTGGCTGTTGAGAAACCACCGTTGCCGTGTTCAGTGTTGCCTGAATCTGGCCTTCGCCCTCATAGAGCAGTGTGTATTGGCCCGCCGGATAGCGCCCATGCTGGCCATTAAAGATCACCGTATCAACGGTATGCTCTGGCCTGAGGGCAGCCACCCATCCTGTCTCAGTGAGTTGAATGGGCTCACCTTGATTAAAGCCAGCCCCACGCCGCTGCGAATACCAGGGGTGCGACATCTTAAACGCATCGGTAAAGGGCCAGGCGGTTGAGTAACTGACCACGCCACCTAAATTCATCCCCACTGGGGCACGGGTAGGCTGCGCTATGCTTCCCTGAATCCAGGGAAGGGCTGATAGAGTAGTAACAAGCAAAATTCCCAACAGTCCACCCCAAATCCACCGCCTGGTCGATGCCCGCCATGACAAGACCAAGCGTCGATGTTGGCACCGAGTTACTGCTGGACGCTGCTGGGGAATCCTAACCATGGCCTTGACCTCAATTCAACCCAGCCTAGGCCAATTGCAACGGCGAATATCAACATAGGCTGCACTCCTAGAATACCTGCTGTAACGGAGACTCTTCAGCAATGAATCTACTGGCATATTTAGTCATGTGGGGCTGGATTCCAGTGATCCTATACCTTTTTACTCGGTTTCCAGTGCAGCGAGCCTTGGTGATTAGTTTTGTGGTGGCCTGGCTATTTCTGCCCCAAGCAGAAATTGTTTTCTCTGGCATTCCCAACTACACAAAAATATCAGCAACCTGTTATGGAGCTTTGCTGGCCACCTTTTTCTTTGATGGTGAACGGTTTCAAGACTTTCGCTATCGCTGGATCGATGTGCCAATGACCCTGTGGTGTATTGCCCCCTTCTTTAGTTCCGTGGCCAACGGGTTGGGAGCCTATGATGGGCTATCTGCCACCCTAAGCCAAATCGTGACTTGGGGGTTGCCTTATTTCTTAGGGCGACTTTACTTGGGAAATCGTCGGGGGTTGAAAGAGTTAGTCTTGGGCTTTGTGATTGGGGGAGCTGTCTACGTGCCGCTCTGCCTTTTGGAAGTTCGCCTCAGCCCACAATTACACCGATGGATCTATGGCTATTTTCCCCATAGTTCCTTTGGTCAGACCATGCGGTACGGGGGGTTTCGCCCCACGGTTTTTATGCAGCATGGGCTCATGGTTGGTGCCTGGATGATGGCAGCGACTCTGGTGGCATTTTGGCTTTGGCACCAGGGCGTCTTAAAAGATCTTTGGAATATTCCTATGGTTGCTATTGTGGCGGCTCTAGGCGGCACCTTGATTCTAGTCAAATCGACGGGGGCAGTTGTGTTGGCTGCGCTGGGAGTTATCTTGCTTTTGTCTTTGCAACTGCTTCGAACTCGTCTGCCTATCTTGATCATAGTGGGGGTGGCATGCCTTTACCTGGGGTTTGGGGCTGTCGGTTGGTTAACCCCTGACCAAAGGGCATCTATTGTCGAAACGGTCGCGCAGGTCACGAATGAGGCGCGTGCCGGATCTCTTGAGTTTCGGATGGAAAATGAAGCCCTCCTGGCCGAGCGGGCGCGTGAGCAGCCAGTCTTTGGTTGGGGTGGCTGGGGTCGCGCTCGAGTTTACGATGAACGGGGTAAAGATAGGTCGGTAACGGATAGTCTCTGGATTATTGCTTTTGGTAATTATGGGGCAGTGGGTCTGCTCAGTTTGATGTCAGCTCTCTTGCTGCCTGTGCTGGGGCTATTTTTCTGGCGGTTTTCAGACTTAGATTGGGGGTGTCCGCAGGCGGCTCCTGTGGCTGTTTTAGGGGTTTTGCTGTTGCTCTATGTGTTGGACTGCTTGGTCAATGCCATGATCAATCCTGTGTTTATTTTGATGGCGGGTGGGTTGTCGGGTCTGGTCTCGCAACCCCGTCACCAGTCAGTGCCGCAGCGGCGAAAGCGGGTGGTGTCTTCAGGTCGTAGAGTTCCGGCGCGAGCAGCCTTTAAGCCCTTGCGTCGCTGATATAGCGGTTTACAGATCAATGGAGTACATGGGGTGCAGGGGGCAGTGCCCCCTGCGTGGGGGTTCCACCCCCACACCCCGTACCTCACTCAGTTGAGAACCGCTATAGTCGCAATTTCTTTTGAGCGCGCTAGGATCAGTGCAGCTTATGGATGGGTTGTCAGTGCCTTCATTGGCCAAAGAGAATAGAGGTTGATACTGAGCGTATATGGATTATCCGGCTTCGACGCTTCGACGGGCGCAACGGGCGATGGTCTGTAGTCCCTTTCAAAAAGTTTTGTTTGAGGTGATGTGCGATCGCAGCATCTCCCTGCAAACCATTGCCGGAGCCCCCGGCGTCCAGCATCGCTATACGGATCGCGAACTGCCTGAACCCCGAGTTGAGTCTGCCTTACTCTGGCTGATTCAGGTGGGGGTATTGCGCCGGGAAGTAGATGGCCAAGGACTGACCGATAGCTTTCGGCTGACGCCTTTGGGCCGGCAGTTGGTAGCACAGCCTGCCTCAGCCCTAGAAGGCACCGAGCCTTCTAGGATAGACTGGCTTCGTGACACCTGGAGCCGCTGGCTGAGAGGCCGTCTTTAAAGTCTTCCCATGTAGAACCAAGGGGGGACTACAAGGGGGTAGTGCATGCCTCGGTTCATTCCGTTGGCGAGGTGTTTTTGATCACCATTCGCATAAGTTGGGTTGAGGGGCAAAACCCAATATCCATAGTAGTAGGCACTGCTCACATATATTTTTAAGCACCGATTACCGTAGCCTGTCCTTTAGTCACGGTAAATAAAATAGCTAAAACCTGTGGTATTAGAGGCTTGAGATCAACCAAACGATTGGATGGTACTTTTAGGATAATTACCGCAATATCAAACGCTGGCAGGTTTTGTTGAAATGATAAATTGCGATCAACAGTAATAAAAACATCGAAGTCTGCTGCTGCAAGGGTGAGAAGTTGGCCGTTCTTTACCCCTGCCCATCCCATTTGTGGAACTGTTTTTACTTCATAACCTGGAAATTCTCTCGCAAGCTTTCGATCAATACACTCATCCAACAGGAGCTTCATGCTAAGCTACCATGCCAAGAACCTGTTTTTCAGCCTCTTCAAGTAAGGCAATGACCTGCTCCCTAGTTACAGTTGGAAATCCATCCAAAAAATCGTCTATGGATTCTCCTGCCTTGAGATAATCCAGAAGCGTTTGAACAGGAACTCTGGTACCCGTAAAGACCGGAGTGCCGCCCATAACGTCTGGGGATGCGCTAATAATTAATGAGCCTCTAAGCATATGCCTTCGACCTCCAGGTTCTAGATATATAGCGGTTTACAGATCAATGGAGTACATGGGGTGCAGGGGGCAGTGCCCCCTGCGTGGGGGTTCCACCCCCCCACCCCGTACCTCACTCAGGTGAGAACCGCTATAGTATTTTACCAATTCCCATGGAACAGAATCCCTTGAAGCAGCTCCAAGTTAGGCAAATAGCGCGGCCTAATCGAGTCGAGGAGAGCATTTAACTCTTCCCTTCCACATCACCTGCCATGGGGCTTCGTAACAGGCGGTTCATGAAGACTCGCAAACAACCTTGATCACTGAAATGATAAAGTTAGGAATATAAAAAAGATGGGTGTCAACCTTTTCTCCCAACACAATAGAGGGGATTCTATCCGTGAAGTGGGAAGCCCGTGCCGTAGCGTAGCTCAGTGTTGGAGAGGTGCTACATGCCCGCGTTGATGGTTGTGGGCACTACATCCCACGCCGGTAAGTCAGTGCTGACGGCAGTGCTCTGTCGTCTCCTGCATCGGCGAGGGGTGAAGGTCACCCCCTTTAAGGGACAGAATATGGCGCTGAATGCCTACGTCACCCGCGACGGGCTAGAAATGGGTCATGCTCAAGCTGTCCAGGCTTGGGCGGCAGGGCTAGAGCCCCATGTAGACATGAATCCAATTTTGCTCAAGCCCCAGGGCAATATGACCTCTCAGGTGGTGTTGCAGGGTCAGGCGGTGGGTACCCTTCATGCGGCTCAGTACTACCAAGATTTTTTTGATCGGGGCTGGCAGGCCATTGTGTCTTCCTTGGCAAGGCTACAGGATCGCTTTGACTGGATTGTCTGCGAAGGGGCGGGCAGTCCGGCTGAAATCAACCTCAAACATCGAGATCTGACCAATATGCGGGTGGCCAAGCATCTTCAGGCCGCTACGGTGTTAGTGGCAGACATTGAACGGGGAGGCGTTTTTGCTCACCTAGTGGGCACCCTAGATCTTTTAGACCCAGAGGAGCGAGCCTTGATTCGGGGGCTGGTGATTAATAAATTTCGTGGGGATATATCTTTGTTGGCGTCTGGCATTACCTGGCTAGAAGAGCGGACGGGCATTCCCGTTTTGGGGGTGATTCCCTGGTTGACCTTGCCCCTTCCTGCCGAAGATTCGCTCAGCCTGCTCGATCGTCCCAGCCGTCACGCCCAGGCGGATGTAACTGTGGTGGTGATCAAGGTGCCTCGCATTGCCAATTTTACCGATTTTGACCCTCTGGAAGCTGAGCCTACGGTCAATCTGCGCTTTATGACTCTGGATCAACCGCTGGGGCAGCCGGATGCGGTAATTTTACCGGGTTGCAAAACCACTCTAGCTGATTTGCAGGTGCTCCACGCTAGTGGTATGGCGGCTCAACTCCAGGCTTATGCAGCGCAAGGCGGCACCCTTCTAGGAATCTGTGGTGGATTTCAGATGTTAGGGCAAACTGTTTCTGATCTGGAGGGAGTTGAGGGAGAATCAGCCGAGGTGTCTGGACTGGGACTGTTGCCGGTCTTCACCCACATGAGTGCGACCAAAGTGACCCGCCAGCGCCAGGTCTTCACTCAGCCCCTCGATCTATGGGGCGGGGCAGTGTTGCCCATTCAGGGGTACGAAATTCACCAGGGACAATCAACGGTGTTGAATGCAGATACGCCAGCCCTGTTCACTGACCCCAGCCTGGGCATTGCCAGCTCGACCCACCTCATTTTGGGCACCTACCTCCACGATCTATTTCACAACGGTGCTTGGCGGCGTCATTGGCTGAATCGATTGCGCATTCCCAAAGGGTTGCCGCCCCTATCAACCGACATTCCCGACTACGCAGTCCAGCGAGAGGAGTATCTAGACATCGTGACCGATGCGATCGCACTCCATCTCGATCTGACCCCACTCCTGGGCGAGCTTGCCTGAAGGCAGTTTGTCCAACTGACGCTTAACCCCTATTGCCCAGCCTCATCTTGATTAGAATGAGGTGCAACTGTCTACTGCGAGAGAACAGCTTGTGCACGTGCGATTCATGCCAGACGATGTTGTGGTCGAAGCTCAGGTCGGAGAATCCATATTGTCCGTTGCCGAACGCGCTGGCCTTCTCATCCCCACAGGCTGTTTGATGGGCTCCTGCCATGCCTGCGAAGTCGAAATCGAAGGGGTTGGAGAAATCTGCTCCTGCATTACCGCTGTGCCGCCCGGTCATGCAGAACTCACGGTTCATCTCTATAGCGATCCGTTTTGGTAGCACCTGTTTGGCGCTCAATTGCAAAGATTTTCTGTGAACTGTCAGAATTGCCTCTTGGTGTGTTACGCTTCAAGACCTTAATTGCATCTCAACAGGCCAGCGCATTGGGCAAGCAGCAGGCGTTATGCAGCCAACCTGGATAAGCCTAACCCTTTGCTTAGGGATGCCTCAGCTTATACTCAGTCTTGAATCCTATACTATTCACCCAAGAGGAGGGGGTGATCTTTAAAATGACCTTAAACACAACTCAATTACTCCAGTTTTTAGAGCAAGATTTAGAGCTTCCCAGCCATACTATCGACCTTGCCCTGCGTCGGCTTGAGCAAAATCCTGGCCCTATTCCCATGGTGCTTTGGCAGTACGGTCTGGTTTCCCTAGAGCAGCTCAACCAAATTTACGACTACCTCGAAACGATTTAAGAGGCTGTTTGAAAAGTGCCAAATACGCTGCATTCGCCCCCTAAATCCCCCATTCTGGGGGACTTTGAAGCTCAGACCCCCCCAATTGGGGGTTGGGGGGCGGTTTGGGTGACGATTTTGACTTTGAAAACACCCTCTAAGCCGACTCAGCCGCCAAAAATTGAATGGTAGGAATCAAGGGATCTTGAACCAGGCCAATCCCTTGAAACTGCCAGCGCTGCAAAATGCTTGATAGTTGAGTCTGAGGCACCAACTCCACCGTAAAATGTGATTTTAGCTCTGGACTATGGCTATTCAGATAACTCAGGGCATCAAAGTTTTCTGAAAATAATAATAAATACCCCCCTGAGCGATTACCCGAGGGATGAGCGATCAGGTAATTACCACTCGTGGTCGCACGCAAAGCATAGTACTGCGAAGCATTCATATTTTTCAGCGTGTGCACAATTTGTCGATATATCCTCCGCTTATTGCCTACGGTGTACACACATCTCTAGATAAACCCATTCCACTCTGCATTAGCCTCCCCGACCCCCCCAGCGTGCCCGCAGGGCATAATTCTGGGGGGAGATCAACAAAAACTGGGACTATTTCCCCCCAGAATTGGGGGGCTAGGGGGGCGAGTGCAAAGATTTTGAATTTTGGCAAGACTTGTGTGTACACGGTAGCGCTTATTGCTTGTAAAAACTTGTGAAGTGGGTGAACTCATGGGTTAATTCATGTCGCCAAGCTGAATTCTGGGGTCTACCACTTTCAGTAACAGATCCGCCAACAAATTGCCCACAATCAACATTGTGGCTCCCATCATTAAGCTAGCCATCACCAGATACAAATCTTGAGCGGTTACAGCCTGTAAAATCAAGCGTCCCAGACCGGGCCAGTTAAAGAAATTTTCGGCAATAAAAGCACCGCTGAGCAAACTAGCAAACTCAAATCCCAACAGCGTCACCAGTGGGTTAACTGCATTGCGCAGCGCATGAACATAAATCACTCGGCCTTCAGAAAGTCCCTTGGCTCGTGCCGTTTGAATATAGTTTTGGCGCAACACATCCAAGAGATTGCCGCGAGTAATGCGTTGCAGCCCTGCAAAGCTAATGACGCTCAGTGCCAGGGTTGGCAAAATCAGGTGCCAGCCAATATCTAAAGCCTTGCCAACCAGGGATAAGTCGGCATGGTCAATGCTGGTCATGTTGCCCACTGGAAACAAAGGGGTGCTTTGGGCTAAAAATAACAGCAACAATGCCATCACAAAGCTTGGAAATCCCTGTCCGATATAGCTGATTGCCCTCAAGTATCGATCAATCCAGCGATTTTGATTGACCGCTCCCACAATTCCGAGCGGAATGGCAATACTCCAGGTCACGACAATTGAAGCTATGGCCAGTAGCAGGGTGGCGGGCACACGCTCCCAAAGCAGAGAAGCCACAGATCGCTGATAGACAAAGCTAGTGCCGAAGTTCCCTCGGGTCAGAATTTGCCATAGCCATCGCCAGTATTGACTTAGAGCCGGACGATCCAGCCCAAACTGTTGACGTAATTCCTCTAGGCGCTCCGGGGAAATGGTGGGGTTTTGGCTCAGGGTATCCAGGTAGTTGCCTGGGGCTAGCTGAATGATGGTAAAACTTAACGCTGAAGCGAGAAACAGGGTTACCAGTGCTTGGAGTAAGCGCTTGAGGGTGTAAGCCAACATATCACTGCCTAACGCCGCCCGTAGGCGGGTGGCCAATGGCCGCTGGGCTAGCAGAGGGTCAGAGGTCATATACACTCCAGGATGGGTATCTTAAGCGTAGTCTCGTTGAGGGAGTAGATTCCCTGTGCCTTTTGATTGGCTTGAGGTGCGAATCAGATGACGGATCTTGAAACGACTTTACCTTCAACGCTACAGCACCGCTATATCGGCCAAAAGCGCTTGGGACATCGGGGAGGACGCACTACTATTTTGGCGCAAGATCGCCTCACGGGAAGGACGGTGGTGCTCAAACTGCTCCGGTTTGATCCGGAGTTTGAGTGGGACAGCCTGAAGCTCTTTGAGAGAGAGGCGGAGACTCTCCAGACGCTTCAGCATCCGGCGGTGCCACGCTATCTCGACTGTTTGGAGTTTGAAGATGGACATCGCCGGGGTCTAGCCCTGGTGCAGACCTACATTGATGGGCTGTCTTTGGCGCAATGGTTGCACCAGGGGCGAACATTTGGTGCTGCTGAGGTGCAGCAACTCGCTCAAGCCTTACTAGAGATTCTCGGCTATTTGCATGGCCGCTGTCCCCCGGTGGTTCATCGAGATCTTAAACCCAGTAATATCTTGCTCCGCAATGCCTCGGCTCATTCTATTGGCGAGGTGTTTTTGGTGGATTTTGGTGCGGTGCAAACTTTGGTGGCCAGCGAGGGGCAAACCCATACGGTTGTTGGCACCTATGGGTTTATGCCCCCAGAGCAGTTTGGAGGACGTGCGGTTCCTGCATCTGATCTCTACAGTTTGGGCGCTACCTTGATTGCCGTGGTGACTGGCCAAAATCCTGCCGATCTGCCCCAGGAGAATCTGAGACTTCAGTTTTCCGCTCCCATGCTCAGCCCTGCCTTTCGCCGCTGGTTGCGTCAGTTGACTGAGCCCAGTTTAGATCAGCGGTTTTCTACGGCAGAAGCGGCACTGGCCGCACTGACGCAGGTCGATTGTGAGGCTAAAACGGATGAGCTTGGCTCTGTGAGTGGGGGGGCAGTTGCCCGCCGCCCCCAGGACAGCCGTGTTTCGTTGGTCAAAACAGAGAAGACCCTAGAGATTTGGGTGGCCCCCATTGGCTGGAATTTAGGTCTGCTGATGCTGGGGGCTTTTGCGATCGCATGGAACAGCTTTTTGGTGATGTGGACCGGCATGGCTTTGTTTATTCCCTGGCCCTTCAAATTGGGGGTTGTGTTGTTTTCGCTTCCCTTTTGGATGGTGGGGGTAGGGATGGTCGGTACGATTGCCTTTAGTCTTTGGGGTCGCGTGCATCTACGGCTAGATGATCAGTGGATTGAGCGCACCTATATGCTTTGGGGGTGGCGACTTCGCCGTCCACAGCCTACCCCTAGTCAACAAATTTTTGCCTTGGAACACCACCCTCGATCCTGGCAGCGGGATTCTGAGGGGAGTCGCGTTGAGGTTCAGCCCAAGCTGGTTATTTTAGCTGGGCGGCATACCTATGAGCTAGGAGCAGAAATGCAGCTCATGGAAGCTGATCTCGATTGGTTGGCCACCGAATTGAGCACCTGGCTCGGACTGCCCATTCATCGCCCGGTCAACAGGGCTTAAACTCAATATAGCGATGGCTATAGCAAACGAGCCAGACTGCATCGTGAGATGCCCTGGCTCGCTGCTTTAAATATTTACGGGACTTATATTTAGAGCCTTTATAAGGCTGGCTCCATTTGAATGTCATCATCCTGTCACAATTTGCAGCCCTGCCCTAAACCTCTAATATTTTCTTAACTTTTCAAGGTAGCTCCAAGCTGCTGGGAAATCCAAATTTCAAAATTGCGTAGACAGTAGAGCTTCGAGGCTTGCTGGGGAGACCCCATGGGCTCCACCAGGATCGTAAACATCCCCAGGCGATTCCCGGCCACCACGTCTGTAAAGATGCGATCGCCCACCATGGCCACCCGATGGGTGGGCAGAGACATTGCGGCGACAGCCTGTCGAAGTTTGCGTCGGGAGGGCTTGCGAGCGCCAAAGGTATAGGGCAAGTCAAGGCTGTTGCCGATGCGGCGGATGCGGGTACGGCTGAGGTTATTGCTAACGAGAGATACTGTAGCCACTTCCTGCATCGACAGGAGCCATTGGGTCACCTCTGGGGACACTTCTGAATTTCGGGTGGAAACCAAGGTGTCGTCTACATCGAGCACTAATCCTTGCAGTTGATGCCGTGCCAATAACTCCGGCGTGATTGACAACACGGAGCCATTGAGAAAGAGGTCGGGTTGCAACCAGGTACGCACAGAAGAGAAAGGCATGGGTCACCGGAACACAGAACAGGGAAGCCAAAAGGATTAGGAGCGTGCCCCGTCGCTGCGGGCATCTTGCTGATCGCGAATGCGCCCCTGGGCACGCTCATGCTCGGCCAGAGTACGGCTAAAAACATGGCTGCCATCGTAGCGCGCCACAAAGTAAAGATACTCGGTATCTTCTGGATTGAGAACTGCTTCTAAGCTTGCTAGTCCAGGAGCGGCGATGGGGGTTGGGGGTAATCCTGGATTTAAATAGGTGTTGTAGGGGGAGGGCATATTCACCTGAGCCAGGGTAAGGGGCTGATCGGGGGTTTGTTCAATGCCCAGACCATACTCAACGGTTGGATCCGCTCCCAGGGTCATGCCGAGGCGCAACCGATTCCAAAAGACGCCCGCAATTAGCCCCCGCTCTTGGGGAATAACAGCCTCTTTTTCAACAATGCTGCTGAGGGTGACCCACTCCAGTAGACTCAGTTGAGGTGGGGCTGTGGCATTTTCATAGCTGGGTAAAGCGACTTGCTCAAAGCGCTCTAGCATGATTTCGACAACGCTGAGGGGACTGAGTTGATCGACTGGTACCTGATAGGTGTCTGGAAACAAAAAACCTTCCAAAATGGGAACGTCTGCTGGCAGCCAGGGAAACTGCGATCGCGCCACCTGTTGAGTTGCGCTCAGAAATTCTTCAGCCGAGAAAAAGTCCTGGGCTTCAAAATAATCAGCCATTTGCTGAATCGTCCACCCTTCCGGAATGGTGAATCCAGTTTCGACGACATCCCCTGTCCAAATTTGCTGAGCAATCACTGGCAGGGGCTCTTGGGGGGAGATGCGGTAGGTGCCTGCCTGGAACCCCCCAGGTGCCCCCCGTAGACCTTGCCATCGATTCCAGAGACGCCAGGCCAGGGACGAGCGAATTAAGCCAGCTTCACTCAGGATGACGCCGATTTGATTAGCAGAGGTTCCTTCGGGAATATAGAGCTCTTGGGCATCGGGTGGCACCGCCGTCGCTGGAGAGGCTGGTGCAGTCTGATGTCTCCACCAGACCCAAGCTCCTCCTACGCCCAGCCAAAGCAGGAACATCAGTCCCAGGACGCCAGCGAGGGTTCGGTTGCGGGCTTTAGAGTTAGATTTCACCGTCAAGTTCCCTGTTCACGTGGATAGGTGCAGATGAGTGCCTCAAAGTCGGCCCGCAGGCAAGCTTTGGTGCTTAGGACTCATCCATCTCGTCAAACAGATGTTCTTCAAGGTAGGGTTGCAATTTGGGCTGTATCGCTTGAAATTCTTCTGGGGACAGAAGTTCGGGCTGCTCATTATCTCGAAGGCGCACGACAAATAAGACAGGATCAATAGGGGTATAGATGGCATATTCTTGCTCTTCATGAAAGAAGGTGGCAAGAAGTTGGTACTCATCCTGTTCAGAGGTCAGTCCTGCTTCTTCAACTTCGAGAACGAGAATTTGCTCTTCGTCTACTTCTGGCAAATCTCCTTCCACGGTGAGCGAAAGTGCGGAGCGTTTTAATTTCAAATTTTGTTCAGAGAGAACAGCCTGAGCTGTGGAAAATAGCTCCCCTAACTGTGCCTCATCAATGGGCATCAGGGTTTCTTCGCTACCGTCACTCGATACCCAGGCAAAAATGTCCACGGGATAGTCTACAGGATTAAGTAGTGCGTATTCTTCTCCTGCAACTTCCACAGACATTTCGATGTAGCAAGTTAGGATGCGTCCTGCTTCATCGGTCAGGGTGAGGGTTGGCCCCTCTAGTTCCATATTGTCTTCCACGCGCTCGATCCCTGCTCGATCTAATGTGACCTATCCGTTCAGTTTAGAGGGAAATGTCCCCGATTCTACCTGTCATTGTTGCATGAGTGGTTCCGAGTGGGTCTGGGTAGCAAGATCCTGGCAATTAGAGGCAGAGATCTGTCGTTGGTCAAGCCACTGCTGCAAAATTAGGCAGGCGGCTTTACGATCCACCAGCGCCTTGTGCTGGGAGGGATGAAGGCGCTGCGATCGCAGCATCTCTTCGGCTTCGACAGAGGTTAACCGCTCATCTACAAACACTAAGGGTAAGTTCAGGGCGCGGGCAATGCGATGGGCAAGCTTTTGGGTTCGTTTGGCCTGGTTTCCGAGTTCCCCATTGAGTCGATAGGGGAGTCCGACCACCAAGACTTCTGCTTGTCGCTCGCTCACCCACTCCTGGAGCTGGCGCAGATCCTCAGCAAAGGAGGTGCGGTGAAGGGTGGTGAGTCCGGTGGCCAGGAGGCCGGTGCGATCGCAGCCCGCCACCCCAATGCGCTTGTGTCCGAGATCGAGTCCCAGTGCCGAAATCATAGCTCAAACTCCCCGCGCATCACCGTTACAGCATGTCCGCCCAACCGGGGTGACCCACTGCCGAGATCCACTTGAAGTCGCCCAGGTCGTCCTAAGCAATCTCCCTGCTCGAAGGTCATAGCTGTTGCCACATCAAGGTTGGTGGCAGGCAGAGAAGCCGCCTGTTGGTGCAAATAAAGGGCTAAAGGCACGCTCACCGATCCGGTGACTGGATCTTCTGTAATCCCCATGTTGGGCGCAAAAAAGCGGAGGTGAGCCGTATGGCTTGGGATCTGGGTATCCAGGGTATAGATACATACCCCCCGCCATCCCTGTTGGCGATTGAAGGCAGCCATAGACTCTAATTGGGGCTTGAGACCATGGAGGGTATGTAATTTTTCCACTGATAGTAAAACATCTCGATTCAAAGAGTCCATCACCGGCGCAGGATCCGTCATCGGTTTCACCCCCAGTAGGGTTTGCAACGTGTGGATCTCCGGTGCCGCCAAAAGCTCAAAAGTACAGAGAGGCAAACTCAGCCAAATGCCAATGCGGTGATCCTGGGTTTGATCTACGCTGGCTGTCAAAAGACCACTGCGGGTTTCTAAATACAAATACTGCAACGTGCCAGGGCGCAGATTAAACCGCTGCTCTTGGGCCAGCACATGCAATGCTGCCACAGTGGCATGACCACACAGGTCTACTTCCTGGGTAGGGCTAAACCAGCGCAGGCGCAAATCAGCTTCAGTTATTGTTGTCGGGCAAATAAAAGCAGTTTCTGAGCAGTTGACCTCATGGGCAATGCCCTGCATTTGCGCTTCGGTTAAGTCATCTGCCTGGGGAACAACCACGGCGGGATTTCCGCCCAACGGCTTCTCAGTAAAGGCATCTACCCAATAGACTGGAATCCTCAATGCCCTATGCCTCACTCTCCTCAGACTCACGGCACTCTGGCTTTAGAACCTCCTTGGGCACCAAAGCCTCAGAAGCCCCTCGGGGAACCTCATGGGACCAGGCTATCCGTGGCAATGCCGAGGTCGGAGCCGCCCCCTCAGTCTGGGGCCATTGTGGAGGCAAAAGCGACATGCGCCCCGGTACTGGCGTCCGGTTCGGCTGTAGCCCTTGCAGCATCTCTGGGAGCTGTAGCGTATCCAGGGCATGGGAGCGAGTTTCTCGCAGCTTATGCCATACAGATCGAGACATCATCAAACTATGACCCACTCGCTCCGCACCAATTTGTTGCAAGTAGGCTTCGCGCTCCGGTTGGTAATCTGCCGAGGTGAGATACATAGAAGCAGCAGGCAGTGCTTGGGCTAAACGTCCCATATGTGCTAGCAGCTCAGGGTAAAGCCAAGTATAGGCCGGATGCACCGTCAAGTGAGCCTGATGGGGGTGAGAGCCAGTTTGGCAGAGTTTCACCTCGTAGTGGCCAATGGCAGCCTTGCGCTGGGGTTCAAAGACATAGCCATTCACCTGCTCATAGGGCTGCATCCACTGCCGTAGCCCTTGCAGACACACCGTGAACAGATTGCGCTTAAAGTCTTGGATGTGGCGATCAAAGACCTGGCGGACTAAAGGCGGCATGGCAGCCGTATCAAGCTGGTAGAGCAGCGACGCATCGGCATTGCTGACCGGCAGTAAATTGGGTAGGGTGGGTTCTCGCTCAGCCACGGTGGCTAGGCTCTGTGGCGATAGCTCCCAGTAGGTTAACTGTGCCAAGGGTTGAAACCCATTGTGTCGATATAGGCTCAGATCTTGGGGGTGGTTGACTTCGACTTCGACGAGCCAAGTTCGAGCCTCAAAAATATGCTCAAGACAATACCGAATAAGTTGCGTTCCCACATCCAGATGCCCCTGGCCAGGACGAATACCTATTTGGTCAATGCGCCAGGTACTGCGGTTTTGATTAAAGGGCGAAATCCGAATCACCCCAGCCAGGGCATTCTCCTGCTCTAGAACATAGGTGCGCTTTCGAGATGGAGCCTGCTTGAAGAGCACTGTCAAAAGCTGCTGCCAAGGAGATCTTAGAGAAGACCTAGACTCTCCATGAAAGTCTAGCCCAGAGACCAGACCCTCCCAAGGCTGTCGGGGATTGTCGATCAGCAGGCGTTCAACTGCTTCTGCCTCTCGATACTGCATGGATCGAACAGTTGACTCTGGCTTTGGCAAAAGTGGGTTCATACAGACCAATTCTCAAGCAATACAGTGCATTCGTCCCTGACGACCCCTGCAAGAGGAGCCTATTGTGCAGGCACTTAGATATGCAGTATCAAGCAGTTTTAACACAAGTTGGCTATCAGCTTGGCTGTCAGCAATACATCGAAGACTCTAAGCGTGATAGGGTTTGCCCTGGGCTGATTCTATCTGATTACATCGTATACGAATTTTTTTTGGCTCAGGAAGATGCGGGTCAGAGGTGGGTCAATCATGGGGAAGCACTGCCCTGGGGACGGATGAGTACGACTGGGGTTTGCTCATCAGCGTTGCCCGCTGGGTTGCTCTGCAAAGCCGCTTCCAACAGGGGTAGGGATACGCCACGGGTGGCGGCAAGAACCTTGACTGCCTTCAGATCATTGACATCGACAATGGCGGCTGCTAAGCCTGTTTCAGCCTGAATTTGATCTACCACCTGCTGGGGGTTCTCTGGCCCTAAAACAATGAATTGGTCATAGGGCGGCAAGGTGCCAGTCACATCGTCAATGAGACGGGCTTGTTCCCCGGCGAGTTGATAAAAGCCGCCTGGGTAGCCAAAGATCTTGGCAATGGAGCCGCCAATAAAAGCACCTAGCACCCGCAGCGGCCCAACGACATCTACCAACGCCTGCATACCGCAAGCGGTGGCCAAACTAGAAGTCGGTAAGAAAAACTGGCAGACCCGACGTGCGACCCATCCGGGTTGAATCTCACTGGGATGACGCCAGCGTCCCTGGATAATGGCCACGGGGGTTTCTCCCAGGGTGACAATATCCCCCGGCTGAGCATGGGGTAGCACATAACGCTTGACGACCTCCACGCAGTTATCGAGCTGGGTGAGCAGGTGGGTGGGGACGGGCAACACTTGTGCCTGTGGGGTAGACCGCCATTGCAGGGGGACTTGGGGATCGGGGAAGCGCAAGGGGATAACTTCGTGGTGAGTTCTGGGGATGCGTCCCTTGGGGCCGTAGGTGACATAGTGAATCTGAAGCCAAGCTGCTTTTAGCCCAGGGACACCGGATCCTTTGATGTCAACCTGAATCTCAACGTGGGTTGCTTTGCGACCTTTGACAATGTAGGCAAACCAATAGCCATCAGGGCGGGCTTCCATGTCTGGATGTTTGGGAATCACCCGGGTGGTGACTTGGGTATCACTCAAGTCTTCTTTAGCCAGCAGTGTTGCAGTGACGCTCAGCTCTGGAATCATCACTTCCACCCCTTGTGCCAGGTTGATCAAGGTTTGCTGACCGACTAGCCTACAGGTTTGATCCTGGAGAACCTTGATGTCCCACTGGCCCGGTGGTGTGACCAAGGCGTTGCCAGGTCGTCGGCGATAGCGCCACTCTAGCCCGAGCCAACCAAGTCCAATGATGAGTGCGATCGCAGCGCCAAGTCCCTTAACAATCATGCCTGCTGTGCTTCTCCTGGTGTTGGGGATGGGAACCTGCCTGGCACCCAAGACCCAAACATCATGCCATGGGAGTTTGACTTTTTGGCAGGCAATCTCAAAATCCCCTGTAATGACGTGAGTTCGACTGTCCTCAACCCAATCCCCAATGTGGCAAGAGGCGCTAGAACCTTCCATAGGTAATCCCCAGGAGAATTATGTTAGGCATTTTTTCTAAACATTTGTAAACTATTAAGGAATCTGCATCGCAAACCGGTTATTTCCCATCTCAGCAAACAGATTCAGGCTTTTTTTGAGCCCTCCAGATACATCCAACTTGTTCTCTTCGTTCAGCGTGTTTATGAAGTCACTGATTGTTGCCGAGCGTGTCTGCCTAACCACCCACTTGGCTGCGCTCTTGTTTGGCTTGGCCGGTCTGGTGTGGGTTCTTCCCCATCCCGACTTTATTCTCAGCCTGCCGCCTCTAGGGCAGCGTTTGTTTCATTGGAGCATGGCTGGGGGCGGAGTGGTTTACATCATCGCCGGGGCCCTGACCATGGCCTTGCATGGTTATCGCAGGTGGGGGTGGCAGCCATTGCTGAGCTTTATGGGGCCTGCGGTGGGTCTGTCTTTGGGAAGTGAGTTGTTGGGAACTAGCACCGGATTTCCCTTTGGCCACTATGCTTATTTGGATGGCTTAGGCTATAAAATTGCGAGTCTTGTCCCCTTCACCATTCCCCTGTCGTGGTTTTATCTTGGCTTTGCAGCCTACATTTTGGCCTATGTGGGGCTCGGCTCAAAATTTGGGCGCTCAGCTGAAGTGGTGCATTGGGCTATCCGGCTTGCAGCCGTGGGTCTCGGGGCAATTTTACTCACTGCCTGGGACTTGGTTTTAGATCCTGCAATGAGTCAGGCTCCAGTTCCTTTTTGGCAATTTCAAGAAGTGGGTGCATTTTTTGGGATGCCCTATCGAAATCTCGCTGGTTGGGTGGGAACAGGGGTTCTCTTTATGACGGTTGCAGCACTCCTATGGCGACGCGTACCCGTTACTCTGGGGCGGCAGCAGTTAACCGTGCCCTTGGCGGTTTATTTGGCCAACTTTGCCTTTGGCGCGGTCATCACCCTGACCCTCCTCGATAGCCAGTTTCAGATTCCGGTGTTGCTGGGAGTTATGGGGGGGGTGCTGCCAGCCTTAGCCCTGTGGCGGATGACCCCAGCCCACCCGCCCGTGCTGGAGTCTACTGCTGAGGCCGTGGTTTCCTTGGGGATTCCCGTGGGAGCAAGCCAAAAGTGATGGGGGGTGTTCCCTTAACCCTGGGGCTGATGTGGACGTTCTGGGATGCTGGAGCCGAATCTATGGGTAGCGCCTTGGCAATGGCAGTTCTAGTGGTGCAGTTGCCTGCGATCGCCCTTGTTTTATCGCGTCTGTTGCGCGGGTCGCGCCGCCTCCCCCCTTTAGTTCCATGTGTCCCAACCCCCGATCAACTGGGCAGTGTCAGCATTGTGGTGCCGACCCTCAATGAAGCCCATCGCATCGAGCCTTGTCTGCGAGGACTGAGCCAGCAGAGCTACGAAGTCCGCGAAATTTTAGTGGTCGATAGCTGCTCCCAAGATGGCACCCCCGCGCGAGTTCAGCAAGCCAGTCACCATGACCCCCGTATTCGTCTGTTGACTGACGATCCACTGCCCCCTGGGTGGGTGGGGCGTCCCTGGGCATTACATAGCGGTTACCTAGCCAGCGATGTCAAGAGTGAGTGGATATTGGGCATAGATGCTGATACCCAACCCCAACCTGGATTGATCCCGAGCCTGATCGCCGCCGCCGAAATCCAGGGATATGATTTGGTGTCCCTAGCCCCACGGTTCATTTTGCGATTTCCCGGTGAAGTCTGGTTGCAGCCAGCGCTGCTCATGACCCTCATCTATCGATTTGGGGCGGCTGGTGAAACTGCCAATCAGGCCGAACGAGTCATGGCCAACGGCCAGTGTTTTTTGTGTCGGCGCTCCCTGCTCACCCAATTGGGGGGCTTTGAGGGGGCTCGCCGCTCTTTTTGCGATGATGTCACCTTGGCTCGTCATGCAGCCAACCAAGGTGCAAAGGTCGGTTTCCTAGATGGAGCACCGGTGCTCAAAGTGCGCATGTATGAAGGTGCCTTAGAAACATGGCAAGAGTGGGGACGCTCCCTCGACTTAAAAGATGCCAGTTCCCGTGCCCAAACTTGGGGAGATCTATGGTTGTTAAGCGCGGTGCAGGGTCTTCCCCTGATTGTGATTGGGCTGTTGATGGGTTTGGGCACCCCGACCTTAACCGCCGAGATGGCTCTGGGACTTAACCTAAGTCTTGTGGCCATGCGATGGGGACTCCAGGCTGCCATCTTGCCGTCCTATGATTTGTCCCAGGCCCTCATGCCCTGGCTGTTCTGGCTTTCTCCATTGGCAGACCCCCTGGCGGTGCTGCGCATTTGGCTGTCAGCTCTACAGACTCCAAAACAATGGCGTGGCCGAGTTTACAGCTTTCAACCCTAGCTAAGTTGGAGGCGATCTGGGCAGCCAAGAGTCAATCTTTCTTCACATTTCCTGAGGCTTGACCTCAAGGAGGGTAAAGTTTGCTGAAACCTATTGGAAACTTGGCAAAAAAGATCTTATATTGAAATTGAAGCTAATAGCTTCCCTGGCAGATAAACAGCCTAAAAAACTTAGTAAAGAGGTAAACTCGCTGTTCAAATTAAATCTGTCTCGTTACCCAAGAGTGGCTCTCAAGCAAGCCGATAACTCATCCTCCAGTGGAACTTAGGGAGTAAATTTGATTTAAGCCTTGTCGGTTTAAGCAAAAACTCCAAGTTAGATTTAGGTATGAAGGGGAAAAGAGTTAGTCGATGAAGCTGAGGGCCATTCTTGTATCAAAGGGATGGTGATTTTTCAGGGAGCGGCCATAGGCCAGACAAAAGAAGACACCTGTCTGTTTTCTATGTCATGATGTGACATCAAGTTCGAGATGTGGACTTCAACGTCATTTTTCATGGCTCAAGTGCGATATGTTGCTGTCTGGTCGCTACGAAATTCGAGGAACTCTCTTTGGCAGCGGCATTTTCTCTGAATACCTCTGTGTTGACACCCTTGACTCGGCAGCGCCTCAAGTTGTGGTTCAGTGTGTCAACTTAGAGCCCCTTGATTCAGAGACCCAGGGAGTGTACCAGCAGCACTTTAATGAATCGGGTCGGCGCATCAAGTTCCTGAGCACCGATAAGCCAGGGGTGACCAAGATTCGGGCGTATTTCTTTGAAGATTGTAAGTTTTATGTCGTCTCGCAGCGGGTTTCCGCTCAGACCTTAGATAGCCTTGAGGGGGAGCCGTTTTTTCTGCTCCAAGTTTGGTTGCAGGCTGCTCTGGTGATGCAAGAACTGGATCAATTCCAAGTTGCTGGCATCCTGGTGTCCGATTGTGATGTGGTGATTCGGTCGGATGAGGTCTGGATTCGTCCCTATCTGCATCCAAAGTATGCCGAGTATTCCAGCCTGCTGGCCTTTAATCTCTATAGTCTGGCCAAGTTTGTGCAAAAGGCGTTGGTGCCAGCACTAGAAAAATATCAAGGTATTTCAGAGGGTCACAGCTTGATCAGTGAGTTCCAGAAACTGCTGGATGACCTCCTCGCTAACCAGGGCCATATCGACCGAGGGGTTCTGGATGAGCAGATGCAAAAGCTGTCTGAGCAACTTAGCGAGCTGTCTGAGGCAGCAGCAGAAGTGCCTGACTCCAAGCCATCCTCCTTGGCTCAGGAGGTATTCGCTCCTGAGCCATCCCCCTCTCCTCAGCGGCGAGATCAGCAACGACTTAAGGCGATGGTGATAGCCCTGGGATGTGTGTCAGGGGCGATCCATGGAGCCTTTATTGGCGGGATCTTCAGTCTGCTGGATGAGACGTTTTACCAGCAGGCAGTATGGGTGTGGCTCCAGGATTTTTGGCAGCAAATCAATGGAGTGGCCTGGAGCAGTGAGCTCAGCCTTTTTCTGGGGTTGATGGTGGGTCTGTTCTGCGGCTTTGCTCTCACCCTAAAGCTTGAGGTGCCGGTGGCCACAGATGCCTTGCGGTCTGTTTCTCCGCCATACTTAAAGCGAAGGTTTTGGCAAGGTATCAAGTATGCCAATGTTTTTGGCTTGTTTGATATGGTTTTGTTGGCCGCGTTGCTGGCCATTGCCCCGCTGTTTAGTGTTTTTCTTCTCAATCGGATGCTGAATAATCAGGCTATTCTGTTGCCCTGGGCTGGGTGGCTCAATGTGGGATTGCTGACGCTAGTGTGGATGAGTTGGGTTGGGCTGACGGCTGGGGTCAGTGTTGCTGTCCCTGAGGTGCGGCTGCCGAATCAATTTCATGTGCGGGCAATCAGTGCTGGGGTGGGAGCTGCCTGTGCTGTTCTTGCCATAGCGTTTATGAGTCCGATGGCGGTCAGTGTTTTGCTGCAAATCGGCATGCCCCTGGAAGAAGAAAATTGGTCTGCGGTTTTGGCGGCTGCATTGGTGACGGGATCTGTCAGTGCTGTGGTCTGTGCCTGGATACCTAAGTTGCCGCCGTCTCTCCCTCATCCTAGGCCATTCTGGACGGGGTGTTTTTTGCCGAGTCTGTTGTATACCTGGGGAATGACCCTGGCCGGGGGGCTACTGCTTGGGGCTGGTGCAGCCATTTTGGGAGCTTTGGCAGGATTTGATTTGGCGAGTCTGTTTCGCCCTAATGAGCTGACCCAGGTGTTTGCGTCTTGGTTGCTAGACTTGCTGCTAGCTGTGATGACGGGTGTGATTCCAGCCATTATGGGTGGGGTGGCGGCTAATCGCGCCCTGCCTCGGATGATGCCTCCTCCGGTTCAACCGATTCCTTGAGGTGAAGGTTGGGAGGCTGAGATTGCTCTGGGGCACACTTCAGAATTTGATGACACAATAAGGATAATCGTCTCAAATTGTTAAGTTATGAGTAGACGACAGTTTCTGGTTGGCAGTGTTGCCCTTCTGGGTGCTGCTTTGGGGTCACGTTACATTGCTGGGAGTTCTACAGGTATGACGATTTCTAAAGACACATACGAAGTCCAGAAGAGTCAGGCAGAATGGCAAGCCCTCTTAACGCCTGAGCAGTACCGTGTTTTGCGTAAGCATGGGACGGAGCGAGCTGGTACTAGTCCGCTGGATAAGCAATATGGTCAGGGGACTTACATTTGTGCAGGTTGCCAACAGCCTTTGTTTACGTCAGATACTAAGTTTAATAGTGGCACAGGTTGGCCGAGCTTTTTTCAGCCCATTGAGGGTGCGATCGCAACCACCACGGATCGTAGCCTATTCATGGTACGGACTGAGGTTCACTGTAGCCGCTGTGGGGGACACCTAGGTCATGTATTTGAAGATGGCCCGGCTCCCACAGGACTCCGTTACTGCATGAACGGGGTGGCGCTGGAATTTCAGCCCGTAGCGGAAGCCTAATGGTCTGTCAGCTTTGATTTGAGAGGTAACTGAGTGTCGGTAAAGTCGAAAGACCATAATTTCAATCATTACTATGTATCACCTTGGGATCTGCTTTAGCCAAAGTAGCGAAAGCAATTGATTATAGCGGTTCTCATCTGAGTGAGGTACGGGATGTGGGGGTGGAACCCCCACGCAGGGAGTGCTGCCCCCTGCACCCCATGTACTCCATTGATCTGTAAACCGCTATAGTAGTGTGACCCAGAAAGAGAGGAGTTTTGGTACATTGAGTAGGGTTTGGAGTCGTTTAGCCGTTTGCTGAACTGCTTCTGCATTGGATTGATGGGATGTTCATGGATGTCATTCAAGCAGCACGGGGAACCCGTGATATTCTTCCCGAGGAAGTCACTTACTGGCAGCAGGTGGAGGCGGTGGCGCGGGATCTGTTGCAGCGGGCGGCCTACCGTGAGATCCGCACCCCCATTTTTGAGCAGACACCTCTTTTTGAGCGGGGGATTGGGGAGGCCACGGACATTGTGGGTAAGGAAATGTATACCTTCTTGGATCGCGGTGATCGGTCGATTACCCTACGACCAGAGGGAACAGCAGGGGCGGTGCGAGCTTATGTTGAACACCATCTCCATGCCCAGGGTGGGGTGCAACGCCTCTGGTATCTTGGCTCTATGTTTCGCTATGAGCGTCCCCAGGCAGGGCGACAGCGCCAGTTTCATCAGTTAGGGGTGGAGGTGCTTGGCAGTGCGGATCCGCGTGCGGATGCTGAGGTGGTTGCGATCGCAGCCCAATTTCTCCAGGCTCTTGGCATTCAAGGATGGACGCTGATGCTCAATACTGTGGGCACATCCGCAGATCGTCAGCACTACCGAGAAGCCCTGGTCCGTTACTTCAGTCCCTACGCCGCCGATCTAGATCCTGATTCCCAAGAGCGGCTGCATCGTAACCCCCTGCGGATCCTCGATAGCAAAGACCCCAAAACCCAGACCATTGCCCAGTCTGCCCCCCAAATCTTCGACTATCTCAGCGATGCCTCACGGCAGCACTTTGAGCAAGTTCAAGCCTTGCTCACCCAACTAGAGATTCCCTTTCAGCTCAACCCCTGCCTCGTGCGCGGACTCGACTACTACACCCATACCGCCTTTGAATTTCAACTCGCTGATCTAGGTGCCCAGTCTACCGTCTGCGGCGGCGGACGCTACGATCGCTTAGTCACCGAGTTGGGCGGGCCAGAGACCCCAGCAGTGGGCTGGGCGATTGGCCTAGAGCGATTGATTCTTTCCCTACAAAATCTGGGAGCGTGCGCCGTGGCCACCCCAGACTGCTATGTGGTTTCCCGGGGGCAAGACGCAGAAGCACAAGCCCTAAAGTTGGCCCATGAGCTAAGACAGCAGGGATGGTCAGTCGAACTAGATCTGAGCGGCAGCGCCTTTGGCAAGCAGCTCAAGCGTGCCGCTCGCAGCAACACCCCCCTGTGTCTGATTTTGGGGGACACCGAAGCCCAGGCTCAAACTCTACAACTCAAGTGGCTCAAGAGTGGTGAACAGGCTACCCTCAGCCAATTAGAGCTGTTACAAACCGCAGATGAGCTCAAAGCTAAAATTTTTGTTTGTAAAAAGGCAAAAACCGTCTAAAGTACAACCAAGATTATCTTGTTCAACCAGAATGAATAGGGCTGTCTAGGTCTGCTGGGCAGCATTCTCTTTTGAGCATTTAGATGTGTGGGGTAGCAACGACAACCATGACCAACTGGCAGTTTCTGATTCAAAAAGCGGAAGATCAAGACTGGTTGCCTTTAGAATCTCCCAGCTTTGAGATCCTAGAGGGACGCTATCAACTGGTTGCCATGACCCACGCCCCCCAACAGCCTGTACAGGTGCAAATTCGTTACTGGGACGATCAGCAAGACTGTCCCCAGGCGCAACTTCAGCAACGGCTTCAATATGCTGATGCCCAAGGTGCCCTCAATCTTTTGCCTTCAACCTACCTGGGCACAGGTATCTGGGCAATTCACTGTCAACTTGTCGGCACACCCCCCGATGCTGCATCTGCCCCGACCCATACGCTGGAAATGCAAGTGTTGCCTCAAGACGAGATCATAGAGTTTGCCGATTGGGAATACCTAGAGGCGCATCGCCCCATTCCCCACTTCAGTGAACAGGGGCATCAGATGAAGGCAACGGATCGTTTGCCCGATACAGCACCATCTTTGACTTCCAACTTGGCTCAGGGTGACCCATCAGCTCACCTCATTTTGGGTGTGGAAAATTTGATCCGCGATCGCAGCCTCAATGAAAGCGATCACCCCATATCTGAAGAACCCCCGTCCCCTCCAATGTCCTTACATGATCGGCCAACCCTCACCGATACCCCCCGACCCCTAGAGGGAGACTTACCCGCTCCGCCTAAGCTCACCCCAGAGCTACCCTCTTTTTCTGCAAATATTGCCCCCCTGCCGCTCCGGCTATCAATCGGATTTCGCTTGCCTCCAGACTTAGGAGTCAGTCATACCGTATTAGAAACCTTGGGTTCAATCCCGCAATTACCCGAACTCCCTAAGCTGAATCCAGATCTGATCACCCCAATGGATCCCAGTGTGGTTGCCGCCCGCAACATTGCCTTGCAAATCAGTGCCCAAGCCCACAAAACCCTGAACCAAGCTGCGATCAACCAAGCCTTTCAGGCCTTGCCGCTGAAAAACCGCTTTTGGCAAACCTTAAACCAATTAGCGACCTCAGACGCCAGCCCGGACGCCAGCACTTTTCAATCCAACGTTACAGTATGAGTAGCTTCTCCTACTGTTGAACTGAAATGACCACCCTGCCTCAAGTTGCTCCCTCTACTCAAGTTTGGCACTGGCAAGGTCAGGCTATTCGCTATCAGTATGCAGGCACTCAAGGTAAAGCCATTATTCTCATTCATGGGTTTGGAGCCTCTAGTGACCACTGGCGACACAACCTGCCTGAGCTAGCCCAGCACCACCGTGTTTTTGCTATCGACCTGTTGGGCTTTGGCGGTTCAGCCAAGCCTAACCCCAGTCAGGGACTTCCCTATACCTTTGAAACCTGGGCGGATCAAATCCTCGGCTTTTGCCAATCAGTCGTGGGGGAAGCCGCCTTCTTGGTGGCCAATTCCATTGGCTGCATCGTGGCGCTTCAAGCCGCTGTCACTAACCCCGACTGGGTGCGAGGGGTGGGTATGTTGAACTGTTCGCTGCGCCTCCTCCACGATCGCAAGCGCATCACGTTGCCCTGGCATCGCCGCTCCTTTGCGCCACTGGTGCAAAAACTTTTGACCTATCGGGTGATTGGGTATACCTTTTTTCACCGCTTGGCCAACGCCCAGGTCATCCGCAAAATTTTGCTGCAAGCCTATGGGCGCAAAGCTGCCGTCACTGACGAGCTGGTGAGCCTGCTGCTCAAACCTGCTCTGGATCCAGGGGCTGCCGATGTATTTCTGGCCTTTACCAGTTATTCCCAAGGCCCCTTGCCGGAGGAGCTATTGCCCCAGGTCACCTGCCCGGTGTTGATTCTGTGGGGGGAAGCAGATCCGTGGGAACCGATTGCTTTGGGGCAGGAGCTGGCCAACTTTCCTGCGGTCGAGGATTTTATCACCCTGGAGGGGATAGGTCACTGCCCCCAGGATGAAGCCCCTGAGGTGGTGAACCCTTTGATTCTAAACTGGGTTAGTTCGATGTAGTGTAGTCCCCACAGCCCGTAAAAGTGGAGGTTTGTTGAAGGGACGAACGGTGATCTTGATCACTGGGATGAGGGGTGCCATCGTAGTGATCAGCTCCAAACCAGAGTGAAGTCCATGAGGAAGTTGGCTAGGAGAGGTTCACCACTGAGATGGGTGGGGCGATCGCAGATTTGCACGGGTTGCCCAGGACGATAGCAGTAAACCTGCTGAGTTTCAGCGTTAATCAGCCAGCCTAGTTGACTGCCATTGTCGATATATTCTTGCAGTTTGGATTCAAGCAGAGCCAAATCATCGCTGGGGGATTTGAGTTCGATTACAAAATCGGGGCAAATCGGCGCAAACTTGGAGCGCTGCTCTCGGGAAAGGCTCTCCCAGCGGCTTTGCTCGATCCAAGCAGCATCGGGTGCGCGGATAGCATCGTTGGCTAAGGTAAAGCCAGCAGAGGAGTCAAAGGCGACCCCTAACTTAGATTGTTGATTCCAATACCAAAGCTGGGCACTCAGGCTGAGGTTTTGGCGGCCACTTTCGCTGCCAGCCGGAGGCATGATGACAAGTTCTCCTTGGGTGGTGCGCTCCAGACGCAGGTTAGGGTTGCTTTGGCACAGTTGCTCAAAGACGCTATCGGTGATTTGCAGGGTAGGGCGCAAGTTGAGGGCAATCATCTGGTTGGAAGAAGTTGACTGTCTTACTGCTCTGAGCGGGAGAGTTGCCGCACATCTGTGACTTGGCCGGTGATGGCAGCAGCCACGACCATGGCCGGACTCATGAGCAGGGTGCGTCCCGAGGCTGACCCTTGACGTCCCTTGAAGTTACGGTTGGAAGACGAGGCACTCAGTTGCCGCCCTTCTAGTTTGTCCGGGTTCATGGCCAGACACATAGAGCAACCGGGTTCGCGCCACTCAAACCCAGCCTGGATGAAAATTTTGTCTAGTCCTTCGGCTTCGGCCTGCTGCTTGACGCGCTCAGAACCCGGCACAACAAAAGCTTTAATCCCCTCAGCAACATGGTGCCCTTGGGCAATTCTGGCTGCCTCGCGCAGGTCACTGATGCGGCCATTGGTGCAACTGCCAATAAAACAGACATCTACCTTGGTGCCCTGAATCGGGCTGCCCGGTTGGAAATCCATGTATGCATAGGCTTCTTGCGCAATCGCCCGCTCGGAGTCGGCAAGGGTTTCTGGAAGCGGAATCAACTCATTGACTGCCATGCCCTGACCTGGCGTAATGCCCCAGGTCACGGTGGGGGCAATGTCAGCAGCATCAAAAACCACCCCATCATCATACTGAGCGTCGGCCTCGCTACGCAGGCTTTGCCACCAAGCTAGGGCTTCATCCCAGGCGGCTCCTTTGGGGGCGCGATCGCGCCCCTGAAGATAGTCGTAGGTGACCTGATCCGGATTGATGTAGCCACAGCGAGCCCCACCTTCGATGGCCATGTTGCAGATGGTCATACGCTCTTCCATGCTCATCTGCTCAAAGGTGGTGCCGGCAAATTCATAGGCATAGCCGACGCCCCCTTTGACGCCGAGGGTGCGAATGATATGGAGGATCACATCCTTGGCGTAAACCCCCGGCTTCAGGGTGCCATTAACTTCAATTTTGCGGACTTTGAGCTTAGCTAAGGCTAGGGTTTGGGTGGCCAGGACATCGCGGACTTGACTGGTGCCAATGCCAAATGCGATCGCACCAAATGCACCATGAGTTGACGTATGGCTATCGCCACAGGCAATGGTCATCCCTGGCTGGGTCATACCCTGCTCAGGGGCAATCACATGCACAATGCCTTGATTGCCGGAATTCAGATTGTAGAAGGTAATACCATGATCTTCACAGTTGCGCTCCAGAGCCTGCATCATCTCCTCAGCCAAGGCATCCCCAAAAGGACGAGCCTGGCTTTGGGTCGGCACAATATGATCCACCGTAGCCACCGTGCGCTCTGGGAACAACACCGGCAGCCCTCGCTCATGCAGCATAGCAAACGCCTGGGGGCTGGTAACTTCATGAATCAAATGTAGCCCAATTAAAAGCTGGGTTTGCCCAGACGGTAAAACACTGACAGTGTGGAGATCCCAAACCTTATCAAAAAGAGTGCCCTGACTCATAAAGACCTCCGGGAAACCGCATCCCCTTGTGGGTGCGGAGGGATAGGAGCG
>NZ_WVIC01000052.1 GCF_009939295.1 Petrachloros mirabilis ULC683
TTCCACGATGATTCTCGAAAAATAGTGATTCTTTTAAGCCTGAGTAGTTACAATATTTCTTAAAAAGATACAGGTTGTCAGGTGGCGTTAACGCGAAGAATGATCCCTGGACGGAGTATTTGCGATCGCGTCCCGGAGTTTTTGGTTCGGGAAACGGTATGCCAACACGGGCAGCCAAAATGTGATGCTCGGCACTTCCCAACCGGGCAGCAGATCCGGGATAGTGATGCTGTTGTGAGATCGCGCAGCACCATTGGAGTTTGGTTAAGGCAGTAGATAGGAACAGTGCGATCCTCGGGTTGATCCGCAGGCCGACTACGCCCGCCTCTGCCGCACATATACCCCTGGATTCACCCCGTAACGGCGACGAAAGGCGGCGGCAAAATGACCGCGATTGGCAAACCCCACGGCGTGAGAGGCGGCGGTGACGCTCATGTCTCCAGATTCTAATAGCTGGCGCGATCGCTCTAGGCGGAGTTCATGCAGGTGCCCAAAGACCGTAGACCCAAATACCTGGTGAAAGCCAAGCTTGAGCTTATGGTCGTTGATACCAACCAGGCGAGCCAGTTCCAGCAATGAGGGCGGCTGGTCGAGGCGGGTTTGCAAAATCTGGCTGGCGTAGCGAATGCACTCGATGTCATGGGCTTTGAGGGGTGGAGCTGAGGAAAGGGGGGCAACATCGCTGCCAACCCCGTCCAGGATCAGGGTCATTAGTTCCCACACCTTACTTTCGAGATAGAGGCGTTGGGTCAGACCTTGATAGGGGCAATTCCAGATTTGCTGGAGTACCATCTGCATTGAAGCCAGGGGGGTTCCACGGTACTCGTAATAGTGCTGGTCAGCAGGACGAATGAGCGATCGCAGCGAACTGGGTAATTCATCTTCACTCAGCCCCAGCCAGTCACAAAACCCAGTTGGCTCCAGATGCACACTGACTGAAGCCAACCGTTGATGGGCGGGTAGGCAATAGGTTTCTCCAGGGGCCAAACCACTGCCCCAAATGCCGTACCGTTCGGCCTGAGGGCTTCCTGTCGTGGCCAGGTTAAAAGTATATTCGATGGGGTGTAACCGATCGGTAGATGTAATCACTACCTCATCAAACAGGGTGTAATCCGCTATATCCAGAGTCAGTCCAGGCCGCAAATCCAGACTATGTATATAGCCACAACCCAGATGGGTTGGGCAACACCACCCGATGTCAAACCTGACAGCTTCCTGGTCGGGTTGTTCTAGGGGTTTCTTTTCTTCAAATAATTGCCAGTACGCCTGCTGCGAGAGAGAAACGACCATAGATGTCAGTTAAGGGGCTTAGGGTATGCCTAAACATACTCTAATTGAGATTTCTTCTCAACTCTGTAGGGTGTCAAGCCGTTATGCCTTTGACTTCTTCCTCCTCAGTCAGGATCTTGCTCGCTAGTCACTCCAATCTGGCTCGCATCATCAACATCATCAAGCTGGGATGACACCCCGTTCAATGTCAAGCTCCCTGCTTCTGTGTTCGCTTGAGCATCCAGCAGTGTGTTCGTTGTGGTGATTGATACCCTGAAATCATTCTGGTGTGGACTTCGGCAGAGGCTACCCTTGATCTCCAACGTTGTCTGGATCGAGTCCCATTGCCCGTAGCTGCGCAGCAAGTCGGTCTGCGCGCTGGCGCTCTGCCTCTGCACGCTGGTGCTCTGTCTCTGCCCGCTGGCGCTCTGCCTCTGCGCGCTGGTGCTCTGTCTCTGCCCGCTGGCGCTCTGCCTCTGCGCGCTGGTGCTCTGTCTCTGCCCGCTGGTTCTCTAGGTCTCTGCCTTCTGCCCCGGTCGGAATCACCTGCCCGTCCTGGCTACACCAGCGTAGCCATTGGCCATTCACGCCTTCAAACTTCCCTTCCCACAGCGTTAGACCTAACCCCACGCTTGACAACCAGAACGGTGACGGCAACGGTTGATACCGTCCCTCTCTCAAGGCCCAAACCCCTAGCAAGGCTCCATCCATCTCAGTTGGGGTCTGAAGCTGCTCCAGGGGATCAAACACGGCGTAGTAGGGCACACCGATGCGTGCATAGAGTTCTTTTTTGCTCATGGGTTTGCCCTGCTGCTGCGATCTACGGCTCAGGGTTAACTCATCTCCTTCCCGGTTAGACACAACCTCAATACAGACGTCGGGCACTTTACCTAGCTCCCAGACAAAGTAGGAGCGGTTCTGTTTTTTGCTCCAGTCTGTTGGCACTTCCAGCCCCAGGCTCAGCATGGCATCGGGCACAATAGGATCTTGCTTCAGGGCATAGAACAGACCCACGTTGGCCGCGGCAATAAACGGCATTTCGAGCAACCAGGAACTGTACAGCGGCTCCACCAAGAGTCGTTGCTGTTTTTCTGATTGAAAATTGTCCACAGGAGTATCATCCTCGGTGACTAGGTGGCTGATGTCCAGCTCAGTCACGACGGCATTGTCGTTCAGCAGTTTTGGTGTCATGGGTGGCTCCCCAGCCCGATACTCTATATTATCGTCCCTCAAGCTCCCTCTCGGAAGGAGTTCAAGATAGACTGGTCAATACCGTGAAATGAACTGACGCTATGGCTGAGATCATTACCCAGCTTGGGCTGCCTCCTCAGTTTCCCGATCACACGCAACTGCCGGAGTCGGATGGGAGGTTTGTGAAAAATTTTGAGGAACATCCCCAGAGTTTGTTGCTGACTGATTCGATTGAACCCCTCCTGCAACGATTGCACCCAGATGGGCGCTATTTTATCCATGCAGGTGGAGCTGGGTGTTTGGCAGGGAACCTATCTCAACTACCCGGAGCAACGCTGGCTGCGCTGGTGGGACGCACAGGGAAATCTATTCCTCACAGGTGCAGAACGGGCTGAGGTTGAACGCCAGCGGGCGGAACTGGCAGAACAGCAGTTGGAGCAGGAACGACACCGGCGGCAGGAGTTGGTGGAGAAGCTGCGATCGCTGAGTCCGGATCAACTTGCTGAGCTGGGGCTAGCGATCAGCGATCTTTGAGAAGAATAGCGACGATATGAAAGTCACATTAGTACGACCATCTCGCCAAAAACTCCGCTGAGCAGTCAAAAAAATCCCTCTCGGGCTCCTTTTCAAGATCCCGTTGGGATAAGTTGAGTGAGGTGATAATCCATCTTTCTATGCCAGTGCGTCCCCAATCCATCTCTGTGCCCTCCATCTGGCAATATCTCTGGCAGATGATTCGCTATGCCCAGCGGCTGTATTGGCTAGACACTTTCCTGTGGCTGGTGATTACTGGCTTTCCCATTGTGCCGGGGTTGCTGATCCGGGAGTTTTTTGACAGCCTGACGCAGTCGCCTGAGGGTGGAACGCCCTGGCTCTGGATTGGGCTACTTTTAGCCGCAGGAGCCGGGCGCGTGATTGCTATTTTTGTGGGGCGGATCACCAAGACCCAGCATCGCTTTCTGATGAGCGCTCTGGTGCGACATAACCTGCTGCTGGGGCTGCTCCAACGCCCTGGAGCAGAGTTGGCGACGGGGGGCATTAATGGTCATGCCACTTCGCCAGGGGAGTTGCTGAGTTATTTCCGAGAAGATGCTGAGCAACTTGAAGATACGGTGGTGGGTACCAATGAAATTTTGGCGGAGGCGGTATTCGCAGGAGTTTCAGTGGCGCTCATGCTCAGCGTCAATGCCACGATCACGTTGCTGGTGTTTGTGCCCCTGTGTGCCATTACAGCTCTGGTGCGGCGGGCTGAGCAGCGGCTGAAGCGTTATCGTCATGCTAGTCGTCAGGCGACGCAGCAGGTGACGGGGCTGTTGGGCGATCTGTTTACGGCGGTGCAGGCTATTAAGGTGGCGGGTGCCGAAACGCCCATGCTGGCTGAACTCAAAGTGCGGTGCGATCGCAGGCGTCGGCAGGTAGTTCGAGATCAGGTCTTTACCGCTCTTCTCAATGCAGGCTTCGATAACATCGTCAGTCTGGGAACTGGATTGGTATTGCTGCTGGCCGCATCCAAGCTAGGTGCCCAGGGTCAGCTAACGGTCGGGGAGTTTGCGCTGTTTATCTATTACCTTTCCTTCGTCACCTACTTTCTGGGCTTCCTGGGAGGATTTCTGGCCCAGACCCAGCAATGTAGCGTCTCCGTTGCCCGGATGACCAGCCTGATTGGCACTGAAGCCGCCCAGCCGGGGACATCCCCCGCCTCAGTGCCTCCCACCTCACAGCCATCCTGCCTGACAACCCCCTACCCCCTCTATCTCAAACCAATCCTGGGGTCACCGCCCCCCCTGCCGAAGCCCGCTGGGTTCCCACCTTCTGAGCCGCTGCAAGAGCTGCGGGTAGAGGGTCTGACCTACCACTATCCCGGTAGTGACAACGGCATTACCAACATTAGTTTAACCCTGGGGCGCGGCAGCTTAACCGTGATTACCGGGCGCGTGGGGGCTGGCAAAACCACTCTGCTGCGGGTGCTGTTAGGGCTGCTCCCGTCCCAGGCGGGCGCCATCTTCTGGAATAATCAACCAGTTACCGATCCAGCCAACCAATTGATCCCTCCGCGAGTGGCCTATACCCCCCAAGTTCCCCAGTTCTTTAGCACCACCCTGCGGGAAAATCTGTTGCTGGGGTTAGCAGGATCAGACATTCCCAAACGGCTGCAAGGTGCTATCACGACCGCTGTCTTTGATCAAGATGTTGCCAGACTACCAGAGGGCTTAGACACCCGCATTGGCACCCAGGGAGTCCGCCTGTCCGGGGGCCAAAAGCAACGCGCCGCTGCCGCCCGGATGCTGGTGCGTCAGCCGGAGTTGCTGGTTTTTGATGATCTCTCCAGTGCCCTGGATGTGAACACGGAGCAGCGGCTCTGGGAGCGGTTGTTGGGTCAAGAAAGTGCCAGCGAGTCTGACCAAGCTGCTGCCCCCTCAACCCACCGACTCGATCACCCGCCAACCTGCTTGATCGTTTCCCACCGCCCCGTGGTTTTAAGCCAGGCCGATCAAGTGCTGGTGCTAGAAGCAGGACAACTGCTCACGGCGTCCTCACCCAGATAAAAACCACCCTTCATCTGCTTTTGGCTGCCATGATGCAGCCCCTTTGTTGGATATGAAGACCTCCCGCTCCTTCTATACCTACCTGCTGACAACCTATCTCAGCCCTTACCGATTGCAGGTGGCTGGTTTGGCGTTGACTCTATTGACCAGCATTGGCTTGCAGGTGTTCAACCCCCAGTTGATGCGGGGGTTTATTGATGCAGCCGTTGCTGGGGTGGCTCAACGCATCCTGATCCAAATTTCCCTAGGGTTCATCGCCATTGCCCTGGTTCGTCAGGCTCTGGTGCTGGCCTCTACTTACTTGGGTGAAACCATCGCCTGGCACGCCACCAATACCCTGCGGCTGGATCTAGTTCGCCATACGCTCCATCTGGATTTACCCTTTCATGCGACCCATACACCGGGTGAGCTGATTGAGCGGGTTGATGGGGATGTGGATGCTCTTTCCCGCTTTTTCTCTCAGTTTGTGATCCAGGTGCTAGGCAATGGCTTACTGGTGATGGGAATTCTGGGGGTTTTGTGGTGGGAAGACTGGCGAGCCGGACTGGGCCTAAGTGTCTTTGCTATAACCGCTCTGGGGTTGCTTTCACGCCTGCAAGTGCTAGCGGTAGAGCCTTGGCGTGTCTATCGCCAGATGAGTGCGGAGTTTTATGGCTTTGTGGCAGAGCACCTGAGTGGCCTGGAAGATCTGCGCGCCAATGGGGCAACGGGCTATGTTCGGCATCGCCTCTATGGAATTTTGCGACGCTGGCTCAAAGCTTTTCACCGTGCCCGTTTGACTAGCACGGCGTTGTGGGGCGGCACTGTGGGGGTGTTTACCGTTGGCAATGCGATCGCCCTCAGCTTGGGTGCCTACCTGTGGAACCAGAATGCCATCACCATTGGCACCGTATACCTATTGTTCTACTACACCACCCTTCTCCAAGATCCCATTGAGCAGATTCGGGCAGAGCTAGAGCAATTTCAGCAAGCGGCTGCCAGTCTCCAGCGGATCCAACACTTGCTAAAACAACGCAGTCAACTCCGTGCCAGTGGTCAAACCCAACTGCCCCAGGGTGCCCTTTCTGTGGCCTTTAAGGAGGTTTGGTTTAGTTATCAGCCGTCATTGGTGACTCGTTATTTGTCCCTGGAGCAGCCTCCCTATCCCACCACCCATAACCCAGAACGCGCCACCCTGCAAAACCTCACCTTCCGCCTTCCCCCAGGTCAGGTGTTGGGGCTGTTGGGCCATACCGGCAGTGGCAAAAGTACCCTGGCCCGGCTGTTGCTGCGCCTCTACGACATCCAGGCGGGGCAGATATATTTAGGAGGGGTTAATATTTCACAGGTCTCACCCCAAAATTTGACCGAGCGAATTGGGTTTGTCACCCAGGATGTGCAGTTGTTTCAGACGAGCGTTCGCAACAACCTGACCTTTTTCAATCCCCACATTTCCGATGGGGAGGTGCTGCAAGCCCTTGAGGATCTGGGGTTAATGCCCTGGTTGATCGGGTTACCCTATGGGCTGGATACGGAGTTAGGCGAAGACCGCAGCGGCTTGTCCGCAGGGCAGGCGCAACTGTTGGCTTTTGCTCGGGTCTTCCTAAAAAATCCAGGGTTAGTGATCCTAGACGAAGCTTCTTCGCGCCTTGATCCGCTAACGGAACAACTCATTGAGCAGGGCATCGATCGCCTGTTACACCGACGCACTGGGGTGATCATTGCCCATCGAGTGCAGACCGTCATGGGAGCGGATCAAATTTTAATCTTGGAGCAGGGCAAAATTTTAGAGTATGGCGATCGCAGAACACTCATGGCCAATCCCCAGTCTCACTTTGCTCGACTGTACGCCCATGCGGCACTGGCGAATCTTGGCCAAACCCCTTTAGGGCGCATTTCCAAAGAAATAATTAGGGACAGTTGAATTGTTCGCCCAAACGTTGCAGCATCACGGGGAACATCGCTCCCTAGATCATCACCTCGCTTAGCCCACTGCTACTTTGGATGTAAAGCTTACCTGCTTTGCCTTGTGTCCGAAATTCGGGGGGCACTTCACAAGGCATTGACCCCAATCAACTTCCCGAAAGGTAAGAAATGGTTTGACTCACCACAGCCCGGCTCATAGGAATACATAGGGGGCGGCCTGTGAGGGGATCTTGAATGATGCGACTCTCTAAGCCAAAGACCTGCTGCACCATTGCCTCGGTCATGACTGCGGTAGGTTGTCCCTGACACACCACTGTCTTCTGCTTCAATGCAACTAGATAATCACTGTACCGACTAGCCAAATTCAGATCGTGAAGCACCATCACAATTGTGCGTCCTCCCTCGCGGTTGAGCTGATGCAGTAGATCCAGCACTTCGATTTGGTGAGCGAGATCCAGATAAGTGGTGGGCTCATCCAACAGCAGGGTTTCGGTGTCTTGAGCTAGAGCCATGGCAATCCAGGCTCGCTGCCGCTGGCCACCAGAGAGAGTATCAATCGGACGACTGGCAAATTCATGGAGGTGGGTTATGGCAATGGCCTCTGCCACCTTGAGTTCATCTTGTTTTGACCACTGTTGCAGCCAGTTCTGGTGCGGATAGCGGCCCTGAGCCACCAGCTCACGCACCGTTAGCCCTTCAGGGGCGGTGGGGCCTTGGGGCAAAATGCCCAGGCGTTTTGCCAAGGCTTTAGTCGGCAGTCGAGCAATGGCATCGCCATCCAGATAGACAGTGCCGCTCTTCGGTTGGAGTAAGCGCGCCATGCCCCTGAGCAAGGTGGACTTGCCACACCCATTTGCCCCAACCAATGTCGTGATCTGGCCACGGGGAATGGCCAGATCTAAGCTTTCAATAACGGTATTTCCTTCGTAGGCAAGGGTGAGCTTCCGTGTGGTGAGGGTTACAGGGGTGACAACATCAAGCATTTTTGTAGAGAGTTAAGTGCTAATTAAGCTAGAGCGGGTTAGGCATCAAATCACTTGCGTCAGCGCCAAGTCACTCCAAATCGCTTGTAGGGGGTGCTTCTGGTACAAAAATTTCGGGTGGAGCTTCATAGGATGGTGACGGCTCGACTGGAAGCGGATCGGGTTCATAGGTTTCAATGGGTGGCTCATAGGTTTCAATTGGCAGAGGTTCAACTGCCTCATAGGTTTCAACGGGGTCTGGAGGAGGCGTATAGTCGGGTTCTGCGGGCAGCGGGGTCTGCACTTCAGGAGGTGAACTCGTTTCGGGGGGAGGGGGAGCCACAGCTTCTGGAGGAGGGCTGGGGTTGCTCACGGGTTCTTCTGGTGCTGCTGCTTCTACAGGGGGGGGTGCCGGGGCAGGTTCCGGGGCAGGGATTTCCACCGAGAGGCGCTCCTGACGACGGCGAACCTCCCGATTTTGACGAGATCCTTCCAAATTTAGATCGTAATCAACGGGAACACTGGCCCCTCCACTGACAGGCTGAAACCGAGACTGGCGTGCGGCCTCTATGGCGGCTCGGTCGATGTCGGCATTGCCACTGGACCGGGTGAGGGTGACAGCACGAACACTGCCATCGGGGTTAATGTCTACATTTACTTGGGGCTGACCCTCGATCCTGGCTCGGCGCGCACTCTCGGGATATTGGGGCTTCACGCAATCCTGGCAGGCAACCGTGCGTGATCCTGCACCCTGGGTTCCCTGGCCATTTCCTGGGGTATTTTCTGTCGCTCCCGATGGCTGACCGGTTGCGGCAACTGGCTCAGAGTTGGATGTTCCGGTGGCTGTTGTTTCTGAGGTTGGCTGGCCTTGAGATTCTCGCTGCATTCGTCTGCTACGAAGCACCTCTGCCAACCGCCCAAAAGAGCCTGTCTCTGAATCATCTGTAGCGGGGGCAGGAGTCAGCAGATCGGAGGCAACTTGGGTTTCAGGCAAGGACTTCGTTGTTTCGACAGAAGCAGGATCAATGGGGATGGGCTGGATGGGAGCGGGTTGAGGTTCAGCTAAGGGAGTGTTTTCTTCCAGGGTTTCGGTGCTGAGCTGCGCGCTGAGATCGGGGGGCGGTACAGGCTCGATTTGATCTTCAACTGGCTCTTCTAAGGGCTGTTCTTTGAGTAAGGGCTGTTCTTCGAGCAGTTCTTCTGTAGGGGGGGGTTCAGTCACAATCAGCTCAATGGGTGTCCACTCGTCCTGAAGTTGTCGGGGCCAGAAATCCAGGGTGCTAAGCGTATAGGCCATTAGGTGCACCCCGACGGATCCCAGCAAACCCCAAGTCATTAGCTTTTTGAGGCGAGCAGCTTCCTGGTGGTGGTGTTGCACGCACAGATCGCAAAGGCTCATGCTATTTGCCTGAAGAATGGACAACAGGGATATTCTAAGGCATTTATTGAGATCTATTCTAGAGAAGCAAAAGTAAATTGCTGTTAGAACTACTGCATGTCGCTCCAGAGTTAGGGTTGGGCATTAGACAGATATTCCAGGCAGGACTCGGTTAGGGGAACGATGACCGTCATCCATGACAGAAAGGGATCATAAGTCTTTTGAAGGAGTCAATCAATGAAACAACAATCTGAGGGTGGCTGGGCAGGGTTCTTGATGCTGAGCTTGACATTAGGATGCGAAGTATAGTCAACTATAATGAAACTAATTTTCAAGTAATTTCAGTGATCATTGGCTTCCAGGGCTTGCTACTGCCCCTGGGTCTAGTCAGAATCCAAAGCATTCTGGGCGGCGTTCACGGGCTTTCACCGGTCGCTTCTCGGCTCAAAGTTGGAGTGGGTTTCTTGGTTTAGAGAGTGAGTAATTAGCGTATGGCGGAAATTTTTGCCTCAGGTGGCATTGTGATGTGGCCGCTGCTGGGGTTTTCGATTATTGCGATCGCACTGATCGTAGAGCGCTCTATTTTCTGGCTGCGGCTGAATCGGCGACAGCGGCGGGTCATGCAAGACATCTTGGGCACCTATCAACACAGTCCAGGAGAGGTCTATGTCAAGTTACGGCAAAACCTGAATCTGCCCATGGCCAGAATCTTATTAGAGGCACTGTCGATTGAGAACGCAACTCCGAAGCAGTTTCACCTGGGGTTAATGAGCGCCATGCAGGCCGAACTGCCTCAACTGCGGCGATTTAGCACCCTATTTTCCACGATTATCAGCGTGTCCCCCCTCTTGGGGCTGTTAGGCACGATTCTGGGACTGATTCGCTCCTTCGGAGCCTTGCGCCTGGGGGATATTAGTGCCAATACCGATGCGGTGACCGGGGGCATCAGTGAAGCACTGGTGTCAACGGCAGCAGGGTTGATGGTGGCGATTGGAACCTTGCTGTTTGCCAATCTGTTTCGGGGTTTATATCGACGACAGATGGCGCTGATTCAGGAGTATGGCGGCCAGCTCGAAATTCTCCATGAGTCTCACTATGAGCACCTAAAGCAATCCCAGGAGGCAGCTTATGTATCTCCTTGAAGAGACTGAGGAGGAGTTTGAGCTGAATATTGTGCCGATGATTGATGTCATCTTCGCCATTTTGACGTTTTTCATTATCTCCAGCTTATTTTTGACCCGCTCTGAGGCATTGCCAGTGAATTTGCCCAAGGCCGCGAGCGCTGAGGTGCGGGAGCGCACCCGCATTACAGTGACGGTACAGGACTCTGGGGATCTGTTACTGAATCGAGAGGCGATCGCCCTGTCAGACTTACAGGCTCAAGCCCGGCAGTTGATGGCTGATACCGGGGAAGCGGTGATTGTGATTAACGCCGACGAAGCCGTCAATCATGGCCGGGTGATTGCGGTTATGGATGAGCTGCGGGCTATTGAGGGAGCCACCCTTGGGATTGCCACCCAGCCGCCGGACTCGTAGTTTATCCCTCGGCATTAGCAGGCGTGCTTTGGCGGCGGCCCTGACTGAGATCATGCTCTTTCTATGTCTCGGAGATGTTGCAAATTCGATCTTCTCTCTATCGACCCCTGGGGCTGGGCATAGGCTTGGGGCTGCTTGTCCTCAGTTTGCTCGGGAGCCTGCTGTTAGGGGCCGCTGATATTCATCCTCAGAGGGTCTGGGCAGCAATTTTTGACTTTGATGGCTCGACGGAGCATTTAATCATTCGCACGGTGCGGCTGCCCCGCGCCCTTTTGGCCGCTGGCGTCGGGTCTGCCCTGGCGGTGGCAGGCACCCTAGTGCAGGGGCTGACGCGCAATCCCCTGGCGGATCCTGGCATTTTAGGCATTAGTGCGGGGGCGTCTCTGGCCATGGTGATGGCCATTTTTTGGGGGTATGGCGGGGCGGTGGGCTTTGCCTTTGCTGGGGCTGCGATCGCAGCCGTGACGGTCTACTGGCTAGGATCTCTGGGCCGCAGTGGGCTCACCCCCCTGAAGCTAATCATTGCGGGCGCGGCCCTGTCCTATTTGTTAGGTGCATTGACCACGGGCATTTTGCTCCTCAGTCAGCGCACCCTTGATGAAATTCGGTTCTGGCTGGCGGGCTCCTTGGCCGGACAAAATCTGGAAAGTCTAGGAACTATGGTGCCCTACCTGGCCATGGGACTATTTCTCGGGCTCTTGTTAGGGCGACCGCTGACGCTGCTGAACCTAGGAGAAGATGTCGCCCAGGGTCTGGGGCTGCAAACGATCTGGGTCAAGGGAGCAGCCGCCGTCGCCGTAGTGCTCTTAGCCGGAACATCCGTGGCTCTAGCAGGGCCGATTGGCTTCGTGGGACTGGTGGTTCCCCACATGGTGCGCTTTGGCGTCGGCACAGACTACCGCTGGATTGTGCCCTACGCCATGATCCTGGGCGGCATTTTGCTTTCCGTGGCTGACATTGCGGCCCGGCTGCTGATTCGCCCCCAGGAGTTACCCGTTGGCATTGTCATGGGTCTGCTGGGGGCACCGTTCTTTATCTATCTGGCGCGATCGCGGCGGAAACAGACATGAAACTCACCCCTGCCCCCTGGCTGACCCTCCGACTACGGCAATTGCCCCTATCGCTGCGGATCGATCGTCGCACCCCTGCTGTGGTTCTGGGGCTGACGATTTTGGCGGGTGTGGCTCTGATTGTGAATGTCAGCCAAGGCGAATATCGGGTTCCCCCCCTGGAGGTCGTCAAAACCATCCTGGGACTCTCCGCCGACCCAGACTATACCTTTGTGGTCAACACCCTGCGCCTGCCCCGCGCTTTAGTGGCGTTGCTAGTGGGAATGGGTCTGGCAGTTGCGGGTGCCATTATGCAGGGACTGACCCGCAACCCCTTGGCCGCCCCTGAAATTGTCGGCATTAACTCCGGAGCCAGCTTAGTAGCAGTGGCGCTGATTGTGCTGGTACCCACCGCCCCCATCTTTAGTTTGCCGGTGGCGGCTTTTATGGGCGGCTTAGGGGCTGCGATCGCCATTTATCTGCTGGCCTGGAATCAAGGCAGCGCTCCCATTCGGCTGATCTTAGTGGGGGTGGGTCTTACTGCATTTACAGGGTCTCTGACCAGCCTCATGATTACCTTTGGCAATATCTACAATGTCAGCCAAGCCCTAGTCTGGCTCACTGGCAGCGTCTATGGCCGCAGCTGGGAACATCTCTGGCCGTTGCTGATCCCATTGATGGTGTTTCTGCCCCTCTCACTGTTGCTGGCCCGTGATCTGGACACCCTCAACCTAGGGGATGATCTGGCCTTGGGGCTGGGCAATCGCGTTGAGCAAAAACGCAGTCTGCTGCTGTTGTGTACCGTAGCCCTGGCGGGTTCAGCCGTGGCGATCGCTGGCAATGTGGGGTTCGTTGGACTGATGGCACCCCACCTGGCTCGTCACTGGGTGGGGGCTTCCCACAGCGGGTTAATGCCAACGGCGGCTCTTGTTGGGGCTTGCCTGGTTGAACTCGCAGATGTGCTGGGGCGGCTTCTCTTTGCGCCCATTGAACTACCCTGTGGGGTAATTACGGCTGCCATTGGTGCACCCTACTTTTTGTGGCTGTTGTATCGTGATGGTCAGAGAGCAACACAGTAATACTAATGCTATGTACTATAGCGGTTTACAGATCAATGGAGTACATGGGGTGCAGGGGGCAGTGCCCCCTGCGTGGGGGTTCCACCCCCACACCCCGTATCTCACTCAGGTGAGAACCGCTATATTCATAGCAGTTTTAAGGATGGAGATGATGTGCCACTCTACCTAGAAAAACAACTAGCGATACTACTGACTGAACTGGAAGAATTGAGGGAGGATGGGGATTCATGAATCGATACAGCATGGCGGTAAAACGTGCTACACGCGACCGCGCAGAATTTGAGCCATTTCGTTGGGACGCGGAGAAGATTCTAAGGCGGTCTCTTCGTCAATGCGCCCTTCTTCATAGAGCTGATAGAGGCACTGATTCATGGTGATCATGCCGTCGTAGGTACATTGAGGGATCATGGCTTCAATTTCTTCTACTGCGCCCCGCAGGATGTAGTCCTTGATAGCGTCGGTGTTAATCATGATTTCGTGGACGGCGGCCCGCTTGCCATCTGTGGTGCGCACCAAGGACTGGGCAATGACTGCGACCAGCGACTCGGCTACCTGCACCCGCATCGGTTCTTGCTCTTCGGGATTATATAGATTCAAAATCCGTTCAATGGTTTTGACGGCACTGTTGGTGTGCAGGGTGCCAAAGACTAAGTGGCCCGTTTGAGCAGCTTTGAGGGCAGTGTTCACCGTCTCGCGATCGCGCATTTCCCCAATCAAGATCACATCCGGGTCTTCCCGCAGCGAAGCCTTAAGCGCGTTATCAAATTTGAGGGTATGTACCCCAACTTCCCGCTGTCGAATCATGGCACGGCGGCTCCGATGCACAAACTCAATGGGATCCTCAATGGAAATGATGTGTTTGGGCATCTCGGAATTGATGTAGTCCACCATAGCGGCCATGGTGGTAGACTTGCCAGACCCCGTGGGGCCGGTCACCAAAATCAACCCCTTGTGGTAGTGGCAGAGGTCTTGAAAGACCATGGGTAAGTTTAATTCTTCCAGGGTCAAAATCTTGAGCGGAATTAGCCGCAGCACCATCGCTGGGCCATAGAGCGAGACGAAGACGTTGATCCGCACCCGCGCCATGTCTTCGTACTGGGCGGCACCGTCAAACTCCAGAGTGGAGTGAAACTGCTGCACCTGTTCGGGGGTGAGCACTTCTTCTAGCCAGTATTCAAAGGTGGCCTCATCAGTGACGGGATAGTTGGTCATTTCCATACGACCGCGATCGCGGAAGCGGGGCACCTCTCCTACACCAAGATGAATATCAGAATGTCCATTTTCAAAGGCTTCGCTTACCAGACTCTCTAAAGTAATGCCATGGCTGGGACGTCGGTTTTTAATTTGCAAATTGGACTGAGTCGGTTCAGCACTGTCACTGGCCACCTGGGTATAGGAGCCATTGTTTCGCGGTGATTGAGGGAGCGTTTGGGTCATCGCCGTGTCATCGTGACGCCCACCCAGACTAGACGGCAAGGGTGGGGGCGGCATGGAGGGCTGGGATGAGGGCGGAGGAATCGGCGGCTGAGAACTGTAGGTCATAGCAGTATTGCCTCTAAAAACAGCACCTTACGTCAGTACTTACAGTATTCACCCCTCACCGATAAGATTGATCCGCACCGCTAAATTTTAGGAGACCTTGCCCTGACTTGTTCCTTTGCAGCTTTTAGTTTGCGTTCGATCCAACGTCTCATTTCTGTTACAAAGCGGGATTTTTGAATCTCTAATCCTGAATATTTGCAAAATTTCTTCATTAACTAATGTTAAATTCATGTTTCTCAGAAGGTTGAGTCCAGAAGCCAATGGGGTTTAGAAGATAGAGTTCGCCCAACCCGACATCCATTCTTTGGTTGCAGCAAGCTATTTTTTGCTGAAGCCAGAGGTAATTAACCATACAAAAACAGGGTTACAAATGATGTCGAAACCTTGGGGGATCAATTCCTGGTGTAAATATTGTTGAAGAGGCAATCAGATTTATCAGGTTTAGTCTATATACTAAAAAAACTTGATTCGATATTGCGACATCTTTTAGTTCAAATTTTTAACTTAGTTTCACTATAGACAGCCGGGAGGTAAATATGACCGTAGCCCACGCTCCTCACGACAGTAGAAGTTATTTGATTTTACTACTGAAAAGTTTTTTTGTTTGGACGTTCACCCTAACGGTTTGTTGGTTAGTGGTGGGCTTCCCCTTAGTATTCTTGATTTTGACCATTGGTTCACTGGCTGCGATCGCGCTCCAGTCCGTCCTTCCCATGAGTGCAGTTGTTTTGGTGGCGGGTGGCATTCTGCTGGCGAATGTCTTAGCACTCTTCGTTAGTGCAGCGCTGCTCACCCTCAAAGGCATTCATCCCCACGAAGTGCGATGGCTCCGGTGGCTAAACGGGGAAGCAAATCCCAGGCACAAAACGGTCTATGCCTCCTGTCCGCTCACCTGTGATCTTAAAACCTACTAGGCAATCGTCATCTGGCGATTCGTGCAGTCTCAATCTCATCATGGTTTGGAACCCGGCTTAACCGGGTTTTTTTATGCCTGCAAAGGCAAGGAGAGGACGGGCAACGTCAGTTAAACTGAGAGAAACTTTTCTTGAGTCTGGGTATCATTGTTCATGGCAGAGTCCTCCATTCGTGTCTGTATCATCCTGGGAACTCGTCCCGAAGCCATTAAGTTAGCGCCTGTGATTCAGGCCTTTCGAGCCAATACTCAGTTTCAAACCCAGGTCGTTTTGACAGGTCAACACCAGGAAATGGTGCAGCAAGTCATGTCGCTGTTTGCACTCAGCGCTGATCACAACCTGTCCATTATGCAGCCCCGCCAGACTCTCACCGATATTACCTGTCGAAGTCTACAGGGGCTAGAGGCGTGGTTTCAAGAACAGCAACCCCACCTAGTGCTAGTGCAAGGAGACACCACCACGGCCTTCGCCGCTGCATTAAGTGCCTTCTACCAACAAATTCCGGTCGGCCATGTCGAAGCGGGTCTGCGCACCGATGATTTGTTTAACCCCTACCCAGAAGAAGCCAACCGACGACTCATTTCCCAGGTTGCCCAGCTTCACTTTGCGCCGACCCCCACCGCAGTCCAAAATCTGAAGCGATCTGGAGTCACCGGAGCAATCCACCAAACGGGTAACACGGTGATTGATGCACTGCTGAAGGTAGCAGCTCAACATCCGCACTGTCCGGTTGCGGGGTTGGACTGGTCACAATATCGAACCATTTTAGCAACCGTGCATCGGCGCGAAAACTGGGGTGCCCCCCTCAAAGACATCGCCACAGGCTTTTTACAAATTCTAGAGAAGTTCCCGGACACCGCCCTGATTTTACCCCTGCACCGCAACCCTACGGTGCGCGAACCCCTCACCCAGGCATTAGGGCATCATCCACGGGTTTTTTTGACAGAGCCGTTAGACTATACCCATCTCGTTGGTGCTATTCAGCGATGTGATCTGCTCATGACCGATTCTGGAGGGCTACAAGAAGAAGCGCCCAGTTTAGGCAAACCTGTTTTGGTGTTGCGGGAAACCACAGAGCGGCCTGAAGCGGTTGAGGCCGGTACAGCCCTGTTGGTGGGCACTGACCCAGAGTCTTTGACCCATCATGCCTCTCGCCTCTTGAGTGATGCGGTGGCCTATGCAAAGATGGCCAATGCCATCAATCCTTTTGGGGATGGTCATGCAGCGGAACGAATTGTCCAAATTGTGGTGGATTATTTTCAGTCGCATCAGTCTTGACGTTATACCGGAGCTTGCTTATGCTGCGATGGCTTAAAACTGGCTCAAATGAGCGACCAAAGCCCTGGCTTCTCTCCTTAATCCTGGCGATCGCGATGGCAATTTTCTGGGGCTGGCAGGGTATTCAACCCGGCCAAAGTGCGACCCCTCCGCTCCAGGGTGGATTTGAATTTGCCCTCATCGGGGACTTGCCCTATACCCCTGAGCAAGCGCAACAATTTCAGCGCCTCATTACGGATGTCAACCAGACTCAGGCTGCCTTTGTCATCCACGATGGCGACATCAAGAGCAGTATCGTACCCTGCCAAGACACCTTATTTCTGGATCGCCGCCGCCTGTTCCAACAGTTTCAGGCTCCCTTTGTTCTGGTGCCTGGCGACAATGACTGGACGGACTGCCACCGTACCGGTGAAGACCCCGAGGAGCGCTTGGCCAAGGTGCGATCGCTGTTTTTTGACTCAGACAACGGACTGAAATCCTTTGCTCTCAACCTCACCCACCAAAGCGAAAAGCCTCAGTTTCGTGAGTATGTTGAAAATGTCCGCTGGCGTTATGGCTCAGTTTTATTTGCAGGCATTCATGTGGTGGGCAGCAACAATAATCTGGGGCGCTCTGCTAGTGGGGATGCAGAATATCGCCGCCGCAACGAAGCCAACCTCGACTGGCTCAAACAGGCTTTTGCGGTAGCGCAGCAGCCCGACTATGACGCCTTAGTCTTAATTATTCACGCTAATCCTAACTTTGGACGTGGCCTAGACAGTGGCAACAATGGCTTCCGAGATTTTCTCCAGGTGCTAGAGACGCAAACCACCGACTTCTCAAAGCCAGTCGTATTAGTGCATGGAGACTCTCACTATTTTCAAATTGACAAGCCCTTGGTGAACCATAAGACTAAACAGCGACTAATGCACTTCACCCGAGTCGAAACCTTTGGTGATCCCGATGTTCATTGGGTGAGTGGTCGCTTTGACCCCAGCCTGCCCCAGAAGTTTCAATTTGAACCCAGGGTAGTCACCCAAAACCGCTAAAGAGGTTTCCATGCCGTCTTCTGCGGCGACGGTTTTGACGATTGGACTTTGACGATTGGACAAGGTGCAGAACCCTGCGAGGGAAGCTACGGTGTACATACATCTCTCGATAAAATCATTCCACCCTACATTAGCCCCCCCGACCCCCAATTCTGGGCTACGGTGTACACACATCTCTGGATAAACCCATTTCGCTCTGCATTAGCCCCCCCGACCCCCCAATTCTGGGGGGAGATCAACAAAAACTGGGACTATTTCCCCCCAGAATTGGGGGGCTAGGGGGGCGAGTGCAAGGATTTTGAATCTTTTCAAGACTTGTGTGTACACGGGAGACCAGAGAATAGGGAACCCTGAGAAAGAGCAATGCCTGTTGGATTGTGAACGTCCCTTGAGAGCGGATCCCATGAAACTTGTCTCCCGGTTCACCCATTGGTTGGAAATGCATTGGGCGATCCCTGCCTATGCCGGTTGGGTGTTATTGGGACTGACTCTATTCTTTTTGTTGGCAGCGGCAAACACCCTAGCAGGCTGGCTCTATGTCCTCAGTGGCCTAGGATTTGCGCTGCTAGGTATTGCGGCGGTTTTGCCGGGGCGATCGCTTCGGGGTATTGCCATCCAACGCCAGCCCCTTTACCCCGTCAGTGCTGGGGACAGTCTCACAGTGACGCTTACCTTCAACAATCCCACCCCTGCACCTAAGTCTTTACTCATGGTGCAAGACCATCTGCCGGCAGCCCTGGGCTCCGCAGCAAAAAGTGCCATTGAAGTCATTCCGGCTCACGACTCATACACCTGGACCTATGCTGTGCCTACCCGCCAGCGTGGGGTCTATCGTTGGCAACAGTTGAGCCTCAGAACTGCTGCCCCCTTGGGATTATTTTGGAGTTGTCGCCAAAGCCGGGTTCCTGGAAAGGCCATGGTCTATCCTACGGTGTTGCCGTTGAGTCACTGTCCGCTCATTGATCAAGCAGGGTGCGATCGCGAACGTCAGATGCAGTACCAAACTGCTCTCCCCCAAGCCAGTTCCGAAGGAGCCACCCGCTCACTACGTCCTTACCGCTGGGGCGATCCCCTCCGACTGGTGCACTGGCGCAGCAGTGCCCGCTACAACGAACTACGCATTCGGGAACTCGAAATTTTTACCAGTGGTCAACAGATTGTCATTGCCCTAGATAGTCTATTCCGCTGGCATCCCGACGATTTTGAGCAGGCAGTGATTGCAGCAGCCTCGCTCTACACTTACGCCCATCAACACTACCCCGCCGTGCAACTGTGGACAGCAGGCAGCGGCATTCAACAAACGCCGACTGCCATTTTAGAAACCCTGGCTCAGGTGCAGCTTGCTGAAGATCGCCATCACGCTATGCCCCGTACCCCTGTGATCTGGATGACGCAAAATCCCGAGAGCTTAACAACCCTGCCTCAGGGCAGCCTTTGGCTCCTGTGGTCAGGGCAACGACTGTCTTCAGCGATGCCTTCCCCTGTCAACACCCCCACGGCTGGACGCTGGATCTATCCAGAACAGCCCCTACATAGCCAGCTTCAGGCTCCTGTGACGACTTGAGAACTTTAATTTATTACGATGGATTATTTTTCAGTGTAATTTAATACTTTTCTGGGTTAAATCTCAGAAATTTTTCCTAGGATGAAAGAGTTCGTCCTAGAGAAATTGGTGAAAAGCATATGAATATCAACCGAAATTTCCGAAATATCGCCTTAATCAGCAGCTCTTTAATCGGGGTTTCTCTGCTGGGTTTTGCCGGAAGGGCAACCGCTGAACCCTCTACATTAGTCACCTGTGGCCCCAATGGCGCAGCCTACGTTGTGGCAGTTGTGCCAGCCGGTTGTCGGCACCTCACAGCCACATCCGCCCCCCGTCACAGTCCTGACAATACTGTGCAGCAAGCGCGGCTGGGTTTTACCTTTAGTGCTTCGGCACCCCAGTCCGTAAAGCAGGTGGCACTTCAGTCCCAGCCTGATAGGGTTGCCCTTGAGCTGAGAAACTGATGGGTCGGAAGGTATTTGCCCAATACCAAGGCGGCTACACGTCACCCTGCCCATGCTGGTGTTTTGGCCAGTTATGTGGAGCTTTTCAACCTGAGTTGGATAGCCCGCCCTCACCCCCTCAGTCCCCCTCTTCCAAAAATGGGCGAGGGGGAGGCTAGACAAGGCTTTCCGGCTCCCCTTCTCCTGATCTAGAAGAAGGGGTGGGGAATGAGGGAAAAGCCCTGAGAGCTTGTTTGAGAAGTTGCTTAGACCTTGCACTTGCCCCCTAAATCCCCCATTCTGGGGGACTTAAGAGTGATCAAAGTCCCCCAGAATGGAGTATTTAGGGTGAATGCAGGGTGAAATCGTTTTTCTCGGACTTGTGTTTACATCGAAGCCCAGGGGGTGAGGGGCTAGAATTTTGAATTTGTCTAGCTTTCTGGGGCAAGTTGGGCTCAGCTTGGGGCTAGCCATTGTCCATTTTGCTCGGACGTTGATCTAGGCGCAGGGCTTGCTCAAGTGCGGCTTTGGCTTCAGCTCGACTGACGTAGGGCTGGAGCTGTGCGGGGGTACACCCAGCCAGCAGACTTAATGCCTCCAAAGAAATTCCCCGCACCAGCATTTCTACACGCCAGGTGTCTTGCGCATTTTCTAGGCGGGGTGGCTGACCGATTGGCGTCAAAATATCAGTTGTCATCGCCTGCCAGCGCCCATGGATGTCTGTTTCGGTGAGGGAACTTCCCCCGTCGTTCAGAAATAGGGCGGGATGGTCGTCTTTGCGGCTTTTGAGCCACTGGGTCAGGGGGTTTTTGGTGTGTGAACCATAACGATGACCGAGAATCCATTGATTGAGCGGAACCTGGCGGTGCCCGACTTGCAGAATGTGCTGCTGAGGATCGCAAAGGCTATGAACGGTGAGAAGTTGTGATATTTCTTGGGCACTTAGCCCAGCACCAAAAAGGACATAGGCCATGGCATAGTCTTGGAGACCGGCTTTACGAGCTTGCTGAAAAATAGCTCGGACAAGGGGAGTCGGTAAATCCATGACCCTATCTGTATCGCGGGATGGTAAATCTGAGGCAGATGCCGACTGGGAACTTGAAGTCGGTTCAGGGGGCTGCAAGAGCGCGATCGCATCTGCAATAAAAGCATCTCGACCCGGCCAGAGTTCATGAAATTCTGTTGTAAACTCAATGACGGCATATCCGAGCAACAGAGTATTGAGCAAGGCCGCCAACTGTGCTGGCGTCAGAGCACCAGAAAGGGGCGAACGCAGAGCCACCTGAGTTAGATACTGCACCGCATAGCGGTGAATTTGGGTGAGACCCCGGCCAATGGCTTCTCGGTTTTCAACCGGATAGTGGCCTGCCTCTCCCACCAGCGATCGCACAAACTCAGGAATTTGCTCTAAGGCACGCAGGTGTCCATCAGCATAGAGGCGCAAAGCCTGAGTCGCACTCACCGCCTGCTGAGCTTGCTGACCGAGAGTTTGCCCCAGTTGCGTAAAAATTTCTGCTTCTTCAATCACGGCCAACAGCAAGCCGTGTTTGCTGCCAAAGTGGCGAAAGAGGGTTACTTCATTCACATCAGCAAGTTCCGCAATCTGGCGGGTGGTGGTCTCAGTGACCCCCTGAGCCGCAAACAGTTGCAAAGCGGCCTGGACAAGACGTTGACGGGTGGATTTGCGTTGAGCAGTCATATTTATTTGCAAGTTGCACTTGCATCTTATCGGATCCCTTGCTAAAGTAGAAATGTAAGTAACACTTGCATTGCGCCCTCATTCCTCTAAATTCCCTAAGAATCTAAGGATTGGCCATGAACAGCAGGGGTCGCATTGGATGCAAGCTTCTGAAGAAGGAACCCGAATGACTGCACAATTAGCCCATTCTCCTGAAGCGCCAACCGAGTCTCTACGCCTAAGTTGGACAAATGTATTCTTTTTTGGGGTGATTCATGCGATCGCACTTCTCGCCCCCTGGTTCTTCTCCTGGCCAGCCTTGGGAACCATGATTGCCTTGCACTGGCTGTTTGGCAGCATTGGCATCTGCTTAGGGTATCATCGGCTGCTCACCCATCGCAGTTTGCAAGTTCCCCAATGGCTTGAGTATTTTCTAGCCACTTTAGGCGCACTGGCCATGGAGGGCGGCCCCATTTTTTGGGTCTCAGGTCACCGACAGCACCACTTGCACACTGAAGATCCAGATAAAGATCCCTACGCAGCTAGTCGAGGCTTTTGGTGGAGTCACATGCTGTGGATTTTCTATCCTCGGCAGCAATTTTTTGACCAGAATGTCTATCGGAAATATGCCCCTGATCTCGCCCGTGATCCTTACTATGCATGGCTTGATCGCTATTTTTTGACCCTGCAAATTCCGGTCGCCTTGCTCCTATATCTCCTCGGGGGATGGCCCTTTGTGATTTACGGCGTCTTTGTCAGAGCCGTCATTCTGTGGCATACCACCTGGCTGATCAACTCCGCCACTCACCTGTTTGGCAAGCGTCGCTTTCATGTTGAAGATGGCTCTCGCAACTTGTGGTGGGCCGCAGTCCTCACCTATGGCGAAGGTTGGCATAATAACCACCACGCTTACCCCAATGTGGCCAAGGCGGGCTGGCAATGGTGGGAACTTGACATCACCTGGTGGGCGATTAAAGGACTGAAAACCTTGGGGCTTGCCAAGCGAATTATCCTACCCCCGCAAGACGTCGCCACGAATCTCCAAGGCTAAAGCACTTCAGAACTAGACCCTTGCGGGCTGAAACAATCGATATGAGTCCGGTGAATATCTCACAGTCCCCCAGAATGGGGGATGTAGGGGGCGGATGCAGAGTGGAATGGTTTTTCTCCAACTTGTGTGTCTGATTGACTGATCTGGATATCTCACAGTCCCCCAGAATGGGGGATGTAGGGGGCGGATACAGAGTGGAATGGTTTTTCTCCGACTTGTGTGTCTGATTGGCTAACAAGCTTTGGCAGTCAATCAGGGTAGGAATAGGAACTCCTGATTAGAATGGATCCACACCCTCTTCTTGGCTCGGATCGGTATCTTCAAGTTGATCCAACATGTCTTGGTGCTGACGTGGAATTGCCTGTCGCCCCACCTGGAAAGGGTTAGCTGGTGCGCCAAACTGAACCACAATCGAAAATGCCTGATCACTGGTCGAAACAGGATTCTGACCAGAATCTACCCCCAGATCATAGCGATTGCTAGACCATAAGAAGTTCAGTGAGGGATGATTGGGTTGCCTACCCAAGCGCACATTAATTCCTGCACCCGCCCTAGAAAAACTAGGGTTTTTGTTGAACGGGCTGTAATAAGCAAAAAGGCGCACATAGGGATGCACCTGCCATCGTGAGATCAGCGTAACGCTTGACTCTCGGGAGTTGGGTAAAAGATCTCCTAGCACCCCCACCACCCCAAAGCTCAACCCCCGATAATTGGCCAGCGCATTCAAGCTGACGGCACTGGCATCATTGTTAATCACAAACCGGTCAATGCTCGTATCTCGATCAATGGCGTAGTTTAAGCCAGCCCCAAACGTTAACGCAAAATCTCTAGTTAACTGCGTCCGCTTGCGAATATTGGCCGCCAACGAGCTGTAGTAGTCTGAGTCAGGATTGGTATAGCCAATTCCCGAAAACTGAAACCGCCATCCACCAGTTGTAAACCGGGTATAGTCAGCCCCAATATAAGCCTTCAGCTTAGCGCTAGTAATCAGACCCGTATAGTAGCGCAATACATCCTCTGTCCCAGTGAAATTGCCACTAAAACTAATATGTGGCACATAGTTCGTAAGCTCTGTAAACCGGCTGACCTGGGTTTGTTCTCCGTCCTGATTGAAAAACGTCAGATAAATTTGCGTATAAAAATTACGGAGATCTAAAGGATTGAAGCGAATTGCTTCATCCGGTGTCGCAATCACAATAGGGAAATTAAAGTTAGCCTCTGAAATATCTACCCCGATGCCACCGCCTTCTGCCCCAATGGGGCCAATTTGAGAAGTCACTCCGTCTATGATCCGGAGCCTGGAAGACATTTCCAGAGAACGGCGTGTGACAGGAGACAGCCCGACCCATACCCCATTGAAATGCCCCCAGGGAGCCTCACGGATGCTTTTTATCGACTCTAGATCAATACTTTTAGCTCGACCCAGCCCTGCATGGTAAACCGTAAAACTGTTTTCGGGAAGTCGGGTGTTATTTGCCGCAAAAAAGAGATTGCGATTAATATTTCGGCTAGGAGGGTTCTCCCCTCCTTGCAACTGCGGCACGGCATCCGGCAAAAGCCATGCGGCTGGGTGCCAGAGCGTTGACGACAAAAAGTTATCATTGGGTGCCACAATCGCCACGCCCCGAATCGTCCGCCCGAGTGCAGCCTCTTTATCATTAGCTTTAATCACCTGCCGCACCTGGGTAAAAATACCCGCAGGATATTCCCGGAAGTCTTGTTTACGCTCGGCGCTCGTCTCTTGAGAGCGGCTATTGCCAAAACTTGTGCCAGTGTTAGGAAAAGTTAGATCTAGGCCAAAGCGAGTCCCACCTGGCAAGCCACTCTGAAAACCAGGTTGACGCATAAAATCCATGGCGTCTGGGGGGACGACATCCCCCAACCGAGAGGTCACAAAAAAGCGGTTAGGAAACAGAGTGACCGGATCTAAGCTGTTGAGATCAGTCAACAGTCCAGGAGTATAAGTACAAATTTGAGACAACGCCGTGCCAGGGAAAATACAAGCTGCTGTCAGAGTAAATTGAAGCTGAAAGCCAATCACGTTGACTGGTTCAACAATGGTCGTAATCACTTCACGCTCTCGACGAAAGGTGCGGAGTTGGAAGTAAGTCGCACGTTGATCTTGAACAAAGACGTTATCTCGAATGCCTTCTTTGACGCTGCCCTGTAAACGAAACAAAGCATTAACATTAGGATTTGTAGAGCGATCAGTCCCGAAGTTAACACCTGGGGAAACCTGCCACTCGGTGCGGTGGGTAATGGTTGCCCCATTGAGGGGAATTGTTGTCGTAAAAGGGTTTAGAGTATCCAGGTCTGATGGGCGCAAATCTGAAGAAGTAGGCTCATCACCTGAAGGCGGAGTAAGATCTGGTAGCTCTTCAGCAGGAACTTCCTCCAAATCGTCTGGACTCAGAGTTTCTGGTGGAGAAAATGGCTCTAGAGGTGGCACCACATCGGGGGGGAAAGGTGATTCATTTATAGATTCTGAAATCTTTGTTTCGTCAAAGGCGACATCCAGAACTAAATCCTTAGCAGATTGCGAAACCGAAAATGCTGGCAAATCAGAATTTTCTGACTGCTCCACTTCAATTGCCAAGACGGGGAGCACAGATCCTAGAATAATTACCAGTGACCCAAAACTTATTCCTTTAATGACCAATAAGTAATCTCGCACAATCTATTTCCACCAAATTATTCTCAAACACCATATTGTAAAAATGACATCTTAAAATAAAAATGTCACCAAGAAGAAAAGATTCTTAGTGACATGTATTAAGATATTTTTCGTGATGAACAGAAATATTCAAAAAGAACATTCTGTTTTCAGTTTTTGGAAATACACTAGCTGGACTCTACTACACAGACAACTTGTACTGAGTAGCGTTATTTAAGCCACTAGATCAACTAGTATAGAGCTTCAACATCAATGGTTTCTTCTGCAACACCCACCCCGATCTCAGGGGTGGCAAGATCAACAATGGCGAGTCCAGAGCTAGATCCGACTGTAACGATAAGGCTGCTTAGTGGATCGGCATTGGCAGCAGCCGTTGAACTGATGGTATCAGAAGAATGTGTTGAACTAGAAACAACACCAAGAGCACCAATGTCAAGATTCTGCGCCGAGTCTGTAGAAGCAATGGTTGAGGTTGAGAATGCACTGCCTAGGCCATCTACGTTGATCGCAGCACCCACCGTAATGCTATCAAAGCCAACCAAAGCATTACCGATGTCAACATTAGCACCTGTTGCAGAGACAGTTGCCGCAACATTTTGTGCACGCACTGGGCTGGAAACCACAAGAATGGTAGAAAAACTTGCCACAAAGGCACTAGCAATAAGTAGCTTGTTCATAAGTCAAATAATCATCAATTTGGTTGAGTTTTTTTTGCACAGACTTCAAGAAATTATCATTTTTTACCAGGAAAAATGGCAATTTTTAAAGTCTTTAAAAGATGAACACACTATATAGATTATAACATATTTGTTATTTTAAGCAAGGCTTTTTTTGTAAGAAATATTTGGAGATTTTTTTATCAGATAAGAGTTTTAGAATTTAGTACGTAACACATCAAAAAGAGAATATTAAACAACAGATAGATGCCCAGACTCTTGATTGATTAGGCAAATTTATCATCTATTTGAAGAACTATTTGAAAGAAATTTTTGATGCATTCAATGCACTCAGTACTTGGATAGCACAAGTAAAATCTTGATTTTTATACGGTTTTTTTGTGAGCAATATCAAAAGCGATTAACACTATACTGATTGCAAGTTAAGCATTGTTATCAGATCGGTTAAGGTCTGATAATCTCGCTTGAAATACTGCTGCCAAGAGGAACATTAAGGTCAACCATATCAAGGGTTGATGCAGAGCCAGCTGCAACAACGCCTAAGAGGGTGCTATTGACGTTGTGATCGAGAAAGTAGCCTGCTACGGCATCTTGTGTGCCAATTGCCACAGCAGCTCCAAACCCAAGTAGGTTCGCATTTTCCTGCATAGGATTGCCATCATATTTGAAAACAATGACACCCACCATGGACGGCGAACTACCCGTCATGGATGTGACATCAATTGTTTGATTGGCAAGTGCTGCATCGCTAGAAAGAAAGACATGACTTGCGATCAGAGCGGCACAGGCCACAGTTGAAGTTGCTGTTGTATTTTTTTTCATTATTTAGAGGATAAAACTCACATCATATCGCTATTTATTCCTGAAGACCTCAACACTTGGTTGACTGGTCTTGAAGACCTCAACATCTGGTTGACTGGCAAAACTTTTGCTTGGCGATTGGAACCGCAGCTACAAGAACAAAATCCGACTATGCGGATTATTGGAAGCCTTGATACACTTAGTCTGCGTAGGCAGACTTTATTTTTGTAGGCACGAACTTATTCGCTGGTTTCAACAACGAATTCATAGGGATTTCAGCAGCTTTGTCAGTTAACCAGCCTGAACACTTGCCAGCTCTTTGTCATGCAAGGAAGCAGATTACAGATGACTTAAAACAGAAAAGTTCAAAATCAGGTTCGTCAGTCAATGAAACGATTAGAAAATCTAAGAAAATTTTGATCTGCTTGGGGTTGATTCTCTATTCTTTTAACAAAACATTTTTAGAGTTCACTGTCTAGCTTATTCATCTTTTTTAACATCTTCTTTGCACAACTGGGAAGGTCAATGATCAATCATAGCGTCGAAACCTCGCATTTGCGTTGAAACAGAGATGATAGCTTAGCCCTGGAACCTTTGTTTGTCAAGGCTTTCAAGATAATCTTCCAAGTTGTGTGAATCACCTACTGCAAAAAATTCATGCCCTAATATTGGTAACTGAATATTAAAGACCTGATGGAGCTAGGGGGCTCTTCTTCAGGCCAACCCAGAGCTCAAAGTTGAAGACTATATCGTCATGGATGTCTTGATTCAGTTGGGTGATTCTCAGGCTGCGATCGCAGCCAACACCTAACCAACATCAGCCCCCTCAAGGACGGCTCACCCGTTCTAGATCTGCTACTTGATCTTCACTCAGAGACCATCCCAAGGCTCCGGCATTCTCGTGAACCTGCCGCGCCGACTTCGCCCCCGGAATGGGAATCACCCCCTCTTGCTGAATTAGCCAGTTGAGTGCCACCTGAGCTGGAGTGCGCCCATGGGTTTCTGCACACTGCACCAATACGTCCAAGAGTGGCTGTACCTGTGCTAGACCCTTGGCTGAAAATCGCTTGTCCAACTTCCGGGCACCTTCCGGGGGGTTCTGAGCTGAATATTTTCCTGTGAGTAGCCCCTGAGCTAGGGGACTGTAGGCCAAAATCGTCACCCCCAGCTCGCGCGCCGTGGCCAGGATGCCCTCTGATTCCACCTGCCGACTGGCCAAAGAGTACCGCACCTGATTCACGGCCAAAGGCACCTGCCATTGAGCCAGAGTTTGATGGGCTTCGCGCATTTGAGCGGTGCTATAGTTGCTCACCCCCACCGTCAGAATGCGTCCCCGATGCACTTCTTTGGCCAGGGCTTCGAGTAAGGTTTTCTGGCTCATGAGGAAGCTAAAGGGCCAATGAACTTGATAGCAATCAATCACCTCCTGCTGGAGTCGCTGCAAACTGTGGGTGACAGCCTCATGAACTGCCTGGGCACCCAATCGCCAGGGCAAAGGCCCATACTTGGTCGCCACTTGAATGGGTGCGGAAGCCGACTGGCTAAAGCGCCCCAGCAATCGCTCTGACTCCCCCATACCGTACACTTCAGCGGTGTCAAAAAAGGTCACGCCTGCCGCCACCGCTGCCGCAAAGGCAGCAGCAACATCAGCCTCTCCGTACTGACCCCCATAGCCCCAAAACAGGCGATCTCCCCACGCCCAAGTGCCAATACCAAGGGCGGGAACTTCGGGGCCATGTTTACCTAAGGCCTTGTGCCAGATCATAGGAGAGACTCTCTAAGCTGTTGTGCATCTAAACTACATTAATAGCATTTCCTTTGTTTTTTACT
>NZ_WVIC01000053.1 GCF_009939295.1 Petrachloros mirabilis ULC683
TGAGCGCTTTACTAAGCTATCAATCCTTTTGCCTTTCTGTCAACCCCTTTTTTAAGAAAAAGGGGGGAACTTTACTGAACACATTGCAAAATAAGGGTTGGGGAATCTTTGGTTTCGGGGAAGTCAGCACATTGCCTTTTGGGGGGTTATGCCCCGAAGTGCACTTGTTATTCAAGCTCGATCCAGCAGAACTTGAACATGGACATCTGCTTCTTCAGGGTCTTTGCGGGTTTGATTCTGATGTGGGCTTTCTTTTTTTTAGCCTGGCTGATGCGCAATTTGGTGTGCTAAGATTCATTCTTGTTGAGTGGGTCGGTGCCCGAGTGGTTAATGGGGGCGGACTGTAAATCCGCTGGCTATGCCTACGCTGGTTCAAATCCAGCCCGGCCCATGCTGCTGCCCGTGTGGCTCAGTGGTAGAGCACACCCTTGGTAAGGGTGAGGTCACGAGTTCAATCCTCGTCACGGGCTTAGGTACTAAAGCTGTTTTGAGGTAAGACTTCTGGGGTGTTTCTGGGAGTCTTTTGGCTTTGTTGTCAATCTTGGCATTGGTATGGCATACCAAGGGCAGGCTCTGAATGACGAGCTGGCTCAATTTCGGCTGCGAATCAGGGCAAAGACGGCTGTATAGCCATGTAAAAAGGTGGTATCCCCAATGGGACCAATTTCACCCTGGCAAAAGAAGCCAGAGAGGGGAACTCCTGAAATGTGTTGATGCAGCAATTGGGAGTCTACGTGGGGCTGCTGATAAAATTGTTCTCCCCGTCCTAGGCAGTCGAACAGGAGCGCACCTGAAAAGGCTGATTGTTCGCCTTGGTGGTCACAATACTGTTGTAGTAATGCGACTAACTCGGCTTGGGAAGATTGGGCGTCTCGAAGGTGAAACTGAACCCGTTGTCCGGGTCGAATGCGATCGCCAATTGCCACCGCACCATTACGCGGGTCAACGCCAATCAAATTACGAATCAAAAAGTCGCCAGGCTCTAGGGTTTGCTGAAATTCATTACGGGCAATGCCTATGGAGAGAGCTTTTTGAGCCAGAACTTGATCTTCAGGTGTCATGGCGTTGACTACGGACTGAAGGGCAGACAGTGGCGTTTGTTCCTGGCTGGCTTCAAGGGTGCCACCTGGGGTTCTAACGGGCTGTGCTTCAATTTGAAGTAAGACGTGGCGCTCTGCTGCTGTGACGCGGTAAAGCGGGCCGATGGGGCGACATCCCTGGGCTACGATGGTGTCGATGTGTATATTGCCGCTGAGGGCAATGCCTACAGTGCCCGATTCGTAACGATGGCCGTCACAAAAGAGACCTGAGGTCACGCTAAAGGCGGTTCCTCCGGTTAACCCACCTACTTTAGTGGATCCGGTGTAGGCATAGTCGAGCCCCTGCAATAGATCCTTGATTTTGGCGGTTCCGGAGTCGGCAAAGAGTAAAAAGTGGGGCTGTGCTTGGGGAGAAACTCCAATCATGTTGATCCAAGCATCAGGAGCTGAGTCGGGATCTGGCAATGACTCAGCGGCAATGTGAAAGGCATGAATTTGCACCTCTGGCAAATGAGCTAGGGTGAGAACAAGGGCTGGGTCTTGTTCTACTTCTATGGTTTTGCCTGTCATTTGAGGGCCAATGATGCCAGATCCCCCGCAACCAATTAAGTGCCTGACCTGCAGCCGCTCTTGCAACAAGGGCAGCAATCTCGGATATTCGCTGGTAAAGGTGTTGGAGATAAAGATTAGACCTAAGTCAGCCGACTTCTGAAGGGCTGATTGAGTGTGCTGCACCACTTCGTCAATGGCTTGCTCTAAGGAAGGTCGAGTTGACAGGGCACTAACCCATTGCATGTCCGTTGACTGGGAGGGAACTGATTGAGAGGTGTCCATAGCGGTCAGTATCCGTGATGGCTGGCCAAGGTCTGAGTGAAGTCAAGCCAGTGAGAACTTCAGAGAATTCTACCGGAAGCCACCCATTTGCTCCCTAAAGGGCTTACGATATCTTAACTATCTGCTGTGGGGGAGGCGTTATGAGTGGGGGTCTTTACCAGTGGCTGAGTAACGGTAAATTCAAGTCATTTACACTTTACCGAACAAGATCTGGGAGTACAGTAAAAATAAGGATGCTGGAGCTCTGCTCTGATGCTTAACTTGCCTCACCGGCATCTTAATGCCACCTAAATTGACTTTGTCAGCAAAAAGGAGTTGCATTCATGCCTACCCCTGAAGATTTTTTGACCTATACCCAATGGAGTGGTCTGTCTGTTTTGGTGTTTGCCGGACTCGCTGCACTTGCCTTTTGGCAGGGGTGGGGGATTCGCTTTCGTCTGGTTGGGGTGACGGGGTTTATGGGGGTTTTGACCGTCGGTTTGTTTGCCCTCAGCTTGGTGCCCCTCACTCGAACGGTGGTGCCGGGGGCGCAACGGTACACGTTGGTCTATGATGTGGGCGCGAATCAGGTGGTGATTGCGGTTGCTCCCACGCTATCTCGCTCTGGGTTGGAGGCAACTATGCTGCAAGCGGCGGGGGATTTGTTTTCGCCCGGACGTATGGGGGGTGCGACGAATCAGCTCACCATTCGGGCGCGAACGATTTTACACCCGGAGCCGGGGATGTCTGAGCCGCTCTACCTGGGAACTGTGCAGCGGTCGTTGCGGGTTCGAGAAGATCCTAATCTGCAACTGACTTTGGATGAGGCGAGTCTGGCTCAACTGCCGAATGTGGCGGGTTGATGCTTCTCTATCTTTTTGTTGCTTTTGTGTTTTAACTGCCAATCTCAATTCATGTCCAGTTTCTCTTCTTCGGTTAAAGATGCATTTCCAGTGGTGGGTGCTGAGCTAAAGGTTGCTCCCATCCAGGTTTTGCGAGGGGCTCAGGTGTTGTCTCGGGCTGGGGCTGCGATCGCACGTTGGGGAAAACGGCCTTTGATCATTGGCGGCGATCGCAGCTTACCCCTAGTGCGACCCTGGCTAGAGCCAGTCATTGCCGAGCAACAGCTCGCTGTAGCAGAGGGTTCTTACCAAAGCGACTGTAGCGAACCACAGCTCCAGTCGTTGCGGACAGCTGTGCATGCCCATGGTGCGGATGTGATTTTGGGGGTTGGGGGCGGCAAGGCTCTGGATGCGGCCAAGCTAGTTGCCCAACAGTGTGGCTTACCTGTGATTACCATACCGACTTCGGCAGCGACCTGTGCAGCCTGGACAGCCCTTTCTAATGTTTATTCTGATTTGGGAGCGTTTCAGTACGATGTGTCTTTGGCGCAGTGCCCCAATCTACTGATTTTGGACTATGCCTTGATTGAGACGGCTCCTCCCCGCACCTTGATTGCTGGGGTCGGCGATGCCTTAGCGAAGTGGTATGAAGCGTCGATTAGCAGTGGGGCCTCCCAAGAGACTTTGACTATTGCGGCGGTGCAGCAGGCAAGGGTACTGCGAGACATTTTGTTGCAAAAAGCACTGCCAGCTCTGGCGTCACCCGGCAGCGCCATCTGGCGGGAGGTCGTGGATGCCACAGTACTCATGGCCGGATTGATTGGGGGGCTAGGGGGTGCCCAGTGTCGCACGGTGGCAGCCCATGCCGTTCACAATGGGTTAACTCATCTTGGCTCCACCCGAGCCAGCCTCCATGGTGAAAAGGTTGCCTATGGCATTTTGGTGCAGTTGCGCCTAGAAGAACTCTTGCAGGGGAGTCAATTGGCAGCCTCTTCTCGGCAACAATTGCTTCAGTTTTATCGAGAGCTAGGGTTACCCTGTACCTTAGCAGATTTGGGGTTAGGCGAAGTTTCACTACAGGCGTTACAACAGGCGACGGTAGTGGCTTGTGCGCCTCAATCTGATTTGCATCACTTGCCGTTCACGGTCACCCCGGAAGACTTGTTGGCTGCCATGGTGTCTACCCTAGCTCCTGCCCATGGGATCTATCCCGCTCGTAATGCGACCTTGATGGGGATGGAATCTGGATCGAGTGTGGCCACGTCCCACCATGGATCAGAGGACGAAGGGTAAACATGAACTTGGATTGGATTAAACCGGCACAGCGCTTGAGTGCCTTGCCTCCCTATGTATTTGCTCGCTTGGATGAGCTCAAGGCCAGTGCTCGGGAGCAGGGGATCGATCTCATTGATTTGGGAATGGGCAACCCCGATGGGGCGGCACCGCAGCCCGTGATTGAGGCTGCGATCGCAGCCTTTGAAACCCCCAGCTACCATGGTTACCCACCCTTTGAAGGCAAAAGTAGCTTTCGTCAAACCATCGCCACCTGGTACCAACGTCGTTATCAGGTTAAATTAGACCCCGAAGGTGAAGCCTTACCCCTATTGGGGTCTAAAGAAGGTCTAACCCACTTAGCCCTGGCCTACGTCAACCCTGGAGACCTAGTGCTGGTTCCCAGTCCAGCCTATCCCCCTCACTTTCGTGGCCCCGCCCTAGCCGGAGCAGAAATTTATCCGCTCATTCTCAAAGCGGAACAAAACTGGTTGATTGATCTAGCTGCAATTCCAGACAACATCGCCCAACGCGCCAAGCTACTGTACTTTAACTATCCCTCTAACCCCACCGCTGCCGTTGCCCCCCGTGAATTTTTTGCAGAAATCGTAGCCTTTGCCCGACATTATCAGATTATGCTGGTGCATGATCTTTGCTATGCCGAACTCGCCTTTGACGGCTACCAGCCGGTCAGCCTTCTCGAAATTCCAGGGGCAAAAGACATCGGCGTCGAATTTCATACCCTATCAAAGACCTACAACATGGCTGGCTGGCGAGTGGGTTTCGTCGTCGGCAACCGCCATATTATCCAAGGATTACGAACCCTCAAAACCAACCTGGACTATGGCCTCTTTTCCGTACTTCAAACTGCTGCCGAAACTGCACTCAATCTTCCTGATAGTTACTTAAAAACAGTTCAAGACCGATATCGCACCCGTCGTGACTTTTTAATTCAAGGGCTACAAGTCTTGGGCTGGTCCATCCCCAAAACCCAAGCCACAATGTACTTGTGGATTTCAATACCAACGGGAATGAACTCCACAGATTTTGCCCTCGATCTGCTCCAGAAAACCGGGGTAGTTGTCACCCCTGGCAGTGCCTTTGGCCAAGGGGGTGAGGGCTATGTGCGGATTAGCTTAATTGCGGACTGTGATCGGTTGGGAGATGCCCTCCAACGCATGAACGCCGCTCAAGTTCGATTTACTTAATGTTTGAGATCTAGATGTGTAAATGATTAGATTGATGCCTACTTACGTTGTAACGCTCTAGTTCCATGTACTCTCACCCAACATTATGACGGTCTCTCGCACTATTTGTCTGGGATTTTTGGCGGTTATTGCCATTGGAACTGGTTTGCTGTTGCTCCCTTTTTCCACCAGCACGGGAGAGTGGAATAGCTGGATTGTTGCCTTGTTTACCGCCACCTCAGCCGTCTGTGTAACCGGGCATATTGTTGTCGATACCGGCACCTACTTTTCCCCCGTCGGACACTTCTTCATCCTGGCCCTGATTCAAATTGGGGGGCTAGGGTATATGGTGGCCACTACCTTTTTGCTGCTGCTGCTGGGACGCAAGTTTGGCCTCCGCGACAAAATTGCTCTGCAACAAGCACTGGATCGCTCCAAGCTTCAAGGGGGCAGCCAGTTGGTGAAATCAATTATTGCTACCATTTTGTTATTTGAGATCACAGGTATTCTGCTGATGGCCTTGGTCTTTATGCCCCAGTATGGCTCTGCCTTGGGGCTTTGGTATGCTATCTTTCACAGCATTAGTGCCTGGAATAACGCGGGATTCAGCCTGTTTTCAGACAATTTAATGGGCTTTCAGACTTCACTGGCCATCAATATTATTGTGTCCTGTCTCGTGATTCTAGGGGGGCTGGGGTACGAAACCATTTTTGAAGCCTATTTATGGCTGCGCGATCGCGTCTTCCAGCGCACCGAACAACGTCGGGTCTTCTCATTACACTTTCGGGTGGTCACCAGTACCACCCTATTCTTGTTGCTTCTGGGCACCTTTGCCTTTTACTTAACCGAATCCCGCAACCCAGGCACCCTCCAGCCCTTAAACTTTGGTCAACAAGTTTTAGCAGCCTGGTTTCAATCCATGACTGCCCGCACAGCAGGTTTTAACACCATTGATGTAGGCAAAATGACAACGGCAGGTTTATTTATCACCATTGCCATGATGTTTGTCGGTGCCAGCCCTGGCGGGACAGGGGGTGGCATCAAAACCACAACCCTACGAGTTCTCAGCAGTTGCACCAAAGCCATCTTGCAGGGAAAAGAAGAAGTCTTTATGTATGAGCGTCAAGTACCCCACACCTTGATCTTAAAAGCGATTGGGGTTGTAGTCGGCTCCCTGATGACCGTTGCCCTCACCACCACTCTAGTTGCCTTTGTGGATCCGGGGGTTGACTTCATTCAGATTTTATTTGAGGTGGTTTCGGCCTTTGCCACCGTTGGGCTTTCCACCGGAATTACCGCTAGCTTGAGCGCAACGGGCAAAATTCTGCTCGTAATTACCATGTACATTGGTCGTGTGGGGATCTTGTTACTCATGGCTGCTCTTTTAGGCGATCCCAAGCCAAGTGCCGTTCATTACCCAGAAGAGAACCTCTTGGTAGGCTAATCTTAAGGAAGCTGCTATGGCTTTATTCCAGACCAATCTCCTGGCGGCAAGGGCTGCAAAGGTCAAAAGATGCCATTTGCAGCACCTTGTCACAGTAGCTTCAATTAACCAACACCGGTGAAGCTAGCTCTCATTGACATCATAGAGATGGAAAAAAAACAAAACGTCAACTTATCATCCCTGGGGTTTTTACGAGCCCTGCGCCACAAAAATCGGCAATTTGCCGTGATTGGCCTGGGTCGCTTTGGCCGAGCCGTTTGTGAGTCGCTTCACAAACTGGGCTACGAAGTCTTAGGAACAGACATTGAAGAAAAACGTGTAGCCGCTGTACTCACCAACCAAATTGCTTCCCACGCCGTTCAGCTAGATTCTACCGAGCCCTTTGCCCTCAAAGAAGCAGGCATTTTCGAGTTCGACACCGTGATCATCGCCATTGGTAATTACCTGCAAGAGAGTATCATCACCACCCTTAGCGTTAAAGAAGCAGGCGTTCCCTACGTCGTGGCCAAAGCCTCCACCGAAATTCATGGCAAGCTACTCAAACGGGTTGGGGCCGATCACGTCGTCTTTCCAGAATTTGAAGCGGGCTGCGCCTTGGCTCGTTCACTAACCAGACCTTCCATTTTGGAACATTTTGACCTGGATCCAGAACACAGCATTGTGGAAATCATCGTCCCTGAAGAGTTTCACCATAAAACCATTGCTGAACTTCAACTGCGTAGCCGCTTTGGTATTAGTGTTTTAGCCGTGGGGAGCGAAAACAAATTTGAAATCAACCCCAATCCCAATTTGCGCCTCTGGAAAGGCGCAGTCATGGTCGTCATTGGCAACAACAAAAATATCGATCAGTTGGTCTAGCAGCAGGGCTCCATTTGGGGCCTCTCTAAGAGGCCGTTTGAAAAGCCTCATTTATCCCTGCATTAGCCCCCCCCGACCCCCCAATTCTGGGGGGAGAAAGCCAAAAACTCTGACCATTCCCTCCAGAATTACGCCCTGCGGGCACGCTGCGCGAGGGGGGGCTAGGGGGGCGAGTGCAAGGTCTAAGCAACTTCTCAAACAGGCTCTAAGCACCGAGACTATAATGAAGGCTTGATCTTGCAATGCCTCACCCCGTTATGGATGTTTCAGATCGCTTACCTTCGCTCATTCCGGCCTCACCACCTCATTTCAAGTCTGGCTTTGTCGGGTTGATTGGTCGCCCTAATGTTGGCAAGTCAACCTTGATGAATCAGCTGGTGGGACAGAAAATTGCCATAACATCACCCGTTGCCCAAACAACCCGCAACCGACTGCGCGGAATTGTGACCACGGACACAGCTCAGTTGATCTTTGTAGATACCCCTGGCATTCACAAACCTCACCACCAGCTTGGTAATATTTTGGTTCAGAACGCCTGCACGTCTATTGCCGTTGTAGATGTGATCGTATTGATCGTGGATGGTAGTGTTCCCGTGGGCAAAGGCGATCGCTATATCGCCAACTTATTGAATACAAGCTCAATGCCAGTTTTGCTGGGTGTCAATAAAATAGACTTGTGCACCCCTGAGGCCAGCCCTGATCTCATGGCTAGCTATAACATCTTTGCCCAAGAGCAGGGATGGCCTATTTTTTCCTTTTCAGCCCTAACCCAAATAGGACTATCTCAACTACAAGTTGCTATAGAAACTAGACTGCCAGAAGGTCCCTACTACTATCCCCCCGATTTGGTCACCGATCAACCCGAACGCTTTATTATGGGGGAATTGATTCGGGAGCAAATCTTGCACCTAACCCGCGAAGAAGTGCCCCATTCCGTAGCACTCTCAATTGAGAAGGTTGAAGAAACGCCCAAGATCACTCGAGTTTTAGCAACCATTCACGTTGAGCGTGAATCTCAGAAATCAATTTTAATTGGTAAGCAAGGCTCGATGTTGAAGACCATTGGCATAGAGGCACGGCAGCAAATTCAAAAACTAATCAATGGTAAAGTTTATCTTGAGCTATTTGTAAAAGTGCAACCGAAATGGAGACAGTCTCAAAATCGGCTTGCTGACTTAGGCTATCGGATTGAATCTTAAAACTTCTTTTTTGAGCTACGAATATGACAGGACTCCCAAACTTCCATCATTGCCTGAAGTGCAACATCTAAAGGAACTTTTTTCAAGGTGTCACTGTGGTGAAACTTGAGACTGATAATAAGTTGTTTTTTTAAAACTGAAAGTTCCTTGAAATCTTGATTGCTATCTTGAAAATCATCGTTCATCATAGGGACTGAAAGAAGGATTTTAGGCACATGCGCCTGGCTACTGGCTGGCACCCGACCCGCATATTTACCAGAGACTCAGCAGCGCTTAGTTGCGCTAAGGCTTTTATCCATCTTACCCTGCTTCTCTAAGGATTTCAGGTGCCGGGGAAATCTGTGTCACGATGGGTCACATGGTCTATTGTCAGGACAGAACTCCCTCGGGCGGTGTCACCCTCCTGGACATGGAACTACCTCTTGGCTATATGGCTAAGGGTAAAGTCGTGGGACAGGAGGATTCAAACTCAAAGTATCTTGAGCCAAGCGCTGAAAGCAGGAAAAGACCGCGCCTTAACCCAGAATTGACGGTATCGCAATTTTACGGTTAGGTGTCTTTGGGGCGGTCAAGGCAACAGCCAGGATCGGTTCAATGAACATTTGAGGAAATAACTATGTCTGTGGTGACCCCAGATTGGGTAAAACATGCCGTTTTTTATGAGATTTTTCCCGATCGGTTTGGGCGCAGTGGTCATCAACGCCAAGGCTCAGTTCAATGCCCAATCTGGGAAGACTGGCAGAGTCAGCCAACACTTCAAGGCTATAAAGGCGGAGATCTCTGGGGGGTGCTTGAGCGACTAGATTATCTTCAAGATTTGGGCGTTACTGCCCTTTACTTCACGCCTATTTTCCAGTCGGCTTGCAATCATCGCTACCATACCCACGACTACTTCCAGGTAGACCCGTTGTTGGGGGGGAATTCTGCCTTGGAGGCACTTTTGAAAGCTGCCCATGCCCGTCAGATCAAGATTGTTTTGGATGGTGTTTTTAATCATGCTAGCCGAGGGTTTTTCTTTTTTAACGATATTTTAGAAAATGGTGCTTATTCGCCTTGGCTAGACTGGTTTAAGATTGAAGGCTGGCCTTTAGCGCCTTATCGGGGGGATCTACCTGCCAATTATGTCAGTTGGGATAACTATCGGGCACTGCCCCAGTTTAACCATGATAATCCTGAAGTCCAGGCTTATTTGTTTGAGGTGGCGGAGTTTTGGATTCGGTTTGGGATTGATGGTTGGCGTTTAGATGTTCCCTATGAGGTGAAAACACCTGGATTTTGGCAAGCATTTCGACAACGGGTTAAAGCTCTCAATCCCCAAGCTTATATTGTCGGGGAGGTGTGGGGGGATGCACAACCATGGTTGGGAGGATCCCAATTCGACGGGGTGATGAATTATCAGTTTACTGGCCCCACTTTAGCGTTTGTCGCTGGGGATCGGGTATTACCGGAGCTAGTTGAAGCGACAGCCTATGAGGCGTTCCCGGCAATTGATGCCTCTATCTATGGCGCAAAAATGCAAACGCTACTTCAGAGACACCCTTGGGATATTCAATTAACTCAGTTCAATTTGTTGGCGAGCCATGATACGGCCAGGCTTTTATCAATTGCCCAAGGGGATCGCAGCAGTGTGGAGCTAGCGACACTGCTCTTATTTACTTTTCCCGGTGCGCCATGTATTTACTATGGTGATGAGGTCGGGCTGCCGGGGGGCTTAGACCCTGATAATCGACGAGTTTTTCCTGAGCTGAGTCAATGGGATGCCGAAATCCTGGCGGTGCATCGTCGTCTGATTGAGTTGCGCCATCAGCACATTGCGCTCCGTTTAGGGCGCTATGAGGTATTGGTCGCGTCTGGGGGGCACTATATATTTATCCGTCGCCATCCCGATGAGGTCTTGATGGTGGCTGTCAATGTTGAGACTGAGGTGGGTCAAATTCGATTTAGCCAATCTCAGGCCGGGATTTCAGTCACAGATTCAGTGGTTTTGTATGGAAACCCCCGGTGTGAGAGCTTTGCTGATAAAGATGGAGTGGTTGAGTTGGCTGGGCGTAGTGGATGTATTTTGGGTTGTCAGGGTAGCTAATTGAGGTGGGTTTAGAGATATGCTGGGTTATCCACAATGATAGCGGACGCACGTTCGATGTTGCCTTAGAATCAAACTTAATATGATTGCGCGTCAGTTCAAACGAATTTTCTCCAATCCTTTCATTCACAATGTGGGTTGGCTGGGCGCTGCTGAGGTTGCCAATCGCGTCTTTCGCTTGGGAACTACGGTGATCTTGGCACGGATGTTTAGTACCCAAGATTATGGCCTGATGGCTGAAATTTATATTATTCATGAATTTTCTAGTGTCTTGACGCTTCGGGGGGGCATTGGTGCCAAAATCATTCAAGCGGATAAGACGGATCTAGAGGTTATTTGTCATACAGCTTACTGGTTAAATTGGCTCTTGTGTGGCACTGTTTTTTTACTTCAGTGCGGGGTGGCCTGGGGACTAGCGTATTTTTATGACGATGTGCAACTGGGGCTTCAGATCTGCACGGTGGGGCTAATTTACTTGATGTTTCCCACTTATCTGGTACAGGCAGCTCTGATTGAAAGGGATAATCGCCTGAAGATCAATGCGGCTTGCACGGCTTTGCAGGCGTTGGTCAGTAATATTATTTTGATGGGGGGTGCGATCGCAGGTTTCGGCGCTTGGTCAGTCGTATGGGCCATGGTTTTGGGCACCCCCGTCTGGATTGTCATTAGTCTTTGGCAGCAGCCCTGGCAGCCCCCGTGCCAATTTAAGCTTCAGCGCTGGCGCGAAGTCATTCAATTTAGCAAAAACCTCTTGGGCATTGAACTACTCGGCAAAATTCGCAATAACTCAGACTACTTTTTGGTAGGTAAGTTTCTGGGCATTGATGTGCTGGGGCTTTACTACTTTGCCTACAATGCCGGATCTGGATTTACCAGTGCTGTCGTCAGTCAGTTTATGCTGCCCCTATTTCCCTATATTTGTGCTGTTCGGGATAATCCCACAGCATTTCGCCAGCGTTATTGGGGCAGCTTTCGGATGATTGCCTTAACCCTCATCCCACTCATCCTCTTACAAACTCTACTCGCCCCAGTTTATGTCCCCATCGTGTTTGGTCAACGCTGGATCCCAGCGATTCCTATTTTAATATTGATTTGTGTGTCGATTTTACCGGACACCCTGGCCTGGAGCTCAACCCTACTGCTGAATGCCATGGATAAATCGCAACTCTCTCTGTATTTTGAACTGGCCTTTACGGTCATTTTTGTGATTGCAGTCCTATTCTCAGTACAGTTTGGCACCCTGAGCGTAGCGATAACTGTCCTCACCTGTCACCTACTCATGCAGCCTCTATTTGCTATTTACGCCCATCGTTATGCGTTTCGTCATCAATGAATTCTAGACCCTTAGTTTCCTGTATCATCATTTTTTTAAATGAGGAACAGTTTCTCGAAGCTGCCATCCAAAGCATCTTGGCTCAAACCTACACCGATTGGGAGCTTTTGCTAGTAGATGACGGCTCAACAGACCTAAGTGCAAGTCTTGCACGGCAGTATGCACAGGATCACCCTAATCAAATTTACTATTTAGAGCATCCCCAACACCAAAATTTAGGTATGAGTGCATCCCGCAACCTAGGACTGACCCATGCTCAGGGAGACTATATTGCCTTTCTAGATGGTGACGATGTTTGGACTCCTGAAAAACTGACTCGGCAGATTGCCCTTTTAAGAGCCCACCCCGAAGCATCATTTATCTTTGGCCCCTTACTGGCCTGGTATAGCTGGTCAACAAAGACCCCGATTGATCATCTTTATGGGGTAGGTCCTACAGGGATGCACCCCTATGCCGACCAAGTCGTTCAGCCGCCTCAACTATTAACCCTGCAACTGCAAAACGAGGAATTTATTCCCAGTGGTGCTCTCATAGCAAAAGATGTCATTCAACAGGTTGGAGGATTTGAGACTACTTTCCGAACCAGCTATGAGGATGCAGTGCTTTGGGTTAAGCTTTGCTTGGTCGCTACAGCCTTTGTTTCCAGTGAATGTTGGTATCACTATCGAATACACCCTCAGTCAGTCTCTCGGACAGAAGACCAACAGGGTCTCATGCTTGAGAAGCAGAAGATCTTTTTGAAGTGGGTATCAGATTATCTTAAAAGCACAGATGTCAGAGATTTCCAAGTTTGGCAAGCCTTACATCAGGCTCAAAGGCAATGCAATCAAGCGCGAGCCAAAAAGGCTGCAAAGCAAATAGGATTTGAAATCCTACCTAAATTCGTATATAATTTCTTAAAACAAAATTGGCACAAATTCCATTCTAAACTTCAATAGTGGCAAAAAATTTTCAAAAACATTCATTATGATTATCAATAACGTTAATCGTAAAATCCGACAAGTAGTTCGCTACTTTAGGGGATATTCACCTCCTGGCACTGTTGATTTTGGCGATCTCTATCGCTTAACTCCGCTAAGTTGTGAATTTGGTTTTGACAGAGGGCAACCTATTGACAGATACTACATTGAAAAATTTTTGGCGAACCAAGCATCTCACATTCAGGGAAAAATTCTTGAAGTCGGAGATGCTACCTATACAAATAAATTTGGAGGAGATGCTGTTTCCCAGAGTGAAGTGTTACATGTTAACGGAGATAACCCAAATGCCACAATCGTTGCTGACCTGACAGATGCACCTCAAATTAATTCCAATCAATTTGACTGTTTTATCCTGACCCAGACCCTTAATTGTATTTATGATCTCCAGGCTGCTATTACAACCTGTCATCGAATTCTTAAACCTGGAGGGATCCTTTTGGCCACTCTACCTGGCATTACTCAGCTTCCCCATGATCAGTGGCAAAGCTATCAATCTTGGTCCCTGACCCCAACTTCAGCTCAAAAAATATTTGAAACCTGTTTTCCAACTGAGTATTTACAAATTACTGCCCATGGCAATGTTCTAGCTTCAATCTCTTTTTTAATGGGTATATCTAGTCAAGAATTAACTCAAAAAGATTTGGATTTTCATGATCCTCAATTTCCTTTACTCATTACTGTAAAAGCAGTCAAATTCCAGTAAATTAAACATTATTTTTCGCAAGTTTCATGGTGTCAATTCAAAAAATTAAATTCCAAGACTTTGATAAAGTTCGTCCAATTTTATCAGAATTTCAAGATTCAGAAGTTAATTGGAAAAGTATTTTTGATTATCCATGGAATACTGATAAAGATTTTTGTGGATATGGCTTGTTTGACAATAATGACATTGTAGGATTTATCGGACTGATATTTAGTCAACGAATTATTGATTTTCAACTTGAAAAATTTTGTAATATTCACAGTTGGATCATCAAAGAAAAATATCGAAACTATGGAGTCTTTATGGCTCAATCAATTGGAAGGTTAAAAAATTATACCCTCACAGATGTAACACCCTCAGAATCCGTCTGCAAAATCTTTGAGTACCTGGGCTTTAAGGAGCTTGACTCTAAGCTATCTATACTTTTAATAATGCCTTGGCAAAATTTCAATCAAGATAAAGATAAAAGATCCATCTCTTTTTCTACAAGTAAAGATGAAATTTCTACAATACTAAATTCTCAAGATTTTCAAATTTTTGAAGATCATCAACCTTATTTATGTCATCATCTAGTTGCTCATTATTATCAAGAATATTGTTATTTGGTATATTCAAGCTTTAGGCAAAATAAAATTTCATATTGTCATATTCAATATATAAGTAATTCTGATTTTTTTGCTCGGAACAGTTTGAAAATTAGACATAAAATTTTTCAAAAAAATAAAACACCTTTTATTTTAACTGATCATAGATTTATTAAAGAAATGATGCTTCCATTCACTTATACATTGCCCCTTGAATGGAAAAAAATTTACCGATCCAATACACTTAGCTCAGAACAAATTGATAATTTATACACAGAAAATATTATATTGAATTTAAGCAACATTCCTGAATTGAGAGAGATTTTTCATAGATTAATTAAAACACTTAAATTCTAATCCGTTATTAATTTTACATCACAGAAATATGTCTTCTTTAGAGATTATTCAAAAAGTAAGTTTATTTATAAAAGAAAAAATTTCTGAATCGGGAAATTTGACTCTGAAAATTAATGAATCGCTTCTAGAAAATGAATTAATAAATTCTCTAGATATACTAAAAATCATTGAATTTATTGAACTGCAATATGATATTGAACTCGAAGATGAGGATATTAACCCTGCTAATTTTGAAACGATTGAACATATCTCTAAATTGGTAGAAACTAAGCTTGCGCGTAAACATCAAATAGGAAATTCTTGATTTAATGTCTTCACAGTCTAATGAAAATATTAATTCATTCGAATCAGACTTTTTGTTTGACCCCCAGGTCGGATTACTAGCCTTAAAAGGTCAGGCATTGGTACTGATGCGTCACTTGGATAGTCTTTTTCTACAGTGGGCAACAGAAGTCAACGCTATGGAATATGCTTTTCCACCCCTACTCTCAGTCAGTTCCATGAATTTGGTTGACTACTTTAGTTCTTTTCCTCACTTAGCTACCTTAACTTCACAGATTGATGCTAGTGATAATGGTATTCAAAAGTTTGTTGAGGCCAATAAGAATGTAGATTTATCTGAAATAAAACCAGATTATCTAGACTCTGCCCGTTATGTAGTGCCATCTGCTGCTTGTTATGCAGTCTATAACCATTTCAGAAATCAGCAATTATCAAATAATCTTTATATTACGGTTTGCTGTTCTTGTTCTCGTCACGAAGACTACTATAAAGCTGGTGAACGGCAATGGGTCTTTAATATGAGAGAAATTGTCTGTTTGGGACAAAAAGATGCTGTCAAAGCCTTTTTAGATTTCTATCAGAATTTAATTTCTTCAAAATTACAAGCTGCCAACTTTCCCTTCAAATTGGCGGAAGCAACTGATCCATTTTTTAATCGGCGTGATCCAAGATTGCTCATGCAACGGTTAGAGCCATTAAAGTATGAGTTTCTTTATCGTGATCAATTGGCCATTTCTTCAGTGAATTTTCATCGAGACTTTTTTGGTAGTCGCTTTGGTATTAACAGCCAAGATGGAGAGGTTGCCTATTCTGGTTGTGTTGCCTTTGGGTTAGAACGCTGGTTATCTTCATGTTTACAGGAATATGGTCAGAAGCTGGATGACTGGCCCAAAGTTTTTCAATTATAAATAATGTTCACGATTATAAAAACAGATAGTATGAGTATCGACACTCTCAATCAACTCTTTTATACGAAACGTGATGTGATTCTTGATTATGCCAGTCAAGCATCACTTTGGCCTGAGGAAACTACAATTTTTGAAAAATTTAAATCTTATATTCACGACAAGTCAGTTCTTGATTTGGGTTGTGGAGGGGGAAGAACGACCAGTGCCCTTAGCAGCTTAACAACGCAATATATTGGATTAGACTATTCGATGCAAATGGTTGAGGTCTGCAAATCAAAATATCCACATTTAATGTTTTTGCAAGGTGATGCCAGCGACATGCATTTTTTTGAGGCTGAACAATTTGATTTTATATTGTTCTCATTTAATGGCCTTGATTGCATGTCTCACTTGAAAAGAGTTAAAACTCTTAGTGAGGTCTACCGCATCTTAAAACCTAAGGGAGTTTTTGCTTTCTCTAGTCATAGTCGTCTTTACAAAGGTCGTGTGGTATTTTTTGATGTCACTGATTTTAACCCTCTTCACAATATTCGCAATTTATTGAGTTATTTTAAGACCAGAAAATATCATGACATAACGAATAATTATGAAATTTTGAGTGACCCCCTGGCAGGATATGGACATTTAACCTATTACATTGACAAGAAAGATCAAGTCAGGCAGTTGGAAGATAGAGGATTTTGTAATATTGATATTATCAATCAAAAAAATCAATGGATTGAAAAAGACTTAGTGGATCAAGAAAGTTGCTGGTTTCACTATATCTGCAAAAAGTCGTAATATTTTTGATTGCTTTTGATTGAGATTTGATTTTGTATTTTTAGGTGTCTTAACAGTGCGGGCTTATACTCAACGTCGATCCATCCTCAAGGGTATTCGTAAGCGATTTTCGAAGCGTGGAGTCATTTTGATGTACCACAGTATTGCGGCTACTCAGGCTGACCCGTGGTGTATCACTGTGACGCCTCAAAACTTTGCTGATCATTTGAAGGTTCTCCAGCAGTTTGGTAAACCCATTAGCCTTACAGATTTCGCTCACGGGATGGCTCGGGGTGAGTTGCCTCAGCGGGCGATCGCACTCACCTTTGATGACGGCTATGCCAATAATCTTGAGGTTGCTAAACCATTGCTAGAGCAATATGACATCCCTGCAACAGTCTTTGTAGCATCTGGATATTTGGATCAAAATCGTGAGTTTTGGTGGGATGAGCTAGCTCAATTGCTTTTGACCCCAGGCTTGTTACCTGCTCAATTGGCGCTAGAGGTCAATGGTCACACCCAGAAATGGCATTTAGGTGCGGCTCAAACTTACACCGAGGCGATGGCTCAACAAGACTCCTGTTGTTTGGTCGAGTCAGCAGAGCCCGGTTCACGGCTGGCGCTCTATGGTCAGCTTTGGCAAGCGCTCTTGCATTTGCCTTTTGCAATGCGGCAACAAACCCTTGATGCGCTCTGGGTTTGGGCTGATCGTTCGCCTCAAGTGCGCTCAGCTTATCGTCCCCTGCGCTCAGATGAACTATTGCCCTTGGAGCAGAGCGGTCACGTCAGTGTGGGGGGGCATACGGTCACCCATTCCATGCTGTCTCGCTTAAGCACCGAGGAACAGTTTCAGGAAATTTACCAGTGCAAAGTTGATTTGGAAGTAAAACTAGGACATGTGATTCACAGCTTTGCCTATCCCTTTGGCAATTACAGCCCCACAACCGTGCCTTGTGTTGCCGAGGCTGGCTTTTCTCATGCCTGCTCGACGATTGTGGATACCGCTTGGTCTCGCTATGACGCCTATCAACTCCCTCGCTTTGAAGCCCAAAATTGGTCTGGCCCAGAGCTGGTGCGACGCCTTCGCCGTCTATTTTGGTAGTTTGCAGGGGTTAATTGGCTTCATCGCCTGAGTCTTCTGAGGTGATCTCCAAAGCCTTATCTACTTCGATTTCTAAGTCTTCATCTTCAAAGTCCTCAACAGCAGTCTCAAAGAGGGATGCGATCGCATCTCTAGCCTGACTCAATTCATGACTAGAGAGGCGACCCGTTTCTGCATCGTTGACCACCAGTGATTCTTGCTGTCCCTTGCCTTTTTCAGTGGCCGTAACTGTCAAAATTCCATTGAGATCAAAATCAAAGTGCACTTCCACCTGAACAGCTCCGGCGGGTTTTTGGGGAATCCCTTCAATCAAAAATGAACCCAGGGGCACATTCTCACGGGCAATGGGGTTCTCTCCTTGAAAAACTTCTATCTCAACGGTCTCCTGACCATCCATGGAGGTGTAATACACCTTCGAGCGCGATGTGGGAATCACTGTATTGCGGGGAATGATGGTGCTAAAGAACCCAGGCATTGCCCCCATTTGGGTGTCCATTATCGCCGCGATGCCCAGGGAGTGGGGGCTGACATCCACCAAAATGGCATCAATGTCTTCCCCAGTCAGAACCCCTGCCTGGAGGGCTGCCCCTAACCCCACACACAGATCTGGCTCAAAGCTGCTGACGGGCGTATCGGGTAAATGAGCTTCCACCTGATGTTGAATCAACGGAATCCGCGTCGAGCCACCGACCAAAATTACCTGATCGAGGTCGGCTGCACTCATGTTGGCATCCTCTAGCGCCCGATCGATGGCCTCTAGGGTTTCCTTCAAATAGGGCTTAATCAAGTTTTCAAAATCTTCGCGGGCAATTTCCGCTTCTAAGTGCAGGGCTGTTTCGCCTTTGCTCACCAAAAAGGGCTCACGCACCGTTGTAAAGGCATGTTCACTCAGGGCAATTTTGGCTTGCTCCGCTGCTTGTAGTAGCCGAGCCTGGGTGGCGGCATCATTGGGCACCTCAACATCGTGGGTCTGAAAGAACCGATCGGCCAGGTGTCGTTGCAACTGCCGGTCAAAGTCATCTCCCCCCAGGCGATTGTTGCCGTGGCTGGCCAGAACTTCGGTGACCTCACCCGTAATTTCGACAATGGAAACATCAAAGGTGCCTCCCCCCAAGTCATAGACCAGCACCTTTTCGGAGTCTTCGGTCTTGACCTCAAAAACGAGGGCAGCCGCCGTGGGTTCGTTGAGAATCTGGAGAACTTCAAAGCCAGCAATTTCTCCCGCTTCTTTGGTGGCCTGCCGCTGAGCATCCGTAAAGTAGGCCGGCACCGTGATCACGGCCTGAGCTACCTCTTCCTCTAACATTGCTTCAGCACGCTGCTTGAGCGATCGCAGCAGAATGGCCGAAATTTCTTGGGGGCGATAGGTGAGATCGCCCAAGGTGACGGTGTAGTCAGTGCCCATCTGCCGCTTAATTGACTTGACCGTGCGCTCTGGAGCTGCGGCATACTGCCGTCGCGCCGCTTGCCCCACCAAAAGCTGTCCCGATTCGCTGAGACCAACGTAGGAGGGCAACAACTGCTCTCCTTCTTCGTCCGGGATGACCCAGGGCTGTCCCTCTTCCAGGGCGGCTACGACGGAATTGGTCGTCCCTAAATCTATGCCTACAACTTTACTCATGAATTTATCCGAATAAGTATCAACGAATGAGTCTGTCAACTTTGTCTTGAAGGATCGCTGAGTGCCAAAAAGCTTATGGGGGCTAAATTTTCAGGGGTCGCAAACCCTCAAAATTTTGCTGACAGAACCCTAAGGGTCAACAGTCTCATCTGAGGGGGGTGCTACAGCGACGATCACCTGCGGCTCTCTGAGGATGCGATCGCGCCACCGATAGCCCCGTACCACCTCCTGCACCACCGTATTAGCAGGGCGCTCTGAGTCCACCTGTTGCCCCAGAGCATGCATGTGGCTGGGGTCAAAGGGCTGATCTTGAGACAACAAAGGCACAACCTGGTGTTGAGTAAGAACCGTGAGCATAGACTCTCGAATCATCATAATCCCTTCTCGGGCACTGGTAACCACCTCTGCCAGCGTCTGGGATTGATCGCCAGCCCTAGCTCCCCACCAAGGCAGCAGCCGCTGCCACCATTTTAGAGGGGAGCCAGACCCTTGAGTTTGGCAATGGCTAGCCTCAGCTTGCTGCCAATGATCCGCCGCCCGATCCAGAGCATCAACCACCGTCAGCAAATCGCGGAGCAGGGTTTCCTGCTGCTTGCGAAGTTGGATTTTCTCTGCGGCCAACTCCCGAGGAGATCGGCTGGGTTGTTCCGAAGGAGATCGCATCATCGTCACTTAAAAGGGTGGATTTAGTTCACTGAAGAGACGTTAAAAAGTTAACGTAATCAGATCCTTAAGGCTAACATTGGCTGCCGCCATTGCCTTCTGGTGTAGTTGGCTCAGCAGTGACTCATCCAGTTTTACATCAATGGGTCGAGGCTCAAAAAAGTCCTCTTGCCCCCGATCTCCTTGGCGGAGGGCTTCATAAGCCGCACGAATTGCCTTAAACTCCTGGGGGTAGGAGTGAGCTGGGAATGCCTTCAGCTTGGCATGATAGGCCGCCTTAATTTCAGCCAGGGTTGCCCCAGGGGCAATCCCCAATTGGTCGTAATAGTCTTGCATCAGCTTGCCGTCGGCATAAATAACTGTATCAAAGCACGAATATGAACATCATAAAGGCACTGCAACCCCTTAGTCTCAGCTTTTTGCCTTAAAGCTTAAACCAAGGCTTTTTTTTCTTCTTGGTCGATCTTTTCCGGGCATTGGGAGGCGGCAGGAAAAAAGGATCAAAATCATCTTCAAAGTCGTCTGCATCTTCAAAGCCCCCTCCCATCATCTGATCGATTAAATCAGGCAACATTTGATTAATGATCTCTGGCGGAACATCATGACCAACGGCTTCTTTCGCCACTCGTTTCAGAATCTTAATCATATCTATCTCATCGAGTGAACCCATCCGATTGATTTGATTCCCCACCACTCGGCGAGTCAACTCCTGTGACATCATCCAGTCTGCCTCTCGAAATGCTTGCAATGCTTCTGCATCTTGCAAGCGTCGAGCAATTGCAAAACCTTGATCATGGTAAGACTTGTACTCGGAAGAATTGGGCGGATAGAGCGTGGCTTTTGCCAGTAACAAGAGCGGATTTTGCGGCTCCTGTTGCAGTTGAAAATCGATAAAGGGAGCCAACGCCTGGGTGTGATCAAAGTAATGGAGCTGGAGCTGAGCTTGTGCTAGGAGGTGCCCCGGTTGCGTCGATCGCCTCAGAGCCATTGTTAGTGCAGCTTCTAATTGATCCGGCGCTGAATTTTTCAGGGCTAACAGCATCAGATGGGCAATGTTGGCCGCAGGCACCTCAGCGGTCAAATGTGAGAGCTGCTGAGCATAGCGACCTTGGAGCGCAGAAATGCCTTTTTGATTGCGCCGAGCGTGCTGCTGCACCACCAGATAAATTGCCTTGAGCACTTCGACTTGATCAGCAGAAGAGCTCTCTTTGAGCAGCGCATCCCAGCGCTTAACCGCTTTCTCTTGATCCAGGGTAATTTTCTGGCCGCTGCTGGGTTCATCCTCGGCTGAGTCCAGAAAAATTTTCAGGGCTGTGAGCGGCGGATCTTTTGTAGACTTGCCAAGAACAAAGTCTTCCATCATCCAGTAGTTCTGGAAGGTCAATGCCTCAACCCAAGCCGGAATATTTGCCTCAGCTTCAGCCCCAACATCACCAAACCTTTGCCCAAATTTACGTCGAACGGTTTTCAAGGCATCCGGATCATCTTTCAGAGCCTTTACAAGATGGGAATATACTTCCGAAAATTCACAGCCAGCCTCTAGTGCTTGGGTCAGCAGTGAAATTGCCACCTTTTTTTTGCCCTGGACTAAGGCGCTCAGTCCCCGACGACCCAGAACATCAGGATGATCGGGAGCCAACTGCTCTGCCTGCCGCACATTCTGCTGGGCATCAGCAAAGTGTCCCAGTGCCATCTGCTTGTCTGCCAGCCAGCAGTGTAATCGCGCCTGCACGGGGTCGAGCCGAGACTGTGGCCATGATGGCGGATCTCGTTTGGCCTCTGCCTGCACCCAAGCCAGTAGCCGTTTGAGCAACTGGTAAGACTGCCTAAAGTCTCCAACGAGACTGGCAAGGCGCTGAAGCTGAATGGCCAGGTGAGGATCAAACTCAGGCTGATCCACCACCTCGCTCCAAAACTCAACGGTCTCTTCTAGATCTTGCTCCTGGTGGGCTTGCTTTCCAGCCAAGAGCAACAAGGGGCGGCGCAGCCTTTGGAGCTCTGGGTAGATAGCCATTGCCTCCTCTGGTACATCCAGAATGACGTGACCTGCGACAACCCAGTTTTCCTCCCGAGCCAGACGCACGACTTCCAGCACCCAGGCTGCTTCTGCCTGAGGTAAACTCGCATCCAAATTATTCAGAACCCTAGAGAGGCTCAAACTTGACTGAGCTGCCTGGTGAATCGCTAACCGTTGCGATGCAGGATGATCGGCATTGCCAAGTCGAAAGAACCGACTGCCAAATGACTGAGCGTAAGAACCCAACAGTTTTTCCGCTTGTGCCCAATCCCCTGCACATTGATGGGCATAGACCTGCCAAGTGGCTGGGCTATCCCCTGGGCTGGTACTCTGTTTCACTTTTTGAAAATGGGTAAGAGCGGCCTTGGGGTTATCGGCTTGAATGGCTAGGGCTCCTCTAGCCCAGTAGAGATGAGAGGCGGAAAACCACTTGGACTGGTTCTTCAGAAGTTTTTCAACGGTATCGACTTGGTCGTTGAGAACCAATAGCTTTAGCAAACATCCCCCTAAATCTTTGGGCAGGGTTTGATTCTCAAAGGCAGTCTGGAGCTGATCGAGGGCTTCAGCGCTTCTGTCTTGAGCCAAAAGACATTTGGCAAGCCAGTAATAGGTATCGTCGTATCGTCCTAGCGTTAGCGCCTGGTTGAGAGAGGTTTCCGCCGCCCCATACTGACCTTTGTTGAACTCGGATTTACCCTGTTGCAGCCAGATATCAGCTTCAGTGATGTGCAGCTTCTGATTGGGGTCGCGCTTCAGGGCTTGTTGGAGCTTCCGCATGGCCAGGGAATACTTTCCCTGCCGCACGAGATCTTCAAGTTGGTCATCCAGCCTTGAGCCAGAGGGGGCTAGCTGTGATAACTGTTGTTTAATTCCTCTGCGCTTAGCCAAAATAGAAACCTCTATAGCCGACAAAAAATCAGGATGCGTTGAAATGGAACTTGTTTTCAGGAAATTCTGAAAACTCTCTTAGCTCGAATCAGGTTACTAGCGCCAAAGTGATTCCGACGAATTAGACAATACTGGGAATCTGCAAACTCAGAAAAATTGAGATCTTAATGCCCTCATTGAAGCTTGATCAAAGACTTCTTACCTTTCCTCATACTGAACATTCGGGGTACGATAGTCCAATGCTTGATGCGAATGCCTTCGATTATACCAATCAATCCAATCTTGTTTCGCAGGGAGCGTGACAAGCTCTAAGCCTGCCCGCTAGACTGAGGCACTTCTACTCCCACAGCATTAGCTCTACAGGCCGTTACCGTGCGGTCAAACCCTCTTCTTTTCAGATATATTAGCTTACTCCAACTGTGTGAGGATTGCGAAAATCATGGATAATCCCCATGTCTTAAAGAGTTTTGATAGTGAGCTACAGCCGACTATTGGCGCTGAGCTCAGACCGGCCCTGGTGCAAACTCAAGATTTAAGCGGCCAAGACTTGCATGATCAAGAATTGATGGCCGTCAACTTGAGCGGCTTCTGCCTCAAAGGCACAAATATGAGTGGGGTCAACTTAGTTCGTGCCAACTTGAGTGGAGCAGATCTGCGCGGGGCTGAACTCAGTGGGGCGAATTTAATGCAAGCCAATCTCTGTGGCGCTGATTTGCGCGGGGCTGACTTGCGGGCGGCCAATCTCACCCGCGCCAACCTCAGTGGGGCAAATCTAGGGCAAGCCAATTTGATAGAGGCTATCTTAAAAGATGCACTGCTGACCCGAGCTGGACTGTGGTCAGCAGTCATGAGTCAGGCTGACCTTAGCCGCGCCAATTTGAGTGAAGCCAACATGGAAGGTACCACGATGATTGGGGCTTCCCTATGGTTGGCAATCTTGTGTCGGGCAACCCTGCGACGCACGAATTTGACGGGGGCAAACCTTTGCGTTGCCAATTTAAGTGAGGCGATTTTGTTTGATGTCAACCTCACTGGTGCTAACATGATGCGCGCCAACCTGAATGGCGCAGGGCTCAGAGCGGTCAGCTTACGCGGTGCTAATCTATCTCAGGCAATTTTGAGTCGGGCGCAACTGGAAAATGTCAATCTAGATGAAGCTATTGTCAAGGATGCAATTATGCCCAATGGCTCGGTCTATTGAATTTAGGACTTACAGGGCACCCGCACTCCGCAGTCCTAAGATCATCCCTGCACCCAACACATGCCCAAAGCTGGCCACTGCCAATAGCTCGGGCACCCCAAAGTTAGACAAAATAGCGGGCATTGTTCCGGGTAGGCTAGGGCCTTGGCCACGATTTTTAATGGCATAGCGACCAATGACAAAGGAAAATAAATTACAGAGAATCATAATGCTTGCTACTTGCAGGCTCCAGTTGGTGGCAGAGGGGGTCACAGCCAGTACGGTCATTGTCAAAGCTCCTGAATCTTAATGAATTTGCGTCTGTCAGGGGCAATCCCGTTGGAGTTACCCTTTTCGGATCATAAAAACCAGCCTGTAATGGCGGCGCAATTTGTTTGAAGAATTAACACTTTCCAGGGATGCATGCCTACCCATGCCCGCTCTCCGAATTAAAATTTGTGGGATTACCCAACCTTTGCAGGGACAGGCTATTGCCGAGCTGGGGGCAGATGCGCTGGGGTTTATCTGTGTGCCTACCTCTCCTCGCTATGTCGATGCGGCTAGCCTTGCCAAAATGACCCGTCAATTGCCAACTCAAACCACTGCGGGACATGCCTTGGCTCGAATTGGGGTCTTTGCCAATGCTGAGCTAGACACAATCGTACAAACTGTTGAGCTTGCAGCTTTGACGGGGGTACAACTCCATGGAGATGAGTCCCCTCAGTTTTGTGAGGGTGTGCGCCAACGTCTCCCTGGGGTCGAGATGATCAAGGCTCTACGGGTGCGGTCGGCTCAAACCCTTCAAGGGCTCTCTAACTTTTGGCCGTGGGTCGATACTTTTTTGCTAGATGCCTATAGTGCCAAAGGGTTAGGAGGCACAGGACAAACTTGGGACTGGAGCTTGTTAAATTCGACGGGTTTTGATCGTCCCTGGCTACTCGCAGGGGGCATCAATCCTGAGAATGCGATCGCAGCTCTCTGTGCCACCCATCCCACCGGGCTCGACCTCTCCAGCGGTGTGGAAATTGCCCCTGGGGATAAAGATTTAGACCAAGTGCAACGCCTGTTTCAAGTTTTGGCGGCATCGGGATGGCGATAGCCCACCGCAGCCTGAAGGTGGGGGAACCCCTCTGCCTGCAATCGCGCCAATAGCCCTTGCAGAATCTGGCGCACCAGGCTGGGACCTTCGTAGATCCAGCCCGTATAAACCTGAAGCAAACTGGCTCCAGCCGTCAGTTTCTCCCAGGCATCTTCTGCGCCCATGATGCCGCCCACACCAATAATGGGCAAACTCCCTTGGGTTTGCTGGTAGATGAACCGAATCACCTCGGTAGAGCGCTGAGCTAAGGGCGCTCCACTCAGTCCGCCCACCTCGGCTTGGGGAGAATTGCCAGTGGCACTAAGATGCTGGGTGCTAAGCCCTTGACGGCTCAGGGTTGTATTGGTGGCAATGATACCTGAGAGTGCATAGGTTTGAGCCAGGGCAACAATGGCAGCAATTTCTTCCCAGTTCAAATCCGGCGCAATTTTGACCAGCAGGGGCTTGCGGGGCTGATTAGCCGTTTGCAGAGCCTCTAAAATCGGTTCGAGTTGATCAACGGCTTGGAGCGATCGCAGCCCTGGGGTATTGGGAGAACTCACATTAATCACAAAATAGTCCCCATAGGCATAGAGTTGCTGAAAGCTATAGCGGTAATCTTCAGCCGCCTCTGCCACCGGTGTAACCTTAGATTTACCCAGGTTGATGCCAAGGGGAATGGCGTGGGGGCGATGCTGCTGAGCCGCAGCCAGGGTTTGCGCCATGCGCTCAGCGCCCCGATTGTTAAACCCCATCCGATTAATTGCCGCTTGATCTTGGGGCAAGCGAAACAGCCGTGGACGCGGATTGCCCGGTTGCGCCTGAGCCGTCACCGTCCCCACCTCAGCAAATCCAAAACCAAAGTGGGGCCACACATGGGTGGCGATGCCATCCTTATCAAACCCCGCTGCCAACCCCACCGGATTAGAAAAGGTCAACCCCCAAAGTTGCTGTTCGAGGCGGGGATCAATCCATCCATAGGTTCGCGACCACTGATTGAGCAGCCAAGGCACAGGGGTGCACTGCGCTGGCCGGTGCCCCTGACAACCCCGACTCATCCAGCCCAGTCCACTCAATAATTGACGATGCACTGCCTCTGGATCTGCCTGAAGTCCAGAAAAAACCAGCGGTTGCAGCATCGTTTTATAGAGATTCGCCATCTACGATCCGATCTAAAAAAAGTTTTGTGGCAACAGAGACGCCCCCATCGATGGCATAGAGCGACCCTCAAGAAAATCCCACATTCCCCGAATCTGCCCATTAACTGGTCAGCATCAGTCTGGATTATTGCTAGAGTTGGACTTGGCTTGCTGGTTCGATTTAGATCCCGCCCCGCCAAAGACTGCTCAATCCCATCAATTAGGAACATGCGCACCATTATCGCTGAGAGCGTCAGCAATTTGCTGAGAAATGCCATAGAAGCACTGCCAGGGTTGGTTATTGCCGTGGTGGTGCTATGGGTCACCCGGATTTTGGCGCACTATGCCAGCCGCATAGTCAAGGGAATCGTTCAGCGAACCGTGCGGACACACTCATTGCAACTGCTGTTTACCAAATCCACTTTTATCTTGGTTTGGGTCTGCGGGCTGGTGATCGCCTGCATTGCCGCCTTCCCAGATGTCAACATCGGTGACTTCGTGGCAGCCCTGGGGTTAGGATCCGTGGCGATTGGTTTTGCGTTTCAAGATATTTTCAAGAATTTTTTGGCAGGGGTTTTGCTATTGCTCCAAGAACCCTTTCGCATTGGCGATCAGATTATTGTCGATGGCTTAGAAGGCACCGTCGAAGAAATTAGCTTTCGGAGCACCCAAATTCGCACCTATTTAGGAGAACGCATCCTGGTGCCCAACGCCACTGTATTTACCACAGCCGTGCAGGTGCGAACCGCCTACGACTATCGTCGGACGGACCTAGCTGTAGGAGTTGATTACAACACCCCGCTGCCAAAAGCTGCTCAGTTACTCCAACAGACCATTACCGGAGTTGAAGGCGTACTCGCTGAACCACCGCCGGAAGTGGATCTCGTCAGTTTTGGAGATAGCTCTATTGATTTTATCGTGCGCTACTGGACAAGACCCAAGATGCAGAAAGTGCGGCAAACCCAAACCCGCGCTATTGTAGCCATCAAAAAAGCCCTAGATCTAGCAGAAATCAGCATTCCGTATCCGATTCGAACCCTTTATTTTTATAACCAGCAACGATTTGAAGACAGTGCCCCCAAAGCGCTGGAGCAGACTGAGAAGGTATCTTAATAAAAGCAACCAACTTTCAACTGATTATTGGAAAGATGGTTTAGTTGTCAGGAAAAGATACAACTATCCAGTAATTTCGATGACCATGAACAAGCCAGCAGCACCATTGACGCCCTCCCACACCCGCTCACGACAGTTCTACCACGGCACCCGGGCGGATCTGAAGCCTGGAGACTTGATTCAACCTGGCTATTCCTCCAACTACACCGAGCGGAGATCGCCCTGGGTTTACTTCAGCGAGACCCTTCACGCAGCTACTTGGGGAGCGGAGTTGGCAAAGGGCTCTGGCCTAGGCCGAATCTACTTGGTGGAGCCGACCGGCTCGTTTGTGGATGACCCCAATCTGACGGACAAAAGGTATCCAGGTAATCCCACGAAGTCCTATCGCTCCCTGGAACCGCTCCGGGTTCTGGGCGAATACCTGGATTGGCAAGGACACTCCCCGGAGGAAATCCAGGCGATGAAGGACGGTATCGCGGGTCTGGAGCCCATCGACGACTGAACTGATCTGCTTAATGGCGAGGCTGACTACGTTCATCTGTTGGTGGAGTATCCACCAAGGCTGTCCATTTCCCAGATGGTGAATGCCTTGAAAACCTTTTCGAGTCGGCGGTATGGGCAGGATGGCCTAACTATACCCAAGGACAAAACGGCTCTCTAGACTCCCGCCCATTTCTCGGCCTCGATAGGGGGCGCACCCATTGAGGGTTTGAAGCAGTATCTCCAAGACCAGAAAAAGCCGCTCTAGAAGGCCGGGGATTGCATCCCATCAGCATTTGTCAGATTTTCCGTCGCCGAGCGAATCCGTTCTTCCTGCTCCCTGAGTTCGAGGGCTGACTGACTGACACATGTATTGCAACTTCATACAACAAAAGGATTCAGGCAG
>NZ_WVIC01000054.1 GCF_009939295.1 Petrachloros mirabilis ULC683
GAAGGGCGTAATTTGGGGGGTTCTGAATATCTCACAGTCCCCCAGAATGGGGGATTTGGGGGGCTAGACAGGCTGGATAACAGAACCGAGGACTGTACACCGTAAAACGACAGGGGGTCGTGCCAGGTCTGTATAGCCTGAGGTTTGAGTTGAGGTTCTCCCCCAAGCCCCAACTCAAACAACGTTATTCGTAAATCCAACTGCTTAGCGAAGGCTCCCAGGACGCAAGCTCTTCAGACTGAAACCAAAGCCCAATCTCTCTTTGTGCCGTTTCCACTGCATCAGAACCATGAATAATATTGCGGCCAATATCAATGCCATAGTCGCCCCGCAGGGTGCCGGGTTCGGAATTGAGGGGATTGGTTGCCCCAATCATTTTGCGGGCGGCGGCCACAACCCCTTTTCCTTCCCACACCATAGCCACAACGGGACCCGAGGTAATAAACGCCACTAAGCCAGGGAAAAAGGGTTTTTCCTGGTGTTCACCATAATGTTGTTCTGCTAAGTCTTTGCTGACTTGCAGCAACTTCAGCCCCACGAGGGTAAACCCCTTGGCTTCAAAGCGACGAATGACTTCGCCCACGAGTCCGCGCTGAACACCATCAGGTTTGACGGCGATAAAAGTTCGTTCCACTATTTGGAGTCTCCATCAAGGGGGTCAGTTCATTCTCTATGCTCAGAAAAGATGACCCCTTTGTAAAGCAAGTCGTAAAACGATCGGCTAGACTGCGGCATCGTCTTTCTGCTTAAAGTCTTGGAGCCAATGGCGAACCTGTTCCCCCGCAACATCCATGCTCCCAAAGCCAAAGGCCACGGCTACAGCCACAGCGACAGCACCAAAAAGTAACCCAAAGGCCAGGTTGACGATGCTGGTGGCAATCCCCATCTGCTGAAGAGCCATGGCCGAAACCAGGGCTAAAATGGCGATGCGAGCGGCTTGAGCAACGAGCTTGGCTTGAGCGCCTCCGGAACTGGCTAGGAGTTGATAGGCGAGATTGGCCAGGTATAAGCCCACTGCAAAGACCACAACCCCCACCAGAACTTGACCCAAAATGACCAGTAAGCCTGAAATCAGGGCTGTGAGTGGCGCAAATTGCAGTACATCGGTGGCTGGCAGTAAGAACACTAACAGAATGCCGCCCAGGGCAATTTTGCCCACAATCTCAGAGGGGGTTTTGACGGATGTGAGGGCGGAACCGCTAGGCTCTTCAGGGGTTTGCAAGACGGTGGATGTTTGCAACACCGTTGTGGGCTCACTGGGGCGAGGGGCAGGTGCGGGCGGGGGCGGGCTAGGTTCAGCGACTTGTAGCCCCAGCCAGCGAAAGATGTTGTTGAAACCGATATTGGTGAGCAGGGTTGTGAGTAGATCGCCAATGAATAGCCCCAAAATATAGGCGGCAAACAGGATCACGGTTGCAGTAAAGATGCGGGGGAGTGCCTGTAAGATCTGCTCTAGCATGGCAATGGCAGGAACTGAAATGGCCTCGATTCTGAGGGCATTTAGGGCTGCGATCGCAATGGGAATCAACACCAAGATGTAAACAATTGTTCCCCCCAACCAAGCCAAACCGGGCTGGCCTGGTGCTGGACGGAACCCAAATCGAGCACCGACTCGCTCAAAGCCACTGGCCTTCAGCAAGTTGGTGACAATTAAGCGCACTATTCGGGCAATAAACCAGCCCACGGTTCCGATTAAAACAGCGGCCAGTATATTGGGCAAAATCGCCAAAATATCATCTAGGAGCGACCGAATCGGCAGCAGGGCACTCTGGAGTTGCAGCGCCTCTAGGACACCGGGCAAGAAGAGTAGAAAAATAAACCAGTACAGGGCATTGCCCAGGGTTTCACTGAGGGCAATGGGAGAGGTTCTGGTTTGGGAATCGACAGGTTGATCTGGATCGCTGAGTTGGGTATTGAGTCGATCATCCAAGGCAAAAGTTTGGAGCGATCGCACCAAGAGTGCCCGGGCGATAGTTGCCAAGATCCAGGCCAGAGCCAGGATTAGTAAAGCCCCTCCTAATTTAGGTAGATAAGCAAAGACTTGATTGAGAAGCTGATTGAGTGGCTCTGAAACCGCTGTCAGTTGAAGGGCTTGCAAAAAGCCCACTAACGTAAATAAAATAAGCACCCAAAACACAGCGGTAGCTGCCCAGTGGGTGACTTTGGCAGGACGCCCTCCGGTCCATCCGGCTAGGCGATCATCTAAGTGGGTTTTAGACAGGATAGTCTTGGTGGCCCAAGCTGCAATCACTGCCACAATCCAACCCACAATCAGAATCGCAATGGCTCCGATCAAGTTGGGGACAGAAGTGCCCAAGGTCTGCTGTAAGTTCGCAATAAATTCATCCATTGGTTTTGACTAAAATTGCTGACGACTGATGAAAATGAGTCATTCATGCTGATTTTGAACGCTACCCTACCTTATAAGACAGTACGCTCGCAAAACATACATCATTAGTCATAAGTTTTTTGAAAACAAGGCTAGTGACCCAAAATTTAACCATTTTCGGTTCCAGTGCATGGGTTTCCGCAGTCTCAGCCGCTCAAGAGCCTGTGATGGAAAACCCTATTTTTAGGCGGTTCACAAGAGTCCTCGGTAGCGAATAAACAACAAAATCACCGCCCATGACCCCAATGCCACCTTCAGCGCCACCAAAACATTCAATAGGGGAATCATCCCCCCGCTTAGCAACGTTCCAAATTGCCCTGCTGGCAGCTCAATCCCGATCAGGGTCAACACCGTCAGCCCAATAAAGATCAGCACAGAGACTTTTTCCCAGGTGGCCGCTCGCCATCGTTGGTAGATGGCCTGCATCCATTCTGGAGAGGCTGCCGTAATCGCAATCAAACCAATGGCGGTGCCGCCAGCCACCCCAGCGGCAAACCCTCCACCAGGGCTAAGGTGACCCCGAATCGCTAGCTCAATGCCCACCAAAGCGGCTATGGTTGCACCCAAACGAGCCAGTACAATAGAAGGCTCATCGGTGAAGCGATAGAACGGTGCCGAGGGGGTTTCGTCTGCCAGGAGGTATTTGGCTCCGAGAATCGCTAGGCTGAAGACCACCACCTCAAACAGAGTGTCGTAGAGGCGGTTGCGGAAAATAATCCCGGAGACGGCATTGGGCACCCCGCTGTCCGCCACAATGGCCTCTGCGATCGCAACCTCAGTCCCCCCTGGAGCTGGATCGCTCAACAGCAGCATTTTCACAAACAGCAGTCCCCCCGCCACCAAGTAAATCCATTTCATCAGTATTTCTCCATCAGAATTAGCGGGGGCGTTAAAGGGGTGCGATCGCCGTTGAGGGTCTGCAACTGCGCCGTAGCCGGGGGCAGCTCTGTCGTCAAAATCTCATAGAGACGCGGCACCCGAAGGGTGATCCGGGGAGGGGCAGCAGGGGAACCGTCCGATTCTGCCCCGGAAGGCAGACTGGGGATAGCAGTCAAAGCCAAATCAGGCGCGATGACTGTGGAAGAGACCCGTGCGGGTGTCTCCTCCCCCAAGGGAAAATCAACCCTACAAATTCCGTGAACCTCTTTGGCTTGGAGGGCTTGCTGAAGGGCTTCAGGATGGGGATAGGCAACCAACTCCAGACGGAGGTGATAGCGATTGAGTACCATCCGCAGTGGAGCCAGAAGAGACTGTCGCAAAGACTCCTGGCTGGGTTCAGGTGCTACTAATACCCCCAACCGCATCACCAGAGAGGAACGCACCGCCACCGCAAACAGCGTAATAGAGAGCATAGTGCCCACCAGAGCCTCAGTGAGCGCCACATCTGCGCCGCCCAGAATGGCGTAGACTAGGGCTGCTACCGCACCCAAAATACCCCGAATCACAAGAGCCTGATAGGGGCTGGTTTGGATCACCAGCATCAAAGCCGATAGCGGTAGCAGCGCCATAATCACGTAAACGTAGCTATCCATCATGACCAATCTCACGGGTTGAACAGTAGGCCAGTACATAGCCCAGCACCGTATTCCAAATTGCCAGGGAAATGAGAGCCAGCAGCAACAACGGCCACTCATGGGGAATACGCAGGAGTAGACCCATCACAATGGCCATGGAACCCAAAGTATCGGCAACGGAGAGACTGTGAAGCTTGTAGAGTACTGAACGCTGACCCAGCAGCGGCCATGTTCCCCAAAACCAGAACACCAGTCCGATTATCATGCAGCCATCGCTGAGGATGTTAATCATAGCTACCCCTCCGTCACCTCATTGAGACGCTTAATCACATGAGCCAGCAGCATCAGTGCCGCATTGCCAACGCTCAGAATTAAAACCCCAACTACCCCAATCATCCAGTCATCCCGCAACACCGAGACGGCCAGGATCATCACGGAGGTTTTGGTCGCGATACTGGCGAAAGCCAACATGCGCTGCCAGATGTCTTCATCTTGAAACGCCTCCACCATTGGAATCAACAGCGCCGCAATCATGGCCAGAATCACAGCCGTCATGGGGTGGGCCTCCGTTGAATGCGGTGAACTTCATACCAGCCCTGTTCGCAATAGTGCTGCACAATCGTTTTGGGCGTAAACGTAATCAGAAAAATATCCAGGAACAGCAGGCTGGGGGTGCGACGGGGTTTGGCGCGCTCCAGGGTGATGGCTTCGTGGTGATGGGGATAGATCATAATTTCAAAGGCTTCCTTGTATGCCTGGGGAATGGCAGCTACCACCTCCCCCAGGGTGTAGAGCCAGTCTTTGAGAGTGCCAGGATTGGTTGCTCCCCTGGGCAACAGCACAGCGATGGTGACCCCCAGTAAAAGATTGTCCCAGCTGAGGTCAGCGGTGAGCAAAAACCAGATGGTTAACCGGAGTAGCAGATTCAAATAGCCAGCCATGACCACACCATCCAAAACAGGGCAATTAACATCAAGCTCATGCCCCCAATCAGGTGTTCAAACGCTTCTAGCCCTCGGGGCAAGGTGAGGGTCACGCGCTGGATCAACAGCCAATGGATCAGCCACCCTCCCCCAATGATGGCTAATACCTTCAGACTATTGAGCCAAGTGTAAGCCCCTGGGTATCCCGCATTAGCAATCAGCAGTGAGCCTAGAAGCAACGCCAGCGCCGCCCATAATCCGGGCTGGGCGGCGGCGATCCAGCCGCCCTGAGTTTGAGGCCGCTGGTGGGGTAAAAAGATGAACTTGGCGTAGAGAGCCGCAGTTCCTGTGGCTGCCACATTGAGGGCAATGTTTTGCCAGGGGAGAGCCTGTTGGAGCGTGGATATTTTGGCTCCAAAGCCCACCAGTCCCGGACATCCCGAGATAGACAGGCTGGCCAGGGTGAGGGGTAGCCACAGATGGGTGGAGATGGGCTGCTGCTGAAGCACAGTGAGGTTGCGACTGGACAGATTGCCCACGGTTAAGAAAAGGGAGGCTTTGCCAACGCCGTGAGCCAGAGCATAGAAGCCCGCCACCTCCGGCACCGCCAGCACCCAACCCACTTGAGAGAGCGTACTACAGGCCAGCACCCGCTTGGCATCAGTTTCCACCAGCGCGTAGGTGACCCCCAGGAGGGCGGCAGCGACCCCCAGCAGTTGCATGAGTGGCTCTAGCTCCTCCACTAGCAAAGCACAGCGCACTAGAGGAAACACCCCTGCTTTGGCAACCACTCCCGACAGTAGGGCCGATACCGGGCTCTCAGCCTCAGAGTGGGTGAGAGGAAGCCATAAACCCGACATAAAAATACCACCCTTAGTGAGCAGACCCACTAAAATCAACGCCACCGCTTCAGGCGGAGCCCCCCGTAACCCTGTAAAGGCAAAGGATTCATGGGTTTGGTAGACCAGCACCGCACCCATCAGATAGAACAGCATGGCGGTGTTGCTCACGAATAAGTAGCGCAGCGCCACCCAAAGGGTGCGGTTGCTGCGGGGGTAGGCAACCAGCAAAAACGCTGCAATGCCAATCACTTCAAGCGCCACATACACGCTAATAAAATCGGCACAGATAAAGATGGCGTTAATACTGCCATGGAGAATCACGGCCTGGGTGTAGAAAAAAGCAGTTTTGCCAGTGTCCCAGCAGTAGAGGATAACCGCCGCCGTCACCAAGGCATTGGTGAGAATGAAATAGGCACTGAGGGTGTCGGCCAGCAGTGTGACACCAAAGTGATCTAGCAATTGTAGATTTAGAGGGACGGGCTGCCAGAAGAGACTGACGGCATAGGCGGCTGAGATCAGGGGAACGCTAAGGGCCAGAACGCGAGGGTCCAAGACCGACTTCAGCAGACCATTGACCTGGGGCAGCAGGTAAAGGCTAAATCCGACAAAAAAGGGCAGGGCAATCCAGCCAATTGTCCAAGCTGTCATGGCCGATACTCCTTCTCGATTTCACGGGTTTCCAGGGTGGGATTATCTCTTGCCAGCTTTATCACGCCCACCAGCATCAAAGCTTGAATCGAAAACCCAATCACAATGGCGGTTAAAATGACGGCTTGGGGCACCGGGTCGGCAAAAGCGGCTCTGGGAGAGGCAGACACAATTGGGGTATACACGCCTTCTCTGGCAGCCACCAGCACAAACAGGGCAATGACTCCGGTACTCATCACATCCATGGCAATGATTTTCATCACCAGGTTTTCCTTAAAAATGAGCCCAAAAAAACCGAGGAGGATGGTGGCGTAGACACAGGCGTGCAGCATAAGACAAAAAAATAAAAAGCTTAACTTGAGTCAACCCCGCTTGCAGGGGGCTGTTTGCCTTCGAGGATTGACTGCTATCCCTCACTCAAGAACCGGTTAGGGGGCAAGATCTGCCGGTTCAGGAATGGCCACTTCAGTCCCCTTGAAGGCAATGCGCAAAAAGGGCGGGGCTAGAAAGGTGGTGGCAATCACCATAATGATAATGGCAGCTTCTAGGGGCTTAGTTAAAACCCCACTGGCTGAACCAATCCCCGCAAAGACTAGGCCGACTTCACCCCGAGGCACCATGCCAATGCCAATGGCCAGTCGATTCAAGGGTTGGCCGAAGGTGGTCCAGCCGGTCACAACTTTGCCAATAATGGCAACAGTGAGCAGGAAAAGGGCAATGATCAGACCCTCTCGATTGGCTGGAACAGCAGGATTGAGGACGCCCAGATCAGCCTTGGCACCCACGGTGATAAAGAAAATCGGTACCAGAATATCGGCAATGGGCATGACCTGGCGATCTAATTCTTTGCGCTTGTCCGTTTCATCGAGCACTAGGCCCGCAGCAAAGGCACCCAGAATTGCCTCTAGATGAATGACATTGGCGAAAAAGGCCATCAAAAAAGCAAAGCTAATCGCAGGAATGACCAGGTTGCCACGAGTTTGGAGTTTGTCTGCGATCGCAACAAACGATGAGTTAAAAAACTTCCCGAGGAAAATAGCCCCGATCAAAAATCCAGTGGCGCTGAGGATCAAATAGACCACATTCATCACATCCACTTCGCCAGTTTTAGCCAGACTGGCCACCACCGCCAGCACGATAATGCCCAGCACATCGTCAATGACGGCAGCACCGACAATGATCTGCCCCTCCGCAGACTTCAACTGACCAATCTCAGATAGCACCTTCGAGGTAATGCCAATGCTAGTGGCGGTCAGTGCCGCCCCCGCAAAAATCGCGGGAATAGTGGGTACATGGAATAACAGCATCAGACCCGCTGTACCCAGCCCAAAGGGTGCCGCGACGCCTACGCAGGCCACGATAGCAGCCTGATAACCCACCTTTTGCAGCTCTCGCAGGTCAGACTCCAGGCCAATTTCAAACAGCAGAATAATCACCCCCAGTTCTGCCAGCACCGAGATCACCTCGCTCTGACTGTGGAACACCGAGACCATTGTTTCCGGTGTAAGACCACCCAGCCACTGTAACAGAGCCATCAACTGAGAATCTGCAACGGTTGCCCCACTCTCAGGAAAGACAATCAGATGCAACGCCGAAGCCCCAACAATCACCCCCGCCACCAGTTCCCCCAGCACGGGGGGTAAATCCAGCAGCTTTGAGAGTTCTCCTCCCAATTTGCTGGCTACATAAATAACCACCAAGCTCAGTAAAACCCCCGCCAACATGATGGCTTCCGTATCGGCCTCTGGCATCGCCGCCATCAGAGGCATCGTCGAGGACACCCCTGCCCCGAGCAGCCAGGGCAGACCCGGAACACTATCAGCAATCAGCATCTTCACCCTCCAAACCTAGAAATTAACCACAACCTGAGTACGAGAAGGTGGGAGCAACCCACGGGATAAAGGCGGGGCAGAACTTCCGAAGTTCGACAGAAGCTTAGCTGAGTTCTGCCCTGCGTGAAAGAATTGACCAAATAGCCTGACAAGATAAATTGAAAGGGTTTCTCAAACCTGTACAATCCAACTTCTAGGATGTTTTGAGAGTGTTTTCAATCCATCAAAACAGTTTTGACAGACTAGATAGCGGTTGCACCCGGCTCAGCCCCAGCCTGAGGTAGATCCACCCCATCCAAGTCTGCCAGTAGCCTCAACGCAGTCTTGAGAGCCTGTGTACGGGTTTCCACCAGATGTTCAGACGGTACAAAGCGCAGTACCCCGAGCTTTTCCAATCGCCGGAGGGTCTTGCCCCGCGCGCCAACTAAGAACACCTGCCGCCGAGCCTCGCAGGCATCCTGGATCGCATTTTCCAGCGCCAGTGCTGCGGTTACACCCAGGTGAGGGACATCCTGTAAATCGACAATTAAGATGTCGTGGTCGGCCATGGCCGTATGCTCCTGAGAAATGGCTCGCGCCACCCCAAAGATCATGGGGCCATCCAGATGAAACACCAGAATCCTGCCCTTGGCTCGATCCATGAGCGCTTCTTCTTCTGGGTTCAAAGCCAGATCGTCGTCAAAGTTGGTAATGGTGCGAACCTGTTGGGACTGGAGCTTGCTTAGCCGTTCAATCGTGAGGATATTGGCGATGAATACCCCAACCCCAACCGCCACGATCAAATCCACAAATACCGTCAGGAGCATCACGCCATACATAATGGCGGTGCCTTTCCAGGAAACATGGTGCGCTCGCTTCAGGAAGCTCCAGTCTAGAATGTCAAAACCCACCTTGACCGCAATCCCGGCTAGCACGGCCAGGGGGATGGTTTTAGTCAGGGGCGCAGCCCACAAGATCACCACCAGTAAGATGCCCGCTCGTACCAAACCAGACAGGGCTGTACGACCTCCAGCTTGAATGTTGACCACCGTGCCCATGGTGGCTCCAGCACCGGGCATACCGCCAAACAAACCGGACATAAGATTGCCAATCCCCTGACCAATCAGCTCTTTGTCGGAATCGTGCTGGGTACGGGTGATGCTATCGGCAATCATGGCCGTCAGCAGGGCATCAATACAGCCCAACATCCCCAAAACGAGTCCATCCACCAGCATGACGCGCAGTTGACTGGCTTCAAACATAGGCAGTTGGAGTACAGGTAAGCCCGTGGGAATTTCACCAATCAAGCGTAGATCGGCAGGATTAAATAAGAATTGAGCCAGCAGCGTCCCCCCAACCAAAACCAAGAGCTGCGGGGGAACCCAGCGCTTTAGGCGCTTGGGCATCAGAAATAAAATGGCAAGGCTAAAGGCTCCCAAGGCCACTTCGACAGGGTCAAGGGTGCCAATCAGGCTGGGCAAGGAGGTTAGCGTCCCCACAACGCCACCTTTGGGAGTGGCATGTCCTAAAAACGGACCCAGTTGCAGAATGATGAGAATTACCCCAATCCCAGACATAAAGCCGGAAATGACCGGATAGGGCATGAGAGTGATATAGCGTCCGAGCTTTAAGACTCCAAACAGAATCTGAAATGCCCCAGCCAGCATGGCGACGGTAAAGGCCATGGCCAGACCGTTTTCCGGGTCAGACGCTACAAGCTGGGCAATCACCGCCGTAAACACAACCGTCATGGGACCGGTTGGCTCAGAAATCAGCGTTGGTGTTCCCCCAAATAATGCTGCAAAAAAACCTACAATCACCGCTCCATATAAACCTGCGGCGGCTCCAGCACCTGAGGCTACCCCAAACGCCAAAGCCATCGGCAGCGCAATCACTGCTGCAGTTACACCGCCAAAAATATCCCCCCGCAAGTTGCGGAAGTGAACCCGATTTGTGATGCCCATCGTCAGCACCTAAATCCTTTCCATTGAGTTAATTAAATGATTTCGATTACTACATCGAAAAAAGTCTATGATTCAAACCATATCATCTCTGCTGAAGAAAACCTATCGGGTCAGGATTGGTTTTTCTGATAGAACCAACAAGTAACGGTTAGCGGTGCTGTAACTCCAGTCAATCGTGCCTGAAAGACTCCTGCTGATGGGCTGGCGTTGTCTGCGGACACAAGTGTCAACCTTCAGAGGAGCGGATCGTGCAATGAATATCTCGTAGTAAGCGTGAGGTCTTCCTTCGCAAAGACTTTTCAGATTTGGCTGGCTATGATCAAGTTGGGCGTTGTCTGCGCCATCTGACTTTAAGGTAATGATGCCTACGGCAGGTCTCAAGCGCAGTAATTTGCGAGAATATCGTAAGCATATTGTTGCAGGCATTCGTGCAGGGAGTGAGAGTGATCAGATTTTTGTGTAAAGCCCGCTTTTGGGAAGGAGAAATCAAGGGTTCTGGGCTGATTGGGCACGGTTTTCTGAACACTCCCATGAATTTAGAAATCATTTAGGGTCGCTATAGCCTTGGATCTTGCTCAAACTCGACTGGGGATGACTGTGGTGGTGAAATCTAAGCTTGCAAGTAGCTCGGAAGCGCCTGACTCCGATCCTGTGATTGTTGTGGGATTTGATCCAGGGCGTGATAAGTGTGGGTTGGCGGTGATGGACACAGATCGGAAGCTCTACTATCACCAGGTGATCCTTGCTGATGCGGTGTCCACCACCCTTGAGGAAGTTAACCAAGCCTACGACATTTCGGTGTTGGTGATGGGTAACCAAACGACAGCTCAGCACTGGCAAGCTCAAGTTGCTGCGGTGCTCCCTTCCCAGGTGCCAATTCGTCAAGTGGATGAGCGCTTTAGCACCCTTGAGGCTCGCGATCGCTACTGGCAGATGTATCCCCCCAAGGGGCTGATGCGCTGGGTGCCGCAGTCTCTACGCACCATTCCCCGGCCTCTGGATGACATTGCGGCCATTATCTTAATTGAGCGCTATTTAACAATCAGAAATCCTTAGCTTGGCAGATTGTTGGAGCAACTGCGTCATTTGATTGGCGGGCAGCGGACGAGAAAATAGGTAGCCTTGGCCATACTGGCAGCCTAGGTCTAGCAAGAGTTCAAAGTGCGATCGCGTTTCAATGCCCTCGGCAATCACATCAATGTTCAGGGTGTGGGCGAGGCCAATGATTGCCCGGACAATGGATTGGTCACTAAGGTTGGGGCTCAAGCGCTCCACAAAGGAACGGTCGATTTTGAGGGAGTCAACTTGGAACTGGTGCAAATAGCCCAGAGATGAATACCCGGTGCCAAAGTCGTCAATACTAATCTGCACCCCTGATTGGCGCAGGCGTCGCAGGCGTGCTTGGCTGATTTCTAGCTTTCTCAACATGACGCTTTCCGTCATTTCTAGCTTGAGTGCACAGGGCTGGAGGTGGGTAGTGGCCAGGATTCTATCTACTTCGGCCAAGAAATCTGGATATAAAAATTGCTGGGCAGCTAGGTTAACGCTGATAAATTTGAGACGGTCTGGATTGCTTTGTAACCATTCGTGCATCTGTTGGCAAGCTTGGTCGAGCACCCAATTGCCCAAGGGCACAATCAAGCCTGTTTCTTCGGCAATGGGAATAAACTGAGCGGGTGAAACCAGGCCCAGTAAAGGGTGATGCCAGCGCACTAAGGCTTCAAAGCCGATGATGGTTTGGCTGGCCAAAGCGACGATGGGTTGGTAGTAGACCTCAAATTCGCCTCGACGCAAACCATGGCGCAAATCAGTTTCTAGGGTGAGTCGCTGGGTCGTGGCAGCGTGCATCTCTTGGGTAAACACCTCGTATCGATCTTTGCCTTCTACTTTGGCTCGGTATAGGGCCGTGTCAGCATCGCGCAGAAATTGGTTGGGTTGGGTACCCCCGACTGTACTGAGGACAATGCCGATACTGGCAGTAATAAATAGCTCGTGGCCATCAATGCTTAGGGGCTGTGCCACCACTTGCAAAAGCGTGTCGGCAAGCTGGGTGGCATCGCTGACCGTCTCAATACCCTCTAGCAGAATCACAAATTCATCGCCTCCAAATCTGGAGATGAGTGCGGCGTTGGGTAAATGACTCTGGAGGCGCTGAGCAATGGTGACTAGCAACTTATCTCCAAATAGATGGCCGTAACTGTCGTTGACCAGCTTGAAGTTGTCCAAATCTAAAAATAAGATCGTGAATCGATAAGTAAGATTTTGGCGACATTTTTCGATGATTTGGGTGAGTTGCTTGGCTAGGGTGTGGCGATTGGCCAACTGTGTAAGTGAATCGTGACTGGCTAGATATTGGAGCTCCTGAAAGGATTCTTGAAGCTGCCGTGACATGGCATTGAAAGACTCCCCTAGGCGATTTAATTCGCGAATCTGGGAGGAAGGAATGTGCTGATTGAGTTGCCCTTCGGAGACGGCTTGGGCTGCTCGACTCAGTTTAGAAACGGGTCGAGAGATCCAGTTTGAGGTGTAGAAACTCACCAGCAACGAGAGTGTTAAGGTGCTCAGGCACAAAATCAGCAATGTGCTTTGATAGCCTTGCAAAGGCTCCATAAATTCGGATTCAGGGATGATCACTCCCACCCACCAATCGAGCCCGTAATGATCTTGAAAGGGGGTGAGCTGGACGAAGTAGGTTTCTCGGTTGAGTCGAATCTCTAGGGCTTGAGTGGTGGATTGCTGGAGTGTGAAGGAATGCGATCGCAGATAAGCCCCCGTTGCCTGAAGTACGGGATCGGCACTCTCGCTCAGCGAAATCCGCTCAGTTTCTCCCTCGACAATGCGGAATGGCTGTGCCAGCACTGAGCTGGCAACAATCTCACCAGAGCGCTCAATAATAAAAGTCTGACCGGTGCGGCCCACTTCCAGAGACTCCAGAAAGTGACTGATTCGAGTTAGAAAAAAATTGTTGGAAAATACCCCGATCACCTGCCCCTCGCCATCAAAGAGTGGTGCACAGGCAGAAATGGCCATGGCCGGATAGGCCTGAAAGGTAAAAATCTCACTCCACATCGGACGGCGCGCTTGGCGGGCATCTTGATACCAAGTGCGATCGCGGGGGTCAAAATTTGCCGTTTCCAGGGTCATCTGGGTGGGATTACCATTGATGTCGATGTCAAAAAATTGCAAAAGGCCAGGTTGAGTCACTCCCAAGCGCGTGATCTGGAGAGGGCGGTCTCGTCCTTGAGGCCAGCCGCCCCCAGCAAATTCGCCGTTGGCACTCCCAAAAAAAATAAAATCAACTTGATCAAAAGCTTGAGCCTGTCGCCAGAAGTGCTGCTCCAGGTTAGTCATTGAATTGACATTCAACATCCCCTGCCGGACGGCCTGAATATTGAGGCGATTGATGATATGGGGCGGGCTTAAGTAGCTATTGAGCTTCTGGATAATCTGATTAGAAATTTCCCGACGCAGCTTTTCGACCGCAGTATTGACAGCCCCTTTGCCACTCTGCAACGCCCAGTAGCCCGCCAGCCCCACACTCAGTAACAACTGAAGAACCACCGGAAAGACCAAGACTCCCCGCAGGGGAGCCTGGTGCCATCTGGAGGAGAACCGACGAAAGGAGGACATACTGAATACATATTCTGCGACGTGCAGAAAAACTAGAACTCAGATTAGGGTGTCCGCTGCTGGTGTAGAGCTTGACGAAAGCCCAGCACCACCAGAATATTGGCCAGGGTTAAAAACACCTCTGCGCCACCATGTAACCCATCGACATTGGCTAAAGTTTGACCATAAACTTGCTGAGCATAGATGCCGACCGGAATGGTTACGGCGACAAAGACTAAGGTCATATAAAACCCCACTAAGGCCAGCCGTGGTGCCTGTTGCGATTGGGTCAAAAACCACAGAAAGCCCAGATAGGGAAACAGCGACAGCGCAAATAAAGTTTCTTTAGATAACATGAGCACCCAGGTCTAGGAATCTATCACATCTTCAGGAATGGGTTCAGTTTGGGGGCGAGTGCGCCAGAGTGCCCATGCAGCAAAGCAAAGGGTAGTATTGCCCACTACAGTCATAGCGGCTTGAAGGGTCACCAACCATTCTAGTCTGGGAATATTGTCAAAATAGTGCCAGGTGCAGGCACACATGGCACTGACGAGGGCAGGCAACATGGCCAGGGCAAACCAGCGCCAGATCTTATTTTCACTGACCTCAGCATATTGCCAAATCAGCCAAATCGCTGCAATCCACTCCAGGACGCTGGATACATGAATTATCCAAGTGGGGATGGAAAGAGCATGCATGGGCTAGCACTCTTGTGATTAAATGACCTCACTTCACTATAAGCCCGATACTCACCCGATACTCAAAGGTCGAACATTGTGCAGGCACTTTTATGCGGATACTATGGTTTCGGCAATGCTGGGGATGAAGCCTTGCTGGCCACGCTGCTGCAAATGCTGCCCTCCCAGATTGAACCCGTGGTGCTCTCCGGCAACCCAGCCTACACTCAGACACTCCATGGGGTCAAAACCTGCGATCGCAACCAACCCCTGCAAGTTCTGAAAACCCTGTGGTCATCCCAGGCGTTTATTTGGGGCGGGGGCAGCCTCATCCAAGATGGCACCAGTGCCCTCAGCCCCCTGTACTACCTGGGCTTAATGACCCTGGCTCAGTGGCGAGGACTGACCACAATTGCCTGGGCACAGGGGATTGGTCCTCTGTGCCGCCCCTGGATCCGGTGGATGGCTGGGCAGGTCTTTCGGCGGTGTACCGCTATTAGTGTGCGCGATCGCGCCTCCGCAACCTTGATCGCCCAGTGGGGACTCTGTGCCACCCTAGCGCCAGATCCAGTCTGGGCTCTCCAGAACTGCCCAGGCCCCGACCTATCCCACTTATCCGAGCCCCGAGTGGCCATCATGGTGAGGCCGCACCCCCTACTTACCCCTGAACACCTTGAGCGATTGACTCAAGCCTTGATCCAATTCCAAGCCCAAACCCAGGCCAGCCTCATTTTGCTGCCCCTCCAACCCAGCCAAGATCTCGCTCTCGCCCAGGGAATCGCCAGCCGCCTGCCTCAGCCTTCCATGGTGATCCAAGTCAATACACCTGCCAGCCTCAAAGGACTCCTGGCCAACGTCGATCTTGCCATTTCCATGCGCCTGCATGGGCTGATCATGGCAGCAGCAGAAGGCTGCCCCTGCTTTGCCCTGAGCTACGACCCCAAAGTATCCCAGCTCATGGCAGAAATGCCCTGCCCCGGATGGGAATTATCCGCATTACCTGACTCCCAGGACATCCTTTCAACCCACTGGCAAGATCTGCTCATCCCCAACTTAGCCCAGTTCTCCCCCGCCCAATCTTACCGAACCCAGGCCATGCAACATCAACAGCTCTTGTTCAAGGTTTTCAAAGCGTAAAAACCTCAGCTCGCCAATTCAAATATGAGTTCATGACTGCCCACAAAATTTCAGTGCAATCAGCGATAGACTAGGGCAAGCCCCTTGAGCACTAGAATATCCAGAAAAAGCTATGGCCGAAGTGTTACTTTTCAATGCCCTGCGTGATGCCATTGACGAAGAAATGGCTCACGACGCCACTGTCCTAGTTATGGGTGAAGACGTTGGCCAATATGGGGGCTCCTACAAAGTCACCAAAGGCTTGTACGAAAAGTATGGCAACCTGCGAGTGCTAGACACCCCCATTGCCGAAAATAGCTTCACGGGAATGGCCGTAGGAGCCGCCATGACCGGCCTAAAACCCATTATCGAAGGCATGAACATGGGCTTCTTGCTGCTCGCCTTCAACCAGATCGCCAACAACGCTGGCATGTTGCCCTACACCTCCGGGGGCAACTTCACAATGCCCATGGTGATCCGTGGGCCAGGGGGCGTGGGACGCCAGTTGGGGGCAGAGCATTCCCAGCGACTCGAAGCCTATTTTCAGGCAGTGCCCGGCCTGAAAATTGTGGCTTGCTCCACTCCTTACAACGCCAAGGGGCTGCTCAAATCAGCCATCCGCGACCCCAACCCAGTCTTGTTCTTTGAGCATGTGTTGCTCTACAACCTCAAAGAGCATATTCCTGACGAAGACTATTGTTTGCCCCTGAATCGAGCCGAAGTCGTTCACCCTGGCAAAGATGTGACCCTCCTCACCTACTCGCGGATGCGTCACCATGTCCTTCAAGCGTTGAAAACCCTAACCCAGGAAGGGTTTAACCCTGAGGTCATTGATCTTATTTCCCTGAAGCCCCTAGACTTTGAAACCATTGGAGCATCAATTCGCAAAACCCATCGGGTGATTATTGTCGAAGAATGTATGCGAACCGGGGGCATTGGTGCTGAGTTAATTGCATCGATTAATGAACGCTTTTTTGACGAACTAGATGCCCCCGTGGTGCGGCTGTCCTCTCAAGACATCCCTACCCCTTACAATGGCATGTTAGAAAGTCTCACCATTGTGCAACCCCAGCAAATTGTCACCGCAGTTAAAGAGATGATGGCGCTTCAGGTTTAACCGCACTTAGCCTGAGTGCCCATCATCGGTGGGCATAGAAAATCCACGGAATGAGGTTAAGAGTTTAGGTGTACGGAAAACAACGATTCTTACTGGCGGTGATTATCGCCTTGGTGGTGGCAGCCCTAGTGGTGGTCTCGCAACTGCCTGCGCGCCTAGGTCTAGACCTGCGAGGAGGAGCACAGCTCACCTTGGCGGTGCAGACCACAGAGGCCGTGCCAGAAATTACCCCTCGGGTGCTTGAAGCCGTGCAAAGTGTGGTCGAAGGCCGCATTAACGGCCTAGGGGTGTCAGAAGCTGTGGTGCAAACCTCAGGAAATGATCAGCTCCTGGTGCAACTGCCGGGGGTCAGTGACCCAGAGCAAGCCGAACGGGTGTTGGGAGGAACCGCTCAGCTAGAGTTTCTGGCGCAGCGACCTGGCACTGAGGTGCAGCTTCCCATTGAGCAGCGCTTATTAGCAGAATTATTGCTAGAGCGCAGTCAACTAGAAACGGCTGAGCCGGTCAATGCCCAGGAACTTGCCGAAATTCGGGAAAAAGTTCAGCGCCAAGAGGCAGAAATTGCCAAGCTCTACGAGTCTACTGAACTCACCGGAGACAGACTTCGAGACGCCTTTGCCCAAGCTCCAGCGGGGGCGACGGGAAGTTGGCGGGTTGTGGTGCAGTTTGACACTCGCGGTGGCGATCTGTTTGCCCAGCTCACCCGCAATATTGCAGGCACGGGGCGCACCTTAGGAATTTTCTTGGATGAGCGCCTGATCAGCGCCCCAACCGTTCAAGCCCAGTATGCAGAAACCGGTATTGTGGGGGGCACCGCCGAGATTAGTGGTAATTTTGATGCCCAGTCCGCCAATGACCTAGCGATTCAACTGCGGGGTGGAGCCTTGCCCGTTCCCGTAGAAATTGTCGAAAACCGCACCGTTGGGGCTACTCTGGGTCGGGACAGCATTCGCCGCAGCATCTATGCCGGACTGGGCGGGCTGGTTCTGGTTTTAGCATTTATGGTGTTTTACTACCGGCTGCCGGGATTGATTGCCGATATAGCGCTGTGTATCTATGCCCTACTCACCTATGCCGCCTTTGTCCTGGTGGGGGTGACGCTAACCTTGCCAGGAATTGCGGGCTTTATTCTCAGCATTGGTATGGCGGTGGATGCCAATGTGCTGATCTTTGAGCGCACCCGAGAAGAGCTGCAGGCGGGCAAAACGCTTTATCGCTCGATTGAATCGGGGTTTTATCGAGCCTTCTCTAGTATCTTAGACAGTGCGATTACCACTTTGATTGCCTGTGGTGCCCTGATTTGGCTAGGGTCTGGCTTGGTGCGCGGCTTCGCTATCACCCTGGCGATTGGGGTCTGTGTCAGTATTTTTACTGCCGTCACTTGTAGCCGAACGCTTTTGTTTCTCTCGATCAGCATTCCGAGCCTACGCAAGCCTGTGTTGTTTGCACCCCGAAAGGTGGAGGCCATCCAATGAAAATCGTAGTCAGCAAAATTCGCACCTGGACTTGGGCTACTTCTGGGCTACTGATTGCTGTAGGGGTACTGGCCATGGCTATCTCCTGGATGCAATTTGGTGCGCCCCTTAAGCCTGGCCTAGACTTTGCCGGTGGCACCCGTCTCCAGTTTGAGCGCGATTGCACCCAGGCCCAGGTCTGCGACACCCCCATTGATTTGGCAGTGGTGCGTCAGGTTTTAACGGAGCAGGGGTTGGGCAGCAGCAGCATCCAAATTCTAGGGGCTGAGCAACAAGGTCTATCGATTCGGTCTGTGCCTCTAGAGCCAGAGATTCGCAATCGGCTCCAGAGCAACCTGGAGTCAGAGCTGGGGGCATTTGACCCGGCCCAAACCCAAATTGATACCGTGGGGCCTACCCTAGGACGCCAATTGTTAATTGCTGGGATGCTAGCGCTCTTGGTCTCTTTTTTAGGAATTATTATCTATCTCAGTGTGCGGTTTCAAACTGACTATGCGGTTCTTGCCATTGTGGCGTTATTGCACGATGTGCTGGTAACGGCAGGCGTTTTTGCCCTGTTGGGTTTGGTGCAGGGGGTTGAAATTGACAGCCTCTTTGTGGTGGCGTTGCTCACGATTGTGGGGTTCTCGGTGAACGACACGGTGGTGATTTATGACCGGGTACGGGAAAACCTCAAGACGCATGGGGATGCAGGCATCAGTGAGGTTGTTGATATTGCTGTAAACCAAACCCTAGGGCGATCGATTAACACCACATTGACGACAATTTTGCCGCTGTTGGCTATCTTTGTATTGGGCGGGGAAACGCTGAAATACTTTGCGCTGGCTTTGATCATTGGGTTTGTGGCCGGTGCCTATTCCAGTATTTTTGTGGCCAGTACCCTGTTAGCCTGGTGGCGAGAGCGTCAGATGCCTGCCCTTAAGACCGCAGTTTCCTACGGTGAAGATTCGGATTTGCTTGAATGACTCGCCAGCAACTCTTTTTGATTTTACCCACCTCTTATGACCTTTGAGGATTCTCAGTTTCGCACTCAGGTTGAGCGTTTGCATCGGCTAACCGTCTGGGGACGGTGGCTGGTTGTGCTCTTTCTGTGGCTGACCCTGGGTACCCTGAGTCTCTGGTCTTTGCGCTATTCTATTCAGCTTTGGTTTGACTATTTCACTTGGTCTGCGGTGCGCTACGGGTTGGCTTACCATCGGCTGGCAGCCATAGGTTTGGGGATTTGCTTTGGTATGACCCTAGCAGTTTTGTCTTGGCAGAGCCGAAATATTTTATTTGGCCTGCCCCCCAAAGAACAGCATCGACTGGTCGCCTTGGCAATGCAGATTCGCAACCAGGGCGCGCGTCATCCCCTATGGAAGTGGGTTTGCCGAGAAGAGCAAGGGCGTCATCGCATTGGGCACCGGCAAAATAATCACCAAAAGTATCGCCAGGGCGACTAGACCCAGAATGTCACGACCGTTGTCTAGCTCGCTGACATCATTAAGGGTCGGTTCATCAATGGCGGGCATAAACAGCAGGATAATCGCCCAAAACAGAAGAATGGGCTGCACGAGGGAAAGTAACAATACCAAGATCCGAGAGACTTGGCCGATGATGGCACCCATGCGCTGTCCATACATGGCATGGACGATATGGCCACCATCCAGTTGACCGACTGGCATCAGATTCAAGGCGGTTACAATCAATCCCAGCCAGCCCGCGATGGCAATTGGGTGGAGAGCAATGGCGTGACTCAGGGACAATTCCCCCCCAAACACGGCTCGGCTAATTAGGGTAAACAGAATTGAAAGCCGGGGATTGAAGGCTTCTGGGGAGAGCATCTGCGGCTGCTCGGGCAAATCGACCAGGGTGGACTGCATCAGCCCCCACACCAAGATCGGCAGGGTGATAGCCAGTCCAGCGAGGGGACCTGCGATGCCAACGTCAAACAAGGCTTTGCGATCGGGAACGGGGGCGCGCATCCGAATGAATGCGCCAAAGGTGCCAAAAGCAAAGGGAACTGGAATAAAGTAGGGCAGGCTGGCTTTGATTTTGTACCAGCGGGCAGTGAAATAATGACCCATTTCATGGGTGCCTAAGATAGCCAGCAGTGCAATGGCATAGGGTAGTCCGGCTAGAAGTAAATCGGGATTGTCTCGCAATAGACTTTCGGTGAGATTGGGCTGAGCGAGGCTGAGTCCGGCTAGGGTGGTGGTCACTAAGGTGGCAAAGAGCAGTCCTAGGGCAAGTCCTGGACGGCTGATTGGGGCTCGCTTGGCGCTGGGCTGGGCTTGAGGGTTGGGCACTAGGACAAAAAAGGGCTTGTTCTGGGCACCCTGCTGAAAGATCACTAGAAAGCGATCGCCAAAGTGTTGGTGAATGTTGTCTTGGATTTTTTGATAGGCGGCTTCGGGCTGCGATCGCAGCTGTCCTCGGCAAATCACAGCTTGGGGGCGGTGGTCAATTTCTTGCAGATAGTACACTGACCAAGGGAAACAATGTTGCAGTTGACCTTCCTCATCTGAGTTGAGTAACCGGGTCGGGGAGGGTGCAGGAGGATTGGCTAGTTTGTCTGCCAGCTCAGTGGAGACGGTTTGGGCAGGGGGGGTGCGCCGATTTTTTTGCACTAGCACAATGTACAAAATAGAGCTGATCAAAAATCCTCCCACCAGCAGTTCTGCCGGAATGGGTTCCTCATCGGTATGGGTTGCCGCCCAAAATCCCATCAGAAAAGCGGGCATCATCAATACCAGCCATAGAATCCACCAAGGGGTGCGGGTGACACGGGCAACCCCATACTGAACAATAAAGTAGAGGATCAAGCCTAAAAGTAGCAGCGATATCCAGATCATGAAAATTCCACAGTGTCGGCCTCAAAACAATGGGTGCATTTGGCTGTTACCTTTGGGGCTATCCTGGCCAGCCCCCGTGCCTCAGCCACCCAACTGGGTCTATTCAGGAGGCCGCCAGTGAGCAAAGCCCCCCAACAGATCCTTGACCCGGTCTACGCCTTTGCCCCCAATCGCGACACGCTTGGCGGCACGGCTTACTTTATTCTAAAAAATCAAGGCAACATCCTTGTGGACTGTCCGGGATGGAATGAGCAAACCCAGACTTTTTTGGCTGCTCAAGGTGGGGTGCGATGGTGGGTGTTGACCCACCGTCAGGGCATTGGTAAGTCCATCAAGGCCATGCAAGCCTATCTTAACTGTGAGATGGTCATGCAAGAGCAGGAAGCTTACCTCCTGCCCGAGTTGCCGGTCACTTCTTTTGGGCACACCCTGGCGCTGACCCCTGAGTGTCGATTGCTCTGGACTCCTGGTCATTCGCCGGGTTCAGCCTGTTTACACCTGGCAGACCAGGGAGGCATTTTGTTTTCTGGCCGCCATTTGCTGCCCGACCCCCAGGGGCAGTTGATGCCGCTCCGCAGCGCTAAAACCTTCCATTGGGGGCGACAACTCCAGAGCCTACAGCGGCTCTTAGATGAGTTCACACCAGACACGCTGCACTACGTCTGTCCTGGGGCTAATATTGGCTTTTTGCGAGGCCAATCCTGGGTGAGTCACGCCTACGCTCAACTGCAATCCCTCAATCCTGGTTGACTGACAAAACTCAAACCGCCCTCACCCCAACCCCTCTCCCGCTCTGGGAGAGGGGCTTCAATCCCTAAACTGCCCTTGTGATCTTGATCACGTTTGGAGTGGCACTGTGTCACTCACGCTCAGCGACCAGGCGCACTGACAGGGGGAATCCCCCAAGAGAGAGTAGAGGTGTTTCACTGGCTTGGAGAGGTAATCACCATGCGAAACCGACAACTGATTGTGATCCCAGTGATTTTAGCCCTATGCTCTTGCTTCGCCATTGTGCGTTCGGCTCGTGCTGAAGTTGAGGCTTTTGTGGGAACCTGGGTAAATACTCAACCCGATACAGCGACCATTACCCGACTGGTGATTGAGCAGAAGGGGCCAAAGTCTATGACGCTAAGTCTGTTTGGCCGTTGCCATCCTATCTCGTGTGATTTGGGTACTGTGCCCCTGAGGATGCACTCCCAGGGACTTGCTGAGTCTTCGGCTCAATCTGTAACGGCCAGCTATACCCAAAATGGCACCCAAACTTTTCTGATTTTGAATTGGTCTGACGCGAACCAACTGCAATTGCAAAGTTACTCTCAGTTTGCAGATCGCAGCAGCCGCCCAGATTCGATGTCGCTGAGTCATTTTCAGCGGCTGTCTCGTGCCCCCGTGCCACTATCCCCCGCGCCACTACCTACCCTGCCACAGCCGTTGCAAACCCTGTGGTGATGTTGCAGTCCTGGCGGGTTGACGCTATGGGGGGCAAAGGAGCCTTGATCGGTTTCGGGAGGGGATCGGCAAATTCGCTACAGTATAAAGCATGACCAATACCCTCTCATCTCGGCGGTTTGCGCGTCAGCGATTGCTTTTAGCTTATCTTCGCCCCCATTGGCGAGCGGTTTTGTTGGGGGTGTTAGCCCTGTTTGTTGTCAATGCGGTGGGCACTTACCTGCCTCTGCTGATTCGGCAGATTATTGATGATTTACAGGTCACGTTTGTTTTTGATCAGGTGTTGCGGTCGGTGCTGTTGATCGGGCTGTTGGCTTCCCTGATGTGGGCGGTGCGGCTAGGCTCACGGGTGGCGATTTTTGGGGTGGGTCGCCAGGTTGAGTTTGATCTCAAGCAGCGCATTTTTGGTCAACTTTTGCGTCTGGAACCCGCCTATTTCACCACCAATACGGCGGGGGACTTGATTAGCCGCTCCACTAGTGATGTAGACAATATCCGTCGCTTGGTGGGGTTTGCGCTGTTGAGCTTTGTGAATACCATCTTTGCCTATGCCCTGACGCTGCCGGTGATGCTGGGGTTGGATGTGGGGCTGACGTTGGCTGCGATCGCAGTCTACCCTCTGATCATGCTCTTGGTGCAGGCCTTTAGTAATCGTCTTCGCAATGAGCAGTTGCAGGTGCAGCAAGCACTCTCAGACCTGAGTGAGCTGGTGCAAGAAGACATGAGTGGGATAGCGCTGATCAAAATTTATGCCCAAGAAGAAAACGAGCGGCGGGCCTTTCATCACCGCAATCAAGCCCTCTTAGCGGCCAATTTAGTCTTGGCCAAGACCCGTAACATACTGTTTCCGGTGTTGGGGGGCATGGCCAGCATTAGCCTGTTGGTGCTGCTGTGGTTTGGGAGCCGAGCCATCGCCTCGGGGGCGATTACGGTGGGGGACTTTGTAGCGCTGCTGCTGTATGTTGAGCGACTGATTTTTCCCACGGCACTGCTAGGCTTTACGATCACGGCATATCAACGGGGCGAAGTGAGTCTAGACCGTATTGAGTCTATTTTGCAGGTGCAGCCGCGAATTGCCAGTGACCCAGAGGCGGTGTCTCTGGAGCGCACTGCCATTCGCGGCAAGCTGGTGGCCAAAAACTTAACGGTGACCTATCCCGGTACGACAGCACCCGCTTTAGATCGGGTCAGCTTCCAGATCCACCCCGGAGAGACGGTGGCCATTGTGGGGCCGGTGGGATCTGGCAAATCAACCCTGGCTAATGCCCTGCCCCGACTGCTTGAAATTCAGCCCGGTCAAGTGTTTCTGGATGAGTACGACATTACCCAGATTCAATTGCGGGATTTGCGGGCCGCAATTGCTTATGTTCCCCAGGACAGTTTTTTGTTTAGCACCACGCTCAAAAACAATATTCGCTACGGCGATCCACTCCGAGAGCAGTTAGAGGTGGAGCAAGCAGCCAAACAAGCGCAAATTCACGCCGAAGTGCTGAATTTCCCCCAGATCTATGAAACCTTGGTCGGAGAGCGGGGAATTACGCTCTCAGGGGGGCAACGGCAGCGGACTGCCCTGGCTCGGGCATTGTTGGTGGAAGCGCCAATTTTAATTTTGGATGATGCTCTCTCCAGTGTGGATAACCAAACGGCAACGGCTATCCTCCAGGCATTGGCCTCGGGCAGCGACCGGAAGACGGTTATTTTTATCTCCCATCAGCTTTCGGCGGCTGCGATCGCAGATCAGATTCTGGTCATGGATCGCGGAAAAATTGTGCAGTCCGGTGCTCACGACGCCCTCATCCATCAACCAGGGCTGTACCAAACCCTTTGGAATCACCAAAAGCTTGAGGCAGTGCTTCAGTAGCAGTGCGCCCCAGAGAATTTTACTGAAGGCGGAACTTCTGGGCTAAAAAACATTCAAGACTAGTAAGTAATTTGTGTCACTGAGCCTGACAAGATGGCACGATAGAGGTCAGGCTGCTCTTGAGAAAATATTTTTATTTCCAGAAGAGCAGACTCCAGTTTTGGCAAGTTGCGTTCCCATCAAAATGTAATTGTTTGAAGCGGCTGGTGTTCATGTCAAAGTCTACCCTGTTTTCCCGAATAGATAGGATGCGTGGCCATAATGCCCGCTGGTTTTGGGTTGTGTGCTTTGCTTCTATGGGTTGGGCGTCTGGTTGGGTGCCCAGCTTCTCGCAACACACCGCCTCTCTCTCTTTTGCCAGTACGGCTGTGGCGCAAACGGCATCCCAGATTTCTAACTACGCTGAAGCGGTTCTTCAAATGGAAGCGCCCCGTAAGCGCTATTACAATGAAGTGCGAAGCTACTACCAAGATCAGAGCTTGCCCAATGACGTTTGTCGTCAAAGCAATCTGCCCAATCGGGTGCAGGGGCTATGCGATCAATTTTTTAGTGACTCCGCAGATATTTTGCGACGGAATAACCTCTCGATTCGAGAATTTAATCAGCTCACAGAGCAGATTCAACGCGACTCAGACCTGCGCGATCGGGTTCAGCAAGAACTGATCCGCCGTCAACAACAGCGCCGCTAGAGTCCTGCTGCCTCTGGTGCTAAACCTAGGTGAACCCTGGTTTTGGTCTACGGTGTACACACATCTCTGGATAAACCCATTCCCCTCTGCATTAGCCCCCCCGACCCCCCAATTCTGGGGGGAGATCAACCAAAACTGGGGCTATTTCCCCCCAGAATTGGGGGGCTAGGGGGGCGAGCGCAAAGATTTTAAATCTGTTCAAGACTTGTGTGTACACGGTAGGGTTTTAGCACCAGAGGCAGGGCTGGCAGTTTTTGGGCAATCGCAGTTGATAAAATGTCTTGAAAATTGAGGAAAATCAATGCTTTCAGGCTCTTGAGCATCGTAAGCTGAACATAGAGACCCATGCCTCAGGAGCCAGGATCGTGAGTGCCGCCAATCATCAGCTTTTTTCCGATGCTAGCCAGCGGCTTGAAAAAGTCTTTTCCTATGTAGACTTGCCCGAAGACGCTCTGGAGTACCTCAAGTTTCCCAAAGCCAGCCTCAGCGTGTCGATTCCAGTGCGGATGGATGATGGCTCCCTGAAAGTGTTTCCAGGCTACCGCGTTCGCTACGACGATACCCGAGGCCCCGGTAAGGGCGGGATTCGCTATCACCCTGATGTCACCCTAGATGAGGTGCAAACCCTGGCCTTTTGGATGACCTTTAAGTGCGCCGCTCTGAATTTGCCCTTTGGAGGAGCCAAGGGCGGCATTACGGTCAACCCCAAAGCCTTGTCTCGGATGGAGTTAGAGCGCTTGAGTCGGGGGTATATTGATGCGATCGCCGGGTTTATTGGCCCCGACGTTGACATTCCTGCCCCCGATGTCTACACCAATCCCATGATTATGGGCTGGATGATGGATCAATACAGCATTCAGCAGCGGCGCATTTCCTGGGCCGTCGTGACCGGAAAACCCCTGGCCATTGGCGGCAGTGTGGGTCGAGATACCGCTACCGGCTCAGGTGCCTACTTTGTTATCGAGGCCATGCAGGAAAAGCTGGGGTTAAATCCGGCTCAGACCACGGTGGCGGTGCAGGGGTTTGGCAATGCGGGAGCCGTGGTGGCAGATCTACTGGCCGCCGCCGGTTACCGAGTGGTAGCGGTCAGCGACTCCAAAGGGGGAATCTATGCTCCCAAAGGTTTAGATATTCCTAGCGTTCGTCAGCAGAAAGATGCCACCCGGGGCATCCAGGCAGTGTACTGCCAGGGTACGGTTTGCAATCTGGTTGAACATGAAACCATCAGCAATGAAGACCTGCTCACCTTGGATGTGGATATCTTGATTCCCGCCGCCCTGGAAAACCAAATCACCGAGCAGAACGCCAGCCAAGTGCAAGCCCGCTATATTTTTGAAGTCGCCAATGGCCCGGTTTCCTCTACCGCAGACCCCATTTTGGAGCAAAACGGGGTGATGGTTTTTCCAGATATTTTGGTGAATGCGGGGGGTGTCACCGTCAGCTATTTTGAATGGGTACAAAACCGTAGCGGTCTTTATTGGTCAGAACCAGAAGTCGAACAGCAGTTGCGACAGCGCATGGTCAAAGAAACAGCGCAGATTTGGGAGATTGCCCAAACCCGAGAAATTTCGTTGCGCACCGCCGCCTATGTTCATGCCATGACCCGCCTAGGTGCAGCTATTACCGCCAAAGGAACCCGAGACTACTACGTCAATCATCGCGCTGAGGCCAGTTAAAGGGGTGCAACCTCAACCTGATATACCTGAGAAGACTTGCCCTCATCCTCTAACCCCTTGTATCTTAAGACTACAGAGATAGACCGTGATCCCTTAGATGCTAGACATCGTGGAGAAGCTAGGGTCATCTCTGTGATTAAAGCGGTTAAAACTCGAATCATCGGGTGGGACATAGATCCCGAATGGCGCAAGGCCGAGTTACCCCCCTCACAGCCGTAAACAGGACTACTACGATGCACGAAGTAGAACAGTGGGCTGGCATTGATGTGTGTAAGCGTTGGCTGGATGTGCATCTGCGCCCAGCGGATAAAAGCTTTCGCGTGAGCAATGATGTGGAGGGCATTAATGAGATATTGCTTCTCCCAAGCTGGGGGAATCGACCCAGTGTCTTAGCCCCTCTCCCAGCTTGGGATGCCGTGTACACACAAGTCTTGAAAAGATTCAAAATCTTTGCACTCGCCCCC
>NZ_WVIC01000055.1 GCF_009939295.1 Petrachloros mirabilis ULC683
GTTCACACCGTCGAACAGGGGCATGGACGGGTGGAGCGTCGCAGTGTCAGCGTGTAATGAAATAGTCCTGGGAATATAGCTAGCTCCAAAACCATCGATGGAAGGTGATTAGATATGACAGCAGCCGTTGTCCTATCCAAACAATACATTGAACAACGTGAAGCAGGTTACTGGCTTTCTGGTAGTCGAGTCTCTTTAGACTCGATCGTTTACTCATTTTTGCGAGGTGAACTACCTGAACAGATCGGGCAAAATTTTCCGACCTTAACTTTAGAGCAAGTTTATGGTGCGATCGCGTTCTATCTCTCCAACCAAGCAGCTATTGATCCTTATTTAAAAGAGGGAGAAGCACAGTTAGATCAACTCCGTCAGGCTGCCTTAGTAGAGAATGCTGAACTATACGAAAAACTCTCAATTTCTAGAACCAAAACCCAATGACCATCTGCTTTCAAGCCGATGCCGATCTCAACCAAAACATTGTCGTTGCTGTTTTGAGGCGAGAACCTACCATTGATTTTCAAACCGCTTTAGTCGCCAAGCTAGAAGGGCTTTCCGATCGAGAGGGGTTAGCGATCGCTGCCAAAGAAGAACGAATTCTGATATCTCACGATCAACGAACTATGCCTCTGCATTTTGCTGATTTCATTGCGACTCAAACCAGTCCAGGAGCTGTAATTGTGCCTAAAACGCTCCCCATTTCAGAAGTCATTGACGCTTTAATTTTAATTTGGGCTACATCTACCACAGATGAATGGACAAATCGAATTATTTTTTTGCCGCTGTAGCTGGAAGTCATAGCACTGTCATGCTTAAACCCAACCTCTTCATCTGCCAATCCTGCCATTGAGAGGTGAGGGAGTAGATGGGTGGATAGGTGAGGAGCGATTGTGCCCGCTTTTCGCGATCGAGACCCAGACTCGTCTTCATCAAAATCACCATCACGGCAATGGTGCGGAGCCCATCCGCCACGTCTAACACCCCTGAGCTGATCACATTGCCCACCTGAGGGCCGAGCAAAACGCCCACCAGCACCATACCCACCAGGGTCGGAGCCTTCAGCCGTCGAGCGATCTGCCTGACAAAAAAGGGCTCATTGCGATGTACTTCAACCGAGTGAAACCTGCTATGAGGGCTTACCCAAGACTGGATGACTTCTAATCGCCTCAGCGCTCACCAGTTGACCGCTTTCTACCCAGACATGCCAGCCCTCTTTAAAACCGTAGAATACGATGACCAAAGCGGCGATCGGATCGGCCCACCACCAGCCTAAAAAGGCCGTCAGCCCCAGCCCCAGCCCCAGCAGCACTGACCCCGCCAGAAACGCGTCGATAAACGTGACTCACGTGAGTTCGACGACTTATCCGCCCTCACCCCCTAGCCCCCTCTCCCAACATTGGGAGAGGGGGAACAGAGCAGAAATTCAACGTTTTAGCCCCTCTCCCAGGATTGGGAGAGGGGTTGGGGTGAGGGCAGACGAGAGCTGTCGAACTCACGTTGACTCGCGCCTCTGACTTCAGCACCGGGTTATGTGTTGTTGTTTCTCGATCTCGGCTCGGAGGCGGTTTTCCTGTTCCTGTAGTTCCGGAGTGAGCGACTCACCGAAGTCTTCATCGGTAAAGATGGGCCGAATTTCGACTTCCCCATCCTGGAAAGGGCTGCGCTTGATCCAGTCAAGCGCCTCGATCATGGATTCCACCTGCCAGATCCAGAAGCCTGCCACCAGTTCCTTGGTTTCGGTAAAGGGGCCATCGATGACGGTGCGGTTTTTGCCAGAAAACCGCACTCGTACACCTTTGGAACTGGGATGCAGCCCCTCACCCGCCAGCATCACTCCGGCGTTGACCAGTTCTTCGTTGAACTGGCCCATCTCGGTCAACATCTCTTCGGTGGGCATGACCCCAGCTTCAGAATCTTCGGTCGCTTTGACAAAAACCATAACTTTCATAGTGAATTCTCCTGTTGAATGATCGGTTTTGGTTAGCTCCAGGTGGCTCTTCTGGGTATCTGGTCATAGGTGAGCCTTATGACCAGCTTGGCAAGCATTTCATCTCCTTTGACGGAGTTAAAGCGTATCCTTTTATACAGACTTAACCAGAGCCACCCAGTTTAGAACGCGTTTCACTCCTGGCTCTGTTGATTAGTCGAATGGAGAACGTCCAAATCGACAGGTCAATTAATTTCTTAGCTCACAAGAGTTCACAAAGCTGAGACTTAGGGGAACACCCGATCGCTTCAACAACCTGCCTCTACTAAATGTAGAAGATTCCTTCGGAACTCTTTGCTGGCATGAACCGCTTGATTGTTACGCGCTCAAATTGCCTATTTACCGCTGCTTGTTTCCCAGGTGTTTCAACCATTTCCGAACTTCCTGCCCTTTCCACATCCATAGTCCAGAAAGGATCACAATTGGAACAAGGATAAATTGTGTTACGGCGAATGCTGCCTTAGGTTTATCTGCAATGGGTTCGTAGATGTAGCCAACGATTGGAAAGCTTAAAATGACGTGAATCCACCGCATTATTTTTCGTTCAGTGCTTGCCTTCATCAGACTTGCCTCATGGTAGAAACAATGATTCGTTCGAGTTTTGATTAGCTGTCATTTCGTTGGCTGTACTACCCGTTGATCCGAAAATCAGTAGCTTCATCTTCTTTCCTCCTACGTAATCAGCTGCCAATACCCTGCGGGGCAACATGTCTATTCAATAGCTGAGCGCAATGGTGAACGATGCCGCTGCCGCCAGCGCGGCTGCTGTCCGAACATGGTTCCAGTTCGTCCAGTTGGTAAAGTAGGTACTCCACAGGTTCGCCCCATCAGTGCTGCCTGGATCAACGACCGCTAGTGCGTTGTTCAGCGGGACATTGAACACAACTGTCACTAGAACAGCGCCAACGAGATAGAGCAGGCTGCCGACAAGCAAGTAGGCGGCACCGGGTTGATGCCACTTGAACAGCGAGGAGATAGCCAGAAAGATGCAAACCGCAGCTGTTCCAAAGAACGCTGTCATAAACCATGGATTGATCGCAGTGATATTCATGGACTGCATGGCAGCAATGCCTTGCGACGGCTTGAGTCGGGCAAGGGCGCTCATCACGAAGGTCGAGAAGGCAAAGAAGACCCCAGCCATCAGCCCGCAACCCAGTGCTGCGAAAAGCTTCAAATTGAGATTGCTTACTAGTAGATCCACAAAAATTTTAGTGGCCATGTTTTCTCCTTTTGAAAGCTCAGTACACGACGAAGCATCAGAAAAACGGTGCTAACATAAAGTACGATGTATCATACCCTTCCTGCATCAATTACCCTTTCAGCTTAGGTAAGTACCTTTTGCTCAGCTATCTAATTCCTGCGGCACTATCAAAATCTTGCGGTCAGGTTTTAGGCTTCTCGACGAGAGTGACCCAAAAGTGAATGCAATTGGAACTAGACGGATTGGGTGTGCCTGATGAAGACTCCAGCCACAGATTGGCCTGAAACGACCTGCTTACCCATCCTGTCTAGCCAAGCTCAGGGTTGGGAAAATATTCTGGTCGAGCAATTCCAACACCCGACCGGTGAGACGAGGGGTGATTACAGCAATGAACATGTGATTCATATGCCTCTTGTCCGCCGTCCGGTTCCCTTGCTCCTCATTCAAGGAGGTAAAACCCACGCAGGACTGTACGGGAAAGGCGACATTTCTATAACGCCTGTAATGACCCCGTTTTTTGCCCGTTGTGCCCGTTGGGATAGTGATGATCACTTCTTGCAAATTCGGATTGCGTCTCGGTTTATTCAAAGTGTTGCTAGAGAAACCTTTGATAAGAATCCCGATCAGCTCGAATTATTGCTCGAATTTCGGATCCGCGATCCTCAGATTGAGGCAATTGGCATGATGCTGCTCTCTGAACTCAAACAGGAGAACTTAGGCGGCAGGCTCTACATTGAATCACTGACATATGTCTTAGCAGTGCATCTACTCAGAGACTACGCTGCTGCCAAGCCTCGCCTTACAGTTTATAGGGGTGGTTTACCTCAGCGCCAACTGCTTCAAGTCTTGGAGTACATCGAAGAACATCTAGATCAAGACATCAAGCTGGCAGATTTGGCCGCATTGTTAGGCATGAGTCAATTTCATTTCAGTCATCTGTTTAAGCAGTCAATTGGCATGGCTCCATACCAATATCTGCTTCAGCAACGGATAGAACTGGCAAAGCAGTTGTTGAAACAAACTAACCGATCGATTGTGAATATTGCCCTCCTGTGTGGGTTCAATAGCCACAGCCATTTGAGTAAGCAGTTTCGTCAACTCACAGGCATGACTCCAAAAGCCTATAGATCAGGGTGAATCCCAGTTTTGCAAATTTGCCCTCATCCCCCAGCCCCTTCTCCCAGGGCGGGAGAAGGGGAGCCGGATTGAAGTCCCTCTCCCGCCCTGGGAGAGGGATTTAGGGTGAGGGCTACAAAAGTGGAGTACACCCGAACTTGGCGCAGCATAACAACTCGCTTGGGGCGGATTAGTAGGACTGGTTGATGCTATGGCAAAAGTCATTTGTAACCACTCAAGCGTACCGTCTTGCGGCTGTGTCTTCGATGAAGAGGTAAACAAAAGGCTATTTGTCGATGTTCGGGATTGACTTATTTTGAGGTTTCGGTAGAGCGGCAGATCAAAGGTGTCCGCCAAGCAGTTTAGGCTTTGTTGTGGTGCTCAGGCTCTTTGCTATTTGTCAACTTAATAGGAGGACATCAACGTGACTGATGAACGACATTCCCTGCTGAAAGTAGCAGACATCAATTCAATGGATGCGTTTGAGTTTCATCATCCACTGAACCCCAATTCAGAAATTTATTTACGCTTCCTTGGACGTGCTGTCGGTCTTAAACGCATTGGTATAACAATTGCGCGTGTACCATCGGGCAAGGAATCTTTCATCTTCCACGCCCACCAGAATGAAGAAGAATGGGTTTACATTTTGTCGGGTCGAGGTATTGCAGAAATTGGAGATGTGGAGTACGAAGTTAATCCAGGAGACTTTATGGGCTTTGGGCTACCTCAACAACCTCATCATCTTCGTAATCCATTCAATGAAGACCTTGTATATCTGATCGGTGGAGAAGCGGGACGCTTAGATGTTGGTCTTTTTCCTCGGCTTGGCAAACGAGTGATTAGGGATGGTGATTCGGCTTACATATTTGATGAGTCAGCGCTTCAACTTTTTTGGAGCAGCAAGCAATCTACTGAGGATTGATGTCTGCTGGAGTGGTCGCAGCATAACAACACTGGTGCTGTGGATTTGCCCAAGCCGCGCGTTCGAGATGACGGTCGAGTTCGTACTCAGCGAGGGTCGGGATACGGCTACGGTGGGGGACGGCTGAAGAATCATTTCCGTGACCGCCCTGAAGTCTTGCTTGGAGCGCATGAAGGCAGATCCAGCGACGCGGAAATGCATCGAAGACCGATAAGATCGCAGTTGTAGAAGTACCCAGCTAACTGGTTTAATGTCATTGCCGTGCCAAGGGTTTATCCCATTGCGAGGTTGTGAAATCATGCCTGAGCCGATTCCACCCATCACCCTACCGCCCTGCGAATTTTTGGACGAAGAGTCTCGCTGGCTGCGAGAAAACCTACAGATCTGGCTGGATCAGGAGTATTTGCCTGAGCCTGTGAACCAGGTCATTGCCGAGCGTGCTGCCAGCATCTACTTGCGCCAGCGCCTAGAAGGTGAACAGGATATGGGTTCGCTGTTGATGGCCATTGTGACCGAAATGCAGAACTTTGACTTCACCAAAAGTTTTTATAGTGAGTTTGCTGTTGCCAATGCCGTTAGCGATCTGCTGTTGAAGAAGCTGGGAATTGACGGCTGCTGTGGCAGTGGCTAGGTTTTTTCAAACCAACAAGAGGCAACGATAGGTCGTGCCTCTCACTTCATGCAGCAATAGCAATTGGGGCAAATAAAAACCTTGAAGCCGAGGATCCTACCAACTAGACTTGGTGACGCCAGGCAGCAAGCCTTGGTGTGCCATGTCTCGGAGAACATTGCGAGAAAGACCAAAGTCACGGTAGTACCCACGAGGTCTACCGGTCATCCAGCAGCGATTGTGGAGGCGCACTCGGGCACTATTGCGGGGGAGTTGTTGAATTTGACGATGCAGATCCATTTTTTCTTGTTGCGAGGTTGCTTGGGCAAACTGCTCTTTCAGCGCTTCTCGCTTTTCAGCATATTTGGCGACAATTTTTTGGCGCTTTTTTTCGCGCTCAATCATGCTTTTTTTAGCCATGGGCGTTGGGTATACCAGCAAATGAAGACAGCATTCTCTATCTTAGCGAATCTTGCCAAAATCATTCATGATTTTTGGGTTAATTGGGCTTGGTGTGAGCGCTATGTCTTGGGTTGTGGGCTACACCTCTCTCAGGTCAAGGGCTGGACGAGCGTGCTGGTGGATGGACAAAGATCTGCTAAGGTGCAGCGATCGCAGCTTGGCTTCCGGGCATCGCAGACAGCTCGACCATGATAGATCAGTCGAATCGACCAGTTTTCCCAGTCAGGCTGAGCTAACAGCTTCATTAAGTCTTGTTCAATTTTGACGGGATCTTGGTGTTGAGTCAGCCCCAAACGACGGCTCAGCCGCTTGACATGGGTATCAACTGTTACCCCAGCATTGATGCCAAACCCATGGGCTAAGACCACATTGGCAGTTTTTCGAGCCACCCCCGGCAAGGTTAGCAGCTCTGTCATCGTTGCAGGAACCTTACCTTGAAAGTCCGTGAGGATTTTTTGGCAAGCCCCCTGGATATTTTTAGCTTTGTTGCGATAAAACCCTGTAGAGCGGATTAAAGACTCTAATTCTTCGCGGTTAGCCCCTGCCAGAGCCCCAGCATCTGGAAAGCGCTTAAATAGGCACGGGGTCACTTGGTTGACCCTGACATCTGTGCATTGGGCTGACAGAATGGTTGCAACCAGTAACTGAACAGGCGTTTCATAGGTGAGGCTACAGGTCGCATCAGGATAGAGCATTTGCAAGCGCTGCAAAATGACCTGAGCACGCTGTTGCTTTTGGGTGGGTTGACGAGGCATGGGATCTATTGCAAAAGGCGCTGAACCCATTCCAGGTTAGCTGTATCGCGCACAATCAAGACCATGCCCAGACCGAGCAACAAGAACAGCCCAGTTTGCATCACACCGTACTGCACCTCGGATGGCAAGGGCTTCCCTCGGAGCCCCTCCACCAGCAACAATGCCAGTTGGCCACCATCTAAAGCCGGTAAGGGCAAAATATTGATGATGGCTAAATTGATGCTGATCAGAGCGCCAAACTGGAGAAGGCGACTGGCATCAGAGCGGGCAATGTCAGCCCCAATGGCCACAATGGCTACTGGGCCTGAAACTTGTCCTGCCGCTTCTCTAAAGTTGCCAATGAGTTGACCAAAGCCCTGAACGGTCAGCTTTGTCAACCGCTCAAATTCACTGGCTCCTGTACTTAAAATCTCGCCAAAGTTTTGGGGTCGGCGATGGCTGATCTCGACATTAGGGATTAGCCCTACCCCAATTTTAGGCATACCCTCTTCCCCAACCTGTGGGATGACTTGTACGGTCAAGGTTTGGGCGTCACGCTCTAGGGTGAGGGTTAAAGGCTGATTTGGGTTGTTTTCAATCGCCTGACGCAGTGTTTTGACCCCAGCTTCCCCAGCAGCCAAGTCGGTACCATTGACAGCAGTGACGAGATCGCCCGCTTGGATGCCAGCATCAACGGCGGCTGTGCTGACTTGGGTTGCAACTTGAGGAATTAAGACCCCGGCTCGGTAGTCTACCTGGGGGATTCCTGCCGAGCCGACCTGAACCACCAGCAAGAGGTAGGCAAATACTAGGTTAGCGATCACCCCCGCTGAGATCACAATTGCGCGGTCAAGGATAGGGCGATTGCTTAACAAGCCTGGGTCATTGGGTGTCGTTTCCTGAATGGGTTCATCGTCGGGGAAGGCTACGTAGCCGCCTAGGGGAATGGCTCGCAGGGCATATTCTGTCTGTGCACCCTGATATTTCCACAGCACCGGACCGAAACCAATGGAGAAGCGACTCACCCGAATGCCCTGGGTGCGTGCGGCCAGGAAGTGACCTAGTTCATGCACAATAATCAGAATTTCCAGAACTGCAATGGCTGCGATAATTGGCATGGATCACCCACAACGGTATTACTAGGCGTCTAAGAGGCTGTCTGAAAAGCCTCATTCATCCCTGCATTAGCCCCCCCGACTCCCCAATTTTGGGGGGAGAAAGTCAAAAACTCTGCTCATTTCCCCCCAGAATTGGGGGGCTAGGGGGGCAAGTGCAAGGTCTAAGCAACTTCTCAAACAAGCTCTAACGCTAATTTATTTTAACGCCTTCGGGAAGTTGCCAGGCATCAGTGGGTGGGGCGGGCTTACCCATTGATGTGGTTTTAACTCTACGGTGTACACACATCTCTGGATAAACCCATTTCGCTCTGCATTAGCCCCCCCGACCCCCCAATTCTGGGGGGAGATCAACAAAAACTGGGACTATTTCCCCCCAGAATTACGCCCTGCGGGCACGCTGCGCGAGGGGGGGCTAGGGGGGCGAGTGCAAGGATTTTGAATCTTGGCAAGACTTTGTGTGTACACGGTAGGGTTTTAACTGGGGTCTGAGAGGCAGAGGCGACCCCTCAGGAAAACCTTGGCTCGAATCAGGTGGGTATTTCACTGAGATAGGTATATCGGCGCAGGCTGCGCTCATAGGTTTTCAGCAGCAGCTTTGACTCTTGCAGCGTAATCTGGTGATCTTGGAGAGCCTGTTCGGTTTGACGGCGAAGATTTTCGAGTAATTGTTCGGCATCATATTGAACATAGCTGAGCACATCACCCATGGTGTCCCCTTTGACGACATGCTCAATGCGATAGCCTTGGGGGGTTAAGCGAATGTGTACAGCATGGGTATCCCCAAACAGATTGTGCAGGTTCCCCATGATTTCTTGATAGGCACCATTCAAAAACATGCCTAGGTAGTAGGGCTGCTCGGGGTGTAGAGGATGCAGTTCGAGAAGGGGCTTCACTTCTTTGAGGTCAATAAACTGATTGATTTTGCCGTCGCTGTCACAGGTGAGATCGGCCAATGTGGCGCGCTGGGTAGGCTCTTCATCTAGGCGATGCAGGGGCATGATCGGAAACAATTGGTCGATGGCCCAGGTGTCTGGTGCGGATTGGAAGACCGAAAGGTTGGCATAGTAAATGGAGGCCATTGTTTTCTCTAGGTCTTCTAGGTCATCTGGTACGTAGTCTTGCTGTCTGGCAATGGCGAGTATTTTGGCGCAGCAAGCCCAGTAGAGTCGCTCTGCCCGGGCGCGCTCTGGCAGGCTCAAATAGCCAAATCCAAAAAGACTGATGGCTTCTTCTTTGAACTGAATGGCGTCGTGATATGCCTCTTGATAGTTGTCGGCGGTGATCGTGGAGTAGGTTTCGTAGAGGTTACGAATAATGAGATGGGCTTCGGCTTCTACGGGTGTGGGTACGGTTGAGGTGGTATCGCTGCTGCCCAGGATATTAAAGACGAGGACGGACTGATGGGATGCTAAGGCTCGACCACTTTCGCTGATCAGGGTGGGGACGCTCACTTGGCGCTCGGTGCAGGCTTCTTTAACTTCGGCTACCACATCATTGGCATAGTTCTGCATGTTGTAGTTTTTGGAGGTATAGAAGTTGGTTTTGGATCCGTCGTAATCGACTCCTAATCCCCCACCGACATCGAGGTACTGCATGTTGGCACCCAGTCGCACCAGCTCTACATAGATTTGGCTGGCTTCTCGTAAGGCGTCTTTGATCACGCTGATGGCTGAAATTTGGGAACCAATATGAAAGTGAAGGAGTTGCAGTGCTTCTAAGAGGTTGGCGGCTCGGAGTTGTTCAACGGCGTCTAAGATTTCGGGAATGGTAAGCCCAAACTTGGCTCGATCGCCGGCACTGCTGCCCCAGCGGCCAATGCCTTTGGCGTTTAACTTGGCTCGAATGCCTAGGATGGGCTGAATGCCCAGACTTTGGCTGGCTGCGATCGCAGTCTCCACTTCTGACAACTGCTCAATCACAATAATGGGAGTGTGACCCAATCTCCGCGCCAGCATAGCGGTTTCCACGTAGTCGCGGTCTTTGTAGCCATTACAAATGAGCAGGGCACCGGGGGTATCTAGGCTGGCAATGGCGATCAACAGTTCTGGCTTGGAACCCGCTTCGAGGCCAAACTGATGGGGTCTACCAAAGCGCACCAAGTCTTCAATGAGATGACGCTGTTGATTACATTTGATCGGAAAGACGCCTCGATACTGCCCCGCATAGTTGTAGCGAGTGATGGCTCGGGCAAAGCAGGCATTAAGGCGCTCAATGCGATCTTCGAGAATATCTGCAAATCGAAGCAACAGGGGTAAATGGATGTCTCGATGCTTCAGGGCTTGAATCAGCTCAAACAGATCGAGAGCGCCGCCGCGATCGCCTCTCGGGGACACCGTGACATGGCCTGCGGCATTCACCGAAAAATAAGGTTCCCCCCAGCCTCGAATTCGATAAAGATTTTCACTCGCTTCAACGCCCCATGCTGAAGCCAACCCAGGATGCGTCGATGGCATGGCAGTAGCCGAAAGCACAGCGGCAGAAGCGGTTGTTGTGGGTTGCCGAGAATCCAATGCTGAGTCATTGGCCGAGAGTGAATCTGGCTGGGGCGGCACATTCATGGACATTTAATTTCCAAACACATTAAAGCGTTGTCAGTGTAGCGTAATCTTTTGGTGGCGAACAGCCCCGATCAAGCCTGATGGCAAACAATCTCAGGTCAATGCTTTTGCCCCCGATAAAGGCAGTTGGGAGAGAGCTGGGAATTTGGGCACAATGTAAACGGATGCAAATCTCACAATTTCACAGGTTAGAATCAAAACAACTTATGGTGTCGTCGTACCTTGGCCATCGCGCTAAAGCCTTACGGCATTGCGATCGCACCTCTTGCGCCTAAGAAGCTCTAACTCAGAGGCGGCTTGAAAAGTTGCCAACGCCTTGCACCCGCCCCCTAAATCCCCCACTTTGGGGGACTTAAGAGTGTCAAAGCCCCCAAAATGGGGGATAGGGGCGAATGTAGAGCATGGGAAGTTTAAAAGACAGCCTCTCAGGCCAATGAACTGTTATTCCCAAATATTTCCCCAAATGTCTGGGACGCTTTTTTTATTGCATGCTAGACGCCCACACTGACCCCTATATTGGCAATCTTCTGATCAATCGCTATCGCCTGATAGAACAAATTGGTCAGGGTTCTATGGGGCGGGTCTATCGTGCCGAAGATGAGCTGCTGGGGGGGGTAACAGTTGCTGTGAAGTTTTTGGCACAGGCTCTGCTCAATGAGCAAATGAAACAGCGATTTGCCCATGAAGCTCGTACTGGCGCACAACTCGGCCAACGAAGTTTACATATTGTCCGGGTTCTCGACTATGGCGTGCATCGCAATGAAGTGCCCTTCTACGTCATGGAGTATATGCAGGGGCACAATCTGAGCGACCTCATTGCCCCTAAGCCCCTGACAGTCCCACGTTTTTTGCGGCTGGCGCGACATATTTGCCTGGGGATGCAGTGCGCCCATCAGGGCATTAAAGTTGACGGCCAGATCACCCGTATCGTTCACCGTGACATCAAACCCAGTAATGTGTTTGTAATTTCTGACCCCGGACTGGGGGAACTGGCCAAGGTGCTGGATTTTGGCATTGCCAAGTTTTTTACCGACTCAGCGGAAAGCTCCCAAACCAAATCCTTCATGGGCACCCTGGCTTACTGTTCACCGGAGCAAATTGAAGGAAAAGATCTAGATGTCCAAGCCGACATTTATAGCTTGGGCATCACCATGTATGAACTGCTGACTGGGGTGATGCCCATTACGCCAGAGGCACACTCCATTGGCAGTTGGTACAAAGCCCATCGATCTCAAACCCCTCGCCCCTTTGAAGAGGTTGCCCCTGGCTTGGCGTTGCCGAAGGACTTAGCAACGTTGATTTTGCGATGTTTGGCCAAGTCGCCCAGCAATCGACCCCAAGATATGGCTGAGGTTTTGGCTGTGGTTGATGACCTATTGGTGGCTCAACAACCCCCTACCCCCATTGATGAAGATGTTACGGATGACTTGAACTCTAGCCCCCCTGACCTCGATCAACCTCAAGAGCGGGTCTCACAGACGACCTATAAAGCCACTCAGGTGCCGTCTTTGCCCAATCCCCAGGAGCGGTTTTGGTCTGTTGAGCAGGCGGGCTGGACTGTATCTTGGCCAGAGGACAAGCCCACGGCTGAAATTGTGTTTCCCCAACCCCTGCGAACGCAGCATGAGGAAGCCCCCGCACTTTGGGTCATGCTCTCTCGAAGCGAGATTCAATCCCGACTGCTCAACACCCGCTATAACCAGTTCTTGTTTTTGCCCTCTCCCCACCCCATGGTGCTATGGATTACCACAATTTATGACGCTATCCACGGTCCGCGCTGGATGCCTTGCTATTTAGATCTAAAAGACCCTCGGGGACAGCAGGTGGTGAATTTGTTGAGTGAGATGGGCTACTATCCTTTACTATTTTTTGCCCTAGAAGATTCAGAGCAGCCCGCTAATGTGATGACCCTCCCCATTGCGGCCTACCAACGTCAAATGTTTCAAGATTGGCTGAAGATGGCGAGACAAAGCCTGGTTGTGGCTCCAGCTACGACCAGTAAACGAGTGTTGAAGGCTGAATTTGAAAAACTCAAGCCCAAAATTATGCAAAAACTGGAAGCTGCACAAGCCCGAAACGTGGCTCGATTGAACTAAGCTGTCTTTCTGCATGGGGAATCAGAAAATTTTGATGGGTCTGCGACCCATCAAAATTGACCCCGAATCAGCATCTATCTGGGTGGCACAAACAAAACCGGGTGCCAGCTTCGCCGCATGACTTCACCGGCAAAACAAGGAATTGACAACTCCCACAGCTTGCCAAAATGTCGAGAAGACACTGCGATCGCACTAATGTCATACTCTAGGGCAAGTTTTTGGACTTCAGAAATGGGATTGCCATGGCGTAATTCGACCTCGACCTGAAGCCCTAAACTTTCAAGATCCCCTCGAACCGAGTCTAAAATTTTTAAGCTTTCAGGATCTTCTATTTCTGGCGACACTCGCCGCGTTTGTTTTTCACGCACCCAAGACAGCAAGCACCTCTCTAGGGTGTTGCGACCATCTTCTTTTACCTTCTGCTTCACGACCTCTATGAGGTGACGTGCAGATTCACTGTGATCATAGGGAATCAGAAGATAGCGGAAGAGATGTTGACACCGCAGAGCCATTTCTTCACAGGTGTAGGCAGACACCAACTGCGGTCGCAAAATCAAGACTGGGATGGCACTCTGTTGGGCGACATCACTCGTGGTGCTGCCAAATATCTTTTCACTCAACAGGCTGTGGCTGGCCATCCCTAAAATCAGCAGATCACACTGGTATTTCTTGGCAGTTACCACCAGCATTTCCGCTGGCCGACCCGCCATCACCTCAAAAAAGACTTTCACCCCGGCTGTATTCTGGGGCAACCGCGATTCTAACTGCTGTCGGGAAGCTTGCAGAACTTCTGGATTAGGTTTGGGCACACTGCGATCATCTCGGAGGGGGACGCAGTGAAAAAAGACAATTTGTTGAACCCCTGCTGCCGCTAGGTCAGGAACAAACTGAACCAAGCGATGTAGACCATCAGAGAGGTCTGTGGCGATTAGAAGTCTGTGGAACATAGCGATATTCAAGCCAAAACGGTTGTGCTTGCTACTATTGTTACGCGTTCCTTGCAGACTTGAGGTTATCGGGACTTAAATAATGATTCAGCGCTGCTGTATGGGTTGCCTGGATGTCACGTTAACTTTGGGCTCTATCGGCAAAGGCAAAAAAATCAATGCTTCAAATCTAGGAAGGCAGCCAAGACGCCCCAACCTCCCCAGCGTCCTTCATCTTTGCAAAGGCCGCAAGAGAGCGAGGTCGCCCAAGCCAGACTTCAGCTCAAATGGGGCTGCACATCTAGTCCCCAGGCATTAGCCAGAAAGTGCTTATACATGCTTTCCTTGACCATCATGTGCTGATAGAGGTTGACTAAAAATTCTTGAGCCTCTTCTCGTGACATGTGTTTTACCTGCTCGGTAAAAGAGCGGAGGCTAAACTCTTGTTCCATGGACAACTCAAATGACTGACTCATTCTAAAACTCCTAGTGACCTAGATTTGTTGAAGCAGTTTTAGCAATGATTCAGTCTCAAAAAAGCTCAGGATGAACTTTTGTAACTCGTTTAATCCGGTGATGTTTCGTCTTCTAAGGCCACCACGACAACGGTAATATTGTCTTGTCCGCCTTCTTTTTTGGCGGCTTCTACCAGGGTTGTTGCCGTTTCGCCGCAAGGGGCTGGGGCACACAGACAGGGAATAATCTGTTCATCGGACAATTCTTCGGTGAGTCCATCACTGCACAAGAGCAAGCGATCTCCAGCTTCGATGTCAATGGGTTGAATATCAATTCGATTCAGCTCTTCACGGCCTAGGCACTGAGCGAGTACATGTCGCCAGGGATGGGAACGAGCCTGTTCAGCCGTTAAAATGCCAGCCTTGACTGCCTGGGAAACCCAGGTATGGTCTTGGGTGATTTGCTCTAAGGTCTGCGATCGCAGCCGATACAGGCGAGAGTCGCCCACATGGGCACACCAGGGTTGCTGTTCAGATGGAAAAATCAGCACTACAACCGTAGTGCCCATGTCAGCACGCTCAGGAAAGGTCTGCTGATTTTGCAGAATACCTTGATTGGCTTTCAACAGGGCTTCTTGCAGAAGCTCTTGGGGCGCTAACCCGGTTTGCCAATAGTCGTTCAAGTAGGTTTGAATGGTTTCCACGGCAATTCGACTGGCTTCTTGCCCCCCAGCATGTCCGCCCATGCCATCGGCAACAATAAAAAAGCGCCCATGGGGATTATCCAAATAATAGGCGTCTTGATTGGCTGAGCGCACAAGACCTTGATCGCTGAGACCCGCAAACACACACTTCATTTCTGCCTCAAATTTAAGACTGATTGGCCATGATTAGGCATATCTCCCGCATTTCTAAGTTAAGCATAGGTGCGTTCCAGTTGGAGACGACTGGGTAACACTGGTTCTAAAACATGCGCTCATATTTGTCGAGTCGCAATAACAAACGCACGAGAACCACCCCAAACAGTAAGGAAATTAAGGCTGCGATCGCAGCCAACCACAGGAATTGATTCACCAACAAAATAGTGGCGGATAGGGTAAAAGCCCCCATCAGCAACGCATAATTTGTGCCCAAGCTGACATTGCTCATGCGACGGAGCAAACGCTCTGTTTCAATGGAGCGAACCCGCATCCGCAGATCGCCCTGTTCGAGTTTATCGAGGGTGTCCTCAAGACGGCGGGGCAAGCCAAGGGCTGTATTACTGACTTGAGCCGCCTGCCGACCGAGTTCGCCCAGCAGATTGTAATTCTCATCTCTCGAAAAGCCACCATTGGTCATAAGCTCAGATGCAAAGGGTTTTGCAACCTCCATAAAGTTAAATTCAGGATCCAACCCCTTACCGACGCCCTCTAGGGTCGAAAAGGCTCGCATCACAAACGTAAAGGTGGCCGGGAACCGAAAGGGCTGATTATAGGCAATTTCATAGAGATCATCACTGATTTGAGCCACCGATTGCGTCTCAAAGGGCTGATCCATAAAATTGTCGAGCATGTACTGCACCGAGCGGCGAACTGGCCCCATATCATCCACGGGGGCAAGGGCCCCCAGCTCAATCAGGGACAGGACCACCTGAGTGCCATCTCGCTGGGCAATGCCCATAAACGTTTGCAGGAGCTTCTCACGGGTGATGGGTGTCACCTGACCCATCATGCCAAAGTCATAGAAAATCAGCGATCCCTCCGGATTAACCGCGATATTGCCCGGATGCGGATCGGCATGGAAAAACCCATCATTCAAGAGTTGCAGCAAATAGGCTTTTGCCCCCAACTGTGCCAGCATCTTACGATCAAGCCCAGCCGCTTCCAGTGCCTCGTAGTGGCTAATTTTAATGCCGGGGAGATATTCCAGGGTGAGCACCCGGGGCGAGGCATAGCGCCAAAAAACCCGAGGCACATGCACCCAGTTTTGCTCTCGAAAATTGCGCCGAAAGGTGTCAGCATTGCGACCTTCTTTGAGGTAGTCAATTTCTTCGTATAAAATTCGGCAGCACTCTTCGTAAATGCCCAGCCAATCTCGCCCGGGCCCCCATTCCGGATGATTTTGGAAGTAGTGGGCAATGCCTTTGAGAATGCGAAGATCGATGGCAAACAGCTTTTTGAGGCCCGGTCGCTGCACTTTGACTACCACTTCTTCCCCAGAGTGCAACTGGGCTTTATGCACTTGCCCTAGGCTGGCCGCCGCCAGGGGGATGGGGTCGAAGCTTTGAAAAAGTTCGGGAATGCTTTTGCCAAAGTCTTGGCGGATAATGGTTTCTACTTGGTCGTAGCCAAAGGCAGGCACTCGATCTTGGAGCTTAGTCAGCTCTTCAACATATTCAGTGGGGAAGAGATCTGCCCGAGTGGAAAATAGCTGTCCGGCTTTGATGAAAGTAGGTCCAAGATCCAGCAGAGTTTCGCGAATCCAAACCGCTTGAGCCCGCCGCCGCCCAGCTTTTTTGGCGTCACTGATTCCGCCCGGATAGCTCCAGGCTTTATTGATTAGCCAGCGAGCGGCCAACAGCTTCAGGACAAAGGCCCAAATATCGACAAAACGACGCTCACGGGAATATCGCTCTCGATTCCATCGGTAAGCTTTTCGGCTTTGTGGCAACAGCACCAAGTCATTGGAAGGGGCAGACACTCAAGCTCCTAACGCGGGGTGACGATAAGTAATGGAGATCATCAATCTAAACAGCCAAAATTGGCAGCCTACACAGGATTGCGATAGCTGTGTAGAGTCGCTCGTAGTTGGGCGATTTCGGCTCGCAGTTCATCAACGGTTTCTTGTAAACCTTCGGTAGTGGGTTGCTCTGTGGCCGTGCTCCGCCCTTGGGCAGTCCGTTCCTCCTGAAACTGGGCACGCTCCATCACATCGGCAACAAACAAGTGCATGCGATCGCGCTGCTCCGCATCAAATTTACCCACCTCACTCAGGAGATCGGAGATCCGATGCTCAACCGTTTCCGACAGAACTTCTGCCGTTGCCCGTCCGACAAAAAAAGCATGGATGAGAGGGTTGGTCATAGAACTTTTATGAACTTGGCTTCGCAAAAATTATAACTTGACTCTTAGGAAACGTGCGGCTGAAACCCCCTGTAAACTTCAAAATTCCTGGCCAAGGTGAGCCGTGAACCGCCCCAGCAACCCTGGTTGTGACGAGCCCCTCACAAAGAGTCCGACCAATCTTCAGGAACTTCTTCTGAATGACTGGGGGCTTCGTAAGCCTCCCATGGATCGTTCATGACTCCGGAGGGGGCTGAATCTACCGGCCTATCTAGCCAGGGATCTCGCTCTGCATCATAGCTGCCCCTGGGAGCTTTTAGCGTCGGTTCCGGGGTCAGGTTCGATAGATCTCTATCCCCAGATCTATCTTCAAACTCATAGGGCGGCGTTTCAGAAGACGGCACTGCCCATTCTTGCAGATCTGGATCCCAAGGTGAGGGACTTGTTTGCTCAGGCATCTCGTTGGGGGGGATGGAAAACCGAGATGGAGTTGAAGGCGTCGTTCGGCGCGGGGCAAAGGACTCTTGCTTGAGGGGCAATTCCTTTTGGGCGCTATTGAGTGGCATCTCAAACCCAGCCCAGGAGCGGGCAAACTGCACCCGAGCCACCAAGCCCAAACCCAAGCCCACAATGGCAGCCAGGAGGGCACTGATCGCCAAAGCCCGACCCGGAAATTGGGCGGTGCGAGAACGACGGTAAGTATTGGGAAATGGCGTCACGGCAGCTTGGGAACGAGACAACTTCGACAAGTCAGCATCAGGCTGACGTTCAACCTCTGGAACAAGAACTGTGGATTCAGTCTTGACAGGCAGGGTTAGACTGGGATCCAAGACCCCAGGAGCCGTAGCTTGCCAGTCCCGATTTACAGTAACATCTGGGAGCAGTGCCAGCCAATCGGCGATGGTGGCAGGACGTTGTCTGGCTCGACGGTTTAGTCCTGAGGCAAGAGCCGGAACCAGTTCTGACGCCAAATCAGGCTGGCGTTCCAAAATCTCACTCAGCGAAGCATCTACTTTTGTTTGAGACCACTGCAATTGGCGCATCAGAGCCACAGCGGATTGTCCTGTCACCAGGCCATAGAGAATCGCAGCTAACCCATACACATCGGTAGTGGGCAGCGCCAAGGGGCGAGACCCTTCCATTTTCTCTTCCGCAGAGAACGGCACCGACCCTAGGGTTTTATGAGCAATGGGACGAGGGCAGTCTAGTCCCACACCCACCAAGGTTGCCCAATCTTGGCTCAAATCGATCACCACATGCTCAGGCGATAATGCGCCATGGACAAAACCCTGTTGATGCAGGTGTGTCAACGCAGATCCTAACTGCTGCACACACTGAGTTGCCTGTGAGGTTGACAGGCGTTGGTGTTTCATCCACTGAGCCGCAGTCATGCCCTCGGCAAAGGCAAACACCAGACAGGGTAAACCAGACTCCACAAATAAATCATCCAGGTGAGCTAAATGGGGATGATGGAGCTTAGCAATAACTTGGGCTTGATCTGAAAGACGCTGAACCCCTGAGACCCCATCTAGAGACTGGTGTGGGGACGCGCCCACCGTTTTCACAATGACGGGGCGGGCTAGGTAGCCATGGGTCGCTTGGTAAGTTACGATGCCGCGATTGCGGCTTAACACTCGGTTTAGATAATATTTGCCCTGTTGGAGAGAGCTGCCAACTGGAAAGTAAGGAGTGGAAAGCGCTGGAATCACAACGGTCGGCAGCTTGAAGAACAACTTACCTAGTTCAACCATGCCTTTTGGCGAACGTCAAGCTTTTGTTGCCCCCGGTAAAATTTTGGCTCTCAGGGGCTCTGGGGCAGATAGCCTTCAATCAAAAGATCAGCGCCCACCTGCCGATAGCAAACACCTTCGAGGCTAAGCGCCTCAGGCATTTGTGTAAACCCGAGATCCGCCACTGGAGTAGGAGCCTGGTCGCCGCCAATAATCTTGGGGGCAATGAACGCCAGTACTTTTTGCACTGCGCCCTGGGCAATGGCCTGCGCTGCTAGGGTTCCCCCACATTCCCACAGCACCGACAGAAACCCCCGTTGGTACAAAATCTTCATCGCTGCTTTCGGCGTCAGCGAGGGAAGCCGGATCACTTCCACCCCTTGAGCTTCCAGTAATGCTTGAGGCGCTTCAGGCGCACTCTCCTCGGTAAGAATCAGGGTTGAGGCCAGGTCTGTCTGCCAAAGCTGGGCTTGGGACGGTAGAGCCAATCTGCGACTCATGACCACCCGCAGGGGATTCCGGGCGGGGGCAATCGCGGCGTGGATGTGATGGCTGGTGAGTTGGGGATTGTCCCGGCGCACGGTGTTGCCACCGACGATGACGGCATCACTGACCGCCCGCAATTGATGTACCCACTGGCGAGACTCAGAACCCGTGACCCAGGCACTATGTCCGCTAGTGGTGGCGATTTTGCCATCCAGGGTCATGGCATATTTGAGGATGCCAAAGGGCTGTAGATGGGTGACTCGATGGATAAAGGCTTCATTGAGTTTGCGACAGTCCATTTCTGCCACCCCAACTTCAACTAAAATGCCGGCTGCGCGTAGGCGGGCAATCCCTTCCCCAGACACGCGTGGATCGGGGTCAACCATACCCACGATGACTTCAGCGACCCCGGCCTGAATCAATGCTTCCGTGCAGGGGGGAGTGCGGCCATAGTGATTACAGGGCTCTAGGTTGACGTAGACTGTGGCTCCCTGCGATCGCGCCCCAGTCGCCTTCAACGCAAACACCTCCGCGTGGGGCTGCCCAGCCTGGGGATGAAATCCCTCCCCCACAATGTGACCGTTTTGAACAATGACACAACCCACCAAAGGATTGGGAGCAGTATGTCCTGCCCCTTGCTGCGCTAATTCTAAGCAACGATGCATCATGCGCACATGAAGGTTGGCCTGTGGACTGGCCGATGGGATAGGCTCAGCAGAGAGTCCATCGCTAAGAACCCAGTTGGCTTGAGGCTGCATAGGCATGACTTGCTTTAGATGGGGGCACGGGTGTGTTCTGGCTACGAGCACACATCAGGGGCAGTAGGGCAGATTCAACCCGAATAGCCCTCATTGTAACAATCAGTGAAGTGTCTCCGAGACCCATTTTCTGTCTTGGGGTAGACACATTTTGGTGCGATAAAACTATACAATCAGTCACCCCCTTCAGGGTTTGGCCTGCCTGTCCTATTTACACACTCCCTTCACACACCACAACGGAAGTTTTCTTTTGCACTTTATGGAGCGACTTTGATCGGCGTTCTCCGATAATTTAAGAGGATGGCGCGATCCTCTAGGGGGGCATTGCTACAAAGATATGAATTATTTAAGCCGGGAACTATCTTAAAATTCTGACTCAAAAGCGAATTATGGTGAGGGTTCAACTGGAATTCATGTTGGGTGTTGAATATTAGCTGGTATTCTGGAGTCGGCCACCTTCTGCCATAGTCCGTAAACGCCGAGTATTCCAACCTTTTCGATAACTTTTCAATCTTGTAAATCTTATGAAGTTCCAAGATATTTATCGATACTTTCAAGAACCCCCGCCTATTTACCTCAGCAAAGAGGTTGCGGTTTGCTACATTCTTTCGACGCTCTTGGTACAAGGAGCTTCTTACGGTACTGCCCTGATTCAGCGGGTGGAGCTTGACTATCCTCTATATCGACTCTCAGATACGGTTCTCTACAGTGCCCTTAAGTTTCTAGAAGATGAAGAGGTGATTGAGGGATATTGGCAGAAAGTTGAGGGGCGGGGGCGTCCTCGGCGCATGTACCAAGTGACAGAAGAAAAGCTGGAGCAAGCCAAAAATCTTTCCCATTTATGGGAACGCTATCTTGGTGAGCAATCCCCGAGCTCTGATGCGGGCAATATCCAATCCGGTTAAGGGGGTGTCAAGTCAGTTGAGAGGATTGGGCCAAGAGGCGGTTTGAAAAGTTTCTAACGCCTTGCACTCGCCCCCTAAATCCCCCGTTCTGGGGAACTTAAGCGTGATCAACCCACCTCGGGGGGTTGGGGGTGAATGTAGAGCTAGACCTTAAAGATAGCCTCTGAGATTAAGGGTTCCGTCAGGAAAATTTTGAGGGGTCGCAGGCCCTCAAAACTTAACCCCCATCAACTTCTGGGCACTCATCATCGATCCTTCAAAACAAAGTTGACAGACTATTAAGGGATGAGTTCATTGAGTTTGGCCTTGACCAGTTGGATGTCTTGCCACATCAACCATTTAGGACTGCCGGGTTTGCGAGATGGATTCCGCAGTAGGTAGGCGGGATGCAAAATGGGCATACAGAGGTGGTTTTGCCAGGTGATCCACTGTCCCCGAATTTTGGTAATGCCACGCTTATCACCGGTGAGCCCTTTCACGGCTGTGGCACCTGTGAGCAAGATGATTTTGGGGTTCACGAGTCGAATTTGCTCTAAAAGGTAAGGGCGGCAGGCCGCCGTTTCATCTGGGGTAGGGGTACGATTTCCCGGTGGGCGGCATTTCACCATATTGCAAATGTAAGTATCCCGCTCAGGCTCAAGTTGGACGGCAGCTAAGATTTTTTCTAGCAGTTGTCCTGCTCTTCCCACGAAGGGCAAGCCTGTTTCATCTTCTTGTTGCCCAGGTCCTTCGCCAATAATCATCAGGGGGGCTTGGGGGCTGCCGCGACTGACCACAACATGGGTGCGGGTTTGACTCAAGTCGCACCGCTGGCACTGACGACAGTCTTGAGCGAGTGCTTCGATATGGGTATAGGTGCCAGGGGGAATGGGCACTTGGGCACTGGTTGGAATTCGGGCACCATCCCCCCCAGATGGGGGTGTTGCGGGGGACTGCGTTGACCACTCAAACAGATTGATTTGCGCTTCGTCGGTCATGGTCGATGCTGCTGTGAAACTCACAAGGGAGAGCGAGCGGAGTTTGGCTTCGGTGCTAGAGCCTAGACGGAGTATGTTCCCTATCGTGCCATATTTTTAGGGCAGATTGAGGTTGGGGCAGTGCTGCGCAAACCGATCGAAATCCCCAAGCTAGTTGACCTCTAATACTCCTTTTTCTTTGAGTTTAGGATTAAATCGAATGGTTTCTTGAACCCCTCGGGCAGCTAGCACGGCTAGAATTTCCGCTTCCAAGCGTCGTCCGACCTGTTTGAGGACTTTGATGCGACCCAGATCATCTAGGTGTGGATTGTCAAAGCTGGCCTGCTCTGCATCGGTCATGGCAGCTTGAATCGAGAGGGGCTCCTCCCAGAGTGTTTGAGCGCTGGTATTACCGGGGGGGGGAACGTCTGGCTCTTTGAGCCAGTCTTGACAGATGGTTTCTAAAAGTGTTCGACTGGGACGTTCAATCAGTTGCACTTTGAGGCCATGGCACTGCTGAGGTTGTCGGACAAGGTGTTGACGCAGGCTCACATAAATATCTCGTGAGTAGCCCACATATTGCAGGGTTTGATCTGCTGCAAAGATAGCGTAGGCTCCAATTTTGCCAGCGAATTGCTGCGGTAGCCTACCGCTGGTGTCTACGTAAGGGATGAGGGTGAGTTCAGCGAGGGGAACGCTCTGGCGATCAGGGGACATAAAGTTAGGATCTGAGGTCGAGACGGATTCAATGGCTCAGCCTATTACGGTGAGGTCTCCATCCGCAAGGGGAGAAAAATAGTGAGGACTTCTCGATGTTGAAGGTGTTTGACCCGGAGCTTGCCTCCGAGAGTTTGAAAGAGTTGTTTGGTGACGGGTAGGCTGAGGCTGACCCCCCCTGTTTCAGGTTGGAGGATGAGGAGGTCGCCTAGGGACTGAAACATGGGTTCTGGGGCATCTGCTGCTTCCGCTTCGCCATTGACTAGGCAGGGTTCGAGTTGTAGCTTGAGTTGATGTCCCGCAAGGGCAACGATGAGATTCATTTGACTGCCGCTGGGCAATCCATGGCTGAGTCGGCTGACGAGTCCGGTGAGGATCTGATCGAGCATGGCTGGATCGCGCACCAGGACGGTGGGCAGATGGTGTGGAAGCTGGACGTTGAGGGTCAGGTTGTGACGACGAGCCTGCTGCTGCCAGCGGGCAATGCTGTCTTGAAAGACTTGGTGCAGGGGAATGGCCACCAAGGGAGCAAGGTGGGGTGTCTCTAATGGACTGGTCAGCTCTATGGCTCGAAAAATCAAGCCAAAGCGATCAATTTGGTCGCTGCACTCCCGCTGAATGGCGGCTAGTCGTTGTAAAACATCGTTGGGTAGATCGGTGCGCTTGAGCAGGAGGCGGGTGAGGGTGTGAATGGTTGTGAGTGGGGTACAAATTTGATGGGCAATGGCTTTGACGAGTTCTATATCAAAGGGGTCAATGTTATCGACGGGGGGGGAATCTGCTGAGATAGGCAGATCTGAGGCTGGGGTTGCTGAGATCGCTGGAGAGGGGGCAGGTGGGCTGATGTGGGCTAGGAGCAGGCGGCTAAACTGGGTGGGGATGCGGTAATTAGGGGGTTGAGGTGGAAACTGCGCTATGAGCTTGTCTAGCTCTGAGAGGTGTTGGGGTTGAGTGAGCCGGACGCGCGATCGCAGTGTCTGCCAAGCTTGCTGTACGGTCTCGGGTGCAAAAGACAGGTAGAGGTGCTCCCCAAATTCAGGGGCAGTCATACCGGCAACCCAACAGAACTGAGTAGACAGACCCAAACAAAACGCCTCAGTCCCTAAGGGATCATCGGCCAACAGGGGAATGGTCTGGATGGTGGGAAATAGGGCTGTTCGGGGGGGGCTATCTGGGGTGCTGGGTAACAGAAAGCAAGACTTGTAGGCAGTGCTCTGGGGGGCAAAGACCCAGGTGTGTAATTGAGCCAAGAGGGAGGGATCGTTTATGGCAGGGCTGCGGCCAGCGAGAATCACCCCCTGAGCAGGCCGGGAGTTGGGGTCTGAAATGGGTTTGGCCATGGGTTTGGCCGTGGAAGTGGCTGTATGACCGGGGGCATTTTCTCGGGTTCTCAGGGTGGCCTGCAACAGTTGGCTCAAGGCCAATAGCGTGGCTTGCCACTGCTGCTCAGCCGTCACGCCTGAATCGCTGCCCAGGGGTAGGGGCACTTGCAAGTCCGGTTCCAGGGGTGCGATCGCATCGAACAGAGTGGAGAAAAACCACATAGCGACATTCACAGAGAGAGCTAAGGCGCGCCACCCGCAGACGGACACCCTCTCCCTAGAGCATACTGACTTCTTCTACCCCACGCCTAGGGGCGAAACCGAACTCTAATTCCGCGATTTCCGCCCCATTTCCTGGGTTTGCTGCTGCTAGAGCGGCATAAATCATGAGAAGATTTCACGGACTATTTGCAAATTGTGTCAGCTTTAAGAACCTATACCCCCATGACCGCCCTGTCTGCCCCGGTCGTAGATCCTTGGCTGTATCCGCTCCTGTTACCCCTCCATCGCATCTTAATGCAGGGGTACTTTGGCACCCTGCATGTTTCTGGCCAAGAGCATTTACCCCCACAAGGGCCAGTGGTTTGGGCAGTTAAACATTATAGCCGCTGGGATCCTCTGGTGATCGCCCAATTGTCCCCAAAGCCCCTGTACTTTATGACCAATGCTAACCAATTTGTCGGTTTTCAGGGCTGGTTGATTCAGAGACTGGGGGCATTTCCTGTCGATCTGAACCGTCCGCAGCTTTCCAGTCTCAGATCTGCCGTAACGCTTCTGCATCAGGGGCAACCTTTGGTCATTTTTCCAGAGGGGGGAATTGTTCGAGACCGACCCCTGCGATCGCTTAAACCGGGTGCCGCTCGCCTGGTGCTCCAAGCTGAAGCCACCGCCCCCCAACCTGGCACGATTCCCATTGTGCCCATTGGGCTGAAATACGACCCTGCCCCTCAAGTCGGAGCCCAAATCTGGATTCAGATTGGGAAACCCCTCAGCACTGCGGATCTGCCCCCAAACTTAGAGGTCAAAATGGCTGCGCACCAGCTCACTCAGCAGTTGCAAGCTGCCCTGCTGGACTGCCTAATGGTGCTGTAAAAGCCAGCTCATCAAAAACAGGTGCAGCATCTCAGGCTTAGCACGATGGACATTGCCAGCAATGCACCGATTAAAAATACTGTGCCACGATCTGAGCTAAAGCTTTGGCTTGAAATGTCGGGTGTTGCTGAGTTCCTGATATTGCTGCTCTAACCACCGATCGCGCTCTTGTTCGACAGCACTATTGCGCGATCGCAGCGCATCTGGGCGGTGGGCGTGGGTGATCGTCATCCAGCAAGCAATAAGACTGGTAAAGATCGATAAGGAAACAAAAAAGATCGGCATTGTTAAGCCTGCCCAGTCTCCTTTCATGGCTTTTTGCCGGAGGTTAAGGGCTGCAAACCCAGTTGCTTCAATGCGGGTGCATCTCAATTTAGCGGTCAGTTCATGTGTATTATCCTAATTTTAGGCATC
>NZ_WVIC01000056.1 GCF_009939295.1 Petrachloros mirabilis ULC683
CCATGGCTGATTAGTATCATAACGACTACATCAGCATACTCATTCCGGTAGAGCCCCCTATGATTGATAACACAGCACCAAGTCTGATAAGTTTCATTCTTAATACTCCTTACATATTCTTGGAGGGAAAGCTAGGAAGTAGCAGCATAAAGCTACTTCCTAGCTTTCTAAAAACTAGTATCGAAAGCCGCTGGAAACAGAATGAGAATCGCTTCCTCCAGTAAATCTATAGTCTTGATAAGCGAAGACATAAGTATTTTGTTTGAACTTACCAACTTCAGCATTGAGGCTTCCTGAAGCAGCAAGGTATTCTAAACCTTTACCCTTCTCTTCGGAAAAGCTATAGCCTTCTTCATACTTAATTGCGCCAGCAAGCCCTAGGCGATAACCCTCATATTTTTCTTGGAATTTTGTCTCGGAGTATCCTCTGCCATTAGTGATATTTTGCCAACTGTGGCTATTGGTAACGAAGGCTTCTCCAGCAACAGAAGGTAGTGCGCCCATGCCTAAGAGAAGGGCGGAAATCGAGAGAATGGTTTGAGTTTTCATGATTTTCGTCCTGAATGAATAATTGTTGTTTACGATTGGATCTGTATGATTGGAGTGTCAAGCTGAGACTAAGCTGCGACATACTCCACACCGCTTTTCATGTAAGTGATTCCGCGATAGCAGAGCTTTTTAAGGGATAAAGTACGATGCTCAGTTAGTGCAACAAGCTGCATTATTTCGTAGGCTGTCCCTCGATACCTTAAATCTTTGCCGGGCGTCTGAGCTATGTTTGCTAGGGTAGATGATAATTGCAGATTCTCTGAAACTTTATGGCTGATGCCGCGATAGCTCAGGGTTTGTCTAGAACTGATTGCCTTTGACATAGGCTTTTGAGATGTAAATCGACCTTTTTTACAATCAATCATCTGAAGCATGGTGAATACCTCTAAAAGTATTGGAATTTTGAGATAAGCAACTCTTCCGAACAAGTCAGTCTCTCAGAGAGATAACAGGTTAAAATCTAAATGCTAGGTCTTTGATTCAGACCATAAACTGTTATTCGCTGAGCAGTAACCTTTTCGGAGTGATGCTTGGGATGAACTATATGAGTTATAGAGTTTCTCTCTTGCACTGTCCATGGAGAAAAGTTAAGTAGTTCGCTTCCTTAACTTTTCTCCATGGACGCTTAGCCTCCACCATTCTATAAATGCTCTTAAGAACTGAAGTTGATGGTCAGACGACTATAACCTTAGAATGTTTGGAGCCAAACAATGGAATGCGGAATTGACTTCAATGTAATACTGAGCTTCGCGTTGCGATCGCAGCTAGCCTACATCATTCATCCCCAAGCTTGGCACTTAACTGAACGTATTGGATGGCGACCACCCGGCACACATCACATCTACATCCAGGAAGCTCCGAAGTCTGAAGTCAATGTTGTCGTCGAGGTTGACCCTATCCAGAAAATTCAGTGGATTGCAGTCCGAGGATCGAGCAATTTCAAAAATTGGATACTAAACTTCCGCTACATGCAGCGTCGCTTCTCAAAGAACTTCATGGATCACCGAGTCGTCATTGACCTGCATACCGGGTTTTATATCGCTGCGGATGATGTCTACACAGACATCCTGCCTCACCTTCAGCAAAACTACAGAACGCATCTTACTGGGCATAGCTTAGGAGGAGCCATAGCCGTCATTCTGATGATGTTTCTGAAAGAAGACGGCTATCATGTCGAGCAATGTATTACCTTTGGGCAGCCCAAAATTACAGATCGCAAAGGCGCTGACATGTGTCAGCATCTCCCCTTAGTTAGAGTCATTCACCATGAAGACATTGTGCCGCTGCTGCCGCCGAGAACCCTGCGGACACAGCTACAGGGAGGATACCACCACTTTGGAGCAGAAATCATCCTTGAGCATGAAACAGGATTTCACTACAATCCCCATAGTACTGTTGCTAAAATGTCCACAAGCGAATTCTGGCGTAGTCTGTGGCGAGCGATCGCCCAAAGCAACCTGAAATCTAGCCTAGAGCCTCTCCAAGACCACGATCTCAGCTTTTACCTTTCTGGCATTTTGCAAAACTTAAAATCTGATGCATCATATTCTCATAAACTGACCACAGTCTTTTAGGCGAGACTGCTCTCAAACTCTTCAAAACTAGTTTAGCCATAAAGTTTATGGGGAGAAGCCTTAAGCCTTTATTACGACCTCAAAGCAGACATTTTCGTGCATAACTCTACTTTGCCCTACAAGTATCAAGTTGGTGGTCGGCTTCCTGTTGACGCACCCAGCTATGTAATGCGTCAAGCCGATGAAGAGCTATTTGCCGCACTCAAGAATGGTGAGCTTTGCTACGTCTTGAATAGTCGGCAAATGGGTAAATCTAGCTTGCGAGTGCAAGTCACAAAACGACTACAAGCAGAGGGCATTGCCTGCGCTGCAGTCGATCTAAGCGGGATTGGAAATCGCGGAATTACGTCCGACCAGTGGTACGCCGACGTGATTATGAGGCTCATACGGGGATTTGGCCTAAAACAGCAGCTTAATATTCGCCACTGGCTTGAGCAACTGAAAGACCTATCACCCGTTGCACGCCTAGGGGAATTTTTGCAAAATGAACTGCCTTCTGAAATTACTCAGCCCATCGTCATCTTTTTTGATGAAATTGACAGTATCCTGAGTTTGCCATTTAATGCAGACGACTTTTTTGCCCTTATTCGGTCTTGCCATGACCATCAACGTCTTACCTTTGCGCTACTGGGTGTAGCGACCCCTTCAGACCTTATCACTGATCGAAGCCGCACCCCATTTAATATTGGTCAAGCTATTCAACTCCATGGATTTCAGCTTCATGAGGCACAATCACTGATTCAAGGATTAGATGGGGTTATTAGTGATCCAAAAGCAGCCTTTCAAGAAATTTTAATCTGGACAGGAGGTCAGCCCTTTCTGACGCAAAAGGTTTGTCAACTGCTAGTACAAAGTGTCGCTGTAGTTAATGATGTCTCAGCAAATGATGTCTCAGCAATTGTTGAGGCGCGGCTCATCGATAACTGGGCTGCCCAAGACGAACCGCCACACTTTAAGACCATTCGTGATCGGTTGCTCTGCAACGAGCAAAATGCCGGGCGTTTATTAGGGCTTTATCAACAAATCTTACAAAATACAGAAATTTTGGCAGATGACTCACGGGAGCAAATTGAACTGTTGCTTTCCGGCTTAGTCGTAAAATCTCAAGGATACTTGCGTGTTTATAACAAAATTTATGCACAAATCTTTGACCTAGACTGGGTGGAAAAGCAGCTAGAAAAGATTCGTCCCTATGCTCAGGATTTTAATGCGTGGGTCGCCTCTAATTTTCAAAACGAATCTTGTCTCCTTAAGGGGAAACTCCTACAGGAATCTGAAGCTTGGGCCAAGAATAAGGGATTAGATAACCTCGACTATCATTTTCTGGCTGCGAGTCAAGAAGCTGACAAGCGAGCGGTTGAAGGTGCCCTAGCTGTTTCTGAAGAGGCAAATCAAATTTTATCCTCGGCTCAGCGAGAGGCTAAGAAAACAATCCAGAAAAGTTTGATGGGGTTAACGATCATTTCAGGGATTGCCGTGGTTCTGTTGGGGTTATCAAGCTTATTTTGGGGGCAGATAGCTCAGCAGCGACATCGGGTTGCCCTAGGTGAAGTCAAATCCCTCACAATGTCATCCGAAGCGCTGTTTGGCAACAACCAAATCTTAGAAGCACTGCTAGAAAGTCTGCGAGCAGGCGTAAGGCTGAAGCAAGTGGGCTGGAACAATGCCGATCCTGAGCTCAGGCTGCTGGTTCAAGACAGTCTTCGTCAGGCTCTCTATTGGGTGCGTGAGGTTAACCGCCTGCGAGGTCATAGCGATACAGTTATGCGGGTTAAATTTAGTCCTGATGGGCAAACCATTGCCAGTGCTAGTTGGGATAAATCCATCAAACTTTGGGGACGTGATGGGAAATTGCTGCGAACTTTGCACGGCCATCAAGATGCAGTTTGGAGCGTGAACTTCAGCCCTGACGGTCAACTGCTAGTCAGCGCCAGTCGAGATAAAACCGTAAAGGTTTGGCGGGTGCAAGATGGCAAAGAAATTGCAACGTTCCGTGGATATAATGACTGGGTGGCCTGTGTGGGATTTAGCCCAAACGGCGAGCAAATTGCGTCGGTTGGCTGGAATGGGACGCTGAAACTCTGGGATCTCACAGGACAGGAATTGGCTTCTTTTCCGACTCATGGGGCTCCGGTCACAGCGCTTAGTTTCCGACCTGATGGTAAGGCGATCGCCACCGCTAGCCGCGATGGGACGGCTCGGATTTGGAGCTTAGATGGTCAAGCTATTGCAACCCTTAACGGGCACCAAGACTGGGTCATGTACGTAACCTTTAGTCCTGATGGCAAAACCCTTGCGAGTGCCAGTCGTGATAAAACTGCCAAGCTGTGGACCAATCAAGGCCAAGAGTTGCTGACCTTAAAGGGGCATGAGGATTCACTGTCAGGCGTAGGATTTAGCCACGATGGACAAACCCTCGCTACTGTTAGTGCGGATCAAAGCATCCGACTTTGGAATCGTCAAGGAGACCATCTCCAAGTTTTAAGAGGTCATATAGGCAGTGTTTCATCTCTGAACTTCAGCCCAGATGGTCAACTACTGGCCAGTGGTGGGGAAGATCAAACCATCCGGCTGTGGAGCTTAGATGGGTTGATGGTCACGGCTGAAGATTCCAAAAAACTGCCGTCAACTAGAGCCATTACTTGGCGTGATGCCCTGGGAACAGAATCAATTAGTGGCATTAGTTTTAGTCCAAATGGCGAGTCAATTGGCACTACTGGTCGATATACGCTCTCTAAACTTTGGACGTTTAAGGGGCGGGAGCAAGCAACGCTCCAGGGACATACAGATACGGTACGAAGTTTGCAGTTTAGCCCTAATGGCCGGCAAATTTTGACAGCGAGCAAAGATAAGACCGTCAAGCTTTGGACTGAAAATAGTCAGCTTTTACAAACATTTCGGGGGCATTTGGCAGATGTACGCAGTGCTAAGTTCAGCCCAGATGGTCAGACCATCGCCAGTGCTAGCTGGGATGCCACCGCCAAACTTTGGGATCTCTCTGGAAAAGAACTTTTGACCTTGCAAGGGCATCAAGGTGGCCTGTGGAGCGTTCACTTTAGTCCCGATGCTCAAACCATTGCGACCACCAGCGAAGACAACACGGCCAAACTCTGGACACGGCAGGGCAAGTTAATCGCAACCTTAGGGGGACATCAAGGCGGGGTTCTTGCCGTCAGCTTTAGCCCCGATGGGCAGATTATTGCAACCACCAGTGCTGATAAGACGATTAAACTCTGGACGAGTCAAGGAAAAGAGCTAAAGACGCTTCGAGGCCATGTGGGTGAAGTGAATGCGGCCAGCTTTAGTCCCGACGGTCAAGTCCTAGCTACAGCCTGCGAGGCAAAGTACATCTATCTATGGAATCGTCAGGGCGAACTTCTGCAAATTCTGGGTGGACATGTGGCTGGCGTTAGGAGTTTGAGCTTTAGTCCTGATGGGCAAACCCTTGGCTCATCAGACGCGATTGGAAATGTGGTTCTTTGGCGCTTAGATATGGAGTCTAGTCTTGACAAACTCTTGAGTCAAGGTTGCCAGTGGGTTGATAACTACCTACACTATGGTGCCGATGGACAAGAACGAGAGCGCTCCCCCTGTCTTGATATTGAACACATTTACTAACCCCCATTCGGCAGGTTATCTAAAATAACCCCTGCCTAACACAATCTGCCGAATGGAGGATGAATGAACCCACAGGCTAGTTGAGGGCTTCAGCGCCCCCAACCACTTCCAGAATTTCCTGGGTGATGGCGGCCTGTCGTGCCTTGTTATAGGACAAAGTTAGGGTTGACATCAGCTCGCTAGCATTGTCGCTGGCATTGTTCATGGCGGTCATGCGAGCCGCCAGTTCACTGGCAGCAGACTCTTGCATGGCTCTCAGGAGTTGATTATTGAGATAAAGCGGCAGCAACGCATCCAAGATTTGCACCGGGTCTTGCTCAAAAATCATGTCTTGAGGCATAGATTGCTCGGCACGAGACACTTTTTCTCGCTCCACCTGGAACTGTCCACCTCGGGTGGTGAGCCGGAAGATCTCGTCATCTTGGGCTTCTAGTCCTTGGGGATCTAGGGGCAGTAGGGTCTGTACCACGGGACGAGAACTGACTAGGGAGACAAAGCGAGTATAGATTAACTCGATGCGATCTACGGTCTCAGATAGAAACAGAGATAGCAATTCGTCGGCAATCTGAGAGGCTTCGTCCGCAGTGGGCACCTGCTCTAGACCTGTGTAAGAGGCATCGATGGGTCGCTCTCGCCGCTGAAAATATTGGTTGGCTTTGCGACCGACCAGCACCAGGGTGTAGTCGATGCCACTGGCTTGGAGTTCTTTGATCCGCTCTTCGGCTCGTTTGATCACGTTGCTGTTGTAGGCTCCACAGAGGCCACGATCGCCGGTAATCACCAGCAGTCCGACTTTCTGTACCTGCCGCTGGCGCAGTAGGGGCAGGTTGGCTTCCTCAAACCTGAGACGGGCTTGGAGACCGTAGAGCACTTGTGCCAAGCGATCGGCAAAGGGACGGGTTGCTGTCACCTGTTCTTGGGCACGGCGCACTTTGGCAGCGGCCACCAGACGCATGGCTTCGGTGATTTTTTTGGTGTTTTTGACTGACTGGATGCGATCGCGAATCAGTTTAAGATTTGCCATATGACCTCCTAAGCCGTCGCCATGAAGGTTTTCTTGTATTCTGCGATCGCAGCTTTGAGAATCGACTCGGCTTCATCGCCCATTTTTTTCTCAGCGCGAACCAGTTCACCAAACTTAGATTGACCCGTGCGGATATACTCGCGCAGACCCTTGGTGAATTGGGTAATTTTTTCTAGGGGAATGTCATCCATGTAGCCGTTGGTTCCGGCATAGATGATCACCACTTGTTCTTCCACAGGCAGGGGCGAGTATTGGGGTTGCTTCAGCAACTCTCGCAGGCGTTGACCCCGAGCCAGTTGGTTTTGGGTGGCTTTATCTAGGTCAGAGGCAAACTGCGAGAAGGCTTCTAATTCAGCGAACTGAGCCAGCTCTAGCTTCAGCTTACCGGCCACCTGTTTCATGGCCTTAATCTGAGCTGCCGAGCCTACCCGAGACACGGAAATCCCAGCGTTGATGGCAGGTCGCAGACCAGCATTGAACAAGTCAGAGGACAAGAAAATCTGACCGTCAGTAATCGAAATCACATTCGTAGGAATGTAGGCCGACACGTCCCCAGCCTGGGTTTCCACGATGGGCAGAGCCGTCATGCTGCCCTCACCCAGTTCAGGACTCAGTTTCGCAGCTCGCTCTAGCAGGCGAGAGTGGAGATAGAACACATCCCCAGGATAGGCTTCTCGACCGGGAGGACGACGCAGCAACAAGGACATCTGCCGATAGGCCTGGGCTTGCTTGGAGAGGTCATCGTAGACTACTAGGGTGTGCTTGCCCTGATACATGAAGTATTCTGCGATCGCAGCCCCCGTATAGGGTGCCAGATATTGCAGCGTCGCCGGGTCGTTGGCATTAGCAGCCACGATCACCGTGTAGTCGAGAGCACCCCGCTCCCGCAGTGCTTCGGCAACCCCTGCCACCGTAGAAGCCTTCTGGCCAATCGCCACATAGACACAGACCACATCCTCGCCCCTCTGGTTGAGAATCGTGTCGATGGCCACAGAAGTCTTGCCAGTTTGCCGGTCACCAATGATTAGCTCTCGCTGCCCTCGGCCAATGGGCACCATGGCATCAATGGCAGTAATGCCAGTTTGCAGCGGCTCATACACTGACTTGCGCTGAATAATCCCAGGTGCAGGAGACTCAATCAACCGAAATTCACTGGGGGTAATGTCTCCTTTGCCATCAATGGGACGAGCCAAGGCATCTAGGACACGACCAATCAAGGCGTCACCCACGGGCACCTGAGCAATTTTGCCCGTAGAGCGCACCGAACTGCCCTCTTGCAGATCGCGGCCATCGCCCATCAGCACCGCCCCCACATTGTCTTCCTCTAGGTTGAGGGCAATGCCGACCGTGCCATCTTCAAATTCCAGAAGTTCCCCGGCCATAGACTTTTCTAAGCCATAGACACGGGCAATTCCATCACCCACTTGCAGCACGGTACCCACATTGTCAACTTTGACGTCTTGGTCGTACTGCTCAATCTGTTGGCGAATAATATTGCTAATCTCGTCGGGTCTGATGCTTACCATGGGAATTGCTCTGAATTAGGTTTCTATGAATGAGGTCAAAGATAAAAAAAGCTGCGATAGTCAAAGACTGGCCTACGGCCATCGCGCCCACCCTAGGCTGACGTGAGAGAATTACTGATTCGACGCAGTTGGCCCCGAATGCTGGCATCCAACACCTGGGAACCCACCTTAATGATCACACCACCAATCAGATCGGGATCCAGACGGGTTTCCAGCTCCACCTGAGCGGCTTGGGTCATCTGCTGCACCTTCTGCACAATGGCCTGATGCTGGGACTCACTCAACGCTACGGTCGAAGTCACCTCCGCCAGCACCGCATTATTGAGCTTCCGCAGCAGGGCTTGATACTGCTTACAAATCGCTTCCAGCAAGAAAATACGCCGCCGATCGACCAGCAACATCAGAAACTTGCGAAAAGAGTCCTGCACCTCAGCACCAATCACCTGCTGTAAAACTGCTTTCTTGGCCTCTCCCTTCACAAATGGGTTAACCAAAAAGTCACGTAGTTCAGTGGAACTGCCGAGGGTCTCCAGCACAGACTGCACATCTTGGCCGATGGCTTCAGTTAGGCTTTGACTTTGGGCAACCGCCATCAAAGCCTCAGCATAAGGCTCCACAATTTCGGCGCTCACTGCGTTTTGTTTCATGAGTGACCTCCTAGCAAGGCAATGCTGCGATCCACCAGTCGTTGCTGAGCATCGGCGCTAGAGAGTTGAGCTTTTAACTGAGCTTCGACTTGTTTCAGCGCCTGAGCCGCTATCTGCTGTCGCAACTCTGCGATCGCGCGCTCCTGGCTGCTCGTTTGATCCTGGGAAGCCGAAGCCTTAATGCGCTCAATTTCTTGGGCAGCGCGCTCCAAGATTTCAGTTTTGGCAGCCTTAGCCGTTGCTTCAGCCGTCGCCACAATCCGTTGAGCCTCAGCCTTAGCCTGCTCCAACTTTTGTTGCTCTCCCGCCAGCTTCTCAGCCGCCTCTCGCTGGCGCTTCTCCGCCTCTACAATTTCCGTTTCAATAGTCGAGCGTCGCTCTGACAACATTCCACCCAGGAATCCTCGACCAAAATAGATCAACACCGCAATCACAATGGCCAAGTTGATCAAATTGGCTTCCAAAATATCAAAATTTAAGCCAAAGCCATGAGACTCAGCCGACTCAGCGAAGGCCGCTGCGTCTGTCGCTAGCCAGTAAAACATGCCCATGTTCTCCATCCATAACTGCGTAGCTTAAGACCGCCCCTTCCAACTCAACCTGTGGCACCCACTAATTTTCGAAGAATTTGACGACTGAGGGCATCGACCTCTTGCTCCAGTTGGCCTAAAGCCGCCTGCTTTTGCTGATTCAGCTCTTGCTGAGCCTGGAGCAATTCCCCTTGCACTTCCTTTTGAGCCGCCGCCACTTGCTCAGTGGCAATTTTTTGAGCCTCAGCCTGAGCATCCGCAATCAACCCTTGAGACTGACGACGCGTATTCGCCAACTCCTGCTCATACTGCTCAGCTAGCCGATTGGCTTTATCAAGACGCTCTCGCGCCTCATTTTTTTTAGAGCGAATGTAGTCTTCACGCTCTCCAATCACCCGAGTGAGTGGCTTATAGAAAACCACATTCATGATTGCCGTCAGCACCAAAAACTGAATCGCGATGAGCGGCAAAGTGGCATCAAAATCAAACATTCATAACTCCTTCATTGGGAAGGCCGATCAACGAATTCAGAGGATTTCCAAAAACTAGGCCAACCCCCACAACCCTTGAAGGTTCAATGGCATGGAGACGTTGTTCCTAAACCACTAGGGGCGCGCTAAAACATACGCCCCTAGTTCAAGAGCGCATAAACCTAGGCAAAGGGGTTGGCAAACAACAACACCAGGGCAATCACCAAACCGTAAATTGTCAAGGATTCCATGAAGGCCAGGGTCAACAGCAATGTTCCTCGAATTTTTCCTTCAGCTTCTGGCTGGCGAGCAATCCCTTCCACAGCTTGACCAGAGGCATTTCCTTGACCAATTCCAGGCCCAATGGCAGCCAGACCGATGGCCAAAGCAGCAGCAATAACAGAAGCAGCAGCAACTAACGGATCCATGATGACTTTCCTTATCTTGAAATTGACAGCAATCAAACTTGAAGCAAAGGGAATAATAGACGATCAAGAAGCCGACCTACCAAGTTTTGGGTTAGGGCAAGATCGACACGCAAAGATACGTAAATCCCTTGACTTACGTCCTACAATCAGCCCCTAGTGAGCCTCTTCTTCGCCGTGACCCTCAAGCGCCTCGTGAATGTAGGCTGCCGCCAGGGTGGCGAACACCAGTGCTTGGATAGCACTAGTAAAGAGTCCTAACATCATCACCGGGAGCGGCACAAAGAGGGGCACCAGCAGCACCAGCACCGCCACCACTAACTCATCTGCCAAAATGTTTCCAAACAAACGGAAGCTGAGGGAGAGGGGCTTGGTGAAGTCTTCAAGAATGGCGATGGGCAGCAGAATCGGAGTCGGCTGAATGTATTTAGCAAAATACCCCAGTCCCTTTTTCTTAAAGCCTGCATAAAAGTAAGCAAGAGAGACCAAAAGCGCCAGTGCTACCGTGGTATTAATATCGTTAGTCGGTGCGGCCAATTCCCCTTCTGGCAAATGAATTAGCTTCCAGGGAACCAATGCACCCGACCAATTGGCCACGAAGATAAATAGGAACAGGGTGCCCACGAAGGGAACCCAAGGACGATATTCCTTCTCGCCAATTTGATTTTTGGTTAAATCTCGGACGAATTCCAGCGCGTATTCCATTAAATTTTGGATGCCGCTGGGAACTCGCTGAGCGTTACGGGTGGCGGCAATAGAAGCAATAAGCAGCAAACCAATGACAATCCAGGAGGTCAAAAAGACTTGGCCATGAATTGTAAGATCACCGATTCGCCAATATAGGTGATGACCCACCTCTAACTTGGCTAGAGGCATTGGATCGAAACCATTGAGCATATCTAGCAGCAGGCCGCTGTAGTGCATGGTGTGCACAACCTCGATGGAACTTCACAATTGACTTGGGTTTCTCTCGCTAGCGGTCAGATCCGTTTCAGCGATTGAGGCGTAACCACAGTTCGCAACGTGTACACGAGAATGGCAGCTTTGTAGGTCAAAAACCCCAGAAAAATCGGCAAAACCTGGAGCTGATTCCACTGAGTCGCTACAATGATTAACCCAACAAAAATAGCCAGTTGGCTTTTACCAATCTGTTTTTTCTGCGTGCCAAGCCGCTCGACGTTTCGAGCCAACATCCTCAAGTAAACCACACCAGCACTAGCTCCGATAAAATAATTCAGAGCTGTCTTCAGGGAGTACACCCACCAAATAGGGCCAAAGGCTAGTACCGCCAAAATTAAGGTGGACAGCAGTAACTCCTGCCGAAGACGATAAAAATCCTCCATGGATGAACTGGACTCAGTCACACCATGCTCACGTTCAAGACTTGAAGGTGAGGAGGCAGCGGGGTGAATTGTAGAATCTGACGAGTCCACAGGATGAGGGTTGGCTGAGATGCTTAACTGCAAGCCAAGGCCAATCATATCACGGTGAGGTAACAATACTTAATTGATCTGGCAGGCCAGATTCAGATAGGCAAAATCCTTTTATCCAGAGCTTGAGTGAAGCTTTTACTCAGATGCTTGCCGAGTTGGCGACTGTGAACTTGTCGCGATACAAGGCCGCATTAAGTGGCCTGCTAATCATTTCTAAATCTACGCAAGAGGGAAATCTTGACGCCCCTCTAGGTATGATAAATGGTAATACCTGCTGCTGTAAGGGTTAAGCGTTGCCTTAAGACCAAAGACATATCTTAGGAGGTGTATGATGGCGAGGACGAAAGTGGCGATTTCTCTGGATGAACATACCCTACAGAAGCTTGATCGACTCGTGGCCGCAGCGATTTTCCCCAATCGCAGTCAAGCTATCCAAATCGCCATTGAAGAAAAGTTAGCCCGCCTTGAACAGAGTCGTTTAGCCCAGGAGTGTGCAAAGCTGGATCCGGATTTCGAGAAAGCACTGGCGGAAGAAGGACTATCTGAGGATGCAGCGACATGGCCCGTATACTGAGGGGCGAGATTCGATGGGCGGATCTCAGTCCTACCCGGGGGCACGAGCAAGCGGGGCGACGACCTGTTCTGATCCTCAGCAACGATGTTTTTAACGAGCGATCTGGAACAGTGATTGCTGTTGCTCTCACGAGCCAGCCTCAGCGGGCGAGTTTTCCATTAACGCTGGAGCTAAGCGTGCCAGAACTTCCCAGACGATCATGGGTAAAAATCAGTCAAATTCGAACTTTAGCTGTGGAACGCATTGAATCGCAGGTGGCCAGAGCTACTCCTGAAGAAATGCTGCGGGTGATTGAGGGTCTCAACGAAATTATTGGAACCTGAAATTGCACTGATGCTGACCCGCAACAGATAGGGGAGTTTCCTCACGAGGGGCGAGACAGATCCGGCTCCATGGCAAGGCGATGTTGAGCCAGGAGTGAGAGAAAAGAGTCGAAGTCAAAGCTTCTGGGATCTATACGCTCACCCCCTTGATCAATGGCGGCGTGGGTGGTGATGCGGTGATTGGGAATGCGGGTGCGCGCCACCAGCCAGGCAAGGGATTGATATTGGGCGGGCGTGTAGCCGCTGTGGGTAAGATTTTGGTTCTCTCCATCGGGTGGGGTTTCCAGGGCAATGTGGTAGGCAAAGTTATTGACCGAGGGAGGCAGACGGGGGTTGGTCTGGACAGTTTCTCGACCTTGATCACTTTCAAACACTGAGTTTCCTGCCCCGTAGGCGCGCTGCTGTGCGGGGACAAGGTAGATGATCATGCCGTCTAGGGCAATTAAGGCATGATAACTGGCTTGTGCTTTGTCGTTGAGATGGGGTGTACGAAAGTAATTGATGGCACTCATGGCTGAGTACACCGTTTCATGGAGCACAATAATGGGTTGATGGCGCAAGGGATGTCCCTGCTGATCATGGGTGAAGCGATTTCCGTAGTTGGTCGAGTCAATGGAGGCGCGCACTTGCACGGGCTGGTTTTGGGGAACTGGCATTGCCCCCAAAACTCGGGGCGTTTCAAATTGGGAGGGAGTCTCGGCAGTCTGGCTGGGTTGGCGCTTGCTAGGAATCTCAGATAGATCAACTTGATGTTTAGGAATGCTCTGCTCGGCGGTGTCTTCTAGGTTGGGCAACAGAGTGGCATGGCGATCGCGCACCGAAGGGATGGGGGTGGGCGGCACAGGGGTGGGTAACGGGCGAATGCTATAGGCGGCAGTAATTAAGCTTGCCAAGATACAAAGCAAAAACAGTAGTAATGGGCGGTAGGGGCGTTTAAGCATTCCTCACTCTAAGGTGTTAAGCGACAAGGAGCAGGGTGCTGGGGGAGTCGTTTCAGTACGTTTAGGCTTAAGTCCCCCAGAATGGGGGATTTAGGGGGCGGGTGCAGGGATGAATGAGACATTTCAATCGGCCTCTGAAAGCCTCTGCTGCCATGCAGCCTAGCGTAAGCCACTCAGACAAATGGCAATACAGAAGACAAAACCAGTCTAGCGCGGGCACTTCATTGGCTGGCAGCACAGAGAAACTGACCCATGGTTTCAATTAACCCATCCAGTGTGTATTCTTGGGCTTCAATGTCAACGCGCCCGAGCTGGGCAATGCAGGCTTTGGAGGTCTGGGGGCCAATGGAAGCAAGGAGGACTTGTTTGAGGTTGGCTTGCCAATCTGAGTTTCCCCAAGCCTGTTCTAAGAGGTGACAGAAGTTGTGGACGGTTTTGGAGCTAGCAAAGGTGATGATGTCTAGGGTTTGATTTTCCAGGGCGGCCATGACCTCAGGGTCAAGGGTTTCTGGACATTGAGACTGATAGGCAGGAACCTCAACAACGGTGGCACCTTTGGCTTCCAGTTGGCTCACTAAAATGTCTCGGCCTCCTGAGCCAACCCGGGGAAATAAAATCCGGGTGCCACTCAAGTCGGCACCCCCAGGAAAGTTTTCAATCAAGGCATCTGCCACAAATTCTGGAGGGATAAAGTCGGGTCGCAGTCCTTTGGTTTCGAGGGTGGCAGCCGTTTTGCGACCGACTGCTGCTAGACGCACAGAGCTGAGGCTGCGGGCGTCTTTGCCCTGAGCGATGAGTCGGTTCATGAAGTACTCTACCCCATTGGCTGAGGTTAAGATCAGCCAGTGGAACTCGCCAAGGGCTGCGATCGCAGCATCCAGTGGCTCCCAACTAGAGGGCGGCACAATTTCTAGGGCAGGCTGCTCTAGAACCACTGCCCCCAGCCTTTGCAAACGATCACAAAAATCGGAAGACTGGCTAGCCGCCCGCGTCACTAAAATTGTTTTCCCCTGGAATGGGCGAGGGGTTTTAAGGTCAAGATCGAGAGTCATCACCCTCGAACCCCTGGTCTGAGCTGAAATATCAAAGCACTTCTCCTCTAGGACAGCGGGAATTAAGTCAAAATCGAGAATGGGCACCGCTGCCTGAAACTGATCTCGCAGGTGCACCACCTCCCCCACCACCATCACAGCCGGGGATACTGAAGATCCTGCCATAGCCTCGACACATTTACCCAAGGTGCTGATCCACACCTGTTGGCGCGCCTGCCCCGCCCAGTGAATGATCGCCATAGGGGTATCTTGAGACTTGCCCTGCTCCTGCAAAGACTGGACGATTTGGGGCAGAGTCTTGCTCCCCATCAAAATCACCAGGGTGGGCAACTGACTCAGCGCCCCCCAGTCCCACTGCTGTGGGGCATGGCCACTTACAACCCCAAAGCCTGCCCCCAGACTTGCATCTGTGAGCGGAATCCCTGCCAGAGCCGGTGCTGCTAGCGCAGTCGAAAGCCCAGGCACCACCGTGCAAGGACAGCGAGCTGCCTGAAGTGCCCTCAGTTCCGATGCCGTGCGCCCAAAAATAAGAGGGTCACCACTCTTGAGCCTAACGACCCAGCTGCCTTGCTGGCAGTGCTCCACCAGGAGTTGATTAATGTGGCTTTGGGGCACACTCGGTTTTCCGCCCCGCTTGCCGACCGGAATGTGCAAACAGTTTTTTGGCAATAGTGTTAAGAGCTGGGCATCTATGAGGGCATCATAGATAATAACGTCTGCCTGCCTAAGCAAACGCAAACCCATTAGGGTCAGGTAAGCCCCATGGCCTGGCCCAGCACCGACGATGAAAACTTGTCCCTGGCAATGCTGCATTGGTGACGGGAGAGACGGACAAAGCGCAAAATCAAAGAAGCGCAATAAACGCTGGTCAAGGGTCACCCTAAACCGGTTCGCCCAAGAGTCCGTTTCAGAGGGGGCAACTTAAGCTGATATTTTTTCATCCTAGACTGGATTGTGGGCATGAATCTCTTGCCGTTCAGAAAGTTTGGAATAGACTGGTGTGATGACGACTTTAACCGGGCAAACTAAGTTTCCAATGCAGGAGTGAATGGAGGAACCCATGGATCGTTCAATGAAGGGTTTAGCAGCAACATTACTCATGGTGACCCTCACCGGATGCGGCCTGTTTGGTGGCGATGATGGCACCGTTGTGGTTGAGCCAGTTCCCCTGCCACCTGAAGCAGAAGTTGTCCCGGAAGCCGAGGTGGCCATTGCCCCACCCCCGCAGACTGTGCTGACCCGCCCCACTGACCCCAGTGAACGGATGCGCGTAATTCAAAGTGGGCGTTCTGATCCTTTCGCTGCCTTTTTGCCTGCCGTTGTTCCCGAGACAGCCCCTTCAGAAGCGCCTGCTGCCCGTCCAGCACAGCCACCCAGCACAGCCACTCCGACCCCAGGTTCAGGTACGCCACTGCCAGCACCCAGTCAACCTGGCGTCGGTCAACCGACTAGCCCAGCAACACCCCCCGGTGAAATTGTTTTGCCAGAGTTGCCTCAACCCCAACTGGCGCTTCAGGTTGAAGTTAGCGGCATTACTGAATTAGGGGGTTCGAGTCATGCTATCCTCCGCGCTCCAGGAGAGCCGGTCACTCGCACAGTGCGTCCGGGCGATCGACTGGCTGGCAACCAAGTCTATGTTCGCGCCATTGACTTTAGCAATCGGGCTGAGCCTGTAGTCATTCTTGAAGAAGCCGGAATGCGGGTCTCCGCTGCTGTGGGACGGGAGCCGCAAATTATGTCTTCAGTGGTTTCTAGCATTCCTCCCATTCCCGCCCTTTACTCAGCTCACACTCAGCCGTAGCCCCACCTGCTACAATGACATGCCAATTCAGGTTCCCTTTCTAAGCGGCGGTTTGAAAAATTTCTAACGCCTTGCACCTGCCCCCTATATCCCCCATTCTGGGGGACCTAAGCGTGATCAAAGCCCCCCAGAATGGGGGGTTGGGGGGCGAATGTAGAGCATGGGAAGACTTTAAAGACAGCCTCTAAGCGGATCTGAACTGACTGTATATGGTGCAGAGAGGGACTGGCTTTGTTTGGAATTCACAAAAAATTGCGCCTTGTCACAGACCTATCGCTGTGGCGGTCTTGGAGAAAGCTGTCGCGCCAAAAATTCCTCCGCTGGGGGAGCTTATTTGGCCTGATGCTAATAGTGAGCGTCGCCTGTAGTCAGCCAGCAGCTCAAGACCCAGATCCGATTGTCTCTTCGGGAAACCGCCTGACGATTGGTACTACCTCAAAGGCTCGTACCTTGGATCCGGCAGATGCCTACGAAGTCTTTGCTGGGAACTTACTCTACAACTTGGGTGAGGGGCTTTACCGCTACGAAATTGGCACTGATGAATTGCAGCCACAACTGGCAACTGCAATGCCCACCATCAGCGACGATCGCTTGACCTATAGGATTCCGTTGCGCGAAGGGGTTTTCTTTCACGATGGCACCCCCTTCAATGCTGAAGCCATGGCTTTTTCGCTGCGGCGATTTATGGAAAATGGGGGACCGCCCTCGTTTTTGCTCACGGATATTGTGGAATCCATTGAACCGACGGGTGAGTATGAGCTGACAATTCGGCTTCAACGCCCTTTTGCAGGGTTTTCTGATCTGTTGGCCTTCTCAGGTTTGGCGGCAGTTTCCCCTGAAGCTTATGAGATTGGGGCAGGAGCCTTTTCTCCCTCTACCTTTGTCGGCACCGGCCCCTATCAACTCACCCGCTATGACGGGGGGGACACTGTGCGTCTAGACACCTTTGAGGACTACTGGGGGTCGCCTGCGGTCAACGAAGGCATCGATATTCAGGTTTACTCCAGCAGTGCCAACCTCTACAATGCCTTCCGAACCGGAGCCATTGATGTGGCCACCCAGTCCTTAGAACCGGATCAGCTACAGGCATTGGAGCGGGCTGCTGAAAATGGGGACTGGCAATCCTTAACCGGCCCGGGAAATGTGGTCAGCTACTTGAGCCTAAATGTGCAGGATGAGCACCTATCTAAACCCCAAGTGCGACAAGCCCTGGCGGCGATGATTGATCGCAATGTGCTGCGCGATCGCGTGTTTCAACAGCAGGCCGAACCGCTCTACAGCTTGATTCCGACCATTTTTGAGGTGAGCCAGCCTGTATTTGAGCAAAATCGACCGAATCAAGCAGAAATTGAGGCGTTGTTGACTGAAGCGGGCTACTCCCCGGACAATCCTGTGCCGCTCACCCTGTGGTATCGCTCTAATGTCGCCAGTAATGTCTTGGCGGCCACCACCCTCAGAGCCATGATTACCCGAGACTATGGCAATTGGGTGCAGTTCAACCTAGACAGCGTGGAGTCGGCCACAGCATATCAGAACCTAGACAAGGGCATCTACCCCATGTTTATGCTGGATTGGTATGGAGATTTCTACGATCCAGACAATTACATTCACCCCTTCATTGCTTGTGAGCAAGGGTCAGTAGAAGCAGGCTGTGAACGAGGAGCCAGCCATTCCCAGGGATCGTTTTACTATAGCGATCGCGCCAATCAATTAGTGGAGCAGTCTCGTCAAGAAACCGACCCCGCCCGTCGCCAAGAGGTGTTTGCCCAAATTCAAACCCTGATTGCAGAAGATGTCCCTTTTATTCCCCTGTGGCAAAATAACGCCTCGGTGTTTGCCCAAGGCTCAGTGGAGGGGGTTCAACTCCAGCCCACCCAACAGTTCCCGTTCTGGACGCTTAGTAAATCCTAGGAAGCTGCCCCCATGTCTCGTTCTCGTGCGCTCCAGTACTATGTTGCCACTCGGCTGCTGTTGGCACCCTTGATGATTTGGACGATCACCACCGTGGTTTTTCTGCTGCTACGAGCCACCCCTGGTGATCCCGTCGATGCGATTCTGGGGCCTCGGGCCCCGGAAGCCCAAAAAGCCCTTGTGCGCGAACAACTGGGTCTGGGGAATCCTCTTTGGCGACAGTACCTTGACTACCTAGGTGATTTGCTGCACCTAGACTTGGGCACCTCTCTCACCAGTCGTGGCCAGCCAGTGTGGTCAATCATCCAGTCTTTTTTTCCGGCTACAGCGGAGTTGGCGACCTACAGCATGGCCATTGCCCTTTTGATTGGGGTGAGTGTGGGTATTTTGTCGGCCTCTCGCCCAGGTACCCTGTTTGATGTTGGCGGGCGCTTATTCGGGATTGTTACCTATGCCATTCCCTTGTTTTGGCTAGGCATGATTTTCCAGTTGATCTTTTCAGTGCAGTTGGGGTGGTTTCCCCTGGGAACCCGGTTTCCGATTACGATCGATCCTCCCCAGACCCTAACGGGGCTGTATACACTAGACAGTCTGCTCACAGGCAACCTAAGGGCTTTGGGAATGGCATTGTACTACCTAGCTTTGCCCTGTTTGTCCTTGGGGCTGTTGCTGAGCGGCATTTTTGAGCGGATTGTGCGGGTCAACCTTAAGCAAACCCTACGAGCTGACTATGTGGAGGCTGCCCGTGCTCGTGGCATCCCCGAGCGGCGGATTTTGTTGGCCCATGCCTTGAAGAATGCCCTGATTCCCGTGATTACGGTACTGGGGCTGACCCTAGCCGCTCTGCTTGGGGGTGCGGTGCTGACCGAGGTGACATTCTCTTGGCCTGGGTTGGGCAATCGCCTCTATGAAGCCATTGAGCTGCGAGACTATCCCACCGTGCAGGGGATTATTGTCTTCTTTGCGGTGATTGTGGTGGTGGCTAGTATCGTGATTGATATTCTCAATGCTTACGTGGATCCTCGAATTCGTTACTAGACCCTGGAAGGGTCTGATGTCCTCAGCGAAATGGCCATCGCTATAGCTTGATCGACAGAAGGACGACCCTATAGAGTTTTGTGCAGAGGATGCCATCGCTTAAAGGTGGCAGCCTGCCCACAAAGGGAATGGGTTGCATCTAAAACGTCCCAAATAATGGCGTCTTCAATTAAAAAGCGCTGTCCGGTGCCAGAGATGCGAATGCCTTGATAGCCTTGAATCCAGCCGGAGCGGGTGGCTTCAGAGAGCTGCTGCTGACGAGATTGACGCTCGTGGGCTTCAGCAGTGAGTCGAGAGGGCATTTGGGTAAAGGTTGACCAGTCATATTCCCAGAGGGTAAGGGCGGTCTGGTTGCCATAGTTCAAGATCGGATCTGCTTCGGTGCCGTGGGAGAGCAGGACAAAGGGAGCTTGAAATAAGGCTTTGGCCACATCTAGTGGATCCCTAGGATTTACCGTTGGCAGGAGAGATGCTCCAGTCCAATGGGTAAAGCTCTGCCAGAGCCGCTGGCTGTGGGTAATGATGTGGGGAAATTGCCACGGGGATAGGTTCATGTTGCCTGTGCTGGGTTGAATATCGGCGGTCTCTTGGTTTGACTCAATCCTTGACCCGGAAAATTGTTGGGGGGTGCGATCGCGCAAGACACCAGGAATCGAGTACCCTGGATAAGGGTATTTCTTAACTTTTACGCATTGGACAGCGACTTTCACTGGCGATTGAACCCAAGAGATCGTTGATCATGATCCCATCTTCCCTGCTGCAGGAACTGCTGGAAGTACAGCCGCATCTTCGGCCACAAATGTACTTTAAGTCTTCCCTGACAGCACTCTCCCATGCGATGGAAGATCAAGTGTTGGCCGGATCAGATCAGCCCCTCGTCATTGCCTGTTTCCAGCGAGAACGGTTTTACCGCCAAGAAGCCCATCGCTATCTGCGCATTGCCGAGCGCACCCCCCAACTCTATGTGCTGGCGGCTCCAGAAACCGACTTTAAAAATCACTCTGGCCCCTTTGAAACCATTGCCTTCGATCCAGAAGACCCCCTCAGTCAAGAATGGCATCTAGTAGTCGTGGGTCAGCAATATTCTGCTTGTCTGATTTGCCAAGAACACCAGCACCCCCCCACCCAGAAGACCTTACAGTGGGCCACCATGGATCAAGCCCGCCGTTTTGAAGGTATTTGGACTTTTGAGCGCCAAGTGTGTCAAGTCGCCGCTCAGATTTTGCTCCAGCGGATCTGCCACTATCGCCCCGAGCTAACACCAAAAATCCAGTCAGTTCTCAACACCCTCGATGTCATCGCTGCCCCCGGATTTAACCAAGTTGACCCCGGGCCATTTGCCCAGCGACTCGTGACCTACTTGCAAGCCGGACAGTATCGGCAGCTCAAAGCCTATCGCCAAATTGCCATCCAGGAGCGTCAAGAGCGTCTCGTCAACTCCATCACCTCAGCGATTCGACGCTCGCTCAACTCTCACCAAGTTCTAAAGGTTGCAGTCCAGGAGCTAGGAAAGGCCCTCCAGTGTCACCGCTGCATTATCTATCGATGTAGCGTCGAAGATGAGCAGGCCACTATTCAGTACGAATATATCAACACAGGGCACCCCTCCTTGCTAGATCAAACCTGGCCCCTAAACCATAATCCCTGGGTACAGCAAGTCTTTGAGCAGCAAGAGTGGCTCCAGGTTGAAAATGTCTTTGCAGCATCGACCCTCAACGGTCAGCCTCCGGCTCGACTCAACCGCCCCCTTACTAAAATCCTGCGGGATGCCCATACCTACTCCCTCCTGCTGATGCCTGTTCTCTATCAAGGGCGCTTGCTGGGCATGGTAGAGCTCCACCACAGCGACCCAGACGGCTACTCTTGGGGAGACGCCGAAATTGCCCTCGTAGAAGCCATTGCCACTCAAGTCGGGATTGCCCTCATTCAAGCCCAAGCTTACGCCGACCTCGAAGATCTCAACCAACAGCTTGAAGCCCTAGACCGCACTCGCAGCAATCTGATCGCCATTACCGGCCACGAACTCCGCACCCCACTCTCCACCATTCAGGTGTGCCTAGAAAGCCTAGCCAATGAACCCGATATGTCCCCTGAGCTTCAGCAGGTGATGCTGAGCACTGCCCTGTCTGACGCTGAGCGCATGCGAAAACTAGTGCAAGACTTTCTCACCCTCTCCCGTCTCGAAAGTGGCCGGGTTGAGTGGAACCCAGAAGCCCTTGCCCTGCGCGAATGTGTGGATTTAGCGCTGAGTAGTACCCGCACCCGCCAATCCACTGAGCAAATGCCTCAAATTCAAGTCAATGTTCCAGAAGATTTACCCTTAATTCAGGCCGACGGTGAGTGGATTGTAGAAGTGCTAGCCAAATTATTAGATAACGCTTGTAAATTCACCAGTGCTGAGGGCAGCATTCAAATTCAAGCGAAGCCCAGCAGCAACCACATGTTAGAGGTGACGATCACCGATACAGGGCGCGGCATTGAACCCGACCGCCTCGAAGCAGTTTTTGATCGCTTCTATCAAGAGGAGGGCGCACTGCGACGCTCTGCGGGCGGGACTGGACTGGGGTTGGCCATTTGTCGGCAAATCATTCAGAATCTTGGCGGTCAAATTTGGGCGGAATCTGAGGGTAAAGATCGCGGCAGTATCTTTCACTTTACGATTCCACGTACCACAGCCCAGGCCAGCCCCCCATCCCCATCCGCCGCTCGCTCTAAAGTAGACAGTCAACTGATTGGCTTGAAAGGCAACCGATCTCGCTGATGGGGTGGGTCTCAAAATCAACCCTATTCGTCCATCCTTGCTCCTGAAGAACTGTTACAGATCTGCAATAACTTGCAGAAACGACCCTGGCGCGATGATAGGATTCCACCATAACAAGCTGGTACTCAAACCATTACCCTATTGGGAGAAGAGTTAATGGCAGAAACATTGACAGGACAAATGCCTTTGTTCGGTGGAAGCACAGGTGGGTTGCTTTCAAAGGCAGATGTTGAAGAAAAGTACGCGATCACCTGGACTAGTCCCAAGACGCAGGTTTTTGAAATGCCCACGGGTGGCGCAGCCACAATGAAAGAAGGTGAAAATCTGCTGTACCTGTCTCGCAAGGAACAATGTCTAGCTCTTGGTGCTCGTCAATTGCGTACCAAGAAAATCAACGACTACAAAATTTACCGAGTTTTTCCAGACGGTGAAGCTGTTTTGCTGCACCCCAAAGATGGTGTTTTCCCTGAAAAGGTCAATGAAGGCCGCGAAATCGTGAATAGTGTGCCTCGCTCTATTGGTGAAAATTCCAACCCGATCTCGGTGAAATTCACTGGCAAGAATACTTACGACGCCTAGCGACTCTACGCGACGTGATTCTAAATCTAAAATGAGTTCTGCTAACCAGCAGGGCTCTTTTTTCCATTCTAGCGTGCTAATTACTCCTAAGAGGCCGTCTGAAAAGCCTCATTCATCCCTGCATTAGCCCCCCCGACCCC
>NZ_WVIC01000057.1 GCF_009939295.1 Petrachloros mirabilis ULC683
ACCCCCACGCAGGGGGCACTGCCCCCTGCACCCCATGTACTCCATTAATCTGTAAGCCGCCATAAACGGCTCTTCCGGTCTGGCTATGGTGTTTCAAACGGAAATACCCACGGCAAACAACCTCTTAAAGGCCGTCTGACAAGCCTCATTCATGCCCCCCTAGCCCCCCAGAATTACGCCCTGTGGGCACGCTGCGCGAGGGGGGCTAGGGGGGCAACAAGGTCTAAGCAACTTCTCAAACAAGCTCTAAGCTGGCCGAATGATTGAGCTGATGTCAGTGCCATTGATTGTCGAGATGCCTATCGATAGAGGATGGGGATGAAGTAAAATCCCTGGGGAGAATGCGGAGCTAGTGTATGAGTCTAAGTGAATTTCAAGTCTGCGATCGCGACCTTTCTGACCAGATTCTGGCCGCCTACCTGCAAGCCGACCGGCTGGCTGTGGATACGGAAACCATGGGTCTAAAGCCCTTACGAGATCGACTCTGCTTGATCCAAATTTGCAACCCGGAAGGCCAAATTGTCGTCGTTCGCATTGCCCAGGGGCAAACCACAGCCCCCAACCTCAAGCATCTGTTTGAGTCTGCTGGGGTTTTGAAGGTGTTTCATTTTGCCCGCTTTGACATTGCCACGATGCTGCACCATCTCAGCATTGAAACCGCTCCTTTTTTCTGTACCAAAATTGCCAGCAAGCTCGTCCGCACCTATTCCCCTCGCCATGGCCTCAAGGATCTGGTGCAAGAGCTGCATGGCGTGGAGTTGGACAAAAGCAAGCAAAGTTCAGACTGGGGGAATCCCCATAACCTCTCCGAAGCTCAACTGAGCTATGCTGCCAATGATGTGCGCTACCTGCTGCCCGTCCAGGAACAACTCGTGCAAATGTTAGAGCGGGAGGGTCGCCTAGAGCTGGCTCAAGCCTGCTTCCGCTGCCTGCCGACCTTTGCCCGCTTAGACTTACTCGATTTTGTGAATTTGTTTGAGCACTGATATCGGTGTACCTCAGCTCTCTTAGCCTGCGTCACTTCCGCAACTATATTGAACAGCACGTTGACTTTAGTGCCCCCAAGGTGATTCTGGTGGGTCAAAATGCCCAGGGAAAGTCCAATCTGCTGGAGGGGATTGAGCTGCTGTCAACGCTGCGATCGCACCGCACCAGCCGCGATCAGGACTTAATCCGCGACGCAGAACCCATCGGTCAGATTAGCGCCATTCTAGAGCGCCAGAGCGGTTCTGTGGATCTGAAACTCACCCTGCGCAGCAATGGCCGTCGCACCGTCGCCGTCAACAGTGAAGCCGTTCGCCGCCAACTGGATTTTTTAGGAAACCTCAACGCCGTTCAATTTTCCACCCTGGATCTCGACATTGTGCGGGGCGGGCCAGCAGAGCGCCGCCAGTGGTTAGATGCGGTCTTGATCCAGCTCGAACCCTTGGCAGCCTATGTCTTGCAGCAATACCAGCATGTTCTGAAACAACGCAACGCCCTACTCAAACAGCACCGGGTTCACGGCACCCCCCTAGACCCACAACAGCTCGACCTATGGAATCAGCAGTTGGCCACGGCTGGGGTGCGCGTGATTGAGCGCCGCCGCCGCCTCTTAGAACGATTGGCCCCCCTAGCTGCCCACTGGCACAGCAGAATCAGTGGCCACCATGAGCAATTGCAACTGGTTTATCAGCCCAATGTGGAACCCGAACCCCAGTCCCCAGAAGCGGCACAGTCGCACTTTTTGGCTCAACTTCAAGACAAATCCACCGCCGAACAATACCAAGGCCAAACCCTGGTCGGCCCCCACCGCGACGAAATTAGCATGACCCTCAACCAAACCCCCGCTCGCCAATACGGCTCTCAAGGGCAGCAGCGCACCCTAATCTTGGCCCTGAAGCTAGCGGAACTCACCCTCATTGACGAAGTAGTGGGCGACCCACCCCTGCTGTTACTGGATGATGTGCTGGCAGAGCTGGATTTGAACCGCCAAAATCAACTGCTCGATGCTATTCAGGAACGCTTTCAGACCTTTATCACCACCACCCACCTGGGTGCTTTTGATGCCAACTGGCTGCATGCCGCTCAAATTCTCACTGTTGAATCGGGGCGCTTAGTCTGGCCGAAAGCCTGAGTTGACCCTACGCCCAAATTTCCATCAGCCAGCGCAACAGGGTGCTGTCGTCTTCAGTCTGTGATCGTCCCAGAGCCTCTGCCACCACCGCCATCTGTAACCCTGGCAGCACCTCAGACACGGCAATCTCGCCACTACGGCCAGCGGCCACCGAAAATGCGATCGCCGCATGATTGGCTACATCCACCACCCAGTATTCCGCCACCCCCAGCCGTTCGTAGAGCAGGCGCTTGGCCCCCAAATCGTCCTTAAAAGAGCTGGTCCCCACCTCGATTGCCAGGGTTGGCGGCCCGTAGACCGTCACATCCACTGGCGTATTGTCCTGGGGCGGCAGTTGGAAGCGATCACCAATGTAAAAGGCCACGTCCGGTTGGCAGCCCTGCTCGCCAGGTTTGGAGAAACTGCAATTGATCAACTTAGCTAGACGAATATTGCGGAGAGCCGCAAACATGCTCACCACATCCATCGCCACAGCATTGTGTCGCCCATGTCCAGGACCCAGCGGAGCCATTTCTATCCTCATAGAGCCGTGGTCAAAGTAGCCCCGACCCACTGTGTACTGGGGATCGTCCATGGTGGCAGCAAAGTCATCCCAGGTGGCTTTAACCCAAGTATCGGTTTGGAGCTGTGGGCGGGTGGAGACAGACATGGGGCAGGCGGGATTCAGGGTGAGGGCCAAACTCAGCTTATGAATAGGTCTAGTCTACTCTGCCCAAGCTAGACCGTCGTCTTTTCCCACGGGCGGCTGCTACAGAAGCAGCCGTCTCCGAATACGGAGTGGTGACGTTCTGCCGACGCCGACCTCGACATCCAAATGCAATAAAGCGCAGGGCATCGATCTCAACCCTACCACCGCCCCCCTCCACCAAGACCCCGCTGCTGTTGCCCCACCCTCACCACTCCAGCAAACTCAGCAGTTGGGTCAGCCAAGCAGACTCAGAGGGAAAGCTGAAATTCTGGTAAGACATCTTCCCCAGAGAGGGTAGCCGGGAGAGAAATTACCTTAGGAGGGCAGTCAGGACGGTAGATTTCCACTTGCTGCTGTTGCGGATTGATGAGCCAGCCCAATTTGAGACCGCTGTCTAGGTATTCCTGCATCTTGGTCTGCAAAGGCGACAGCCGATCGCTGGGGGAGCGCAGTTCCATCACAAAATCGGGACAGAGGGGGGGAAAGGCTTCCCGCTCTTCAGGGCTGAGGGCTTCCCAGCGGGCTTTGGCGACCCAGGCCACATCAGGGGAGCGATCGCCCCCTTGGGGCAAGCTAAAGATGGTGGAAGAACTGAACACATAGCCCAGTTGGGTCTGCTCATTCCAGATGCCAACCTTGGTGATCAGAGTTGCTTCCTGCTTGCCGCTTTCTCCCCCCACCGGACTCATGATGATCAGTTCTCCTTGGGGCGATCGCTCTAGGTTTAGCTCTGGATTTCCTTGGCACAGTTCCCTGAACTGTGCCCGAGTTAGGGGGGTGGTGAGGGGTTCCAGGTTGAGAATCGTAGCCATAAACCGTCCCTAGGCAAGAAAGTGTTCAGGTTTTTGTGTAAGCGAGAGCGGGTTCGATTTGGTTCAAGGATCCTGAAGTTCCATTGTATAGCCGCGTTTCACTGAAGGGTGGGGGTCTGCGCTCCACAGTAACCACCCTGGATCAGACCCAGATCGTTCAGAACCAATCCCTCTCGCCTCGACGCATTGTGGGGGTGGGCAATGTTGACCACCTAGCGGCTCCGACCTATACCCTCTACACCCCAGGCACGAACCAAGTCTCTTTTAGAACCGTCAAGTTTCACCAAATCAGCGGCTTTGGGGGGCTACACTCCAGACACTAACCGTGGGATCTCTGTGTCTGGATCACTGTGCTGTTAAGTTTTGCGTTAAGATTTAATCCGAAGTTTGTCATTTCAAGAGCAATCGTATCAAAACTGTGAGATACCGACTATCCCAGCTTTAAGGGTGTCAGAGGCTTGATGTCTGCTGACATGAGTGGATTTCGGGTCACAGGGCTGTATCAATTTCAGGAAAGCGGTTGCTGTTTGTTGGCGCTTTAGGACAACGCTACCTGCACCCAAAATCAACGGGTGCTCACTTGTCATCTCCACAGGCGTTAATTTTTGTGTCAATACCCCTGCCAAAGATCGCGGCCAGTTCACCTGTACACCCTTCACCATGAATAACGTAATGGGCAAAGCGAAGACTCACCACCCCTCAGTGCACACCAATCTCACCGGATTTCCAGGGCAGTCCTGGTTGGTGGAAGAGAGAGACGCCTGCGGGGTGGGCTTTATTGCCAGTGCCAGGGGGCAGGCCAGCCACACCTTGATTCAGCAAGCACTAAATGCTCTCACCTGCCTGGAACATCGCGGAGCCTGTAGTGCTGATCAAGACTCTGGAGATGGAGCCGGTCTGATGACCGCCATCCCCTGGCCACTGTTTACCCCGTGGCTGTCAGAGCAAGGGCTGGCAAACCCTAACACCACTGCTATGGCGGTAGGCATGGTGTTTTTGCCCACGGATAGCACCGCTGCTCAACAGGCGCGTCAACAGGTCGAAACCCTGGCCATGGCCGCAGGATTTCAAGTTGTGGGCTGGCGTGTCGTTCCGGTTCAACCCGAAATTTTGGGGGTTTTAGCTCGTCAAAACCAGCCCCAAATTGAACAGATCTTTCTTCAGGGAACCGGGGGCATCGAAGCGCTGGAACGCCAGCTCTATCTACTGCGTAAACGAGCCGAAAAAGCAGCCATGGCTGCCCCCTGGGGCAAAGACTTTTACGTCTGCTCTTTGTCTACCCGCACCATTGTCTACAAAGGCATGGTGCGCTCGGCGGTGCTGGGCGAATTTTACCGGGACTTACAGCACCCTGACTACACCAGCGTCTTTGCCATCTACCACCGCCGCTTCAGCACCAACACCATGCCCAAGTGGCCCTTGGCTCAGCCCATGCGCTTCCTGGGGCACAATGGCGAGATCAATACCCTCCTGGGCAATGTCAACTGGATGCGTGCCCGTCAATCCACCCTGAGCCACCCGGTCTGGCACGGCCAGTTTGCCGACTTGAAGCCCCTGGTCAATCCTGAAAATAGCGATTCTTCTAATCTTGACAACGCCATGGAGTTGTTGGTGCAGTCAGGCCGCAGCCCCATGGAAGCGCTGATGATGCTGGTGCCAGAAGCCTACCAAAACCAACCTGCCCTGGCTCAGTACCCCCAAATTGTTGATTTCTACGAATACTACAGCGGCCTCCAAGAACCCTGGGATGGCCCGGCCCTGATTGTATTTAGCGATGGCAAAACTGTCGGGGCGACCCTAGATCGCAACGGCCTGCGTCCGGCTCGCTACTGCATCACCCACGACGACTATGTGATTGTGGCCTCGGAAGCGGGGGTAGTGCCCCTACCGGAAGCCGAGGTTGTCTCCAAGGGTCGTCTGGGGCCGGGGCAGATGATTGCCGTCGATCTAGAGCATCACGAAGTCTTGACCAACTGGACGATTAAAAATCGGGTGGCCCAGCAGTATCCTTACGGGGCGTGGCTGCAAACCCGTCAAGATCTCGCCGATCAGCCTTTTCAAGAAGTGCCCCAACTGGAGCTGCGCGACTATTTGCGCCAGCAGGTGGCCTACGGCTATTCCAGCGAAGACGTGGAAATGGTGATCCAGGCCATGGCTCAGGAAGGCAAAGAACCCACCTTCTGTATGGGAGATGATATTCCCCTGGCGGTGCTGTCCAATAAGGCTCACGTTCTCTACGACTACTTTAAGCAGCGCTTTGCCCAGGTGACCAATCCCGCCATTGATCCCCTGCGCGAAAAGTTGGTGATGTCCCTCACGACTCAATTAGGGGCGAGAACCAATCTCTTAGAGCCGCGACCCGAAGGGGCTAAACTGCTGCGCCTGAACTCCCCAGTTCTGCATGAGGGTGAATTGACGGCGATCCGCCAGTCCCCATGGCCAGCCCAAACCCTTTCGACCCTGTACCCGATCATTGCGGGTCCCGAAGGACTCAAACAGGCGGTATTAGCACTCTGTCAACAGGCTGAGGCGGCGGTGGCCAATGGCATCGAAATTCTAGTCCTGAGCGATCGCCACCATCCCCAAGGTACCCCTACTTTTCTGGATGCCGATCTCACCTATATTCCGCCCTTGCTGGCAGTGGGGGCGGTGCATCACCACCTGATTCGCCAGGGATTGCGGATGCAAGTCTCCCTGGTGGTGGATACGGCTCAGTGTTGGAGTACCCATCACTTTGCCTGTTTGTTGGGCTATGGGGCTGCGGCCATCTGCCCCTATCTGGCTCTGGAGTCGGTGCGCCAGTGGTGGACGGATGAGCGCACCCAAAAACTGATGGAGCGGGGCAAGATTGCCTCCCTGACCGTAGTGGGAGCTCAAAACAACTACCGCAAAGCCGTAGAGGCAGGGCTGCTAAAGATTCTTTCCAAGATGGGAATTTCCCTGATCGCTAGCTATCGCGCTGCCCAGATTTTTGAAGCCATTGGCATTGGCCCCGAGCTCCTGGAGTTGGGCTTCTGTGGCACGGCCTCTCGCATTGGTGGTCTCAACTGTGCCGACTTGGCCCAAGAGGTGATCACCTTCCACCAGCGCGCCTTTCCAGAGCTGAGCCTGAAAAAACTGGAGAACTTTGGCTTTGTCCAGTTCCGACCGGGTGGTGAGTACCACATGAACAGCCCCGAGCTGGCCAAACTGCTGCACAAGGCGGTGGCGGCGGGTCAGCCCGATCATTATGACGTTTATAAACAGCATTTACTCAATCGTCCTGTGTCGGCTCTGCGAGATCTGCTCGACTTTGAGAGCGATCGCACCCCCATTCCCCTAGAAGAGGTGGAGTCGGTCAGCACCATTGTGCAGCGCTTCTGCACCGGGGGCATGTCCCTGGGGGCACTCTCCCGGGAGGCCCATGAGGTGCTGGCCATTGCCATGAATCGCCTGGGTGGAAAATCCAACTCCGGCGAGGGCGGCGAAGACCCGGTGCGCTATCGTGTCCTCAACGACGTGGATGCCCAAGGCCAGTCAACCCTGTTGCCCCACCTCAAAGGGTTACGCAATGGCGACACCGCCAACTCCGCGATCAAGCAGGTGGCCTCAGGGCGCTTTGGGGTGACGCCAGCCTACCTGATGAGCGGGCGGCAAATTGAAATCAAGATTGCCCAAGGTGCTAAGCCAGGAGAGGGGGGTCAGCTCCCTGGCAAGAAGGTCAGCCCTTACATTGCCATGCTCCGTCGCTCCAAGCCAGGGGTAACGCTGATTTCACCGCCGCCCCACCACGATATTTACTCCATTGAGGATCTGTCCCAGTTGATTTTTGATCTGCACCAGATCAATCCCCAGGCTCAGGTATCGGTGAAGCTGGTGGCGGAGGTGGGTATTGGCACCATTGCTGCTGGGGTGGCCAAGGCCAATGCCGATATTATTCAAATCTCGGGCCATGATGGCGGCACCGGAGCCTCACCCCTGAGTTCCATTAAGCACGCTGGGACTCCCTGGGAGTTGGGGCTGACGGAGGTGCATCGGGTACTGATGGAGAATCAACTGCGCGATCGCGTCTTGCTGCGGGTTGATGGTGGCCTCAAGAGCGGCTGGGATGTGGTGATGGCCGCCCTCATGGGAGCCGAAGAATTTGGCTTTGGCTCCATTGCCATGATGGCCGAGGGCTGCATTATGGCTCGGATTTGCCACACCAACAACTGCCCGGTGGGGGTGGCCACTCAACGGGAGGACTTGCGCCTCCGCTTTTCCGGCATTCCTGAACATGTGGTGAGCTTTTTCTGTTTTATTGCCGAAGAGGTGCGATCGCTCCTAGCTAAACTGGGCTATCGCTCCCTAACCGAACTGGTAGGGCGGGCCGACCTGCTTAAGGTGCGTCAGGAGGCCACCCTCGCCAAGACCGCAGCCCTGTCTTTAGACTGCCTCACCCAGTTGCCAGATACCCGTCAAGATCGCAGTTGGCTGCACCATGAGACGGTACACAGCAACGGCCTTGTTCTCGATGACCAGATCCTGGCCGATCCAGAGGTGCAGCGGGTCATACAAACCCAGGGGCAGGTGGAAAAATCCTTCGAGATTGTCAATACCGATCGCACCGTGGGCACCCGCATTGCTGGCACTCTGGCTCAGCAGTATGGAGATGGCGGCTTCGAGGGGCAGATCACCCTGCACTTTCGGGGCAGTGCCGGTCAGAGTTTTGGCGCTTTTAGCCTGCCGGGGATGACCCTACGGCTGACCGGGGACGCCAACGACTATGTGGGCAAAGGCATGCATGGGGGCGAAATCATCATCTGTCCTCCGTCCGAGGCCACCTATGCGGCGGCAGAGAATGTCATTGTCGGCAACACCTGTCTCTACGGGGCGACGGGCGGGGTCCTCTACGCCAACGGTCGAGCTGGGGAACGCTTTGCCGTGCGTAATTCCAAAGCCGAAGCCGTCATTGAAGGCGCTGGGGATCACTGCTGTGAATATATGACGGGTGGCACCCTGGTGGTGCTGGGGCCGACGGGTCGCAATGTGGGGGCAGGCATGACCGGTGGCCTGGCTTACTTCCTCGATGAAGATGGTCGCTTTCCCACCCTGGTCAACCCGGAAATTGTGCAGATTCAGCGGGTGACGACTGATGTCGGTGCCCAGCACCTCCGGGCACTCATTCAAGCCCATGCCGAGCGCACCGGTAGCGTTAAGGCGCTAGAAATCCTGAAACACTGGGAGACCTATTTGCCCAAGTTTTGGCAAGTGGTGCCGCCCTCGGAAGCTGACCGCCCCGAAGTCAACCCCACTCAAACTGAAAAGGTGTTGACCCCTACGGTTTAGGGGCTGCCTCTGGGGTCGATTCCGGGGTTGCTTCGGCAGCCTCCGGTGGTTGCTGCCACTCTGAGAGCGATCGATCCACGGCGTCTAAAAGGCCAAATGGTGCTAAATGAATCTCTAGGGTCTCCCCGTTGGCTCCATCGGGGTCAATGCGAACATAGGTGAAGTTGCGGCTAAAGTCTGCTCCTCCCAAAATCAGTTGATGGCGCGCTTGGGTGTTCAGGGTCACATCTACTGTGGCTGTGGGTGGCTCTAGGCCAAACTCGGCCAGTTGGCTTGTCGGAATCTCCAGGGTGCGATCGCGCCTTCCCGTCGTGAGTTGGCTCAGCAGAAATGCGATCGCACCCTCATCTGCCGGAGCCTGTATTGGAGCCCGGATCGTCCACACTTGCGGAAAGGTATCTGCCGTGCGCTCAAATTGAATATCCAGATCAGCGGTTCGCACCTCAATCTGTTCAATATCGTCCTCAGAAAAGCTAAACAGTGGCTCTCCCATCTCCAGGGAACTGTCCGCAGTGTCCTCCACCGGACTCCACTGCTCCCAAGCCCAGACACCGACCCCAAACCCCAGCGCCACCAGCAGCAATACCAGCGTATTAATCTTAAGCTTCATCGCCATTGAATCTGGACTAATAAAGTAGTCTGTCAACTTTGTCTTGAAGGATCGATTTGAGGGGTCGCAGACCCCTCAAATCGATCCTGACGGAACGCTAAGACTGACTCGCCAAATAGGTCTTCACCAATTCTTGCACTTTTTTTCCATCCGCTCGACCTTTCAGAGCTTGCATAGCAGGTCCCATCACCTTTCCCATATCCTTAGGAGCAGTTGCCCCCACCTGCTGCACAATCCCAGCAATCACTTCAGAGATTTCTGCATCTGAGAGAGGCTGAGGCAGATATTCCTCAATAATGGCCAGTTCCTGTGCCTCTTCGTCCACCAGATCCATGCGTCCAGCCTGAGTGTACTGTTCAATAGAGTCGCGGCGCTGCTTTGCCTGCTGCACTAACACCTCTAACTCCTCAGCCTCGCTCAGTTGATTGCGCCCCTGACCCCGTGCCTCCACCTCTTTTTCCAGAAGCACCTTTTTGATCCCCCGTACCGCTGCCAGCCGCGTTTTGTCCTGAGCCTTCATCGCAGCCTTAATATCTTCTGTGATCTGATCTTTGAAACTCATAGGAATACTGCTTGCTGCTGCTATTGTATCGAAGCCACGACTCTAAGCTCAGCTCTAGAAAGTGCCTTAAATGTTTTAGGCTGGGGGAAACTGATCATGAAACGCCCACTCAGCCGCAGCACGGTTGGGGTAAATACTAAAGTTCTTATAAATTTCGGTCAACTCCATAATCATGCGGGCACTCTCATTCATGGCGCAAAGATAGAGCTGGCACTTTGCCTTATTGCAGCGCTGCAAGAGCCGAACCAGGACGCTGACACCCATACTATCCACAAAGGTAACTGCTGAAAAATCAATCAGAATCCCCTGTGCACCGTCTTGAATGCATTGGGTAGCCTCCTGTAAAATAGCAGGCTCATACTCACGTCCCCCGAATAAACCCGACGGATTAAAAACCTTGAGGTTGGACATACATCCTCAATCCTGTACTGACATTTCGGTTTCCCCCCTCTTTAAGATCCGCTCCTAATGGGGGAAAGCTGTGTCGAGAAGATCTAAAGCCAGTAAGGTTAATAACATTCCACCTGCAATTCCCAACAACAGCAGCAGCGGATTGGCAATAGCCACCAAGCTAGTGAGTGCGCACAGCACAATGGTGAAGAAAAATAACACCACAATAAAAATAACTGGTCGAAAATAACCCATGGATTTAGTTCCGGTGATTATTGTTATATTGAATTCGAGTTCCCGCCCAATGCAACTTTTCCCTCAGGGTTTGATAGTAGGAATAGTTTTCTCTCAGTAAAATAAACTGAGACTGGCAATCGGCCATTCTGACATCAACCCGTTGCCCCGGCCAAATTGAGGTTGCCAGCACCCCATCCATCCAGAGCTTGGTACTCAGCTCGCGATCTTGGAGAGGCCAAATGCTCACCACAGAGCCCGACGGTAACACAATGGGGCGGCTAGATAAACTCAACGGACAAATAGGAGTGACCGTAATGGCTTCCATCCCAGGATGTAGGATGGGGCCACTGGCTGCCACAGTATAGCAAGTTGAGCCCGTTGGGGTTCCTACAATTAAACCATCTCCTTGGTACTGATCGACCACAGCACCGTCAATCTCCACTTCCAAAATGGAGGTTAGCATCCGATCTGCTGAGGCTGGCTTCACACACATTTCATTGAGCGCCAGATATTGCAGGTTGTCCCGAAGGTCAGAATTCCCTGAGGGCACTTTTGGGGAAAGGGTGCTGGCATCGTAGACCTGAGCCTCTAGCATCATGCGCTGTTGCACAGCGTAGTGATCAGACCGGAGGCGCTGCCAGACTTGTTCCGTATCTTTAAAAATCTCAAAGGGCTCGGTCAAAAAGCCCAGATGTCCCCCCACATTAACCGCCAGAATCGGAATCCCTAAGGGGGCGACATGCCGAGCTGCTGCTAAGGTGGTGCCATCTCCCCCCAGCACAATGGCCAGATCAATGGGCTCGGTAATAGAGGCTAGAAAGACCGGGTAAGGATTATCTTGGGGGCCACTCGGCCCCATCAAAATCTGACATTGCTGTGCTTCTAGCTGGCGGGCACAGGTTTCAGCCCAGCGCTTACTGTCACGATCGCTGGCTTTATAGACAATAATGACTTGCTTAAGCTGCACTTGGTTTTGACCCCTATCCCCTGAGCTAGGGGACTTCCTGGGAAACTGCTTGATACTCTTTTTTGAGTCTTATTCATGATCGCACTTCCGGCCAGTCCCGTCGATGGGGCAGCTAGGGCTTCGCCAGGGATCTTGGCTTAGAAGCTGTCTTTAAGTCTTCCCATGCTCTACATTCGCCCCCCAACCCCCCATTCTGGGGGGCTTTGATCACTCTTAAGTCCCCCAGAATGGGGGATTTAGGGGGCGGGTGCAAGGCGTTAGAAACTTTTCAAGCCGCCTCTTAGGGATTTGAAAGTTGGCCTTGAGACTGGGTTTGCAGTTTTGTCTGCATCAACCCCCAACATTTGCTACGATAGATGAGCTTCAGGGGCTTGTAGCTCAGTGGACTAGAGCACGTGGCTTCGGACCACGGTGTCGGGGGTTCGAATCCCTCCTGGCCCGCTTTCACACAGATCATTGAGTTCTCATCAGTTTTGGGTGAGGGCAGCTTTGCTAGGGGTTGAGTTATGACGATTGTTCGAGTCCGTCAGCACGTTAACCCTCTGAGTGCAAAGTATCAAGAGGCAACTGCTGCCCCAGACTGGGCTCAGATTTATGCTCACAGAACTCGTCCGCTCCACCTGGATATTGGCTGTGCCCGAGGACAGTTTTTATTGGCTATGGCGCAAGCATGGCCCGACTGGAATTTTCTCGGTGTAGAAATTCGTGAGCCTCTAGTCATTAAGGCCAATCAGGATCGGGATGCCCTGGGGTTGAGCAATCTTCACTACTTGTTCTGCAACATCAATCCATCGCTGCGATCGCTCCTGCTGCCCCAGTCTCTCCAAGGGGCTTCGATTCAGTTTCCCGATCCATGGTTTAAGCGCCGTCACCAAAAACGGCGGGTACTTCGACCTGAGTTGGTGGCAGACCTTGCTCGGTGCCTTCAACCTGGAAGCTTACTGTTTTTGCAGTCCGATGTCCTGGAGGTTGCTGCTGAAATGCGACATCTGGTTGGGGAGCACCCAGACTTTCGCCCCCAGCCCCATGGGTGGCTAGAGCAAAATCCATTTCCTGTGCCCACTGAGCGAGAGACCCTGACCCTCAAAGCAGGACAACCTGTCTATCGTTGTCAATTTCTGCGCTGCTAGGGAGCTGTGATCCTTTCTAGGTGTAATAGATTGGTGTCATAGATCACAGAGAATTTTACCCAAAATCACTGGACTTTCAGGGTGCTGTCACTTCCGGCCAAGGTAGCGAGCCGCACAATACAATCATTAACTCCCAGAGAATTCCACCATGAAAGTCACCCTCACTAAAGCGACCGGTCTTGCCCTTGCCTTGAGTCTCGGTGCGACCAGCCTTCTGGTTGCCAAGCCTGCTTCAGCCAATACCGCATCTTCTTTTCTAGGCAGCTTCACTGGAAGTCTTGCCGGTAGCCTGCTTCACAACGCCCTCAACGGCAGCAGAAGCTATGAGCCTCCCATTGTGGTTGTGCCGTCAAATCCTGTTGGGTATCCTACAAACCCTTATTCATACGACCCCTACTTTCTGCATATTCTATCCCAGAACGGATTAGTGCCAAGTTACTGCTCTCCCTATGCTGTGAACGTTGTCTTTGGCCCAGGGCAAGTCTTTTGTGCCCAACCTACGACCTACTATGTTCCTGGAAGGTATCAAATCCGGCCTCACACCCTACAGCTTGTGCGAGTCTACTAATGCACTCAAAAAAGCTTCAGAATTGTTCCTCGTGATAGGTCAGACCGCTATGTGAAACGTTATCCCAAACTCATTTCTGAGGTGCTTTCTCCCTCAACTGAAGAGTTTGATCGAGGCGCTAAGTTTGAGGATTATCAATCCCTAAACTCCCTGGAAGAGTATGTGTTAATTTCTCAGGATGAAATGCAGGTCGAATGTCGGCGACGAGTTGCGGCAAACTCCGACGAGTGGGAAACTAAAATTTATGGCAAAAGAGAATTAGTTGTTTTGCAGAGTATTGGCTTAGAAGTTGCAATTACAAACTTGTATCATGGCTTCAATCGCTGATCATCGCTCACCGTCCTAGCTCAAGCTGTCTTCCCCACGGCGATAGAGTTCACGGGCGTAGTCAGTCCAGGTGCCTTGCCCCCAGTAGCGGAAGCAACTGGTTTCTAGTAGCAGGGTGTACAAGAGAGCTTCCTGCTCAGGTTTCACTCGTTCCCAGATCTGGTGTCGTCTTAGCGGTTTACGACTTCTCCTTCCATAATCCGCTTAGGTAAGCGCCGCCGATGAGGTCTTGGGTTTTTTTGCTCTAACCGCTTCAAGTCTTGGTAAATAGCCTTAAGGTTGTAATTAAATCGGGCCGCATAGGCCTCTCGAATTTGTCGAATTTCTTCAACAATAGGATCGTCTTTCATGGTTCATCCTCTAAAAGTTCCTCGGGGGTACAGATAATCGATGGCTCGTAGCCATTCTTTCGGCAAAGAACCTCGATTTTGCTTCGCATAGTAGCGTTGGCAATATGCTTACAATTCCAAGTTAGAAGAAAGTCAATACCATTACTAACTGCGATCGCAATATGCAAGGCATCAGCAACCGCTTTTTGAGGCAAAGCTGCTCCTGCTACCAGCTTATCGGCCAACTGGAGAGCGTCTGGGGTAATTTCCAACAACTCAATGTCATTGACTACGGATAGTCGAACTTCAGCAGCTTGGTAATCGCCACTACTGACCTCCTGTAGCACCAGCTCGGATATGCACACCTCAAAACAGCTACGGCGAGTTTGCCACCAATCGCGGGTGGTTTGTTGGTGACCCGCCAACACAATATCTCGGCTGGGTCGTGCCGTTAGATAGCTGATGAAAGAGGTCTCAAGATATACGCTAGCTGGCATAGTACAAATCCTCAGCTCGAATTTTGCCCCGTTAAGACCCGCAGGGCTTTTTTTATGGCCAAAAATCGGCTGTAGGCATGACGATCGCTCACAGTGCTAGTGCTTTGTCAGCCCTGAATTTATGAGCCTAGGATAGATCAGGGGGTATTATTTTGGGGTTTTCAACCCACAAAATAATTCTTGACAGAGCACTAGCTGAGACAGTCTTCCCCACGGCGATAGAGTTCCCGTGCATACTCTGTCCAGGTGCCTTGCCCCCAGTAGCGGAAGCAACTGGTTTCTAGCAGCAGGGTGTACAAGAGAGCTTCCTGATAGTTGGGCTGTTGCGTCACAGCAGGGTTGGCCTGTACCTGGGCATCAAAGCGCTGATGGAATTTGGCACTCAGTTGATTCATCGGCTCCAGGACGTTCTCATAGCCTTTGACCCAACTGAGGTCGTTGGTCCAGGAGGCACCATCCATGTGGAATTGAGAGTCGCTGGCCTGGAGGGCTGCGATCGCAGCCCCCACCCCTTCCGGTGTTGCCTGCTCAGGATTAACCCGCTCCCAGATGCGATGTTGTCCTACGGCTTGACAGGTGGGGTAATCTTCAGGGGAAACCCCCGCTGCCTCCAGTAGCTCAATGTACTCGGTACCGTTGATCCCCACTACTCCAGTCTCACTGCGGCCATGGGTACGAATCCCTGACCACAGCGGTTGAAAATCACGCGGGAACTCATTCATCATTACCCCACCATTCTCACCATCGGCAATTTGGGTGACGCAACCCGGTACTTCATGAGATCCCAGCCGCTGCCGACCCCGGCTTTTGGCCTCATGGTAGGGCTGCATTTGGGCCACCAGCTTGGTATCAGAGCCCTGGGTTTTGATGAGGACAGTCATTGAGATTGTTTCACCGTGGGAGTTACGAGCCACCAAGCGATTGGGCACATACTTATCGTCATGCCACAGACCAGAGCCATCCAAGCGCTCCACCGAATGCTCTTGCACCATCAACCAGCGATAGCCACACTCTTTTAGGGCTTTGAGATATTCATAGAGCGTATCTGGGTGGTTAGGCAGGTGCATTTCTGGGGGTGAGAACCCCTTCACTCGTGCCAGAGCTTCATCCCCAAACAAGGCCGCAAAGTAGTGCTGCCACGCCTGAATTTGCAGCTTTAAATCCGGGATGGGCGTTGAAGGTGCGACGGCATGACTCCACATGGTGCCCAGCCATTCCACGTAGGGCTGATACTGGGGATCACAGGCCAGACGGCGGAGATTGTGCAAAATATCCTCCCGCCCCATTTGCTGAAGCCCCCAGAGTAAATTCCCGGAATAGTCCAGCATGATTCGGGGATTGCAGCCTTGAGCCACCAGCTCTGGAATAAACTCGCCCATGCGGCTATAGCACCAGGCAAAGACGCTGGCATTGTGGTTGTCACCATCCTGGGAATGCTCAAACATATGTTGCAAGTTGCAAATCAGCTCTCCCTTGGCTCCCGCTGGGATGGTTGGCTGATGCATGTGGAGCGCGCAGGCAAAACTGGCAGTAATCTGGTTCAGATCCAGGTTGGTTCGCTCCAAAAAGATGGAGCAGTCATGGTTCACCAGGGCAGCAATCTCAGCTTCACGGCCACAGATCAGGGGCGCATCTACTTGGGTGCCCGCGCGAAACGCCATTGCAGTTCCAGACATAGATAAATCCTCGCTAGTTGCTGACCCACTGTGAACTCAGGCCGCTTCTGAATGTAATCTGCACCTTAGCACGCTGTTGTCACAGCCCTCAGCGCCTCTTTTGACCCATCATAGGTCACTCTGATTTGGCAATCGCTAAACTGGCCAAATCCTTGGGATCACCCCATAAAACCAGGGCGTTCTCTCAGGATTCTCAGCAAAAGCTTAGAGATCGCTTATACCCTTCTTCTAAACCTCCCATTCTCGCATCATCTGGATTTCAGTCAGCCTCTCTACTCTGAAGACATTCAGAAGAAATGGGAGACAAAAATCATGAATTACGCAAGAGCCTTAGTCAAAACTGCCACCGTTGGGTTTACCGCTCTGCTCCTGGATCTGAGCCTGGCCGCCTTTGTTCCCACTGTCCCAGCGGCTCATGCCCAACCCGGCTCCATGCTGGGGGCAACCACCAATCTCAAAGCCGCGAGTAGCCGTGTAATTACCAGCGTCAGCCCTTTCCAACTGGTGCATCTGGCTCATCAGGGACACCTGGAGTCTGAAGGAATTCCGTCCGCCAATTCTTTGATTTATGGCTACATCCAGGGAAAAATCACGCCCAGAGCCCTGGCCATGGCTGCTGTGAATGACCGCCGCCTTCCCGCCAGCACCTTGGCGGACAAAACCTATCTGCGCGATGTTAAAAATCATTTAGATGATCTCACTCGCATCGGCAATGGTAACTAAATCAAAGGCGATCGCAGCTCTCACTTGCCCCCATTGAGCAGGCTACTGTGTACACACATCTCTAGTTCTCCGTGTTCCACGCTGCATTAGCCCCCCCAACCCCCCAAAATTGGGGGGAGAAATCCGAAAGTTAGAACTAGTTCCCCCCAGAATTGGGGGGCTAGGGGGACGAGTGCAAAGATTTTGAATTTTTCAAGACTTATGTATACACGGTAGATTCAGCAGGTGAGAGCTGCGCGTCACTGAACTCCCAGAGGCCGAGACACCATTCCCATGGAGACAGCAACCTGTCACAATCAAATCAAGATTGTTTCTCACGCGAGCCTTCATGACGCCTCTCCAATCTTCCCTGAGCCATCCTGTCCTTGCCCCCCTGAATGTTCCTGAGCGGCTCTTGTTAGGCCCGGGGCCTTCTAATGTGCATCCCACGGTGCTTCAGGCCATGAACACCCCCCCCCTGGGGCACCTCGATCCAGCGTTTTTGGCCTTGATGGATGAAATTCAAGTCCTTTTGCGCTACGTGTGGCAAACCAAGAATCCGCTGACTTTGGCAGTGAGTGGCACCGGAACGGCGGCCATGGAGGCAACCCTCGCCAATGTCATTGAGCCTGGAGATGGCGTAGTGGTGGGCGTGAGTGGCTATTTCGGCAATCGTCTGGTGGATATGGCGGGCCGCTATGGCGCTGAAGTTCACACCTTGACTCGTCCTTGGGGGCAGGTGTTTAGTCTGAGTGAGCTAAGAACCGCAGTCGAAACCCACCGTCCTCAGGTTTTAGCCTTGGTGCACGCTGAAACCTCTACAGGGGCTCGACAACCCCTAGACGGCGTAGGGGATCTCTGCCGGGAGTTTGGCTGCCTACTGCTTGTAGATACCGTGACCAGCCTGGGGGGAGTGCCCATTCACTTAGATGACTGGGGCGTTGATCTAGCCTATAGCTGTAGTCAGAAGGGTTTGGCCTGTCCCCCTGGAGCATCCCCCTTTACCCTCAGTCCTCGCGCCTGGGAAAAACTCCAGCAGCGGCAAACGAAGGTGGCCAACTGGTATCTGGATATGAACTTGCTCAGCCAATACTGGGGGCCAGAGCGGGTGTATCACCACACGGCTCCCATCAATATGTACTATGCCTTGAGAGAAGCCCTGCGCCTGATTGCCGAAGAGGGTATTGAGCAATGCTGGCGGCGTCACCAACAAAATGCAGACTATCTCTGGCAAGAGCTAGAGGCTCTGGGACTCTCCCTGCATGTGCAGCGGGAATACCGCCTGCCCACGCTGACCACGGTACGCATCCCAGAGGGCGTAGATGGTAAGGCTGTGGCCAAGCGCCTGTTACTAGAGCAGAGCATTGAAATTGGGAACGGTTTGGGTGAGCTGGCCGGAAAGGTTTGGCGGATTGGGCTCATGGGCTTCAACAGTCGCCCTGAGAGCGTTGATCGGTTGATTTCAGCTCTGAAAACGCTGGTGTAGTGGGTGAGAGGGCTGCACCTAGCCTTTTATCCAGCGCTGATAGAGCTTTTGAATCGCTTCTGTGACGGCTCCAAACTGATGAGAGGCTGCCCCTGAGGTGCCGTGGTTTTGCAACTGGGTCAGGAGTTTAGCTTCCTCGCTGGTCACATCCCCATCGCTGTAGATCAAGCCACTCAGGTCTTCAAGCAACTGCTGATATCGCTCTGAGGTGGGCGACTCCCCCAGGTATTCATCCACCCAGGTCTGACACTCGGAGGTAGAGACGGCTCTTAGCCCATACAGCCAGGGTTTGAGTTCCGGATCTTCGGCCACGCCTTGGGTCTGGGCGAACCGCTGTAGATAGGCTTGCTCTTCAGGCTGTACTTTGCCATCCAACCAAGCTGCCCCGATTAGAATCTTGATCAGTTGCTTGACTGAGGAGGGGTCTACTGCCATGGCCTTTGCCTCTTGATAGGACAACATCGTTTATCCCCCATTATTTAGGGTGGATTCAACTTGCATCCATAATGATCACAAAAAATTAGGATTGCTATGACAATCTCTGCTGGTATTGATGAGGTAGGTCGCGGTGCCTTGTTTGGGCCGGTGGTGGCGGCGGCGGTCCTTGTTTCCACAGATCAAAAGAAGGTGCTGGTTCAGTCTGGCGTGACGGACAGTAAGCGACTCAGTCCCCGGCAGCGGGAATTTCTGTATGATCAAATTTTGATGCAGGTGCTCTGCTGTCGGGTGGGACTGGCTTCTGTGACTGAAATTGATCGCCACAATATTTTGCAGGCGAGTTTGCTGGCCATGAAGCGGGCGGTCAATAAACTCACGATTCTACCTGCCCATTGTTGGGTAGATGGCAATCAGCGTATCCCTATGTTAGGGATTCCCCAAACCACTGTGATTAAGGGAGATCAAAGGGAGGTTGCGATCGCAGCCGCCAGCATCATTGCCAAAGTTTGGCGCGATCGGCTGATTGTGAAAATGGCTGAGCGCTATCCCGGCTACGATCTCACCGCCAATAAAGGGTACGGAAGTCGTGCCCACCGGGCTGCCTTGCAAAAACTAGGGCCAACCCGTCAACATCGCCTCTCCTTTGCCCCTTGCCAACTAACCCTACGCCCTTACTCGTGAACCGGCACAGCCTCAACCGTCACCGCTTTACCCACCCCAGCATCTTCAGAAGCCGGAGTCTCAGATTCGCCTTTGCGAGCCTTAAACCAGTCCAGCACCACCTGAGACACTTCCGACACCAGCAGGGTCAGCAGCACCACGTCATCCAACTGCCCCAGGATTGGCACTACATCGGGAGACAGATCAAAGGGAATAATCAGATACACCAGAGTTCCAATAATGACCCACCAACGATATTTAGAATGGCGAATGAGGTTTCGATACCCTGCATATATGGCGTGAACAGAAACTTTCATGGCAATACTCCTACTTCTTCTTAATCTTGCCAGAAAACAAAACTAGACCCAGGTACGGATTTCTCACTAGGGTTAGGGGGGTAGATTAGAGAAACTTGGATTCATGCCACAAGATGTCTTAGACTGCTTGGTTAGTAAATCTTAGCGCTGTCTAGCACTCCCCATTGGCAAAACGCTGCCGTCTATCGACTGTAAGGAACACCCGTGAATATTATTGATCTCCTCCGACAAGGAGGCTTGGCCATTTGGCCTCTTTTATTTCTATCGATTTTGGCGATTGGGACAATATTTGAGCGACTGTGGTTCTGGAGTACGATTCTCAAGGGTGAGCGCAAAATCGCAGATCAAATTTTAGAGGCCGCCCGGCGCGATTGGGATGAAGCGACACACCTTGCGCGTCAGTCTGGCAGTCAGCCCATTGGTAGATTCCTGTACACCCCCCTCCGGCTCGCCAACAAAGAGCCCGAAATTTTCCGCCTAGCCCTGGAAGCCTCGGCAGATGAAGAGTTAAATGCCATGCGTCGAGGCGACAAAATCTTAGAGGCCGTGATTGCCCTGTCACCCCTGCTGGGGCTTCTGGGCACTGTGTTGGGGTTGATTGGCTCTCTGGGGTCAATTCGTCTGGGTGACATTGGCACCGCTTCCACCGCCTCCGTCACCCTTGGCATCAGCGAAGCCCTGATCAGCACTGCCATGGGGCTAGTTGTCGCCATTGTCTCTCTAGCATTTTACCGACTGTTTCAGGCACTTCTATTTCATCAGACCCGCATTTTTCGTCGCACCGGCAACGAGCTGGAGTTGACCTATCGTCAATTCTGGTTACAGGTCAAGCAACGTGAACAAGGGATCGAGTCAGAACGAGCCTTAAGACCTGGGGGTCGCTTAGAGCCTCCTATGGGGTACTAGTAGCGCCTGCGCTAGACTCAACAGTATCGATCGCGATGCCATCATTTACTAGATGGCGGCATAGGGCCTAGCCCTGTCTTTTCCCCTAACGTTTGAAGCGGTAGTGAGATGAAGATTTCTGTAGACGCTGACACCTCTGAAGTTCAGATTCAAATCATCCCGTTAATTGATGTTATTTTTTGCATCCTTACCTTTTTTATCCTGGCGGCAGTCGGACTCACCCGACAGCAAGGCATCAACTTAGATCTACCCCAGGCAGAAACCGGACGGCCTCAGCTTGGCGATACCCTACGGGTGCGCGTAGATGCCATTGGCCAGCTCTATGTCGAACAGCAGGCAGTCACAGAGCCGCAGTTAACCCAGTCCTTGCAAACCTACGTGCGCGCCCGTCCAACGGGTGTGATTGTCCTCAATGCCGATCGGCTAGTCAGCTATGATCAGGTGGTTCGAGTCCTGGATATCTTGCAGTCCGTGGGAGGCAATCGCGTCGCCCTGGGCACCACCACCCCCGAAACGCGCACGACCCCAGCTCCAGAAACATCCCCTCCCACGCCAGGGTTTGATCCTTTTTCCCCTTTTAACGGCGGTGTCCAGGTGCCTGAGCAGAACAACGATCTGTTTATGCCAACCGTTCCCCCCACAGGAGTCCCTGAACCGGACAATAATCAGAATCAGCCAGAGTGAAGAGGACTTGTGGCCGTGGTACCAGGGCTACGATGTACACACATCTCTAGTTCTCCGTGTTCCACGCTGCATTAGCGCCCCCAACCCCCCAAAATTGGGGGGAGAAATCTGAAAGTTAGAACTAGTTCCCCCCAGAATTACGCTCTTCGGGCACGTTGCGCGAGGGGGGGCTAGGGGGGCGAGTGCAAAGATTTTGAATTTTTCAAGACTT
>NZ_WVIC01000058.1 GCF_009939295.1 Petrachloros mirabilis ULC683
AAATGGCCGAAGACCCTTGCCACAGTCAACTCACACAAAATGAGTTGGAACTAGGATGGATCCTTTTACTGTTCGACCCGACCATTACCCCGCAAGGGGACGGAAACATCGCTGACTCTAGGACTGACCCATCGCTATCTAGCCGGTTCGACCCGACCATTACCCCGCAAGGGGACGGAAACGGAAAGTCTCCGTAAACTTTCCCCACAGTTCGGATCCAGTTCGACCCGACCATTACCCCGCAAGGGGACGGAAACTACCAGGTGCACCCGGACTCCCTTGTATCCTTCCAGCAGTTCGACCCGACCATTACCCCGCAAGGGGACGGAAACGGGTAGTAACGTTTGGTGTAGTCCACCAGCATTCCTGGGTCAAAGGTTCGACCCGACCATTACCCCGCAAGGGGACGGAAACCTGGAGGTGCGTAGCTTTATCTAGAATCTCCTGCACTGTTCGACCCGACCATTACCCCGCAAGGGGACGGAAACAGACGAAGATCTAATGAGAAGGTCTGTGAAAAGATTCGTTCGACCCGACCATTACCCCGCAAGGGGACGGAAACGAAACTCTAACTTAGCCGCTAGGTATGCAGTCATATAGAAGTTCGACCCGACCATTACCCCGCAAGGGGACGGAAACCTGGGTCAAGGATGATGGCAAGAATCCCACAGCATCACTGAAAGGTTCGACCCGACCATTACCCCGCAAGGGGACGGAAACGGGCATAATCCCTCTGGGCAAACCCTAAGGCTCTAGCAGGTTCGACCCGACCATTACCCCGCAAGGGGACGGAAACATTGGAGCGCGGCGGCAGTAGGGAAGTTAAGCAAGGTACGTTCGACCCGACCATTACCCCGCAAGGGGACGGAAACTTTTACTTGTAAGCAAGCGTTGTCTACCAGATCCACGGGTTCGACCCGACCATTACCCCGCAAGGGGACGGAAACTCTGAGTTGAAGCTCAGCGCGGGCTTTCCTTTCCGCGTTCGACCCGACCATTACCCCGCAAGGGGACGGAAACAGCTACTTTCTTTCCTAGCATTGCTGCAATGGCCGCGTTCGACCCGACCATTACCCCGCAAGGAGACGGAAACAGGGTGGCCTTATACCCTCGGCAGTTCTGAAATAACGTGAGTTCGACAGCTCTCGTCTGCCCTCACCCCCTAGCCCCCTCTCCCAACATTGGGAGAGGGGGAACAGAGCACAAATTCAAGGTTTTAGCCCCTCTCCCAGGATTGGGAGAGGGGTTGGGGTGAGGGCGGATAAGTCGTCGAACTCGCGTTGAAATAGACAGGTTCGACCCGACCATTACCCCGCAAGGGGACGGAAACACCGACTCCGGTGAGACCGGCGAAAATGAAGCTGGCAATCGGCTTATTGCGTTCGACCCGATCATTACCCCGCAAGGGGATGGAAGCTTGCCCTACTATGGTCTGAATTCAGACGTGATAATGTAAAATCTAAAAATTTGGCTATGAGTCTTATTCTATTGGTCACCGTCGGTGGCTCGCCCCAACCCATCATCACTGCCATCCGCAGCCGCAGTCCTCAACGGGTCATCTTTGTCTGTTCCAGCGGGGCAAACGGCAGTGTCTCCCAAGTCATAGATGCGGGTAAACCCTGCAAAATACGCCGAGGTGCAGAAATCATTGATGAACAGCCCAATATTCCCACTCAAATGGGCTTAGGGGAGCACTTTAACCCTGAAACCGATGTCATCTTACTTGAGAATCCGGATGACCTGACTGAATCCTATCAGCTCATCAGCCGCAAAATTAAAGAACTCAAACAGGCACACCCAGATAGCAAAATTGATGCTGATTATACTGGCGGGACTAAAACCATGTCCCTAGCACTGGGCATGGCCGCCCTTGACTATGGTCTGCCTCTGTTTCTGACTACCAGCACCACCCGCCATAACCTGATCCGCGTCGAGCGTGGGGAATCCACAGAGCGGGCAACCACCAGCGCCGTCACCATTGAGCGCACCCTAGATCAAACCATTCCCCAACTGTTGCAAGCCTTCAACTATGCGGGAGCCATTTCTACCTTAGACTCCATCCTCCAATCCGTTGAACTCCTCCCCGACCAACGAAAATCCATTTGCCAGTTGAGAGATCAATGTAAAGGGTTTAATGCCTGGGATCGCTTTGATCACTTAAGCGCCTGGGAATTTATCTCACAACACATGGCCAAATTACAGGTGCAGGGCATGGCACTGGGTCGGGTTCTGAGTAGCCGACAAGGCATTGACCCTCAATTTAATTCTCCTAACGCGATCACTAGCCATGGCTACGAACTGGTTGAAGATCTCCTGCGTAACACAGAACGTCGAGCCCACGGTCAACGCTACGACGATGCCGTCGGGCGACTCTATCGAGCCCTGGAACTCCTAGCTCAGATTCGTCTGAAGCAGCAGTATGAGGTTGAAACCGCCAATATCGATCTCGTCAAAATTCCTGAAGCCGTTCGGGAGTCTTACATTACCGAGCTGAACCCCCGTACCCAAAAAATCCAGTTGCCCCTCATCAAAAGCTATACCTTGCTCAGTCAATTCCCCGATGATGTCTTGGGTGATCACTTTCAAGCTCAGAGGAACCCTTTACAAAACGCTCTCCAGATTCGCAATCACTCCATCCTGGCTCACGGCTTTACACCTGTGACAGCAGCTACCTATCAAACCTATGGGCTGTGCATCAAAAACTTCATTGAAGAGGGTCTCAAGCTTCTTGCGCCTAACCATCAACCGTTGCCGCAATTCCCAAACCGCCTCTAAGAGCTTATTTGAGAAGTTGCTTAGACCTTACACTTGTCCCCTAAATCCCCCATTCTGGGGGACTTAAGAGTGATCTAAGAGTGATCAAAGCCCACCATTTTGGAGGATGAATGTAGAGCATGGGAAGATTTTTAAAACAGTCTCTTAGGGCTTATTTGAGAAGTTGCTTAGACCTTGCACTTGCCCCCCTAGCCCCCCCTTAGGTACGCTGCCCGAGGGGCGTAATTCTGGGGGAAAATGGTCATTGATCCCATGAATCGTTGAAGTTGCCGACTTTCTAGTTCCAAAACGCGGCGGGCAAAATCAGGATCGTGATCGAGTAAATCATCAAAGGCATCCACAGAAATCGCCAGGATGCGGGTATTTTCGCCATCGGCAACGATCGTGTTTTCTGAGTTGCTGTGGGCTAAAACTTCGAGTTCATCCAGCGTTTGCCCCGGATGCAACTGCTCAATTTGAACCTCAGACCCAGTTTGATAGTGAATGTTGGCATCGCCCTCGATCAACAGCAGCAGCTCTCGGCAGGTATCTCCTGCTTCTGTGATCATCTCCCCTCGGTGATAGGCGTGCACCTCTGCTCGATCGGCCAGGGCAATGAGCGTTTCACTCTGCATTCTGTGGAAGAAATCGCTATTAAACAAATACACTAATTTTTCTAGGGTTGGAAAGTCGCTCAGCAATGGGGTTGCGGAAAATGACGCGGGCAGAGCTAGGAGCCGATCGATCGCTTCTTGAGCCAGGTGAGAGCTAAATTGATGACGACGATTGTGGGCGATCGGCTCCTAGCTCTGCATCTAATTGAGCCATGATGTATAGCGATGCCGCCTGAATCATCGGATTTTGATCCTGGAGCAAGGCTTCGAGATGGTTCAAAATGGCCTGGGAAGAGAATTCTAGAGAACAGGAAACGGGTGTTTCTCCCGGTTGGGTCAAACATTGCAGGATCGCGGGCGGCAGGCGATCGCGCCAGTTCTCTTGCTCTAAAAGCGCTCCTAAAATGGTAGGTGAAGCCTGCTGCAATCCCTGAGCCAGGGTAAATGCGACCGGATCAGACTGGAGCAGTTCCAGGGTTTCTAGGAGCGATCGCACAATCAGTTCCTTTTTGTGGCTCACATTTTCTCGCAGCAGGGTTAACACCGCTTGATGCGCGTGCAGCATGGGTTGATTGAGCGCACGGTAACAGTCAATCAATTCAGGGAGCTGTGCTAGAAGAAACTCTGCTTTTTTGACACTGCTGGCATCACTCGAAAACCCGCTCAAAATCCACTCTTCTTCCTGGGGTGTGATGGAATATTGGCGGCGCAGCGAACGAACAGCGGCTGCATCTTGGAACGATAATTGCTCAAATGCCGTGCGATTCCCGTAGGGATTCTCCGGTGGAGACGCTGCGCGAACGCTTCGCGAATCGGGTTGTTTGCGTTGCAGCAGCAGCAACCGCTCTAGCGATTTGCGTTAGCCGCTCAAACGAATTTGATTTTCTAAGCTGCGTTGGCGATCGGGATTGAGTAATTCTGGATCTTCAATGCCCAATTCCTCTAGCACAAGGCGATGTTCATCATCGGTAATGCTTAGCTCCTGGCGCATTTGCTGCAACATTTCCAGACTGCTGGAATAGTTCACATAGCCTTCTTCCAGGGCTTCGCGTACCACGCCCTTATACGCCTGATGCCGTTTCTCGCGGGTAAAACTGGGCAGCACCTTGGCAAGCACATACACTTCATGGGTGTTGAGGTCGCTCAGCGATCGCCCATCCAAAAACTGCGACACATTAAGCTGCAATCTCTCTAACTGTTTGCGGAATCGATTAGCGAGATTTTCACGAGAATACAGATCAAGACTGCGCCGCCAGGTTTTATACAGCCACAGGGTACTCAGCGCCACCAAACCCAGGTCATAGAGGTATTGCACCCCCCAGGGGAGCAACTGCACCAAAGGACGACCACCGAAGATAAAGAAAAAGTTGAAAATCCCAAAGGTACACAGGGTAAAGATGCGATGTCGCAGGGTTGCGATCGCCAATCCCTGATGCCGCCGACTATAGGCTTTGGCGCGTTTTTCAAGCCACCGTCCGCCCCAATAGCCGATCGCCGTGCAGCTCCCCAGCACCAGCGGCACCGCAGCTAATTTGGGAATATTAATTGCCTGCCCAAATAAATAGAGTCCGGGGTCAAATAGAGAAGCAAGCTGATCGGTTTGTCGCAGCCACGCCCCAGAGAAGTAATAGTTCCAGTTGCCTGCGTAGAGATAGTAATAGCCAAAATAGCCAATCACTAACCCAACGTAGCCATAGCGTAAAAAAGAGGTTTAAAAAACAAAATTCGCCCACACAACCCGGCAAACAACCAGCCAAACTGCACATAGGGATAATTTCGACCCAGCCAGGAATTCGGCTCAACCTTCGCCAACTCATAGCGCACCTTGCCCGTCTTTTTATTCTCGCGTTTGAATTGGCGCTGCCATCCCAACGCACGAGGAATTTGAGACAAGAAAGAGAGCGGACAAATTCGCCGCCATAGCTCGTGCCCAAACACCAGCAAAATAAAGATGGCGGCGGGCACGATCGCGCCCCAAAACAGGGTTGTCCCTAAGGGATAGGGTTGCTCAACTAAGCATTCTCCCTGCACTTGGATGCAAGTATCCGGCAGCCGCAGCGGGCTCCAGGGATGATCCGGTTCGGTGAGTGCCGATGTCCAGGGATCGTACAACAGGGACGCGATGATTGTTAGCCAAGCAACAGTCAGCACCCAGCGAACCCAGTGCATTCGTGGCTCTGGCAGTTGTGCGAACATAGACCCGCTCTTGCTCTCTTCTGGTCTTCATCCATTGTGTGCCGAAGACCACCAGGTTCTGCCATTGTTTTTCTCTATGCTAGACATGAGAAAGATGCCTTCGACCAGGCTCAGGCAGCATTTCCCAGCTTCTCGGAGTGAACCTATCACAACACCAAGGATAGCGTGTTGCTGTCTTAATACCCAGTCAAGATTATGAACAATTGACAATTTTTTGAGATCTGGTCGATCAACTGACTCACTAACTGCTGAGAAAAAGTTAGCGGATAGAGAAAGGGGGTGAACTACCATACACTCCGGTACAGTGTATGGTAGTTCACAGCGCTACGATTTCCATGGTTCCGTCTCGTTCCACTTCTAGTCAGGTCACACCCGCATTGAACTGGCCCAAAACAACAGAACTGCTAGGCATCACCTTGAACCTGAGCCCCTTAGCTGATTCCGAAGCCTATCCTCAGTACGTCATTGGACTGCACGCCTGGTTTTTAGAGCAAGTGCGACAGTATAGCCCCCAGCTTTCCCAGGAACTCCACGACAACCAAACTGAAAAAGCCTTTACGCTCTCCGCACTCCTCGACCCCCAGAATCCCTGGAGCCGGACTCTTAAATTACAAGCTGGACAAGTGTATCAGTGGCAAATCACAGCCCTGTCACGCCCCGTCGTCCAGTGGCTGACGCTATGGCTAAAGTCGCTGCCGTCCACACTGCCTTTACGCACAGCCCCCCTCCAGATTCAGAACTGGTCAATCAGCCACCCTCCCCTGACCTATCGCAAGCTGGCGCAACTCCCCGCCAGAACCAGTCACATGCCGCTGAGTTTTATCTCTCCCACCAGCTTTCGGCATAAGGGCAATCACTTGCCGCTGCCCGCCCCCGTAAATATATTTCATAGCTACCTGCGTCGCTGGAATGTATTTTCCCCAGACCCGGTGAATGCTGATCACTTTTTGCAGTGGGTGGATGAATCAGTGATCATAGTGCGTCACCAGTTCCACTCTGTGAAAACGATAGCCGCTAAAAAAGGAGCCGTCACGGGTTTTGTGGGAGCAGTCGAATTTGGCCTGAGCCCGAAAGGGCGTGCCCACACAGACTATGCACCTCTGTATCAAGTCCTGGGGCGGTTGGCACCCTACTGTGGCACCGGACATAAGACAACCTTTGGGTTAGGACAAACGCGCTGGGGGTGGCCCGCTGAGATCGCTGTCCAGGTTGCGACCCGCAGCGATGTTTTAGCCCAACGCATTGATCAACTGACCCAGCAGTTTATGACTCAGCGCCAGCGGCAGGGCGGAGAACGAACCCCCCGGGTGTCTGCCACTTGGGCGACGATTTTGGCACGCCGTGAACTGGGTGAAGGCTTAGAGCAGATTGCTACTGATCTGGAAATGCCCTATGCCACCGTCAAAACCTATGTCAAACTGGCTCGGCGCGCCCTGCGCTCAGAGAGGGCGTAGCCTGTTTCTAGAACCCTCTTCGAGAATCGTAAACTGATCAAATCTAGGCTAAAGTTCAGGTGCTGAGTTAGCCTAATCTATTCAAGCCGATCCGATGTATTGGGGTCTAGTTCAGCACTGTTGCCCCGCACCGGAGGCAGTTGCTCGACCAGTCCCATTTCAAAGGCAATATCTGGCAGCTCTCCGGCAATATACTTGCCAGGCTGAAACAACCGACCTGGTGTGAGGCAGATCTGTTTGAGTTCTACGATTTCACCGGGTAAAAAAGTATCCCGAGACATGCGGCGCTCAATGGGCATGGGGTGCTCCTCTGGGTTGCTCTATAGTTTTATTGTGCCACTCTGGCTGGGGATGTTGTGCTAGGTGTCAAGCGTGCCAATATCTTCTTGCCAGAGAACTGGGTGGTGGGAAATAAAGTCTTCCATGAGCTGCCGACACTCAGATAGGTCTAAATCAATCACTTCTACGCCGTGAGATTCCATAAACTCACGGGCACCGGGAAAGGTGCGGGCTTCGCCTGCTATTACTTTGGGGATGCCAAACTGCACAACAGCTCCGGCGCAGAGGTAGCAGGGCATCAGCGTGGAATAGAGAGCCGTGTTCTGGTAGCGACCCATGCGTCCGGCATTCTGCAAGCAGTCGATTTCAGCATGGAGAATGGGGTTGCCCTGTTGTACCCGGCGGTTGTGCCCCCGTCCGACAATTTCTCCATTTTGAATCAGCACGGATCCAATGGGAATACCGCCCTCTTGCAACCCTTGTCTGGCTTGCGCGATCGCAGCCTGCATCCATGCCCTATCATCCATGTCTACAATTACCCTACATCTTTGAGGCCAGACCACACCGACTCAGACTCGGGCGGACTTGCCCAAGGGGTTCCAGGGCAGTCCTGGCTAGCTATAGCGAACTGAGATTATTGTTGAACACCCGTGCCAACTGCTTAAAGTTCTCTAGCACCCGCCCTGTTCCCAAGACGACACAGTTGAGGGGTTCAGGGGCAATGTGTACCACGATTCCAGTTTCATGACTGATCAAGGTATCAAAGCCCCGGAGAAGCGCCCCACCGCCAGCCAACATAATGCCCCGATCCACAATATCAGCAGCCAGCTCGGGCGGAATTCGCTCCAGGGTTCGCTTTACCGCTTCCACAATCGCCGAGAGCGGTTCCGACATGCTTTCTCGAACTTCTGGGCCTTTGACCAGCACAGTGCGCGGCAATCCAGACAGCAAGTGGAGTCCCCGCACCTCCAGGGTGGCATCATCGTTGTTGCTGCTGGGGTAGGCAGAGCCAATTTGAATTTTGATGTCTTCAGCGGTACGCTCCCCAATCACCAAGTTATGAACTTTCTTCATATATTGACTAATGGAGTCAGTGAGCTCATCCCCTGCGACTCGAACTGACTCGCTGACAACAGAGCCTTGTAAACTCAAAATGGCAACCTCGGTGGTGCCCCCGCCAATATCAATAATCATGTTGCCGGTGGGCTCATCCACGGGCAACCCGGCTCCAATGGCAGCCGCCATGGGTTCATCAATCAAAAACACTTCACGGGCTCCAGCCTGAGACGCAGCTTCCATTACCGCCCGACGCTCCACCCCCGTAACCCCACTAGGGATGCCAATCACCACCCGGGGTGAAATCAGATTGCGCCCTCCATGAACTCGCCGAATGAAGTGCTTCAGCATCATTTCTGCTTTTTCAAAGTCGGCAATCACACCGTCTCGGAGAGGTCGAATGGCCACCACGTTGCCGGGGGTGCGGCCTAACATGCGCTTAGCCTCTTCGCCTACGGCTAGGGGCTGCTTGGTAATCTGATCGATGGCCACCACCGAAGGTTCTTGCAACACAATGCCCTTGCCAATGACATAGGCCAAGGTGTTGGCGGTGCCTAAATCAATGCCAATGTCCCGAGAGAAGCGACCAAAACCAAAAGCCACGAGTTCTCACCCCACAAATATTGAGATTGCTGCGATCCGATTGCCTACACAATCGAGCTGGATTCTATTACGTTTTTTGACGTTCGTCTAGCCGATTTGAGTATCTTTTCCCCGTTGGCTAAGCTTTAGATTGAGAATAGACAAGCTAAAAATAATCAGGAATAACACGAGGCCAATGGCGCAAGCATAGCTCATTTCTAGTCCCTGGAAGGCGCGCTCGTACAAGTAATAGACGATGGTCTTAGAGCTGTTGAGGGGCCCCCCCTGGGTCATAATAAAAACTTCTTCAAAAACTTTGGTCGCCGAAATAGAGGAAATCACGGCCACCAACAGTAAGTAGGGGCGCATCAGGGGCAGGGTAATATCCCAGTGCTTTTGCCAATGGTCAGAACCATCCATGGCAGCGGCTTCATAGAGATCAGCGGGGATGGCTTGGAGACCCGCCAGATAAATGACCATGTAGTAGCCTAGCCCTTTCCAAACTGTGACAGCCATGACGCTGAAAATCGAGAGATTGGGGCTAGTCAGCCAGGGAATGCCCTCTGAAATGCCCAGCAGTTGCAGCCCCTGATTCAGCAAGCCATTGTTGGCATAGAGCCATTTCCAGGCAATCCCCGCCACCACCATAGAGATCACTACGGGGGTGTAGTAGGCGGTGCGGAACCAGCGCACCCCCCGCAATTTCTGATTAACCAAAATGGCCAAGCCCAGGGGGGCAATCACTAAAATGGGCACCACACCCACCAGGTACAGCAAGGTATTGCCTAGGGTTTGCCAAAATACAGGATCTACCCACAGGCGCTCAAAGTTGGCCAAACCCACCCAGGTCGGGGCTCGGGTGAGGTCATATTCATATTCGGTGAAGCTGAAGTAAAAGGCTTGTAGCGCTGGCCAAAAGACTGTCAGGGTTAAAACCCCTAGAGCGGGCAGCAAAAAAAGGTATGGGGTGAGTTGTCCGGGCCAACCCCTGCGCTGTGTTTGCGGCTGGGACGTGAGGACTTGGGGGCTGGGTAAGGGGCTATTCAGGCTCATGGGAATCGGAGGAACCGTTGGGACTGCTAAGGCCATTAAACAGCGTAAAAGTGTCCTGAAAAATTTGCTTGAGCTGTTCTTGAAAGCCGGGTGGGGGTGGGGTGGCTCCCCCAAATTGCCAGGAGCCTACGGTCGAGAAGCGCCAGCGCTGGTTGCCAAAGGGGCCAAAACACAGGGCTTCAATGCCAATGAGGCGCTGATCATGGAGTCTGAGCTGGATGAGCGTTTGACCCACCGGCAGGTTAAACCCCAGGTCAATGGAATGGGGATCGACCCACTCTCGGGTTTCCGGGTCGTTGGTCCAGGGTGCAAGGTTCACCTTGGTTTTAGGAAACTGTCGTTTAACCAAGTTGACTAAGGCCGCAATTTTGGTGGCCGCTTCAGGACTGATAGCTTGCTCAGCAGCATTCACTAGACAAGACTCCTTTGCTTGCACCTTGCGGGCATCAGCCGCTCACAGATCTGCCGCCTCCTCAGGTGAGTGAGACAGCGGCTATCTCCTGGTTGGTGCAGTTTGAGTTTAACCAATTATTTACATAATTTAACGGCTCTTGGTTTTCGGGGGAACGTCAGGGAACACAATAAGCAGATTACACTGGCTCTAGTTTGGGATTAACGCCTATCGATGCCGCAGATAAACTATTGGTTAATGAAGACCGAGCCAAGGGTATTTTCTTGGCAAGATTTGCTGGCGGCTCCTGAGCAGACCACCCATTGGGAGGGGGTGCGCAATTATCAGGCGCGGAATTTGATGCGCGATCGCATGTCTCTCGGCGATGGGGTGTTGTTCTACCACAGCACCGTAAAGCCCCAAGTCATTGTGGGCATTGCTCGGGTGATCCGCACGGCCTATCCAGATTTTTTTGCCTGGGATGCTAGCAGCCCCTATTTTGATCCCAAGAGTTCTCCAGAGAATCCCCGCTGGGTGATGGTGGATATTCAAGCCGAGCGCAGTCTGCAACCCGTGATTACCCGTGAAGAGGTGTGCCAAGTGCCTGAATTGGCAGAGATGATGCTGTTGCAAAAAGGCTGTCGGTTGTCTGTGCAACCCGTTACACCTGGAGAGTGGCAAGCTATTTTAGCGTTGAGGGCAAGCTCGTGATCAAGACTGGGGAAGCCACTTTCTTGAGCCAACTATTGCAATCTCTGGGGAGTACCCTGCTCAGCAGTGTCTTGCTCTGGGGGGGGATGCCCACTATAGTGCGCTCAGAATTGGCCCCAACCCCAGCCCCCAATCAGGTGTTGGCCTTATTTCAGACGCCCCTTGGCGCACCGGTTTTTACGGCGGAGCGTCCCTCTCAGCAGGGGTTGACCGTGCCGAGCTTGTGGTTGGCCGTTGAGCAGTTTGGCGGAAAAACGGTTCGGACTTGGCGAGCCTACCCCCCCAATGAGGCTGGGGAACGCCAGATTCGCGTGGTTGTGCGGCCTGAACTTTGGACTCGCTATAACTACTTCGAGCGCTATGCCTTTTTGTCAAAGCTGAGTACGGCGGCGAGTCGCTATGGGTATAGTCTCCTGCTGGTAGATCGCCAAAACTTCCTGCTGGGGGGTTTTGCCTGCAATTTTGCCCAGATCCAGCCCCAGTATCTCTCCCAAGGACGTGACTTTCAAGGTGACCCCATTCCCAATTATCTGGGGGTATTTTTGCAACCTGAGCAAAAGCCCGACTGTGAACTTTGGATTCGTCCCAGCCTAAGACGCGGGGCGTTTTAACTCTGGCGCATTTGCTGCCATTTTTGTCGATACTGTGCGATCGCTCCTGCACTGAGAGGCTGCAAAAATTCACTGCGCCCAAAGGTTGCTTGCTGGGGCAAAAGTAAGCGCTTGGCAGCACTATTGGCCTCTGGATCGCTGACCAAGGGCGACACCGCATCTGTGAACCGAGAGAGATCATTGGCCACTTGCGGCTGCCACCAATAATCAATCCACTGGCTAACCAAGTTTTCGCCTAATCCATTGGCCACAGTAGGGTTCTCCCCTAATTCAGCCTCCGACCGCTGACCATTGCCCAAAGCCGCCCACACCCACAGATCAGCCCAGAGCGCCGTCCCAGACTGGGGAACGACGGCCTTAATTTTGGGCTCCTGGCTCATGGTGTGCAGGACATCCGTAGACCACCCCACTGCCGCCCAGGTATCTCCCAAAATGAGCGGCTGTAGATAGTTGGTTGAATCATAAAAGCGAGTTTGACGGTGCAACTGGGCTAGACGCTCCCTTAAGCCAACCACTGTCTCCAGATCCTCCCTGTTGTAAGATTCGCCCAATGACTTGAGGGTCAGCCCAATCACCTCACGGGGTTGATCGAGCAAGCTCACCCGTTGCTCTAGCTCCGGTCGCCACAGATCGTTCCAGTCTTGGGGTTGCCACCCCAAAGCACGAAATTTATCCCGACGGTAGGCAATCACGGTGGTACCCCAACGATAGGGAGCACCCCAGAGCGGTTCATCTTCTGACCCCTGAGCGCTGCGCTGATCTCCGTCCGCTCGCAGACCCTCCCGCCGCCCCACTTGCCGCCATAACTCTGGCAAGGTTGGCCATTGAGCCAGTTGTGGCACAGGCAAAGGCTGAATCAGATCCTGTCGAATCGCTTCAGAGAGCCAAAAGTCACCCAAGCTCACCAACCGCAGTCCAGTGCCATGAGCTGCCGTGCTTTGGTGCCAGCGCTGCAATATTTGAAACAGCGCTGCACTCTGAGTCTGTAAACTGACCGTCAGTTCGCCCCTCACCTGCGATCGGAACTGACGCACCAACTGAGGGGGCAAACTTTGCTGAAGGGTTTCCACCCTTAATCCCGAAGTCTGAGTGGGCTGACAAGCCATCAGGGCTTGCCCCAAAACCCCTATTCCAAGTCCTTGTATGAACGTGCGTCGATCCATCGGTAGACTGCGAAACACCGCTTTCTAGCCTAGCTGACTTCCTCCCCTTCGCCGCGCCTAAGCCAGTCCCAAAACCGTCCTCCTGCCCTTGAAAACCCCACCCTGAAGCGATGCTGGCTAGTCACCCTGAAAACTCCTGACCTAATGAAATAAACCCCAACGACTCCGTTCGTAAAAATGCAGCCGTCCAAAGCCCAAAAATCGACCCTGGGGCTGCTCTCCGGCTGGAAATGCGGTCACCCCAAACAAATAGACCCCACCCACGCTGGGATTACGATATGGGCGCAAGCCCAACATCACCGTTTGCCCCGGCGCAAGGGGGGGATCAAACACCACCGTCACCGCTCCGGCAGCATCGACTTGCGCTGTTGCTACTGCTAGAGATTGCCGCCGTCGGATATCTGTAACCCGGGTTTGGGCTAAATTAAACGCCACCCGGTCAACCCCCTCTGACTGGGCAACGGTCACCTTTTGCAAGGGTTCCCCAGCCCCCTCCGGTACGCTGATCTTAAAATAATAAACTGCCCCCCTAAACCAAACCCCATTGAATGTCGTGGATGCAGATTCCAGACGCGGAATCTGCACAAAATGAGTGGTTCCATCTGCCAACTGCACCGCGCTAGCAGATACCCCCACCACAACACTGGCAATCCCCAACAGCCCACTAGTCCATAGCGGCGGTTGCCCCATCCAAGATTTTCCCATGACCCCCTCTCCTATCAGTTTGAGAGCTTGGCTGCAACCCATTGCCTACCTGTGGCCACAAAAATCCCTGACATCCAGCAGACAACGGCTCAGGAGCAGGGAAATCTAAACTTGGTTCCGGCGCATTGGATCGCTACTCGCCACCTTGAATGATTTCTTGGCGAATGGCAGCCAACTGCACCGTCAACTCTTTGAGCTGCTCCTGCAAAAGAGCCGTTGTTGCAGTTGTGCCTGTCACGCCGTAAGCCGTTGAGTCAGCGGATGTTGACTGCTGTTGAGCCATTAAGTTATCGAGCATCTGACGCCCTTCGAGCTCGGTCACCTCACCCTTAGCCGCCCAGAGTTGAGTGAGCTCATCGAAACCAAGCTGGAGCTCGGCAAGATTTTCTTCTCGCTTTTGGGGGTCTTGCACCGACTCCACCAGTGAGGTTGTTGCCCCCAAGGTGACGTGGAACCCTTTGCGCAACAGCTCCATTGGATTATTCGTTTCCATTGATTCAAGATTCCCCTAACTAGCAACTATAGCGGTTCTCACCTGAGTGAGGTACGGGGTGTGGGGGTTCCACCCCCACGCAGGGGGCACTGCCCCCTGTACCCCATGTACTCCATTGATCTATAAACCGCTATATTCTACACCTCGGCCTTGTAGCTTCAGGGTAAACAAAAAGTCTCAAACCTCTCAAGACGCACAGTAGTCATCCAAATCACGGTCAAATCACGGTCTAATGGGGTTAGTTTTCCCGAGACACCTGATGTTAATACCCATCCTGAAACTAGCGATCAGGGGATTAGGGGCAATTTTAGGGGTATCTGCTCTGTATATCCAGGTGGCCACACCTCCCCGTGGCTGGGTGCTGCACCCCCCACAGCCCATCGATACTTCTAAAAGCTACCAAATTTGGTTGCTCAACTGGGGATTTCATACCTCGATTCTGCTAGAGCGCCCCGCCCACTGGCCTCTGGCTCCGTTGGGATTGGAAACCCAGTACGTGGAGTATAGCTGGGGCGATCGCCGCTTCTTCCGCGATCAAGATCAATCTCTGCCAGCAATGGTGGCAGCGGTTCTGCTGCCAACCCCTGGCGTGGTTCAGGTGCGGGGCTGGGCAGTCCCACCCGATCAAACATTTGGGGTGCAGCAACGCTATCGGCGCTGGGTCAATGGGGCAACCCTCTATCAACTCATTCTTGCCCTAGAATCAAGCCTGCTGCGAACACCAGATGGCAAACGGATGCCTGGCCAGTCTGGACAAATGGGACAGTTTTTTCCGGCTCGACAGATTTATATCCTCTGGTTTACCTGCAATACCTGGACTGTTCAGCATCTTGCTCAGGCTGGATTAGCCCGTCCTAACCCCAGTGTCGTTCTGGCTGAACAGGTTCCTCAATCCTTGAATGGATTTGTAAAGAAATATCACTAATGTTAAGATTTTAGAGGTAAAGCCCTTGTGCCATCACTTTTTTACTGCCAATGTTAAACCCAAATTTACCAGAGCCTGAACTCATCAAAGTGCTTCTGGAACCCCTGTTCGAAGATTTCCACTATTGGTTGGGACGGGCGGACACCTTTCTCGAGACTGAGACGGTGGAATTTTTGACCATGGAGCATCAAGCTGACCTATTGGAACGAGTCAAGGAAGCCTTGCGAGAGGTAGCGGCGGCGCAAAGCTTATTTAAGGCTACTGAGGGACAGGTGGGGGTCGATCCCCAAGTCCTATTAACCTGGCACCAATTAATCTCAGAGTGCTGGCAGGTGATGATTCAGTTTCGGCTAGGGGCTGCTGAGGATGGAGGGCGCACCTACCCCAACGCTTAACAACGGCAAGGCTTGCTCGCCATTGCCTAGCAGTATGTGCTGGGTGGGTGAGAGCCCTAGATATGTCACAATATGAATGAGCCAATTGGGTTGGGAATGTTTGGCGATGCTTCCACCGTTTACAATTTGACTCATCGCGTTTTTGAGCTCAGACCGACTTTGTCGGAGTCTTTGAAGTGATCCTGTAGATCGGGAAGGATCTTCGCTATGCTGCAACTTCTCTACATTTTGGCCTTTACGATTCTGGCTTTTTTGGCCATTGGTAACCTGATTCGCAACCTGATTACCATTGGCCGAGATTCTCATAAACTCCATTCTCGTCCTCAGGACTCGATCACATCCCGAGCTCGGATGCACCCCGAACTGCTAGACGACACCGGCAGAATCATTGATGAGCCCCTCTTGGTGATGCGCTCTATGACCATGGAAGATGCTCGGGAACAATTAGATTCTCTCTATAACCAATCCCCAGGGGGCTCTGACGAATAGCTGCGCTGACCGCTAGGATTGCTGGAGACGTTGATGAGTAAAGCACCTGCGGGCTGTCTATGACCGAGCCGTCTGATTCACGCTCTCCAGACCCAGACCCTTCTTCAATGGAGGGTCTAGGGGCTTTGTCCCAGGTGTTCTGGAGCTGGTTGAAGGTGCCCAAGGCTTGGTGGAGCAAGCGCCCGATCAAATCTCTGCAAGTTGGCAAGCAGGACTTACAGCGCTGGTTTCAAGTGGATGAAGACCAAGTGGCTGCAATTCTCGCTCAAATTCGATCGGAGTTGCCCACGACGCAGGTAATTTTGATTGGCAAGCCCCAAGCGGGTAAGAGTTCGATTGTTCGGGCTATGACGGGGGCAACTCCCGACATTATTGGCCAAGGATTTCGGCCTCACACGACTCACATTCAACGGTATACCTATCCCACTGAAGATCTGCCCCTGCTGATCTTTACTGACACGATTGGTTTGGGGGAAGGGCAACAGACTCAAGATGCCATTGTGCAGGAATTGCAAGATCTCTTGAATGCTGCTCCAGATTGCCCGGAGACTCAGGCGGCCAAAATTATCATTTTGACGGTGAAGGTCAATGATTTTGCCACGGATGCTCTGCAACAGGTGATTAGGCAGTTGCGCCGTGATCACCCGGAAGTTCCTTGTTTACTGGTAATCACTTGTCTGCATGAGCTATATCCGTCTGCACAGACCCGTCATGGTGTCTATCCACCGGACTGGCCAGATCTTCAGCGATCGGCTCAGGCGCTGCAAACGCAGTTCGCGCCCTGGTGCGATCGCAGCGTTTTGATTGACTTCACCCTAGAAGAGGATGACTTTAAGCCTGTCTTCTATGGTCTAGAGGCTTTTGTGGAGGCACTAGGGGAATTGCTCCCTGAAGCCGAGTCCCGCATGATTCATCAGCTCTTGGATCAAGTCCCTCTGGGAGAACAAATTGGTTCCCTCTATCGTGAAGCGGGGCGGCGCTATATCTTACCCTTTTCGATGATGGCGGCCACCTTGGCTGCTGTGCCTTTGCCCTTTGCGACCATGCCAGTATTAACGTCTCTGCAAGTGACCCTGGTGGGCTTGTTGGGGCGACTGTATGGGCAGCCATTGAGTGTGTCACAAGCGGGTGGCGTAGCCAGTGCGATCGCAGGTGGATTTTTAGCTCAGATGATTGGCCGAGAGATCATTAAATTTATCCCTGGCTTTGGCAGCGTAGTAGCCGCCTCTTGGGCTGCTGCCTACACCTGGGCTTTAGGCGAAGGAGCTTGCGTCTACTTCGGAGACTTGATGGGGGGGCGCAAACCCGATCCAAACCGGATTCAAGCCACCATGAAACAAGCCTTTCAAGATGCCAAAGAACGTTTCAAAAGCACTCTGAACCCCGCCTCCAATGATCGCATCCCCTAATGGCGCTATCCACCATGCCCCAACTCCAAGCACTCATTTTTGATGTAGATGGCACCCTCGCAGAGACCGAGCGGGATGGACATCGGGTGGCCTTTAACCGGGCGTTTGCTGAAGCGGGGTTGGATTGGCATTGGTCTGTTGAGCAATATGGCGAACTCCTGACCACCACAGGGGGCAAGGAACGAATTTATCACTATCTGCAACACCGAAACCATATTCCCCCTGAGTTCAGTGGATCTGACCCGATGGCTCGCATTGCGGCTCTCCATGAGGCCAAAAATCGACATTACCAGGATTTACTGACCACAGGTGCTATTTCCTTGCGTCCCGGCGTGGCTCGACTGTTAACAGAAGCCCGCGATCAAAGCTTGCGCTTGGCCATTGCCACCACCAGTACCCTACCCAATGCCATGGCGCTTCTAGAGCAGACCTTAAATCCGGGCTGGTTTGAAGTGATTGCGGCAGGCGATATTGTCTCAGCTAAAAAGCCAGCGCCAGATATTTACACCTATGTTTTAGACCAACTTCAGTTGCCGCCTCAAGACTGCCTAGTGGTTGAAGATTCTGCTCAGGGGTTAAAAGCGGCTCTGGCTGCTGGGCTAACCACCCTTGTCACGGCGAACCCCTATACTCAAACGGATGATCTCTCAGGGGCAGCTTTGGTCGTAGACAGCTTGGGCGACCCTGATCAACCCCTCAAGATTCTCAAAACTGCCGTTCCTGCTCTAGGCACACCCCCTCTGATTTCAATGCAGACGGTGCAGCAAATATGGGCGGCGGCTTTGGGTAGCCCAGTCTGCCAGTTCCATAGCACCCACCATGGGTAGGCTAAGCTTAGGTTAGACCTTCATCGAAACAAAACCATGGCCCAGGAGGCGCAGACACCAGAGCAGTTGCTGGTTGCCATTGTGAACTACCGCACTCCAGATCTGGTCATTAACTGCTTACAGTCTCTAGCCGCAGAGGTCTCAGAGCTGGGTGCCCAAGTGGTGGTGGCAGATAATGACTCTGGAGATGGATCTGTTACCCAAATTCAAGATGCGATCGCCACAACCAGTTGGCAATCCTGGGCAACAGTTCTCCCCCTAGAGCGCAATGGGGGCTTTGCCTACGGCAACAATCACATCATCCAGCCCGCGTTAGCATCGGCTAAACCCCCAGACTATGTTTTGCTGCTTAACCCCGATACTCAGATCTATCCTGGGGCGCTGCAAACCCTCCTCGACTTTATGAGTGCTCATCCCGAGGTCGGCATTGCCGGGAGTCGCCTAGAAGGTCAAGATGGCACCCCCCAACATTCAGCCTTTCGCTTTCCGAGTTTTTGGAGTGAACTGGATAGAGCTCTCGCCTTAGGGGCGATCACCCAACTGCTGTCCCGATGGGTAATCGCCCCAGCCATTCCGACGACAACCACTCTCACAGACTGGGTTTCAGGAGCCTGCATGATCATACGGCGGGCAGTATTTGAAACCGTTGGACTGATGGACGAACATTACTTCCTCTACTTCGAAGAAGTAGACTTTTGCCGACGGGCACAGCACCAAGGCTGGTCTTGCGGGTATATTCCCCAAAGCCGCGTCATTCACTTTGTTGGCCAAAGCTCAGGCGTCAACAACCCTCAGCGTCCTCGCCAACCCCTTCCTCAATATTGGTTTGACTCGCGCCTGCGCTATTTTCTCAAACACCACGGCTGGTTGTATACCGTCTTCACCGATGCCGCCAGCGTCACCGGACTCGGACTTTGGAAGATCCGGGCATGGCTCCAGCGCAAACCCGATCACTCTCCCCACAACCTCCTGCAAGATCAATGGCGCAATAGTGTTTGGGTTCGAGGTGTCCCCCAGGATGTTTGAGAGGCTGTCTCTGAAGTCTTCCATGCTCTACATTCGCCCCCCAACCCCCCATTCTGGGGGGCTTTGATCACTCTTAAGTCCCCCAGAATGGGGGATTTAGGGGGCGGGTGCAAGGCGTTAGAAACTTTTCAAACTGCCTCTGACCTAGCGGCTCTCCCCTGAGTGAGGTGCGGGATAAAGCCCCCCTATCTGAATCTACGCCCTTGAGCTGTAAACCAACTTCATGCATGAATGGTGCCATTGGGCATGATCGCACCCGAGAGCTTCGCCCCAGTCAACTTCACCATGACTTTTTGACCAATCTCTACCCTGGCACCCGTTAAATCAGCACCCCGTAAGTCTGACCCGCTCAAATCGGCGCAGACTAAATTAGCACCGCATAAATTGGCATAGGTTAGATTTGCTTGCAAAAGATTGGCTCGGGTCAAATTTGCATTGGACAAATTCGCCCCAGACAAATTCACCTTATGCAAAAATGCATCTTTAAGATTGGCACTGGCCAAATTGGCCTGACTCAGATTTCGACCCGACAGATCCCGCTCTTGCAAATCTGCCCCCGGCCACTCTACACCACTGTGATCTGAGGCATTGGGTCTGGGGGGAGCCGATTGCTCAGCAGATGGAGCAGTTTCACTGCCAGCAGACTCCGTTCGCCACCGATGAGCCGCCCGTCTCGCAGCCGAATTTGATAAATCTGGTGCTGCCGACTGAGCAGGTGTTGATTCTTGAGCTGCTGCCCTGGCATCAGCCTGAAAGGAGTCCGACTGAGAGGATGGAGGGTGCGATCGCACCCCATGGGGTTCCTGAGACTGCCTGGGTTGTGATCCACTAGACCCTTGGGGAGTTGAGCGTTGTGAAGCCACTGACGCGGAAGGGGGTTGGCTGGCTACCCCTTGACTCGCCGCTGCCCGCTGGGCTGGCCTACGCGCTGAACGCAAACTTTCTCGGCGTTGATAATAGGCTTGCAAATAGTCCCGGGCTTCATTAAGCGCCTGTAGCTTGACCAATGCTTTTTGGTAAAGGCGATCGCGGCTCTGCGGGATCCGATCCGGATGCCAAATAAACACCAAATCCTTGTAAGCCTGATTGACATCCTCCCAAGATGCCCCCATCTTCAACTCCAGAATTCGATAGCAGTCATTGAGGTTTGGCATACTCAATTGAGTGAAGAGAGAGCTTAGTCAACACCTTGCGCTCAGCAAAGATCACACAGAAGTCTCCTTAACTTTAAGTGCGCCGGGGCTCTTTTGAAAAGGGTGAACCCTAGGCTAGGGCGCTCAGCAATCTGATGCCCAGCCCAGGACAACAAGCCATTCAGCCTCAGGAACCGCTAGTCAAGATAGCCCATCAGATCCACTGGATCATAAATTGGCTCAGTGGCAATCGGACGATTATTAGGCAGATTTGGCGAAGGCACCAGAGGCAAACCCAGACTCATAATCGGACGATGCCCCACCAGGGTATCTTCATCGACAATATGTAACCCAGAGCGAATGATGGGGCGATGGTTGGGTAAGGTGTCCGTATCCACAACCTCTAAGTGAGTTGCCATAATCGGCCGGTTACCCGGCAACCTGGACGTAGTGGCAATACACATAGCCCCAGGGGTAATGGGACGATTATTCGGTAAGGGTGCAGACTGATAAAGCTCAATCGCACCTTCCTCAGTTTTTTGCTCAGATTGCTCAGATTGCTCAGATGTAGGCATGAATTGGTTCCCTAGATATTGGTTCCCTAGATAGCAGTGTTTCCCCAATCACAGCTTCCCGCCGTGGTGAGTCTTTAGGACTGACCTCACAATCATGCACTGCCCGCAGGCTTGGGCAAGGCAAATTTTTGATGCGGTAACTCGTGCCTGAGTAAAGTCCGACGAAGGTTCACCGTATACACTCAGACCCCAGGAGGCAACACTCATCATACTATACCTATAAGCCAGTCTATGAGAGCTTTCCAAGGATTTGAATACCTGATAAGATTGATGAGTACGTGGGTTTGAGCGCTAGGGCGACGCCACACACAGATCGAGACTCGCTCTATGGAGGCAATCAGCCTCTCAGAAATTCTCAGAATTCTTAAAGTGCAACGCCAGTCTGCCTTTACCCGAATTTACTTCAGACGAGAGATGAAAGTTTCAGGGGTTCTTTCTATAATTAATGAAAGAAATCATAAAGAAACGTAAACTTTTATGTGTTTTAAGCTTATGGTTAGGGGTAATCGCCCAGCTTTCAGCTTTTAGCACAGGCATAGTGCGTGACTTGTGTAAATTTGATCTTTCATATTGGGAGAAATGTCCATGACCATAGCAGTCGGACGCGCACAGGCAGAGCGAGGATGGTTTGACATCC
>NZ_WVIC01000059.1 GCF_009939295.1 Petrachloros mirabilis ULC683
GGGGCTAATGCAGCGTGGAACACGGAGAACTAGAGATGTGTGTACACCGTAGGTTTAAGAAGAGAGTGCTCTGGGTAAGTGGCACCAGTGCCCTAGCTAGTGGCAGCGGCATTCAGGGCTTTTTCGACCCGACGGAAGTCAAACCCAAGGGCGCGCAGGGCATGCCACAGGTGACCTTGCAGGAAGAAAAAAGACAGGAAAAAATGTGTATTGGCTAACCAGCACCGTGCGGTGTGTTCGCCATAGGGAAGATCGATAGTATCGGCAAAATAGGGCACAATGCCCAACTTGATCTCCAGGGCAGGCCCATAAAACTCCACGGGATAGGCCAGAGTATTGACGGCACAGAAATAGGTAGCCACAAATCCAGCCAGGGCTATGCCACCCAGGGAGTAAGACAAAATGGCCTCCCCAGAAAAGTTCAAAACGCGCTTAGCCCAGGGCAAGGGTTCAGTGACAATGTGCCAAACGCCACCGGCAATCAATAAGATCCCAACATATATATGTCCGCCAACCAAGTCTTCTAGGGAGTTGAGGCTGGCAAAGTGGGTTTGATACCCGTAGATGATCGCAGGATTGAGGGTGGGTTCAGTTACCAGGCGAACGTCTTGAATCGTGGCGTCATAGAGTCCGCCCCAAAGGGTGGCCTTGCCCACCAATAGCAAGGCTCCAGCTCCTAAAAATAAGAGATGATGACCCAGGATCAGACTCAACTGCCGAGGATTGCCCCACTCAAAATGAAATTTCCTGGCTCGTCCTTCTGCCTTTTTAAGGTCATCAGGTGCCTTGACGGTGTGAAAGAGCGCGCCCGCCCCCAGCACTGCCGAAGAAATTAAGTGCAGCACTCCCACCACAAAGAAGGGATAGGTACTGTTGACAACGCCGCCAGAGCCAATGCCAAATCCGAGAGTTGCCAAGTGCGGCAGTAAAATCAACCCCTGTTCGCCCATGGGAACGTCTGGGGTGTAGCGAGAGATTTCAAACAGGGTAAATGCCCCTGCCCAAAAGGTAATCAAGGCCGTTTGAGCCACATGGGCGGCAATAAAAAGACCCGATAAGTTAGCAAAGCGGGCATTGCCCGCCCACCATTCATACTTCACTTGAGGGTTGTCGTAGGTCTGCATAAGCACTCCTTGTAGTGGTTGAAATCGTGAATCACAGAAAAATATTGTCGTTGCATCCATCCGTAGCGATTTCAGGGGAGAAGCAATGGCAATCTAATTCAGCAATTGCTATTGCCGAAGAGAGCCAGTAGCTGATTCTCGCTCTGAGCTGAGGCGGGGTTTGACCAAGACCCAAGGAGCTTATTGAGATTTATATTCAATAAGCTTGAATAGATTAAAGCAATTTCAAGGTCAACTTGCAACCGTATAGAGTTAAGTTATGTAAATTTCGGGCAGGATGAACAGAGCCTGAATGCTTGACTTCCCAGGTAGCCTGGATTTTGCCCAGGAGATTGATCGACCTTCTTGAAGGGATGGGTCGGCTTGAGGCTATGAGCTAGGCATCTGCCCAAATAAGTTCAAAAACAAGGAGTAGAAATTGACGCTAAAATGTTTCAATAGTACTCAGGGTTCCGTCAAGTCAGGAGACTAAGCCAGCACGCAAAGCCCGGACTGCTGCTTGGGTACGGTCATCTGCGCAAAGTTTACTCAGGATGTTGCGGACGTGAGTTTTGACCGTGCCAACGGTGATGTAGAGTTTCTCGGCGATTTGAGAGTTGCTACACCCAGCCACGATCAGTTCCAGCACTTCTAATTCGCGCTCTGTCAGGGGATAGGTTTCCAGCATTTCTTGCAAATCGGGGGCAACAGCGTCAATGGACATGGTGTCTGAAGGGTCATCATCGATTGTGCTTGATTTGATGGCCTGGGGTTTACGAGCTTGTTGCAAAACCACTCGGGCAATCACGGGGTCAATCCAGGCGTTGCCTTCGTGAGTGAGTCGAATTGCTTGGACTAGGGTCTCGATTTTCACGTCTTTGAGACTGTAGGAGTCGGCTCCTGCGGCGAAGGCTGCCAAAACAGAATCCTCGTTTTTATGCATGGTGAGGATCAAAATTTTGGTCTCTGTATCGGCAGTCTCTTGCTGTTGCCGAAAGGATTGGGTCACTTCTATGCCGTCAATGTCGGGTAAGCCAATATCAATAATGGCGACATCCGGTTTTAGGGTGGTCAGCAGGTGCAGGGCTTGGCGTCCATTGGATGCGTCTCCAATCACTTCTAGGTCTTCAATTTGTTGTAGGGCAGCTTTGAGTCCAATGCGGCTGAGGTCATGGTCTTCAACCAATACAACCCGAATGTTGCTCATGTTTTTTTGCCGGATAAGCTTATGGTAAATATTTCACTTATACCAGTCTGACTGGGTTTATGGCTGTCATTTTGGCTGAGTTTTGATGTGGGTGGGCAAAACTTGGATTATTAATTCTGTTAAGATAAAGTTCTGCCAAAACACACCGGTCTGTTATTGGCGGTGTTGATAGGGTCTTCATTAGCCCTGCAACTGCTACCTTTACTACTACTGCTCTTAGGCTGGGCTCAACTTGCGAATTGAGATAGGGGCACCACTAGGAGCAATCATACCAATGACATTTGATAATTTGGGCTTAATGCCCCAATTGCTGCGGGCAATTTCTGATCAGGGCTACCATGAGCCAACCCCGATTCAGCAGCAAGTGATTCCGGCCATTTTAGAGGGAAAAGATATTCTTGCCAGTGCGCAAACGGGAACTGGCAAAACGGCGGGGTTTACGCTGCCGCTTTTGCAGCGCCTTAGCTCAACCTCTACTCGCCCCAGGAAGCGACATCCTCGGGGCTTGATTTTGACGCCTACCCGAGAGCTGGCTGCTCAGGTCAATGAGAGTGTGACGACCTACGCTAAACATTTGCCTTTAAATACCACGGTGGTCTATGGCGGGGTGAGTATTGTGCCCCAAATTCAAAGGTTGCGCCAGGGGGTGGATATTTTGGTGGCGACTCCAGGGCGGTTACTCGACCATTTGGGTCAAAAAACCCTTGATCTGTCTCAGGTTGAGATGTTGGTGCTAGATGAGTGCGATCGCATGTTGGATATGGGCTTTATCCATGACATTCGCAAGATTTTGGCGGGTCTACCTGAGTCGCGGCAGACTCTGTTGTTTTCAGCGACGTTCTCTGCGGCGATTCAAAAGTTGGCGAATACTTTTTTGCAGTCTCCAACGGTGATTGAGGTGGCTCCTCGCAATACCGCAGCGTCGCAGGTGACTCAGATTGTGCATCCGGTGGATCGCGATCGCAAGCGGGCGCTGCTGTCTCACATGATTGGATTTCACAACTGGGAGCAGGTGTTAGTTTTCACCCGCACGAAGCATGGGGCGAATCGATTGGCCGAACAATTGACCCAAGATGGTCTGAAAACGACAGCCATTCATGGCAACAAAACTCAAGCTGCTCGCACCCGAGCGCTGAAAGATTTTAAGCAAGGCAAGGTACAAGTCTTGGTGGCGACTGATGTGGCTTCTCGGGGACTGGATATTGAAGAGCTTCCCTATGTGGTCAATTTTGATCTGCCGGATGTGCCTGAAGACTATGTGCATCGCATTGGTCGCACGGGTCGAGCTGGCAATTTCGGACGGGCTGTTTCTCTGGTGAGCCGAGATGAATATCCGCTGCTCAAGAGTATTGAGCGCTTACTGAAGTGCTCTATTGAGGAAGATCTGATCGCGGGGTATGAGCCTAAACCGGTTATGCCGGGAGAGGTGCATCAGCCTCCGGCTCAGAAACGCCGTCGCCGCGCCCATACTCAAGAGCGTCCTACCCCCGCAGGCAGTAAGCACAAACGGCGCGATCGCAGACAATCTCGAACCCCTTAACCGCTTCCTAGTGGTCTATCAGCTTTGATTTGAGGGGTAACTGAGTCCCGGAAAGTTGAATGGGGTTAAATTTTGAGGGTCTACGACCCGTCAAAATTTTCCTGACGGAACACTAGAGCCAATTTCCCACCAGAACGTAGGAGGCCCAATGCAGGGGTGAACGGTAGTCTGGATGGTTGAGTAAGGCAACTTGGGCTTGACGGAGGGCTTCGGCTTTGGAGGTGCCCTGGGCCAGGGCTTGATAAAAGTGCCCCATGAATTGAGCACTGGATTCGTCGTTAATACTCCACAAAGAAGCTAGGGTGCTGCGGGCACCTGCCTGAACGGCAATGCCTGCTAATCCCAGAGCCGCTCGATCGTCGCCAGCCGCAGTTTCGCAGGCGCTTAGAACCAGGAGTTCGATGGGGTTGGGACGAGTTTCGTCGCCACGGCGCAGGAGGGTATTCAGCTCTTGGAGCAAAATGGGGCGATCCCAAGCCAAGATGAATGTCTCGTCGGCGTTAGAGCTAAATTGTCCGTGGGTGGCTAGGTGGACAATCGGAGCTGGGGTAGTTGCGATCGCACGCCCCAAGGACTGACTCGTAAAGTGCTGATCGAGTAATACCTGAGCGGGCAGTTCGGCCTGCAATTGACTCAGCTCTAGGGGCACATTCACCAGAGCACTAAAACCACTGCGAGCCTCTGAAACCCCGGCAGCCAGAGTTCTGAGCCTGCGGGATCTGAGGGGTTGTGGATCTACAAGTTGCAGCCCCGGAGCCAAGGCCACACTGTATTTTTCAACCAAATAGTGTTCGCCATCATAGAGGGCTGCGATGGGCACATTCCGCAGTGCCCCATCTAAAACCAATACCAACGTCTCTGTTGTCTGCTCTGATAACGCCAACTCTATGGGTTCAATGAGCCACTGGTACAACTGCTGCGCCACCTGCCGCCCTTCAGGAGAGGTGTAGGGCAGCTCTAACTGACGGCGTAGGTGTCTCAGCGCTGAGGTCAATTTAGGCTCAGTGACAGCAACAGAGTAGTGCTGTAGGGGCTGCTGGGGTAAGCTTAGAATCAGCTCCAGACGCTCAGGCAACACGATGGGATATAGCACTGAGGTATTGCGTTGCTCGATGGTATCAATGGGCACCAATTGATTGCCCAGGCAGGCAGAGCGAAAGAAGTCGTGCAGTTCCTCAACTTGCAGGGCTTCCATGACCTGACGAGCTTGTTGTAAAGCCCCTTGGCTCGGAGGGACACCCGGAGCCGATTGCAGCAAGAGATCGACATACTCACGATAAACCGGCTCAACGCGATCGCGGAAGGAAAACTGGGCTTCCGCAGTCACCGCCCCCAACTCTTGACGCAACCGCTGTAATGAAGTAAACGCTAACCCATAGGCAGACAAAGCAGAAGCATAATCACCTTGAGCTTGGTCAATTCGCCCCAGTTGCCACTGCCATTGATACTCTAAATCCAAGGCATCTAAGCGTTGACTTAGGCGCAAGGCATTGGCGGTGAGAGCCTTCGCCTCTGACCACTGTTGAGTTTGCTCATAGAGGTAGCCCAATTGCCCTAAAGCCTCCGCCTCCGCCTTCTCATCTTGCAGAAATTTCGTGGTTTGCAGCGCCTGAGCCCCTAGAACTGCCATCTTTGACCAAGTAGGTGCAGGCTGTCCCTGTTGCTTGAGGCGCACCCAGTGCTGAATCAACTGGAGCTGAGCATCCACCTGGAAACGACTAGCAGGCAAAGCCACAATCTGCTCTGAGAGGGAGGGCCACACAGAGGCCGACGCTGCCTCGTCAGCCAACTCGATGAGTAGCCCGAGTTGCTCAAGCTGAGCCTGCACTTGGACGGTGGGTTCAGGAAACTGCACCGCCTGTTGATACGCCTCTAGAGCCACTTCAGGCTGCTGTTGGGCTTGGGCGGTACGACCTAGACTGAGCCAGATGCCCCCCAACAGAGGAGCCAAGTCTGCTTGCTTTGCCGCTGCCAAGCTCTGCTCCAAAACCGTCTGGGACTCTGAGAATTTCCCTAACCGTCGCAGAACATCTCCCAAGCTGTGTAACCCCGTGGCCTTGAGACTCAAGTCTGTCTCTGTTTGGAGGGACTGGCGAACCTGGGTCAGGGTTTGGTTGGCTTGCCAGAAGAACCCCAAAGACTGGAGCGCTTGAGCCTGATTAATTAAACTGCCGGTCTGTCCAAGTGCATCTTGAGCTTGTTGATATAACGCCTCAGCCTCTTGCCAGGATGCGAGGGCAGTCTTGGCCTGACCTTGAAGCAGTTGCAGAGTTCCAGTTGCATTCAGAGTTTGGGCGCGCAGCAATGGGTCGGCGGCACCAGCCCCTAGCGCCGACTGGTTAGCCTCCAGGGCTGCTTGTGCTTCAGAGATCTGCCCCAGTTGTTGATAGGCAACTGCTAAATAGTTGCGGACTTGAATCTGAGCTGAAATATCTCCACGGCGACGATACCGCTCTACTGCGGTTTGCCATAGGGTGATGGCTTCAGCAAAGTGACCCGACTCAAACCGCTCACGCCCCTGCTCAACCTCCTGTTCAGGGTGGGTTTGGACATTCACCGAGAGGCCATAGCCTGGTTCTAAGCCTGTCTGGGTTGCCAGAACTGGTGTGCCTAAACTAGTTCCCCAGGCCAGAAGCCAGACCAAGCTAAACCCCAGGAACCCGGCTCCCAAGAGCCGCCGCCAACGCCCTTGCCTGTGATGCTCAGTCAACATAGGATGCCCATGGGTGTGAGACCGTTTACAGGGTGGATTCGTGTTCCTGGGTCAGGTATTGGGCTACCGTTTGCACATCTTTGTCGCCGCGCCCGGAGCAGTTAAGCACAATCCGGGGGGAACCCGTAAGTTGGGGACAGAGGGTTTCTAAGTATGCGATCGCATGACTCGTCTCCAGCGCCGGAATAATCCCTTCAAGCTGCGCCAAGCGCTCAAAGGCGGCCACTGCTTCTTGATCTGTAACACTGTAATACTCAGCTCGCCCTAGATCCTTGAGATAGCTATGCTCAGGCCCCACACCAGGATAGTCTAGCCCCGCGCTAATGGAATGCGCCTCGGTCACTTGGCCATCCTCATCTTGGAGCAAATAGCTCATGGCACCGTGGAGAACCCCAACTTGACCTTGGGTTAGGGTAGCCGCATGATGCCCACTGGCAATACCTTCCCCAGCGGCTTCTACACCAATCATCCGTACCGAGGCATCTCCTAGAAACTCATGGAACAAGCCCATGGCATTGGAGCCCCCCCCCACACAAGCCAGCAAAATATCGGGGGGCTCCCCCCACTTTTCTTGACACTGGACACGAGTTTCCTGCCCAATCACCCCATGAAAATCTCGCACCATCATTGGGTACGGATGGGGGCCTGCCACCGAACCCAGAATGTAGTGAGTCGTTTCCACATTCGTCACCCAGTCGCGAATTGCCTCCGAGGTCGCATCCTTGAGCGTCCCGGTTCCGGCCTCTACAGGGCACACTTCCGCCCCCATCAAGCGCATCCGAAACACATTCAGCGCCTGCCGCTCCATGTCATGGACGCCCATGTAAATCACGCACTTCAGGCCAAACCGAGCGCAGACGGTGGCTGTAGCTACGCCGTGCTGCCCAGCCCCAGTTTCCGCAATGATACGCTGCTTGCCCATCCGCCTTGCCAGCAACACTTGCGCTAGGGCATTATTGATTTTATGAGCCCCCGTGTGATTTAGATCTTCACGCTTCAGAAAAATTTGTGGGCCACTGCCATCGGAGTGCGCATAGTAAGTGGTTAATCGCTCAGCAAAATACAGCGGGCTGGGTCGGCCCACATAATCTTTGAGCAGTTGATCTAATTCCTGCTGAAATGCTGAGTCTTGGCGGTATTGAGCAAAAGCGGTTTCTAGCTCGCTCAGTGCTGGCATCAATGTTTCTGGTACATACTTGCCCCCAAATGCCCCAAAACGTCCTTGTGGATCAGGACGCTGAGCAACCTGTGGGAAATCGGTTTTGGTGGGGGTATAAGTCACAGGTCAAAAAGATCTATCAACACAATGCCGCTATTATAGGAAATTTTTCCCCTAGAATCCCAGTAATAAAGCCTCCATAGGTTAGACAACTATTGAGTCAGCAAAATATTCCCTAGATTGCTTTCGAGCCAGCGTCAAACCGTCATCGCAACCATACTCAATACTCAATCGTCACCCAGCAATCGTCACGCAGCCCCCTGATTCATTGCCCAAATGGCAACGGTGGATTTATCATCCATGTTGGGGTCACCCCCCTTGCCGCCTTTTCAAACCGCCTCTCATTGACATAGATCCCTAGAGAATGGCTGAGCTGATCGAGTTTGAAACCGAGCGCCTCTTCTTGCGACAGTGGAAGCCTGCTGACCGTGCTCCGTTTGCTGTGCTGAACTCAGACCCCAGAGTTATGGAATTCTTCCCCTCGCTACTGACCCGCCCCGAAAGCGACGCGATGGCTGATCGCTGTGAATCCTTGATTCATGAGCATGGCTGGGGTTTTTGGGTCGCTGAGTTGAAAGACTCTCGTGAGTTCATCGGGTTCGTCGGCCTCCACATCCCATCTGCCAAACTACCATTCTCTCCGTGCGTGGAAGTCGGCTGGCGACTTGCTTTTCACCATTGGGGCAAAGGGCTGGCTACCGAGGCCGCGCAGGGAGCCCTTCGGATTGGCTTTGGATCGCTCGGTTTTCAGGAAATCGTGTCATTTACCGCTGTGGGCAATCTACGGTCTCGCGCCGTTATGGAAAGGATCACCATGCACGAGTCAGGCACCTTTAATCATCCTCATGTGCCCGAGGGTAGTCTGCTACGCTTGCATTGCCTATACCGTCTGTCGCGTGAGCGCCATGACTTTTGATGCCACAAAATCTTGGCAAAGCTAGCAGCCTAAATGGGTCAAGAAAGCTTGAACTTCTGGCTCTGCCATGTCCCTAAGATGACGCTTGCCGTGAAACAGAATATAGCGCCTAATCCACTGCACATAAGTTTCTTCTGTACGATAGGCATAATGCCTAACCCGAAGAGCATCCCGCACCTGGTCAAGTAACTTTCTGGGCTGAGGTGGGGTCATGACACGCCGGATAAAATCCGATTCTTGTCAGATAGAATAGCATTTTGGAATCTAAGTCATTGAAATTCTTGAGGAAAAGAATCACGAAAGGCTTGTGTTAAGAAGTGTGCAGAAGTTTTAAGCAAAGCTTCTATATATAAATTTTGAAATCTATAGCACTTTTGAGTTAAGGGTGCTACCATGTAGGGATTTTGATGTGTTAAGAGCTACGGCTTTTAATACACCATATGACATAGATCTCAAAAAGGAATCTACTTATAGTTAGACCACCAGCGGTATTTAGCCCTCTGAAAAGTCTTCTAACTACTTATAAAGCTTTATTATCTCCCAATTTTCAACTCTTGATTTAGACGATATATTAAACACATCTACGCTGGTGGTTTTGGAGCTTCATTGTTACTTTTTCTACCTCGCTCAGCTCTAACTATTCACTGCACCGGATGCACGGTGATCACGACCCATTTTAGTCTCATAGTTGGTCTTGCACCGGTAAGTTCACAACGTTAGACCACCAGCCTATTCAGCCCTCTGAAAAGTCCTCTGACTACATACAAAGCGTTATTATTTTCTGATTCTCAACTCTCCATTTAGACGGTATACTCAACCTAATCTGCGCTGGTGGTTTTGGGCTTCATTATCGCTTTTTCTACCTCGCCTTGCTCTAACTGTTCACTGCACCGGATGCACGGTGATCACTGCCCGGTTCAGTCTCATAGTTGGTCTTGCACCGGTAAGTTCAGCGACGTTAGGTTGCTTGAGTCCCCGGTGGAGGCGGTACTGACAAGTTATCTATATGTAGTGACATATTCTGTGGAATTGCTATCTTGGAGTTATTTTTAGTGGCTTATGCAAATTGAGCCAGTTCTAGGACATTTATAGAGATACATCTAGGTGGCTGCATGGTTGATAATAGAACAGCTCAAATTGCAAGCATTATTGAGAAAAGGCAACCTCTCGCAACAAAAGTTGAAGAAGTAGAAAATAATCTTCAATCTCTTTCCTCAGCTTTGCATGGGTTAGATCAACATCGTAGCCAGTTATTATCCCAAGCTGATGATGTAGAAACCAGAGGGCGTTTACAGGAAATCAACCTCACAACAATCCAAAGCGAAATCAATACTGAATTAGCTGCATTAAGTAAGCTGAAGACTCGTTTTTCACGCAAGACCTTGAATATTGGTGTTATTGGACGCGCAGGACAGGGTAAAAGCAGGCTGCTTCAAAGCCTGTCAGGGTTATCTACTGACGAAATTCCTTCTGGTGATCGTTCCCACTGTACTGGAGTCCGCAGCACTATCCACCATAATCCTGGTGTAGAAACTTATGGAGAAGTCTGGTTTCATTCAGAGCGTTCTTTTTTGAATGAAATCGTTAGCCCGTACTATGAAAAGCTACAGTTGGGTAGTAGACCATTTACATTAGAAGAATTCGCTCGAAACCCCTTGCCAGAATTACCTAGACAGTTTGCAGGGCAAGCAGAACCAGGAGCGATGTATGAACATCTCCGTAAGTATCATGTGAATTTTGATAAATACAAACATTTATTGAGGGAAGCATCTCCACAAAGAATTTCTAAGCAACAAATTCGTGAATACGTTGCTCAAGATACCCCAGATGGGCAACGAATTTATTTTAATTACCTTGCTGTTCAAGAGGCTAAGATCGTTTGTGGTTTTCCAAATACTGATGTTGGACAGATTGCACTTATTGACATGCCTGGTTTGGGAGATACTGGACTTGGTGATGCCGAGCGGCTAATGAACATTCTTGGTCAAGATGTTGACATTGTTTTATTTGTACGAATGCCAAGACCCCCCAGGGATTTCTGGGCTGATGTTGACGTAAAACTCTACGATACGGCGCGTTCATCTCTAGTTGACTTGCCGATTCATCTTTGGTCATTTATGGTTCTCAATCGGACAAGTGCTCATTCTTCAATAGGAGATAACTTTGTCTATTGTGAAGAACTTATTAGCACCCATAAAACAAGTCATATCGATGTTGTGGAATGTATCACTGCCAGTTGTGCCGACTACGAAGAAGCAAATCAAAAAATCCTTGATCAAATTCTTGACTATCTAATGCAAAACGTTACCGCATTGGATAAGCAATATGCATCTGCCTGTCAAGACCGACTAAATAGATTGCACAGCACAACTGCACTTGAATTAGAAAAAGCGAAAAAAGCTTTAGGACATGGATTGCAGAGAGATAGTTGGTTTCCAGTATTTATCAAGCTGTTTAATAAACTTTGGAATGATTTGACTGTAGGCTTAGAAGGTTTATTGAGAGATTTGAGATGGCAGCGCGATGCTCAAGATGCCGATTTTAAAGATCAAGTAAACGCTGCTTTACAAGCCTGCCGTGAAGACACGGGCATTCCGTCTCTAGAAGAAATTGAAATTCGACGCGATAGTGAGGGTTCTTATAATATTGCTTATAACAAGTACTTGCACGAAATCCGAGCTTATCTATCACAGCACTTTTTATCTTTAGACAGTGGCTTGAAGCGATCACTAGAGAACATTAAATCTCAAGTGGTCGATATTTTGTCTGATCAAGGAAGACTGGGAACTTTAACGGACGCTAAGGGCACAGATTTTCTGAATGCCATTGAGAACCTAATGCCTGAAGACTTAAGCAGATTAAGATTAGGTTTTCATATCCTATCAACCTTTGAATTGTCCTATCGCGGATTGATTCAGCATAGAATTCGTAGACATTTAGATAGACTGACACCTGATGAAACTCCACTTCAACTTTCCAAATCACCTTCCGCCCAGGAAATTTTAGTGAGTTTACAAACTCTACACGCTGAAGCACTGTATGAATGTGAAGCTGCTCTAGATGAGCTTTTGTGTGAGCCAAGTCAGGCTGCTTATGCAATTGTCGAAGAATTTGTTGATCGAATTCTCCGAGCTGAGGGGGTCAAGGATGACTGGCAAATTTTCTTGGAGGAAATCCGTTCAGAAATTTGGTCTACTGAGTTTGAAAAATTAGGAGAAAATTCACGGTTGAGGCGTGAGTGGTTGAACTCTGTAGAACGTGCTTTATCGGCAAACCAGTTCGATTTAGTCAATTTTCTGAACTAGCTAGTAAGGGATAAAAAATGCAGGAACTCAAAGTTACAATGCTCGGTTCTACTGGCGTTGGAAAAACCAGCCTTCTAACAGCTATGTACGAACAATTTGCCACTAATATTGGTAAAACTGACTTACAGCTAACCCCTGATGATGAAAGTTCAGCTATCTTACAAGAGCGATTGATAGAACTCAAAAGTCTATTAGATGATTTTGAGGCAAGAGGCGGAGTGCAAGCAACGGCAGGCGAACCAACTGATCTTCGTTCTTTTGTTTTTGGGTTAGGGCGACGAGGTAAACCGCCTTCTTTACAATTAAATTTTCGTGATTATCCAGGTGGGTATCATCTTGCCAAAGCAACTCCAGACAAAAGACAGTTTATTAAAGACTTACTTGAAGAATGTGTTGCAGTTTTGATTGCCATTGATGCTCCTGCTCTAATGGAGCTTAGAGGCAAATGGAATGAATTAATCAATCGTCCACAGCAAATTACTGATATTTTCAGAACAGCTTATCAAGATATTGAATCGCCAAGATTAGTAATTTTTGCTCCTGTTAGATGTGAAAAGTATATGCAAACTGAAAGATCATCTTTGGAGCTAGTACAACGTATCAAGGAAGAGTATCAGGGTTTATTCGACTTGTTTGGATCAGGAACGCTACTACCAAATGTTGTTGCAGTTATCACACCTGTTCAAACTGTAGGCAGTGTGGTTTTTTCTAGAATTGAAACTAAGGATGGAATGCCTCATTTTAGATTTCGTAAGATCGGTCATGATGCTCGTTATAGTCCAAAAGATAGTGAGCAGCCTTTACGTTATCTTCTGAGATTTTTACTCAAACTACATCTTACAAATAATCGCAACTGGGGATTTTTTAATTTCATTAGAGATGTTTTTGGTATGGATGACCATCTTGTTAATGCAATTCGGGAGTTATCAATAGGATGTAAATCTACCGGAGGATTTGTGGTTTTGCAAGGTGACTCATGGCTAAATCTTTAGTGGAGTATGATAATGAAAATATTTGTACAGAGTCGCGGTCGTTCACCAGATTTTGAGTATTGCTGGCAACCAGAAGTGCCACCTCAATTAAGCAATATTTCTAGTTCTATTCAAAGTGAATCTCCTTCTGTTGTACTGGCGAGATTTCAAGGAAGGCTAATACTTTTAACAACGGGACTTGAATCTCCTGAGAAAAGAGATTTTCGAGATCGTCCGATTCGTCATTCTGTATGCTGGATTTGTAGCGACAATGACTATGATGAAAAAGAAATCAGAGCTATTGCAGTTCTAGCTCTAAGAGGACTATTGAGTGTCCAAGTTGATAAATATGTAAATCTGGGCGGTGAAAATGGATTTGAAGCGTCATTTCCTGAGCTTAAAAGTTTGAGTGACTCATTTCTAAACGAGATTGAAAGTCAGCGTTTGCCAGAAGAAGAATATTCCAAGAGAATAGGCAAAAATTCTCAAGCTTTGAGGCATGATCTTGCCTATAAATTACAACAATATAGTCTTCCAAAGGGCTACGAGTTAATAGTTGTATCAACTGGCATTAAATCTGAAGAATCGCTGGAAAAGATTGGTGCTTGGCGTAGTTTATCGAACTTAGTAAAATCAGAAAATTGGAGGGATGTATCTAAAAGTGAGGCACAACCGCCAAATTTTTTCGTCGCGGCGATAGCGATAGTAGCAGCAATCGTAGTCGTCGCTCTCATTCTTCTAGTAGTCCTGCTACATCCATTCAGTCCGAAACCGGAAGTAACTCCCTCACCTTCTCAAGGGATGATTCGGAACGAACCAGAAGTGGAGGTGAATCCAGAGCAAGTGGATCAGAACTCGTCAATCAGGGACTCAACATCCTTGGAGAAGGGCTTACAGTCCTTGGAGAAGGACTCAATACCCTCAGTGAAGTAGGTACAATAGCTCAGTTTATCGCACGTCAGCAGGAAATTCGTAGCAAGATTGAAAGGGGTGTACTAATAAGTAATGAAGACCGATTTTTCTTGCAACAGGTTAAAGCTGAACTAAAAAAACATAATCGTTCAATAGAACAGATAGAGACTCTATTAGGAGAATCTTTTGATTAACAGAGCAATCGGCTGTAAAACCGCAACCTAACACTGTGTTGGTGCGGACGGTACAGAGGTTGTCGGTGGGTGTTTAAGGTTATCTGCCGCCGCACAACTTCACCGTTAGGCCACCCGCGATATTTCCTCTTGTGAATTAGCCACCTGTTACTGACGAAGTTTGTAATTTCTTCATCCCAAATCATCTGTTGAGACAATAAACTAAAATCATCTGCGCAGGTGGCTATGGGCTTCGCTGTAGTCATTTCTACTCCGCTCATCCCTAACGACTCACTTCACCGGACGCACGGCGATCACTGCCCGCTTTAGTCTCATAGTTGGTCTTGCACCGGTAAGTTCACAACGTTAGACCACCAGCAGTATTCAGCCCTCTGAAAGATCTTCTGACTACATATAAAGCTTTATTATTTCCTAATTCTCAACTCTTGATTTAGACGGTATATTAAACACATCGGTGCTGGTGGTTTTGGGGCTTTATTGCCACTTTTTCTACCTCGCTCAGCTCTAACTATTCACTGCACCGGATGCACGGTGATCACTACCCGTTTTAGTCTCATAGTTGGTCTTGCACCGGTAAGTTCAGCGACGTTAGGTTTTTGTACTATGGTATCGTGTTGCCATACAAGTTGTCTCTTTAGGTGGAGTAAGCAAATGAATTTTTTAAAAGGCTCAGCAGTTTTTGCTTTTCTATTAGGTATCGGGATCTCGACTATCTTCGGAGTTAAAAATTCAGGAAATGCTCAGACACAGGGTTCTGAACCAATAATTGGGCAGATGCCACCAACTACCAAAAGTCCAATTGGAAATAATGTTGGACTTGATGAACTTACAGCACTTTTTAAGACATCTGAAGCAACAAAAGCTAAGCCAATCAGACAAGTCATTATTACAATTCCAGGAGAAATGTCTGATGTCTATCGACGAAGGGTGGCTGCAAATACTGCGATTAGAGAGTTCTTCTTGATAGCTGATAAAGAGTCTTTTAAGTATGACGGCGATACACCCAGACCTGCACCAGACATAACTGCTCCTCAGGGATTTAAAGCTATGCTTCCTAATGGTGGAGCTATAGTTTTAAAATTAAGAGAGGAAAACAATGGAAAGAAGCAAAGCACTGTTGGTGAACTAAGACTTAAAGATCACAGAATTCAAGGCTATGAGGAAGTCACACAGATTGAATTTGTGGGAGAATAAACTTTTCTAAGTGCTTTAGTGAAATCATTGTAGTTCACAAACTTCTTGAGGTTGATATGAAATTTCAGTTTTCGCGATCTTTTAATTTTGGAGTTACTCTAGTCAGTGGAATTGTTTTTGGTAATGCAACTATTGCTTTAGCACTAGGAACAGGATCAAGCCTTCTGAACGGAGGAATTATTAAGCCCAGTAATGAAAGGCTTGCTCCCGATGAAAGGTTTAAGCAAAATTACCTGATAGCTGCTAGTCCTCAGCTTGACAATTTACTGTACAACTTCTCCTTTAAGTACAGCAATACAATTCGTTACTATAAAGTCACATCGCCAGACCATTATGCAGCATATACTTTGGCATGGTTAGAGTTTAGTAATGTTGCCGAATCATCTTCCATTGCTCCGCCCGTATTTACTCCTACAGCAGGATGGATATATACGGCTAAGCTAAAAGGCGGAGGCAACGCAAACTTAAGAGAATATGGCTCTTCCCCTCAAACTGAACCTACGATCGATCTTCTGAATCATTACACTCGCACACTCGGTGGGCAAGTTTTTTCACTTGTGAAAGAAGTTAAATTTCCATATAAAAAGCCACTTTTTTGCCCGGTTTCCACAACTGGGTGTTAGTTTATTCCTCAACGATGTTTTAGGAAAAGGTTGGAATTGTGCGTATTCTCACAGATAATGAATATTATTCTGAGGCTGAATCTAAATTGAGACAAGTATTTCTCAACGAGAACCCCAAGCTACCTCAATTCGGATCTAATGCTGAAGAAGTTAAACTCTTGTATGAGTATTTCCCCCCAGATGTAGAAGTTGTTAATGCTCTTATAAGTACTGCCTCACATATGGGAGATTCAAGCTTGTACCTATCTATTGTTAATGTTGTTGATTTCAATTCATCCATGACTAAGCATTGGTGGATTCCTTTTGAGGAGATATCTACATACTTATCTATTGATACCAACACTTTTGGCTTATCTTATCAATTAGAGAGTGTAATTTTTTCACCTCAGGGAAAGTGGGCTATGATGAGCAGTTTTGAAAGGTATGCAATACTAGCAGGAACCCAAAATTTCATTCAAAAATTTTCAGAGCATTTTTCTGGCATAGATAAACAGATATTTGACTATTTGAAAATATTTAGAAAATGTATTAATAAGGACGGGATCGAGAAGGTTAATATTGCTTGGTTGGGCGATTTTTTGAAAAGTATATATACAACAGAGAAAGCTAAGGAGATCTTGAAAATATCTGAATTAGAAAAATATGTTAATTTAATACCTTGATGAAACTGAGTAAATACTTAATAAGTTGATGCGCCCAAAACCTAACAAATCGCCGCACCGGAACGCCGCAATTTGGTCGGTTGAGATACAAAGGTTATTTGCGTCCGCTTATCTTAGTCGTTAGGCGCTAGTTTTTCGTGGGGTTGTAACCAGTAACGTTATGGGTTACAATCTGTGAATGATAGTCAGTTTTAATCATCGAGGACTAAAGCAGTTCTTTGAGTCAGGAAGCACCCGAGGTATTCAAGCATACCATGCTAAGCGAATTCGGATGATTCTAGCTCGTCTCAATGCTGCAACTTCACCGCAAGACATGAACTTGCCTGGATTAGTACTTCATGAACTGGCAGGGCAACGTAAAGGAACCTGGTCAGTGAGGGTATCAGGAAACTGGCGGATCACATTTACCTTTGACGGTGCTGATGCTTGTGATGTTGATCTTGAGGACTACCACTGATGAAAATGCATAATCCACCCCATCCCGGTGAAGTTCTTAAGGAACTTTGTATCGAACCTCTGAATCTGACTGTGACTGAGGCCGCTGAAGCACTAGGGATAAGTCGAAAAACCCTATCTGCTATTTTAAATGGAAGGGCAGGTATTAGCCCCGAAATGGCCATTCGCTTGGGAAAAGCTTTCGATACATCTCCTGAAAGCTGGCTCAATCAGCAAATGCAGTATGATCTCTGGCAAGCAGAGCAAGCCGTTGGTAACATAGAGGTCAAACGTTTATCTGTTGCCTAACCAGGTTTTGCAGCGGATGGACTCAACACCCTGGTTCTGACTCGAAAATGTGTGCCGCCGCTGAAAACCAAGCCGTTAGGCCACCAGCGATATTCAGCTTTCTGAAAGATCTTCTGACTACTTATAAAGCTTTATTATTTCCTAATTCTCAACTCTTGGTTTAAACGGTATATTAAACACATCTACGCTGGTGGTTTTGGGGCTTCATTGCCACTTTTTCTACCTCGCTCAGCTCTAACTATTCACTGCACCGGATGCACGGCGATCACTGCCCGGTTGAGTCTCATAGTTGGTCTTGCACCGGTAAGTTCACAACGTTAGAAGGAGACTTCAAATGTCAAATCGTAATGCCCAAGAAGCCTATGAAAAAGGCCAAAGAGACGGATCGCAAGGCAGTGGTTACTCAAATCCTGCTCATGATATCGCAAATGAATTGGTAAGATCTGGATCAGAAACTCAGGAGGTTAGCAAAGCCTATTCAGATGGCTATAAGAATGGACAAGCTAACAAAGCATAATCAAGTCAGCATGAAGGTCTTGTCAGATTGCTAGACTAATAAGTTAACCGTTTATCGAAGTTGTTCTGTTATTAAGTTGACTGACCAACTTCGATAATTTTTAATAAGAATCTAGAACTATGTTGTCAATAAAAATAAGTTGTCAGAAGCGGATTTATGTTTCTTTGGCTACCATAATAGCATTTAATTTCACTAATCTGAAAGTTAATGCACAAAATTTTCCAGCGATTGCGACAATACCTCTTTCCTCTCAAATAAGTTGCCAGTCATCTATCAATAAAGTTGTGACAATACTTGATCAGAGAGGCTTTTATAGATATAGAGGATCTTCTACAAATAGGTTTAGGAGAAATCCATCTGTAGAAATTGATCAAAGTTATATATCTCAAAATTACTATCAATATCCTAAAAATCGCTTAGAAACGTTACATTTTTACCTTGCGGCTCATCCTAACCGAATATGGCTTGGTTTGCAGAGTTCCCCTAAGTTTATGGCTAGTCAGAGTGCAACAATTTTTTCTTCTTGTCCAAAGATTGGTCTTTTTATCTTTCATAACTCATTTGAAGGAATGTCTCCTGTTGGATATTATTCTGATAATACTGCCCGAGTTTTTCAGTGGATTGATCTTGGTCGCCCTTACCAATGGGGATATTTCTACAGTACTTGAACTAGTTCAACTTGGTGATTGTAGTGTTGTATTTGGATGTCTGTAGGCACTTAGCGCAATTCTACGGGCTTTTTGCATTTAGTGATTTTACGAGGAAGCAATGTTCAAATCTATTTGTTCCACTTTAATCATTATTCTACCCCATGCTTTCTTGAATGCTTCGCTTGTGATCGCAGGTGAGATTAAGCCCTATCAGGTGACATGTTATTTCTTCAAACAAGGGCAATTAATTCTCAAAGATAAAAATTGCATCCGAGAAGGGTGGACTTGGACTGGAGGAGGTGGAGTCAAGCTTCGGTGGAGTGATGGAGTTGTTACCCAAATTAAATGGGGATTGCAAGGGCGTGGGACTCCTGTTTGTCAATCTTCGGAGGAAACTGAGGTGGATGGTGTCTGTGGCAAGCGCTATGAGCTTCATCCAACTACCTTACGAACATTAAGATCCAGCGAACTCAACCGCTATCCCAATGCAATTTATTGCACTCAACTCAAACAAAAATCAATCTGCTCACAATATCCATAATTGACTGAAACATCGACTTTAGCCGCCGTCTGCTCATTTCCTGGACATTAGACCCCGCCAGCGGTTTCTAGTTGTTGTGCAGTCCATTTCTGCTTTGGTTTCTGAGGTTAAGTTGCAGAGTTTTTGGGCTTTTGTTGTACAGTTTTGTTGTGGGGGTGGTGGGGCGATCTCATTTCACTAAGCCATCCAAAATTCTGGAACTGGCGGCACAATATTTTCAATTCAATTAGTATGTTTTCTTCTTTTCCCAACATGATCATAGAGTTCAAGCGTAATTCTACAGTGAGTGTGTCCGTTTTGATCTTCTTCTCATTGGTGGCACACGCATTCAGCGGTTGCTCCATTCAATCTGCACCATCAGAGAGTGATGCTCGTCAGTTTTTTGAAAAGTCTATAACCAGTGTGCCAACCCTGACTGGTGGAACCTTTAGTTTGGGTAACGTTCATGTGTCTTCATTTCAAAAGACGGACGGCCTTTCAAGCAATGTGAATGGTGTACAAAATTACCAGCTTATCTATGAAGCACAGCTAGAATACCCTGAGGGGAATAATTCTTTTTGTCTCGACAGTAATGTGTCACCCCCGCCTGGAAAGACTCATTTTGAATGTCTAATGTCGTAACTACTCAGGCTGAGGCAGTGGTGCTTGAGGATTGCCAGCAAACAGGTTG
>NZ_WVIC01000060.1 GCF_009939295.1 Petrachloros mirabilis ULC683
AGAGGTATCTATGATGCTCTAATCTGCTCATACAAAACCCCTACAGGATTAGCTTTTCAAGGGGGGCAGGGGGGATCCCCCAACCGTTGAATAGGCCCTTAGTAAATCTTCCCTCTTCCCTCTTCCCTCTTCCCCATGCTCAACACCTATCGCCGCATGATGCAGGTTGCCGGTTCCTATCGACCGCAGCTGCAAACCGCCCTTCTCCTCTCAGTCATCGCCTCCATCATTCAAGGGATTATTTTTGCGCTGTTTTTCCCGCTTCTCTCCGCCCTGATGACCCTACCCATTGATGCCCAGCGGGTGGGGACGCTCTTGGCCCTATTTGCAGGCTTGGTGCTGATCGAAGGACTCCTACGCTGGCGAGAACTGGACTTTGCCTGGTTAACCTCCACTGAGGTGGCCCACGAAACCCGCCTGCGGCTGGCAGAACAACTGCGGCGGATGCCCCTGCAAGACCTGAACCAGCGGCGATCGGGCGATCTCAATGTGGTGATGAGCGGCAATGTCAGCGAAGTGGTGCTGTGGATTGGCAGTCTGGCCACCCTGATTATTCAGACCCTGGTGGTGCCGTTGATCACGGTCTTGGTAACGCTGTTCGTCGATTGGCGACTGGCGGCGGCGCTGGTGGTAACGTTTCCCCTGGCGGTGCCGGTGTATCGGTATATGCGATCGCTGGTCAAAACCATCCTGCGCGATGTCTCCGCGACCGATGCCGAGACGGCTTCTCGGGTGGTGGAATATGCCCAGGGGCTGCCGGTGCTGCGGGCCACCCAGCAGGTGGGCGAACAGTCCCAGCGCTTGCAGGCCGCCCTAGAACAACAGCGCGTCGTCCAGGTCAAGGGGCAGCGGCTGGTGAATTTGCCGCTAATTGCCATGGCCACCCTGGTAGAAGTGGGCATCATCGCGGTGATTGGCCTGGGTACAGGGTTTATTTTGCAGGACAGCCTCTCCATGCCCGCCCTAGTTGCCCTGGTGGTGATTACCATGCGCTTTACAGAACCGCTGGCTCAGCTCACGGGGCTGGCCAGCATTCTAGATCTGATGGAAATCAGCCTGGAGCGCATTGAGGCGGTGATGGCAACCCCTCCCCTGGCGGTGCAGCCTCCCCCAGCACCCCTGACTCGGTTTGACGTTGCCTTTGATCAGGTTTCGTTTCGCTACGCAGACCAAACCGAGTGGGCCTTGCGCGAGGTGTCCTTTCAGGTGCCCGAGCGATCGCTCACGGCCTTGGTTGGCCCTTCCGGCAGCGGCAAAACCACCATCACCCGCTTAATTAGCCGCTTTGCCGACGGGCAGGCAGGGGCGATTTGCATTGGGGGGATAGATATTCGCCAGGTGGAACCGGCTGTGCTGATGCGATCGCTCTCCGTCGTCTTTCAGGATGTCTACTTATTTGACGACACCATTCTCAACAACATTCGCATGGCCAAGCCCGATGCCACCGATGCCGAGGTGGAAGCCGCAGCCCAGGCCGCCAACTGCCATGAGTTTATTAGCCGCCTGCCCCACGGCTATCACACCCAGGTGGGCGAAATTGGCGGCGCTTTATCTGGCGGAGAACGTCAGCGTATCTCCATTGCCCGCGCCATGCTCAAGGATGCGCCAGTCGTGCTGCTCGATGAACCAACCTCCGCCCTGGATACGGAAAGTGAGGTAGCGGTGCAGCGGGCGATCGACCAGTTGGTGGTGGATAAGACGGTGATTGTGATCGCCCATCGGCTCTCAACGGTGGTGGGGGCAGACCAAATCTTGGTACTTGAAAATGGGCGAATCGTGGCCCAGGGAACTCACCGAGAACTGCTTCAGCAGCCTGGGCGCTACGCCGCCATGTGGGCGATCCAGCAGCAGTCTCAGGGTTGGAGGGTCACTGCTTAAGCCTGGGCACTGGGGAAAGTTGCCAGAGATGGACGGCACCGAAATGGCCGCTGACGGTCGCAGGGTACGTCAGGGTTAAAAGCCAGCGAGCGCAATTCAACCGGCTTTCGGGGTCTAGTTTGATTGCTTGCTACACCTGCTGTCTGCCGGTTCAGTCATTAGTCCAAACGAGCATGATGCTGTCTGATTCTGCGGTTCCGTGCCCCATCAGGCAGCATAGCGCTTTATTTTGCGATAACAAGGTATATTAATGAGAACTAATTTCATTAGAGCTATGTAGACACAGCTCTCGCCCCATGACCTTGTTTCTCTCGGTGCCAGAAGCCCTAAGTCAGCACCCCCAAGCTGAGGAAACCCAACTGATGCGTCAACCCTGGACGATTCCGTTGGTTGACGCGACTGGAAAGAGTCACGGCTATCGGCAGAGCGTAGATTTGCGCTCGGGGTTGAATATTTTAATCGATGATTACACCCTGCAAGACGATTTAGTTGTGGACTACGGCGAGGATAAACCCTGCGCTCCTTACCAACACCTAGAGATGAGCTTTATGCTCTCAGGGCGTAATCACCATGAGGAAGTGCAGCCTTGCCACAGTTTCATCCTGGCTATGTGGCACGATGAAGATGGTGGGCAGTTCCATTGGCAAGCGGGTGAGCGTGTCCTCAAGTTTGACATCCACATCGAGCCAGATCTATTTGAAACTCTAGTAGGCGAGCAGTTGAGTGCATTGCCACCACTCCTCCAACAGCTTGTTCAAATTTCCCAACCGATTCATGGACATTTCCGGCATGTGCAGCCAACCACCGCCGCCATGCAGTCTGTGATTCACCAGATTTTGCACTGCCCCTACCAGGGGTTGACCCGCTGGCTATATCTCGAAAGCAAGGTTATGGAGCTGATTGCCCTGCGACTCGACCAAGTCATTCAGCATCCGCCTGCCGCCTTAGCGAAACCCGGTCTGCACGCTAAAGATATCGATCGCATCCATTACGCCAGTGCAATTTTGCTCCAGCGGTTAGACAATCCACCGTCGCTCTTGGAACTGGCTCGCCTGGTGGGGGTGAATGACTACAAGCTGAAGCAAGGATTCCGTCAGGTGTTTGGCACGACCGTATTTGGCTATTTGCAAACCCACCGCATGGAGCGAGCCAAGCAATTGTTGGCGGAGCCTACCCTCAAGATAGCAGGGGTTGCTCAGGCGATGGGCTATGCCAATCAGAGCTACTTTTGCCGGATGTTTAAGCAGCAGTTTGGCATGACACCCCAGTGCTATCGCAATAGCCTACGCCGCTAAAAAATCCGGATACTGCCAAAAAAAAATCCGGATACTGTCAATTGCGATCGCCCAAATCCCGTATTCTCGACACAGGTTTTTGACAATTGTTCTTGTTTAGGGCAGGCTGAGCCGCATCATATATGGCTCAGACTTATCTCAGTCGTGGATGAGGTGTGTGGAGATGATGGGACAACTGCAGCAGTTAATGTTGATGGCAAAAGCCCTGATGCTGGGGACAGCGAGTTTTGTGTCTCTGGGTTTGGGGCTGGGCTGGGCAACTCCGGCGTTGGGAAATGAGGACGCCCTGGATGGCGAGGGGCTAGCTCTAGATCAGGTCGAATATCCAGCCACCACGGTGGCAGAGTGGATGGCTCAGATCGAGGCGTCGCAGGTGCAAATTACAGGAGTCAGACTTGAACCCACCGAAACGGGGCTCTCCATCGTGCTAGAAACACCAAACGGAGATTTGCCGACCCCAACCACGCAGACGGTGGGGAATGCGCTGATTGCTGAAATTCCCAACGCGGTGCTGGCCCTGCCAGAAGGGGATGCCTTTGAGCAGTTTGACCCGGCGGAGGGGATTGCTCTGGTGAGTGTAACGGGTTTGCCGGGCGAGCGAGTGCGGGTATCGGTAACCGGGACGGATGCACCGCCAGAAGCACAGGTGAGAGCGGAAGCGCAAGGGTTGGTGTTTGGTGTCACTCCAGGAACTGAAACTGCTTCAGTACAGGATGAGGATGCCATTCAGGTCGTTGTTACTGCTACTCGCAGAGAAGAACCCTTAGAGAATATCCCGCGATCAGTGACAGTCATTACTCGTGAAACATTAGAGCAACAAAGTACATTATCAAGGGATCTACCAGATATTTTGGGTCGAGAGGTTCCCGGTTTTGAAGAGCCTCGTCAAAATCGAGTGAGTGGGTTTCGGCTCAGAGGACGTGGTGTTTCTGTTTTAATTGATGGCGTACCTGCATCTTTTAATACTCAAACTCGTCCATTACAAACCATTGCTCCAGATGCTATCGAGCGAATTGAAGTGGTTCGTGGCCCTAATGCAATCTACGGGGCAGAAGCAACTGGAGGAGTAATCAACATTATTACGCGACGACCTACTGAAGAAGGATTAAATCATAACATTGAAGTTGGAGTGAGTGCTGCTGGCAGTGGAGATGGAACTACGCTACCAGCCGATGGATTTGGGAATTACCTTCAATATGGATTTTTGGGCTTTGAAGACCCTTTTGATTTCACCTTCTCTTTGTCTAGGGAAAGTCTTGGCGACTTTTTTGATGGTGAAGGCGATCGCATATTCAACTTCCGCCCTTTAGCCCAAAGCGATACCTTAAACATTTTTAGCAAAATAGGAGTCGATTTAAGTAGCCAACAACGCCTACAACTAACATTTAACTACTATGATTCCAATCAAACAGACAATGAATTCGTTGAAGATTTAAGTGTTGATGAATCCCCTCCTGGCACGGAAAAACCACGTGGAATTAGAGTGGGAAGGTTAGAATTTATCGATACTACTCCACCAAGAGATCGAACTACTCTTTTTAATCTTGCTTACACCCATGAAAATCTATTGAGTAGTCGATTTGATGCTCAAGCATACTATCAAGATAATACTCTTTCCAACCCGCCAATCGATGGTCGTGGATTTGGTGGGACTCTCAACGTATCACGAACTGAGCACGAAATATGGGGTGGACGATTCCAGTTTGACACTCCACTGTCTAGAGACATTGATGTTCTATGGGGAGTTGACTATCAGAATGAAGAAAATAGTCAGATCTTCGATTTACTTGATCCTGTAGCTTTTGACGAAACTAGGGGACAGGTTAACCAGAGAATTGATGAAGCGTTTAATGTCCCGCCTTATCAAGTTAATCAGCTAGGTTTATTTGCCCAGTTGGGATGGGAAATTAGCGATCAATTGCTTCTTAGTGGCGGAGTACGTCATCAGCGTATTGGTCTCAACGTTGATGACTACACTACTATTCAGGGCAATCCAATTCAGGGCGGAGAACAAAATTTTAGTGACACGGTCTTTAATTTTGGCACCATTTATAATATCACGGAAGATGTGAGTTTATTTGCTAGCTTTTCCCAAGGCTTTTCAGTTCCAGATTTTGGCACTGTTCTTAGAAATCCGCCAGCAGGATTTGCCGTCGAAGCTGATTTTGTAGATCTTCGACCACAAAAAATTGACAATTACGAACTTGGTGTGCGCGGCAACTGGAATAATGTGCAGGCTTCTCTGGCTGCTTTCTACAACTTTTCTGATCTGGGATCAATTGAGGTAGTAGGCGAAAGTGGCTTCACCCTATCAGTTGCCCGCGCACCAGTAAGAATTTACGGCGTTGAAGGAACTCTTGACTGGCAACCAGGTGGTGGATGGCAGCTTGGCGGTACTGCAAGTTGGCAGGAAGGTGAAACTGATTTTGACGGAAGTGGGGAATTTCTTCCATTAGACGGTGCCACAATTTCACCGCTAAAACTCACAGCTTATGTTGAACATCAAACTACACCTGGCTGGCGCAATCGCCTGCAAGTGTTATTTGTCGGCAGCCGAGACAGAGCTTTTAATGCTGAGGTTGATCCCATAGGAATTGAGAGCTATGCAGTGGTTGATTACATCAGTAATATTGGATTAGGGCCAGGAACATTAAGTATTGGAATTGAGAACTTGTTCGACAATCAATATTTCCCAGGTCAGAGTCAACTTTTTGGTGCTTTCAGCAACCGATTTAGATTTCCAAACAGGGGCAGAACCTTTAGTGTGAACTATCGTATTACCTGGTAAGTAGCTGAATAGATATCAAGACTTAACTCCCATTCCTTAAATCTGTCTATTGCATTCGAGTAATTGAGAAATAATCTAGTGACAGACAAAGCGTTTGTTAATCAAGTTCGTCGTTGGCTCAGGCTGCACCTGTTAATGGGACTCACCATTCTTTTAGTCTCAGCTTGCGGCATCTCCACCTCACCAAATCCATCCTCGCCGAGTTCCCAAACATCGACAACTCAATGTCAAGCAATTGAGCACGATGTTGGTACGACTCAAGTCTGTGGTCAGCCACAGAGAATAGCTGTCCTTGGTCCACACATGCTCGATATTTTGCTCTCGCTTGGAATACAACCATCTGGCTATGCAGAAATTAATCTTTATTTCAATCCAGAAACTATTGGCGAACCGATTACACATATCCCTTATTTAGACAATCTCATTACTAGTTCTCCAATCAATCTGGGATTACGAGATAGTCCTTCACTTGAAGCACTCCTGAAGTTTAAACCAGATTTGATTTTAGGAGAAAGAGTTTTTGCCCAGCAGTACTATTCAAAGCTATCACAGATTGCCCCAACACTACTTTTTGAAGGAAGTTCTGGCAAAGATGATTGGAAGACAAGTGTCCAGGTAATTGCTAAAGCACTTGGACATCAGTCAGATGCCCATAAGGTTATTTCATCACATAATCAAAAGCTCGCTACCGTTCGTGCTCAACTCACACCAGTAGCAGTAACTCAACCACGAGTTTTGTTACTTGATGCACGTGATTTGCCTAATACTTTTTGGGCTTACGACAATGAAACTTTTGCTGGTGGCCTTATAGAGGAGATCGGTTTTCAGCTTGTATTTCCAACTGATCAAAACCAGAGGCGCAAAGAAGACCGGATCTCACTAGAGGTTCTGCCACAGGTCAAGGCGGACATTATTATCGCTATAGCTAGTGATAACGAAATGGAAAACTCTAAACACGTATGGAACCAAAGCCCAATCACTCAATCACTGCAAGCAACGCAAGAGAATCGCGTGTATTTCGTTGATTATCATATTTGGGGCAGTAATGTTCGCGGCCCAATTACTGCTGAAATCTTAATCGATGAAGCCCATCGGCTTTTATCGCCACTTGCCGAAAGCAATTAATTATCAATGATGTCAAACTCCACACTATTTGTCTGCCAGTCTTGCAATGATGCAGCTAGCAAACGCGTGAAGCCTTCCCAGGGCGCTCAACTGCTAGAGCAGCTCAACAGCCTCCAATCCCAAGACTCACCCATCACCATTCAACCCATCGATTGCCTGTGGATGTGCAGCAAGGCTTGTGTCGTAGCCATCTCTGCCGCCCATCAGCCCACCTATTTGCTTATCGATTTACCCCCCACTGAAAGTGCCGAAGCCCTGCTCCAATTCGGTAAGCATTATCACGACAGCGAGGATGGCGATGTCCCCTGGAAGCAGTTTCCTGAAATGCTCAAATCAAGCGGCATTGCCAAAATTCCCCCAGTTCTGCCATCAGGAGATAAGAGATAATGAGCAGAGTGGAACCCCCAAAAGCCCCACTGAACTTGAGAGGTCACTGCAATGGCTGTAATTGTCGAAATCAGCGAAACTGGCACCCTACAAATTCCTGAAGAGATTCTGCGTGCCCTTCAGCCCAATACCCGTTTCCGGGTTGAAGTAGGAGACGAAAATCGTTTAATTCTATCTCCCGTTTCTTCAGAGCAGCCGTTTTGGGCAGCCGCCACCCCCCAAGAACGGGCTGAACGATTAATACAATGGGTACAAAGCCATAAGGACGGCCCCAACTTACCTGATGAAGCTTTGAGACGAGAGTCAATGTATGACTAATGGCAGATTATCTTCCCCAATCCATTTTAGAAGCAACTCAAGATTAGCTTTCTAAATCTCATAGAGATCGAGCAGAACACCGTGAAACAAAAGATTCAATCCCTATGCCATCCTTGTCCTCCTGGCAGTTCTACCAAGCGAGTAGAGATGATAGCCGGTAGCTCTTTAGCTGAATATTGATAGATCAACTCTAGCAATGACTGAGCAACAGCAATCACTGAACTTCTTTCAACTTGCTGACTGAGTTGAATCGCGTTCAACCGGCCATCAAACACCTCTACGCTGGCAGGGGCGATCGCCGCTTCAACCGCTTCTTCTAACAATGGAAACCATTCATCAACATTGACGTAATAAGACGTCTTATTTGCCTTCAAATTCAACTTTTGAATTCTCAAAATCGAATCAGAAATAGAAGCTGCCCAAGAATTTGTGAGTCGTTGTTCAATTTGATTTTTGATTATATGGATGAGCAAACGAATCAGAAATGACTCGATATTACGCAGAATTGACTGTTTTTACTCATCTCCTCTAACTCGTCTACTAGGGCCAGGGCATCGTCGTAGCGATTTTCTAGAATGCACTGCCTCAGATCAACTAATTCTTGTGTCATGTCTTACCTCTGTAAAATGATAGTCCGAAGGATATCTACGGGCTTATCTTCTGCACAAATGCTTGATGCTCTGGGGAATTTATCCCCTGCTGCAACACCGTCAACACTGTCGTCATATCGCCTGCCAACAGCGCCGACACCGCTAACCACAATCCAGGAAAGATGCGGCTGCGGACAATGCCGTCATCAAGCCGTTGAGCCTGATACTCGTCCGCCTCCAGCACAAACCAATCCAACTGCCTCTCCAGTGTGCGCCAGACGATATATTCCTGCACTTGATTGCGCCGATAAGCCCGCTTTTTGTCATGCAAATCAATCGCCGCACTACTCGCCGCGACTTCCACGATCAACTCCGGCGCTCCTTCAATGTAGTCATCGGCACCAATCGTTGCTTGTCGCCCAGGCACCAGCAACACGGCATCGGGTTGAGGCTCGTTCTCTAAATCCAGCCGCACTGTAGGTTCAATACCCACTACAACCCCTGGAGTAAAAGCTTTGTAAGTTCCCAGCCAAGTCGCTAAATCTCCATGCGGTTCCCCATGACTTTTGATTCTCAGCGGCGATGCCATGTAGACGACCCCTTCAATTAGTTCAGCCTGCTTGACCTGCGGCATCGCTGTGTACCGCCGCTCAAACTCAGCCCGCGAGAGGCGATCGCCATTTTCTAGAGGGGGTACGACAGGTCTAGATTCCGGCGTAGCAACCATTGATTTTCCCTCGATCTACTCCCATTCTAAATTCCCTCTCCCATGCGCACTTTTACCCTGATCTGGTTCGGCCAGCTGGTTTCTACCATCGGCAGCTACATGACCGAATTTGCCCTCATGCTCTGGGCCTGGGAGATCACAGGCTCCGCCACCGCCCTGGCCTTGGTGGGCTTCTTTTCTAAACTGCCCCGCATCCCTATCACCCTGGTGGCTGGGTTGATCGTTGATTCTCCTTCGGAGACGCTGCGCGAACGCTTTAACCGCAAACGGCTGATGATGCTGGGCGATGCCGTTGCCGCCCTTTCGTCCCTAGCGATTGGGCTACTCTATCTCACCGACAGCCTCCACATCTGGCACCTCTATGGGGCAGCCGCCCTCAATGGCGGCTTTGGACAGATTCAGAGTCTGGCCTATCAAACGTCGATTTCAGCTCTGGTGCCGCCCGCTCACTTCACCCGGGCCAACAGCATGGATGCGGTCTCTCGATTGCAACTGCTAGGGCTGACGGTGGCGCAAATCGCTGAGGCATTGAGCTTGCCAGGAACAGAAGTGCAAGGGATTTTGCAGCAAGACTGACCTTTACAGGCTTGCGATCGCAGCAATTGCCGCTCAAGTTTTCTCTGGAGAGTGACCTCATCCTGCTAGCCCTGTGGGTTCTTGCTTTACATTAGTCCGAGGGCTTGCTAAGCTTCTGCTATTGAGAATACTTCTTATTAATGTGTTTCGTTTATAGCAGGCGCTCTTAACTGATATGACCATTGCCCTTTCTGGTGAAGCGTGGGAGCAGCTTGGCAAAGAGCTAAATGATAACGCTCAGCCGCTGTCACCTTTTGAGTGGAAGTCTAGCTATCCGCGATCGCTAGGATATGGGTACCGCCAAGATATTGATCTCCGAAGTGGCATCTGGCTAGCCCTGCATGACTACACGCTGCGCGACGATTTGCGGGTTGAAAACTTTGCTTGTTTTGAGGCTGGAGATTTTGAGTTAGTTTTTCAGCTTTCCTCTGGCTTCAGTCACCACAACGGCTATGGGGTGAGTGCAGGACAAAACTACCTCATCCGACGGTTCACCAACCAAAAACTTGAGTGGGTTTCTATGGCCAAAGAACGCACTCAGGCCGTGGATATTCACGTTGAGCCTTCCGTTTTCAGGTCCTTTGTGGCCGATCGCATGGACTTACTCGAGCCGGAGTTGAGCTCGATCTTTGAAGAGAAGCACGGGCGTTTTTTTCAACCGCACACTACAACTCCAGCGATGCAGCGGGCCTTGATACAAATGCTGAATTGCCCCTACCAGGGGCTGACACGCCGAATTTATCTGGAAGGAAAAGCCCTAGAATTAATTGCCCTCCAGCTTGAGCAGACCATCCATTCATCCAATGCGCGAATCGTCAATCAACTCTGCCGCGACGATGTCGATCGCATTCACTATGCCAGGGAAATTCTGGCGCAAAACCTGAGTCAGCCGCCGTCAATTCTGGAGTTGGCCCGGCGGGTGGGCATGAGCGAAAGCAAACTGCACCGGGGCTTTCGACAGGTTTTGGGCACGACACCCTTCAGTTACCTGCGAGATTATCGCCTAGACCAGGGACGTTTTCTGCTGGAAATTGGAGCGATGACGGTGACAGAAGTAGCCCGGGCGGTGGGCTACACCAGTCAGAGTCGCTTCTGTGACGCCTTCAAGCAGAAATTCGGCATTACCCCCAAGTCTTGTCGTCAGGGGCAGCAGTCCATCGGCGGAAGCTAACCATCGGAGGCTTCACCAGCACCGGGCAGAAATTTTAGATCCAGGACTTGCGCTGGGGAATAGGGGCATTTCTGAGGAAACACCGGCTCAGCCAGTCCAGTTTCGGCAACGACCTCGGCAACGGCATCTCGATAGCACTCAGCAAACACCTGGGCGAGATAGGGCTTGAGGCTGGGCGAGTCTTGCAGAATCAGCTTGATTTGGGTACGCCCTTCGGCAACCGAACTGCGCCAACTGTTGAGGTAGTAAAAAGCACCGGGCTGATAGTTTAGTTTCAATAGATGCTTGATCACTCGAATCACCTGGCTTCGCAAAGCCCGTTTTTCAGAACGCCCCAACGCTTCTACCTCATCAATGAGATGCACCACATCTAGGTCACCCCAGCACCCCTGCTTTAACAGGGCAGCCTGTTGCTCAACCCAGATGACAAAATCTGCCTCATACTGCGTCACGTCTGACTTGGTTTCTGGAATTGTGGTCATCGCCAGGTTTTCCTCCTAATCTTGATGCCCCCAGTGTGGTGCCCTGGTCACAAACAACTCTCCATCGATAATTTCGTAGCGCTTCCACTCGTCGGTTGCCAGCAAATCGATATCAGCGATCGTCCACTGCACTCGCCCCGTTGCTGTTTGACTCATGGCGCTACTCTTGGTGCTGCTATCCATATCAAGTATAGGCAATTCCTCCCCATCCCATTCTTCGCAATCAGTGGCGGCGATCGCCCGTTACGCCTCACCCTTCAAATGCTATTTCCTGTCTCAGATGGGAGCGATGGTCTTCGACCGGCCACAGGCGATCGCACCAGAGCATCCTGAAAAGCCAGTCTGGGGCAAAAAATAGCCAGTCTGGGGCAAAACTATCTCTTCATCTAGCGTGGCTTTCGCCCTAAACTTATTGAGAATCATTTGAAATTGCTGTAATTCAAGGGCGTTACTGCTCCCGGCTAGCTACGGCAGGGAACGGTTCTGTTGCCTTGGCTTTGGTGTGAGGAGTGAGATGAAAGCGCAACTGTTGATCCAATATCTGTGTGTTATCGGTACAATTTTGGGCGGCTTTGTACCAGCGGCATGGGCCGGAGGGGAAAGTGTAGGCGACGGGGGAGGTGAGCCTACATTATCCGCTGACTCATCTACCGATTTACCCGCCCACCCACCTACTCATCTACCCACCCACCTACCCGCCTACTCAACTGCCGCCACGACTGTGGATGAGTGGATGGCCCAAATTGCCCAATCTCTGACTCAAATTACCAATGTGCAGGTTAACCCAACCGAGGCGGGATTGGAGCTGATTTTGCAAACGGCTGAGGGTGAGTTGCCCGTTCCTACCCCTTCCGTTGTTGGCAATGCGCTGATTGCCGAGATTCCCAATGCAGTGCTGGCGTTGCCAGAGGGAAACTCGTTTGAGCAGTTTAATCCGGCTGAGGGAATCGCGCTGGTGAGCGTGACGGGTTTACCGGGTGACAGAGTGCGGGTGTCGATTACAGGAACCGATGCACCGCCAGAAGCACAGGTGAGCACGGAAGCAGGGAATCTAGTGCTGAGTGTGGTACCAGGGATGGGGCAGGTGGGGGATGCCGATGACGCCATTCAGATTGTGGTGACCGGAGAGCAAGACGAAGGCTACAACCCTTCCACTGCGACGACTGCAACGCGAACCGATACGCCGCTGCGCGATATTCCCCAATCGATTCAGGTGATTCCCCGTCAGGTGATTGAAGATCAAGGCACAACGAATATTTCGGATGCCCTCCGTAACGTAAGTGGAGTAAACATTCGAGCAGGTTATGGCGGCAGAAATGATAACTACGTTATTCGGGGATTCAATACCTTTGAGCGTCTTAGAAATGGTTTCTTGGCGAGAGAAATCGATGTCAATCCCAATAACATCGAGCGCATTGAGGTACTGAAAGGGCCTGCATCAATATTATATGGTGCGATAGAACCAGGGGGGGTAATTAACTTCGTTACCAAACAGCCACTAGAGCGTCCCTACTATGAGGCTGAGTTTACCGCTGGCAGCTATAGCTTTTATCAACCCTCGATTGACCTGTCGGGGCCGCTTACAACAGATAGAAGCTTGCTATACCGCTTGAATGCGGCTTATGAAAACTCGGGTAGTTTTGTCGATTTTGTCGATCGCGAAGTCATCCAAGTTTCGCCCACCTTAAGCTACCGTTTGGGAGAGGATACGGATCTATCATTATCCTACGAGTATTTGCGGAGTGATGGAGATTGGTACGATGGTCTTCCCCGTAACCCCATTTTCTCGGATTTACGCAGGAGTCTATTTGTAGGCGAACCAGATGTAAACTCCAGAACCGAAGAATCCCATTTTGGGAATCTCACCCTAGACCATCGCTTCAATGAAAATTGGCAAATTCGTAGTGGTTTTGCCTTAAAATTTAGTCAAATTCAGGGTGCTAGGTTTCGCTCAACATTTCTTATAGAGCCAGATGGTACGATGGAGCGAATATATCAATTCGATCCTTTCGCCAACAACGATACCTACTCCATCCAAACCGACCTAAGTGGCAGATTCAATACAGGGTCAATTGCCCATCAACTCCTATTCGGCATTGAGTTTAGTAGAACTACTTCTGATCAAGCCAGTTCTGTTGCTTCTGCGGATTCAATCAATGTATTCAATCCCGTCTACGGTGCCCCTATACCAACAGTTTTTGATCGAGTTTCGGAGCGATTTGGCGATAGAACCCAAACGATTGGGCTTTATCTCCAAGATCAAGTTACGCTTTTGCCCAATCTCAATCTGTTGATTGGGGGACGATATGATTTCGTCAATCAAACCAGCAGATTTCAGCTTTTTGATACAGATGCAGAAACGCCACTGGATGAAGCCTCGGAAGATGATTTCTATAATGGGGCTTTCTCGCCGCGAGTCGGTATTGTCTATCAGCCCATTGAGCCTATCTCACTTTACGCCAGTTACAGTCGCTCGTTTGTTCCAAATAATGCTTTTACCAGAACTGGAGAATTGATCGAACCTACGCGGGGAACTCAATACGAAGTGGGTATCAAAACTGATTGGCTTGACGGCCGATTAAGTGCCACCTTGGCAGCCTATCAGATCACACGCACCAATGAGTTGAGAGTCGATCCCGAGGATGATAGCTTTTCCATCGCTGCTGGTGAAGCCAGAAGTCGGGGCATTGAGTTGGATCTGGCTGGGGAACCATTACCCGGTTGGAATATCATTGCCTCTGCGTTTTTGAATGATGCGGTTGTCACCGTGGGAGATGAATTTACCCCTGAAGGAGCGCGACTCGTCAATGCGCCGAGGGTGGGTGCCAGTCTGTGGACTACTTATGAAATCCAGCGTGGAGACCTACAGGGGCTGGGATTTGGGGGTGGTATTTTCTATTCAGGAGAGCGAGAAGTTTTGATTCCAAACACCTTCGAACTTCCAGCCAATGTCCGGATTGATGCTGCAATTTTCTATCGACGTGACAACTGGAGAGTTGGATTAAACTTCAAAAACATACTCGATCGAACGAACTATAACTTCCAAGGACGCGGAATTCTTGTAGATAATCCTTTTACGGTTTTGGGAACGGTATCAGTACAGTTCTGAGGCAGAATTTGATACTAGACGTTTAGTAGACAACAGTTAGCCTGGCATCTCAAAACAAGAATCAACTATGACAGAGAAAAATCTATTTCACTATCAAGAAAAAAACAGGACGATCTTAAGGTGGAGGCATTATTGGGTTGGATGGCTATGTCTAGCATTTCTCACCTTTTTCCTTATTGCTGCTTGTAATAGAGATACTTCCCAGAATTCCACTTCTCAGCTAGGACATTCACCAATAGCTGCATGCCGAATGGTGGAACACTCTATGGGAGAAACTTGTGTTCCCGCAAACCCACAACGAGTAGTTGTACTCGACACCAGTCCTCTGGATGCTGCCTTGACTTTGGGGTTCAAACCCATTGGCTCTACAAATCTGAATGACTGGCTATCTTACTCAGAGGAGCAGCTTGATGGTATCACTGAGATCGGTAGTGGTGATCAGCCCAATGTAGAAGCCATATTGCGTTTACAGCCCGATCTCATTCTCGATTGTGGAAGACTCGATCAGCAATTCTACGAACAACTTTCTCGCATTGCACCAACAGTGTCTAACTCTATGGACAAATGTGGTTCCCTGCCGGAACAAGGGGCTGATATCTCATGGAAACAGGGATTTCTCAACTTTGCTGAAGCCCTGGGAAAGACAGAAGAAGCCACACAACTTTTGGATCAATACCATCAGCGGATTAGGGAGTTTCAACAACAGATGGGCGTTGGCGCAGCCTCTGCAAAGGAAAATCGTCTCAAGCAAACTGACGTTTCCCTCGTTGCAGCTTACGATGATTCTACCCAGCCTGCTCGGATTTATTTAGAAAATTCGTTCATGGGGTCGGTGGTAGCAGAGGCTGGTCTGTTGCGACCCCCAGCGCAGCAAAAAGACGATTGGGTAATGAACCTCTCTTTTGAGCGGCTTGATTTAATCGATGCTGATGTCATGTTTGTTGTCGAGTTTCCACCTGACTCATTGAAGGAAATACAACCTCACCCCCTTTGGTCTCAGCTTAATGTTGTTAAACAAGGCAGAATCTACCCAGTCCATTACGGAACTTGGGTAGCTGAGCGTAGTCTTGGCGGGGCGAGTCGTATTCTTGACGATCTGTTCAAACATCTCCTCGAAGAGAAATCATGATCAATCTTTCTTTGATTTTTAACTGTTGATATTAATATTCCATAATCCATGTCAAAATCCGTTCTTTTTGTTTGTCGATCCTGCCATATTACCCATCCTAAACCACCCGATGGTGCAATATTATTTGACCATCTACTGACTCTGCACCAAACCTGGTCACGGCGATTGGAATTAGACATTCGCCCAGTGGACTGTTTATGGGTCTGCGCTCATCCTTGTGCGATCGCCTTGTCATGTCCGAATAAATCAATATACGTTTTAGCGGAGGTTCCAGTTGCAGAAGATTCGATTGATGAGACAGTTGAGGCAGTGCTGTGTTTGAGCGAACGATATCTTGATAGCAAAGATGGCAAGATTCCCTGGAAAAACTTTCCTGCGGTGCTGCAAACGGACATTGTTGCTCAAATTCCACCGCTTCCGCCATCATTTGACACCCGTTAAGCACTACCAAGTCGTTTAACTCTGTCGCGTTGCCAAAAAGCAAAAGTTTAGATCGCCCTCACCCATTGCCGCAACGCTTTCATCACTGCATTTCGACCTATAGTTTTGCTTTGAGCCAGGTAGCGCGGAATCACCTCCTTTAGAGGCAAACCTGGAAATAAAGCACTCATTTCAGACTCAACATACCTTCCCTCTTCTAAGATGTTAATTCGCAGATTCCCTCGCTCAAATCGCCAAAGCTCCGGCACTCCCAGTGCTTGATAAATACTGGGATGGGTACGAGAAGTAATGTCAATTTCTAAAGCCAAATCAGGCGGTGGATCAACCGTCAAATCCAGTCTTTTCTTACCTCGAATGGCTGATTCATTTTGAATATAAAAACACTGATCTGGCTCAATTCCTTTAAACATGGCTTGATTCTTATAGGTCGTTGAACCCAGGCTCCTGAATTCAATGTCTAGCTCCTCTAGCAAGGCTTTAACCAAATCTCCAATAATTTCCTTGTCGTCCTCATGTTCTGGCAAAGGGGCCATAATTTCTAAATTTCCATTGTCATAGGCAATTCGAGTCGATCGATGCTCTCCCAGATCCTCCAAAATCAACTCAAACTCTTGCCAGCTAACCTCATGCAACAGCACTCGCTGTCCTGGCGGCACACTCAATCGACTCAGTTCTAGCAGCATCGCTCAATCCTCTAATCAATTTCTACTCCCCACTCCCCACTCCCCTCGTGCGTACCTTCATTATCATCTGGTTTGGCCAACTGGTCTCCACCATCGGCAGCTACATGACCGAATTTGCCCTTATCCTCTGGGCCTGGGAGATCACCGGTTCAGCTACCGCCCTAGCTCTAGTGGGCTTCTTCTCTCAACTGCCCCGCATCCCCATCACCCTGGTAGCCGGGTTGATCGTAGACCGGTTCAACCGCAAGCGGCTGATGATGCTAGGCGATGCCGTTGCCGCCCTATCATCCTTTGCGATCGGGCTACTCTACCTCACCGAGGGCCTTCACATCTGGCACCTCTATGGGGCAGCCGCCCTCAACGGTGGCTTTGGGCAGATTCAGAGTTTGGCCTATCAAACGTCGATTTCAGCTTTGGTACCGCCCGCCCACCTCACACGGGCCAATAGTATGAATTCGGCAGTGCATTATGGGGCCGCTATTTTTGGCCCTGCCCTAACCGGCGTGTTCTACCCGCTGATCGGCCTGCTGGGCATTGTGGGAATTGATCTGGTTAGCTTTGGGGTGGCGATCGCCACGCTACTAACCCGCTCCATCCCCCAACCGCCACCGCCAGGAGAAACCGCGCTGGAAACCCGCCTGTCAAAACTCACCTTTGGCTTTCGCGAAGTGTGGAAACAGCCCAGCTTGCGATCGCTCCTATTGATCACCACTGTATTTTGGTTCTTCCACGACCTGGGTGGAGCCATCTACGACCCGATGATTCTGGCCCGCACAGACGGCAGTGCCCAGGTTTTAGCCAGCACCGCCTCGGCAGCGGGCTTGGGCGGCGTCACGGGTGCCGTGCTCCTAAGCGCGTGGGGTGGCCCCCGGCGACGGATTCACGGTATGTTGCTAGGGTTTATGGGCGCAGGGTTGAGCAAGACTGTCTTTGGGCTGGGGCGATCGCCGCTTATCTGGCTCCCGGCTCAATTCTGTTCCTCCTTAAACTTTCCCTTGCTGGGCAGTTCCGAGACGGCGATTTGGATGACTCAAATTGCTCCGGTGACTCAGGGACGAGTGTTTGCCGCCAATTCGCTGGTAGTGCAGGTGGTGAGTGCGATCGCCACCCTGATCGCTGGCCCTCTGGCCGACTACATTCTAGAGCCCGCCATGCAGCCAGACGGGTTGCTGGCTGCGATCGCTGGCCCTATGCTAGGCACTACCCCCGGCGCGGGCATGGCCCTGCTCTACGTGTTTACCGCCATCATGCTGCTGCTGGTAGGCATCATTGGCTACGCCGTGCCCGAACTACGAACAGTGGAAGACGTCACAGTTCACGCCAGAACGCCCTAGGGGAGGTATTTGCGCGATCGCCGCACCCACCCGGTCACCATTGCCAGGCCAAACACCCCCAGCAGCGCCAGCGCCAGCAGTAATCCCAGGGCTAGAAGGTCACTGCCCAATCTCAAAACTAAGGGGCTACCCTTGACTCTGTCTCCGCTGAAGCGAATCCTCTGAGAAACCCCAATGGCACCAAACCCGCAGCCGCATTTTAGGAATGCATAAGCTGTTTTTGATGGTGCATTGGCGGTGCTCTGTATCTGTTGTTTTCGCGATTTAGACAATTGATCGAATTGCTCTAGGAGGGCTAGCACCTTCGGCAACGGCTGCCATCACCTGCTGATAGAGTTTCGGTATACAGGGCTGTTTCATTCTAAATTCTGAAGCTTTATGCCTCTACGAGAATACGCCATTATAGGTATCAGGAATTTGATCGATCTGTGGCTGGAATTACCTAAACTCGTTGCCTAAACCTAGAATGAAATAACCCTGGGGTTCGGCATATAGCAATCCTAATTGAGACAAAAACTGATAATATATAGATATTGTCATTCAACTAAGAGCGTACTCTTTATGCGAAATTTTCTATTAGAACACCAACAAAAAGTAGATAAAATTTCTGTCTTGACAGAATTTATACAAGGAAATCCTGATTCGAGAGAGCTAAAACGAGCAATTGCTGTAAAAATGGCTCTGGAAGACAAGCCTTACTTTAATATTACTCAATTACTGGGAATGCGCAAGTCCTGCATTACAAAATGGAAGAACAAATTTGAAGCACAAGGTATAGATGGCATCAAGCTCGGCTATCAAGGACGAAAAAGCTACTTAAGTCCTCAAGAGCGTATAGATGTTAAGCTGATCGGCATTTAAATTTCCAGGTCGATCCCCTTGTGGCAAGGACTTGAGAGCGATCAGCATGCAGTTTAGATGCTTAACAGCTTATTTCGTGGCTAAAAACAAAAAGTTATTGGGATATTGTTGAATTAATTACCTA